>NZ_JBSXMZ010000011.1:53831-87096 GCF_054073265.1 Kribbella sp. CWNU-51
CCCTGTGGGCGGTGCACGCGGCGAGAGGAGTTGCGCTATTTGCGGCCGTGGATGGACATGGCTTGCTCGTATTCGTGGCGGATCGCGTCGCCGCTCGACTTGCGCCAGTTGGCGACCGCCGTGTCCCAGTCCGAGAGATCGGAGCGGCCGAGCTGGATCTCCTTGGTGAGCGCGTCGAAATCCTTGTCGGAGACCTTGCCCTTGGTCGAGTCGGTCGGTGAGTAGAGCCCGTACGTCGCCTGCGGGATCGCGGTCGGCAGGATCGTCTTGAGGTGGTTGTACGCGACATCGACCGCCTCGGGGTGGCCCGGGAAGTAGACCGGATATCCACCGTCGGCCAGGTACTGGATCGGGAACTCGCCCAGGCAGACCTCGCTACCGCCGGCCTCGGTCAGGACCGGGTCGGTGCCCTTCAGCGTGTAGTGCCGCCCGGGCAGGCCGAACTTGCGGAACAGGTACTCCTCGGTCCCGAACGGCGCGGCCATCCAGTTCAGCACCCGCAACAGCATCTTGGTCCGCTCCGGCGAACTGGGCCGCATCGCCGCGATCGAGTTGTTCGGCGCACCGAGCAGGAACCGGCCGACCTTCCCGGTGCTGTCGCGCACGACCGGCAGCGAGATGGCGAAGTTCTTCACCACGGCGCGGCGGTAGAAGCTCTGGATGGACGAGTAGGTGTCCTGCGTCATCACCGCCGAGCCCTGACTGAACCAGACCTTCTGGTTGTTCTTCGCCACCCCGTCGGGATGAATCAGCCCGTCGGCCTGCATCTTCGCGGAGATCGCGATCATCTCCTTGTGCTCCGGGAGTTCCCGGCTGTGCACCAGCCGGCCGTCGCGAACCTCCCAGCCGTTCGGCAACCCCAGCATCGCGCTCAGCGCGGCCGACGGTGGGAGGGCGAAAGCCCAGCGGTTCTTCTTCTGGTCCGTCACCGCCTTGGCCACCGCGATCAACTCGTCCACGCCGGGTGAGCCGAGCTCGACGCCGAACTGATCGAGGAGGTCCTGCCGAGCCAGCAGCAAGGTGGATGACATCACGCCGCGCTGGATCGGCACCGCCCGGATCCCACCGGCGAACACGCATCCACGCCAGGACTCCGTCGACAGGTTCGCGAGGAACGGGTACTCCAGGATCGCGTCGCCGGACAGGTGCTCTGTCAGATCCTGGGCCCGGGCCTCGAGGAACTGCGGCAGATAGGAGAACTTGCCGTCGACATTGAACAGATCACCCAGCGTGTCCCCGGCCACCGAGGTCGCGAACTTGTTGGTGAAGTCGCTGCCGGTGGCCGAGGTGATCGTCAGCGCCAGCGGTGAGCCGATTCTCCGGTTCAGCTCCTGCCAGTACGGATTGCGATCGGCGGTCGGGGGAATCGGGTTCGACGTCGGCACCGATCCGGACAGATCGCTGCCATCGGCCGGTACGCCGTCGGTGACCCGGGCTGGTTGCGCCGGGAACCGGTAGAAGCAGTCCGGCATCAAGGGATGCACTCGAGGCAGGTCCGGCTTGGGTCCGTCGAACCGCTTGTACGTCGGCAGCCCCACCGGCTTGTTCAGCGCCGCGATGTCGGTCGACCTGGTCACGGTGGCGCAGCCACTGAGGCCGACGGCGGCGGCAGCCAGCGACCCGCCGAGCAGCGTTCGTCTGCTGATCATGCTCATCCCTTCACCGCCCCGGTCAGCATTCCCTTGGTGAAGTGCCGCTGGAGGAACGGATAGACGATCAGGATCGGAACCAGGGAGACCACCAGGATCGCCATCTGGATCGACTCCTGCGGTGGCAACTGGTCGGCCGACGCCCCGCCGAGATCGCCGCTGCTGACCTCGGTGTTGTTGATCACGTACGTCCGCAGCACGAGCTGCAGTGGCCACTTCGCGGTGTCGTTGATGTAGAGCATCGCGTTGAAGAACGCGTTCCAGTACCCGACGGCGTAGAACAGGCCGACCACCGCGAGCACCGCCCGCGACAGCGGGAGGACGATCGACCAGAAGATCCGGAAGTCGCCCGCACCGTCGATCCGGGCCGAGTCGATCACCGAGTCCGGAATCCCCATGAAGAACGCGCGGAGAACGATCACGTTGAACCCGTTGATCGCGGTCGGAAGGACCAGCGCGAGCAGCGAGTCCAGCAGTCCGAACTGCTTCACCACCAGGTAGTTCGGGATCAGCCCCGGGCTGAACAGGACGCTGAACAGCACGATCATCAGGATCGGCCGCTGCCCGAAGGATCCGGACCGGCTGAGTGCGTACGCCAGCATGGTGGACCCGGCCAGGCTGATCAGCGTGCCGGCGAGAGTGATGAAGACGCTGACCAGCAACGCCCGCTGCACCACGCCGCCGTTGAAGATCGTCCGGTACGCGTCGAGGTTGAGGCCGTCCGGCCAGAGCACGAAGCCGCCGGAGTTGGTGACATGGGACTGGCTGGCGATGCTGGTCGAGATCACTCCGATGAACGGGATGATCACGAGCGCGCAGCACACCAGCAGCACGATGCCTTTGAGAGCCCGCGCGGGGATCGTGGGGACCTCGTCGATCGAGCTCCGTCCTCCGGCGGTACCGGAGGATCGGAGGAGATTCGTCTGTGTACTCATGGTTTGCGGTACACCCCCGCCTCACCGAAGATGTGCGCGACCTTGTTGGCGCCGATCACCAGGGCGACGCCGACCAGACCCTTCACCAGACCGACCGCGGCGGACACGCCCCATTGGCCGGCCAGTACGCCGTTGTTGTAGACGTAGGTGTCGAGGACTTCGCTGGCGGGTCTCCCGACCAGGTTCTGTTGCAGGATGATCTGCTCGAAGCCCACGGTGAGCGAGTCGCCGAGCCGCAGGATCAGCAGCAGGATGATCAGGCTGCGGATCCCCGGCACGGTGACGTGCAACAACTGCCGCCAGCGCGAGGCTCCGTCGACCCGCGCGGCCTCGTACAGCCCGGGATCGATCTGCGTCAGCGCGGCCAGGAACAGGATCGTCGCCCAGCCGGTGTCCTTCCAGATCACCTGGCTGCTGAGCAGCGCGATGAAGCTGTCGGGGTTGCCAAGGAAGTCGATCGTGTCGATGCCGTGGGACCGCAGCGCGTTGTTGATCAGGCCGCTGCCGCCCAGGACCTGCTGGAAGATCGCGATCACGATGACCCAGGACAGGAAGTGCGGCAGATACAGCACCGACTGGACGATGCGCCTCATCCGCTCCGACAGCAGGCTGTTCAGCAGCAGGGCCAGCGCGATCGGCGCCGGGAAGACGAAGATCACCTGGACCAGCGTGATCAGCAGCGTGTTCTTCAGCGCGTTCAGGAAGTCCGGGTCACCGTTGAAGATCACCGCGAAGTTGTCCAGCCCGACCCACGCACTGCGGCCGAGCGGGACGAACGGCAGGTACTCCTGGAACGCGATCAGGTTGCCGAACAACGGCAGGTAGTGGAAGGCGAGCAACAGGACCAGACCAGGCAAAGCCATCAGCAGCAGCACTTTGTCCCGCCGGGCTCGCCCCCACCAGGACAGCGGCTTGGCGCCGGAACTGAGTCTGGGTCTCTCGGTGGCGGAGTTGTCCGGGGGGCCGGAACCGCTGGAACCGGGTGGATCGATCGACCTTGTTCGATTGGCTTCGGGGCTGAGAATTCCGTCTGCTCGGGCCACGCCTCACTCCCTGCGTCGTCGAAACCCGCCCTCCCTTCTGGAGAGCGTTTTCCGTTCCCCCTTGTCCGATCTTGTCGTGTGTTGGGGAAAGGCGCAGCTCGAACGGAGCGTCACGCCCCGTCTCAGGGCTTCTGGTACGGGAAAGACGGTAGGATGCCGATCTGGTCGTACTGCATCCGCGAGTCGTCGAACCCGGGCTCCCAACTGACGTTCGCGAACGTGTCGCACGGTCCCGCGGACGGCCGTGTTGCTATGGGCAACGTCTCACTCACCGCGCCAACCGCCCTCGACCTTGTCATCCGACTGCCGGTTCGGGTACCGCGCGGTGGTGGCCCGCTTGCCGCCGACGTACAGGCTGTACTAGGGCTGGGACACGTCGCCCGGCGCCTTGAAGATGCCGTCCTTGTACGGCGTCCACCCGATCCCCGCGTGGCGGCAGCATGAGCCAACGCTAGCCGACCGGACCTGTTGCGTGCAATCGTTTGCACACAGGCCTTCAGTGCGCTCGGATCCGGGCTCGGCGCCGGGCCGAGCACGTGCTGGCGCGGACGACCAGCTCGGGCGTGAGCAGATCCGGCGGCGGCCAGTCGTTGCCGGCGAGACGGGTGGTGAGCTGCTGCCAGGCCAGCTCCCCCAACCGGGCCTGCTCGTTCCGCAACGAGGTCAACGACGGCCGCGCGTACGCCGCGATCGGGATGTCGTCGTACGACGCGACCGAGAGCTCGGCCGGGACCTCGACGTCGTTGTCGTGCATCCAGCTGAGCAGGCCGACGCCGACCAGGTCGTTGAAGGTGATCACCGCGGTCGCCCGGCTCCGCAGTACGGTCGGGCCGGCGTCGTACCCGTGGTTCCCGGCCCAGCCGCCGTCGATCTCGTCCAGTGTGACGTCGAGGGCACGAGCGGTCCGGCGCAAGGTCCGGCGGCGCTCGCCATCGGACCAGGAGGCGGCCGGGCCGCCGACGTACAGGACCCGGCGATGGCCTAGACCGGTGAGGTGTTCGAGCAGCAGACGGCTCGCCGCGCGGTAGTCGATCGCGACCGCGCCCGCGTTCTTCACCGTCCGGTTGATGCACACCACCGGGACGGGCAGCGCGAGCGCCTTCTCCAGGCCGCTGCGGGTCAGGCGCGAACTGCACAAGACGAGCGCGCCGGAGTGGTCGACGAGCTCCTCGACCAGTCGCAGCTCCTCGGCCGGATCCTCCCCGCTCTCCCCGATCAGCAGGCGGTAGCCGCCGGCTCGCGCCGAGGCGGCGAGGCCCTTCAGGACCTCGGAGAAGAACGGGTTCGTCAGGTCCGGCACGGTCACGCCGACCGTCAACGGTCGGCCCAGCTTGAACTCCTGCGCCCGTTTGTCGGCGCGATAGCCCAGCTCGCCCGCCACCGCGCGCACATGGGCGACCACCTCGGGCGAGATCAGGTCCGAACCGTTCAGGGCCCGGGACACGGTCGACACCGACGTGCCCGCCTCGCGCGCCACGTCGATCAGCCGAACCCGCTCCGCCACCCTCGCCCCTCGTGTCCTTATGTGTCGCCGATCCGTACGTTCCGGATCGTCACGTCGTCGGCGTACTGTACGACAGCCTCCGCCGCGACGACGTCGAACCGTCCATCCGGAGCCGTCAAACCGGATGCCCGCACGTCGGGGAACAGGGACCTCCACCCTGGCAGCTGAAGGTGATCTGCAACGGACGATACATCCACGCCCGCGAATCGACATCGCGCACGCTGACGAATGGAGGCGACCAGGGACGAGTTGGTTGTGGTGAGGATGTTGGGTCGCAGCCGAAGTCGGTCAGTACGACGGGCAGCGTCCTGGACACGGGATTTTGCTGTCAGTCGAGGTAGGTGCGGATCTCGTCCGGCCAGGTGAGCCGGATGCCGAGCTCGTTCGTCAGCAGGCGCTGGTAGCCGGCCAGATGGTTGGCGTCGTTGCGGACCTTGCGGGGCGACAGGCCGTTCGTGAGGCAGAAGCTGACGAGCGCGCCGACGGCCTCGCCGATGCTCCACTCGACCGGGTGCAGGCGGTAGCAGCCGTTGGTGATGTGGGTGGTGCCGATGTTCTTGTTCGCCGGCAGCAGGTTGTCGACCCGGACCGGAATCAGCGCGCCGAGCGGGATCTGGAAGGGATAGGCCTCAATTCACCACCGTGACATCCGGGATCGCGTCGCCGAGGAAGTTGCTGCTGGCAAGGATCTGCCGGTAGCGCCAGAGCGAGAACGGCGTCAGCCGCTCCGGGTTGGCCTCGAACAACCGCCACTCCCGGCGCTCCAGCGTGACCGGTACGACGTCCTGCCAGGACAATTGTGGTCCCGGCCAGAACGGCGCGACGTGATCGTGCCAGTGCGCGTACTCCGCCGGCCGGTCGATGGTGTGGTCCTCCCCCCGCCGGTGCTCGAGCGCGACACACCACGAGAAGGCCTGCTGGTCGAGCGGGTCCGCAACGTCGGGCGCATGGAGCTCGCCGGTCGTGGCACGACTCTCGGCGCCGACCACGTGCTCCACCCCGGCCAGCTCCAGCAGGTCCCCGAGCTCGGTCGCGTCGACGACGTACGCCGCCGACACGGTCAGCTCCTCCCGGGAGCGCAGGTCGCGCAGTGTGACCGCTTCGATCTCGTCGCCGCCGGTGTACGCCGCGATCGGCTCGTGCTCGAAATGAACGGTGAGTCGGCCGCTGGCTCGCCAAGGCGCGAGCATCTCCTCGAGCACAGCGGCGGCGACGCGCTCCTCGATTCTGAGCAGGAACTCGAAGTAGAAGTCCTCGCGGGCGTGCGGGAACACGGCCTCGAAGGTGTGCACGCCGAGCAGTTCCCCCTGCCTGGTCTTACGTGTGCGCACTTCTTTCGGCCACCACGATGCGGGGATGCCGGCCCGCGACAGCTACGTCGTATGCCTCGACCACCCGCCAGGCAGCGTCGGCGGTCATCCGCGCTGCCTGCTGCTGGTTGAGGATTGCGACCACGCGCCCGCCCGGCCTCAGCACCCGCCGCCACTCCCGCAAGTATGGCCCGAAGTCGCCGAGGCTCACGCGGACATCCCAGGGCGGGTTGGTCAGGATGCGATCCACCGGACCGGACAGCCGGGCGGCGTCACCCGTGCGCCAGGTGACTTCCCGGCTCGGAGAGTTCGCGCGAGCCGCGGCAAGAGCAGCCGGTTGCCGATCGATCCCCAGATAGGTCGCACCGGGCTCGATGGCGTGTGCCTCGAGCAGCAGCGTCCCCGCGCCACAGAACGGATCCAGCACCCGCTGCCCCGCCGTGATGCCGGCCAGTCCGGCCATCGCCGCCGCGACCGGCGGATGCAGGCCACCGTCCGCCGACGCCAGACCCGCCGATGCAGCGGCACCTCGAACGGCCGCACAGCAACCCACAGCGTCGTCCCGTCGAGCACAACCCGCCAGTCGACCCGCTCAGCCGGCGGAACCGCGCCCGTACGGCGGGAGTGGTACTTGCCACCGTCGATCCGCCCACCGATCAGATCCTCGACATCGAAGCGGCTGAAGTTACGCCGCCCCTGAAACGACGCACTCACCGCGAACGGCCCGCGGGTACCCGGCACCACCAGACCGCGAACAACAGCAGCCAGCGCCTGCTTCGTCGGTCCAGGATCCGTCACAGCAGCCCGCACCACAAACAGATCATCGGCCAGCCGAGGCGAGCTGGTGATGATGGCAGCGGTGGTGGCTTCGACAACTATCTGGCGTTTGGACACGTCGATCACACGATGACCCGCGGCCGCCAACTCCTCGGCCGCAAGGCGCTCCAGCCCCGTGACAGTCCGCACGAGCACCTGACTGATCGACTCTGCCGCGCCACTACGCGCAGAATGCATGACAGTGTTCTCCCGGTCAGCGTTCGGGAGCGATCGAACGATCAGCCCCCGCCTCGCTGGCTGCGGGCAAAGCCTCGACCGGCCAGCGGGAGCTAGCCCAGTCGGAAGAAAGCTGTCATGCGGCGATGGTGGCACAGCGTCGCCGCGGTGCCCACCGAATATCGGTCAGAGGTACGTCTGGGTGCTCGGTGGGGCGGATTCCATCCAGGCCAGGACCCCGGTGAGGGCTTCTTCGGTCATGGCGAAGTGGACGGTCCGGTCGCGGAGCTCGGCGTCGACGATGACGTGGCCGGCGTACGTGACGAGGGGCTCGTTGCCCATCGGGCGGCGGGTGGTGACGCCCTCGAGCTGGCGGCGGTTGACCACGAGCTTGGGCCACCAGGCGAGGCTGAAGACCCGAAACCACTGCAGCTCGTCGCCGACGTAGCGGGCCAGGCCGAGGGCCCAGCCGCGGCCGTGGTCCTTCTCGGCGAGTTGCAGGCTGCAATCAAACGTTCCGCCGTCCCTGGACAACCAGCGACGGCGGAACGCGAAGATGATGATCAGCAGTACGGCGGCAAGCAGACAGACCCCGACGACATCGAGGACTGTCCTCATACCTTGCCGACCCCATTTCCGGTGCCCAATAGCCGGTACTGCCCCGGGCACCGCCGGAGAACCGTACTGTCAGTGACGATGTTCAATTATGGCAGGTGGGTTCAGGGCCACTGCGGCCCCACCCACCGTCCCGGTCAGGCCGTCTTCTCGGCGGCCTGCACCCGGGCTTCGGCGAGTCGGACCTCGTCGGCGTCGACATCGGACTCGGTGCCGGTGGCCAGCGCCTCCTCGAGGTCGCGGCGCGCTTCCTCCAGGTCGATGTCGTGACCCATCTCGGCGTTCTCGGCCAGGATCGAGACCCGGTCGTTCGCCACCGAGATGAAGCCGTCCGGCGCGGCCGCGACGAAGTACTCGTCGTCGACGGTCCGCACCTGCACGGTGCCACCCTGGAGCAGGCCCAGCAGTGGCGCGTGGCCGGGCAGGATCCCGACGTCACCGTCCGTGGTCCGGGCGATGACGATCTTGGCCTGGCCCTGCCACACGGTCCGCTCGGCCGCGACCAGCGCGACCTCGAGGTGCTTGGCAGCGTCGTCGGCCATGTCAGTTTTCCTTCTGCAGCTCGGCCCACTTGCGCTCGACGTCCTCGAGCGAACCGACGTTGAAGAACGCCTGCTCGGCGATGTGGTCGCACTCGCCTTCGGTGATCTTCTTGAAGGACTCGATGGTGTCCTTCAGCGGCACGGTGGAGCCCGGGATGTTGGTGAACTTCTCCGCCATGTAGGTGTTCTGGGAGAGGAACTGCTCGATCCGGCGCGCGCGGGCGACGGTGATCTTGTCCTCTTCGGAGAGCTCGTCGACACCCAGGATGGCGATGATGTCCTGCAGTTCCTTGTTCTTCTGCAGGATCTGCTTCACCCGGACGGCCACGTCGTAGTGCTCCTGGCCGATGTACTGCGGGTCGAGGATCCGCGACGTCGAGGTCAGCGGGTCGACGGCCGGGTACAGACCACGCGACGCGATGTCGCGGGAGAGCTCGGTGGTCGCGTCGAGGTGGGCGAAGGTGGTCGCCGGCGCCGGGTCGGTGTAGTCGTCGGCGGGCACGTAGATCGCCTGCATCGAGGTGATCGAGTGACCCCGGGTCGACGTGATCCGCTCCTGCAGCACGCCCATCTCGTCAGCCAGGTTCGGCTGATACCCCACGGCCGAAGGCATCCGGCCGAGCAGCGTGGAGACCTCGGAACCGGCCTGGGTGAACCGGAAGATGTTGTCGATGAAGAGCAGCACGTCCTGCTCCTTGACGTCGCGGAAGTACTCCGCCATCGTCAGCGCCGACAGCGCCACCCGCAGCCGGGTGCCCGGCGGCTCGTCCATCTGACCGAAGACCAGCGCGGTGTCCTTGAAGACCCCGGCCTCTTCCATCTCGTTGATCAGGTCGTTGCCCTCACGGGTCCGCTCGCCCACACCGGCGAACACCGACGTACCACCGAAGTTGTGGGCGATCCGGTAGATCATCTCCTGGATCAGCACGGTCTTGCCGACACCCGCACCGCCGAACAGGCCGATCTTGCCGCCCTGCACGTACGGCGTGAGCAGGTCGAGCACCTTGATGCCGGTCTCCAGCATCTCGGTCTTCGACTCGAGCTGGTCGAAGGGCGGCGCCTTACGGTGGATCGGCCAGCGCTCGGCGATCTCGAACTCGGACTCGTCCTGGTTCAGGCACTTGCCGGTGACGCTCCAGACCCGGCCCTTGGTGACGTCGCCGACGGGCACGGAGATCGCCGCGCCGGTGTCACGCACCTCGGTGCCGCGGACGAGGCCGTCGGTCGGCTTCATCGAGATCGCCCGGACGATGTTGTCGCCGACGTGCAGCGCGACCTCGAGGGTGATCGTCTGGGTGGTGTCGCCCAGGGTGATGTCCACCTCGAGCGCGTTGTACATGTCGGGCATCGCGTCGGCAGGGAACTCGACGTCGACGACCGGGCCGATCACCCGGGCGACGCGGCCAACAGACCCAGCCGCTCCGCTGTGATCGTTCTTCTCGGTAACCGTGGCAGTCATCTCTCTCACTCGCTCCCGGCGCTCGCGTCGGCCAGCGCGCTGGCGCCACCGACGATCTCGCTGATTTCCTGGGTAATTTGGGCCTGGCGGGCCTGGTTCAGGTCCCGCGTCAGCTTCTCGATCAGGTCCTGCGCGTTGTCCGTCGCGGACTTCATCGCCCGCTGCCGGTTGGCCAGCTCCGATGCCGCCGCCTGCAGCATGCAGTAGTGGATCCGGCTGGCGACGTACTTCGGCAGCAGCCCGTCGAGCACCTCTTCGGCGGACGGCTCGAACTCGTACAGCGGCAGTACGTCGTCCGCTGCCGGCGTCTCCTCGCCCTCGACGACCTCCAGCGGCAGCAGCCGGATCACGTCCGCGCGCTGGGTCAGCATCGACACGAACCGGGTGAAGACGATGTGGATCTCGTCCACGCCGCCCTCCTCGGTCGGTTTCAGGAAGGCCTCGATCAGCGCGTCGGCGATCTCCCGGGCCCGGGCGAAGCTCGGGTTGTCGGAGTCGCCGGTCCACGACTGCGCGACCTCGCGCTGCCGGAAGGTGTAGTACGCGACGCCCTTGCGGCCGCTGAGGTACGGGACGATCTCCTTCTGGTCGTCGCGCAGCAGCTGGTTCAGCCGCTCCCCTTCGCGGATCACGTTGGACGAGTAGGCCCCGGCCTGACCGCGGTCGGAGGTGATCAGCAGGACGGCCGCCCGCTTCGGGTTCGGCTTCTCGGTGGTCAGCGGGTGGTCGACGTTCGAGAACGTCGCCACCGCCGACACGGCACGGGTGAGCTCACGCGCGTACGGACCGGCCGCCTGGGCGCGCTGTTGCGCCTTGACGATCCGGGACGCCGCGATGAGCTCCATCGCCCGGGTGAGCTTCTTGATCGTCGAGACCGAGGCCTTGCGATCGCGAAGCTCCCGCAGATTGGCTGGCACGGTCGATCAGCCCCGCTTCTGCCGGACGATCTGCTCCTGCTCCACGTCGCCCTCGTCCATCGCCTCGGCCTCCGCCTCGGTGCCGAGCAGCGTGCCCTCGGAGGTCTGGAACGTCGGCTTGAACGCGTCCAGCGCCTCGGTCACGGCCTGCGCCTCGTCGTCGCCGAACAGCCCGGACTCGCGGATGGCGTCGAGCACCTTGCTCTCGCGCCGCAGGTAGTCCAGGAAGTCCCGCTCGAAGCGCAGTACGTCGTCCACCGGCACGTCGTCGAACTTGCCCTTCGTACCCGACCAGATGGAGACGATCTGCTCCTCCACCGGGTACGGCGAGTACTGCGGCTGACGCAGCAGCTGGACGAGCCGCTGACCTCGGTCGAGCTGCCGGCGGGAGGTGGCGTCGAGGTCGGACGCGAACATCGCGAACGCCTCCATCGCCCGGAACTGGGCCAGGTCGATCTTCAGCGAGCCGGACACGTTCTTCATGCCCTTGACCTGCGCGGCGCCGCCGACCCGGGAGACCGAGATACCGACGTCGATGGCCGGCCGGATGTTGGCGTTGAACAGGTCGGACTGCAGGAAGATCTGGCCGTCGGTGATCGAGATGACGTTGGTCGGGATGAACGCCGACACGTCGTTGGCCTTGGTCTCGATGATCGGCAGGCCGGTCATCGAACCGCCGCCGAGCTCGTCGGACAGCTTCGCGCAGCGCTCCAGCAGGCGGCTGTGCAGGTAGAACACGTCACCCGGGTAGGCCTCGCGGCCCGGCGGGCGGCGCAGCAGCAGCGACATCGCGCGGTACGCCTCGGCCTGCTTGGTCAGGTCGTCGAAGACGATCAGCACGTGCTTGCCCTGGTACATCCAGTGCTGGCCGATGGCCGAGCCGGTGTACGGCGCGACGTACTTGAAGCCGGCCGGGTCGGACGCCGGGGAGGCGACGATGGTGGTGTACTCCATCGCGCCGGCCTCTTCGAGCGCACCGCGGACGGCAGCGATCGTGGAGCCCTTCTGGCCGACCGCGACGTAGATGCAGCGGACCTGCTTCTTCGGGTCGCCGGAGTCCCAGTTCGCCTTCTGGTTGATGATCGTGTCGACCGCGATCGCCGTCTTGCCGGTCTTGCGGTCACCGATGATCAGCTCACGCTGGCCGCGGCCGATCGGGATCATCCCGTCGATCGCCTTGATACCGGTCTGCAGCGGCTCGCGGACCTCCTGGCGGTCCATCACGCCGGCCGCCTGCAGCTCCAGCGCCCGGGTGCCCTCGAGGTCCTTGATCTCGCCGAGGCCGTCGATCGGCTTGCCCAGCGGGTCGACGACGCGACCGAGGTAGCCCTCGCCGACCGGCACCGAGAGCACCGTGCCGGTCCGGCGGACCTGCTGGCCCTCGTCGATCCCGTCGAACTCACCGAGGACGACGACACCGATGTCGCGGGTGTCCAGGTTCAGCGCGATACCCCGGGTGCCGTCCTCGAACTCGAGCAGCTCGTTGGTCATCGCCGAGGGCAGGCCCTCGACGTGCGCGATGCCGTCACCCGCGTCGATCACGGTGCCGACCTCTTCCCGGCTCGCCTGCTCCGGTTGGTACTCGGTGACGAACCGATCCAGGGCGTCCCGGATCTCCTCCGGCCTGATCGTGAGCTCAGCCATTGTGTTTCCTGCTTCCTTGACCTTGCTGGCCTGTTGTGGCTCTAAAGGCTTTCCCGACCCTTAGCGCCGCTTTATGTCGTTAAGGGGGTTCAGCCCGCGATGCGCCGTTGCGCTTCGTCGAGCCTGGCCGCGATGGTTCCGTCGATCACTTCGTCGCCGATGTCCACCCGGACGCCGCCGACCACGTTCGGGTCGACGATGACGTTCAGCTGGATGTCCCGGCCGTACTGCTGTCCCAGCGTCGCGGCGAGCCGTTCGCGCTCGCCCTCGGTCAGGTCGGTGGCGACCCGCACAGTCGCGATGCTGGCGTTGCGCCGGGCCGCCGCGGCGACCTGGTACGTCCGCATCGCGGCCGCGAAGCTGCGGCCCCGGCCGTCCACCGCACGCTCGGCCAGCCGCACCGTGACGGCGTCGGCCTTGCCCTGCAGCAGTCCGGCGAGCAGTTCCTGCCGGGCCGCGAGCGGGATGTTGCGGTCGCTGAGCTTCTCGCTCAGTCCCCGCTCCGCCGCGACGATCCGGTCCAGCCGGAACAGCTCGTCCTCGAGGTCGTCCAGCTTGTGCCGGCCGTCGGCGTACGCCACCTCGGCCTGCACACTGAGCTGATCCAGAGCGTTCCCGAGGTCACGGCCGCCGACCCAGCGACCGGCCACCGCGGTGGTCAGGATCTCCTGCGCCTGGGTGGAGATCTTGCCGCCGAACAACTGCTGGACCAGGGCGACGCGGGCGTCGCGGGGCCGGGCCGGATCGGTCAGTGCACGCCGGAGCGCGCCGCTGCCGTCCAGCAGCTTGGCGACCGAGAACAGCTCGGTGCCCAGCCCCTCGGTCACGGTGACACCCGCCAGGGCCTCCGCGGCCCGGGCGAGTGACTCGTTCGACGCGCCGCGCATCAGCCGTCCGTTCCGACGGCCTGACGAGCGGACTCCGACGCCTCGAGGTCGGCCAGGAAGCGCTCGACGGTGCGGCGCTGACGCGCCTCGTCCTCGAGCGACTCGCCGACGATCCGGCCGGCCAGCGTGGTCGCCATGGTGCCGACCTCGCTGCGCAGCGAAGCGACCGCCTGGGTCCGCTCCGCGTCGATCTGGGTCCGCGCGTGGGTGACGATCCGCTCGGCCTCGGCGTTCGCCTGCTCGCGCATCTCCGCGATGATCTGGGCACCCTGCTCGCGGGCGTCCTCGCGGATCTTCGCAGCCTCCTGCCGGGCCTCGGCCAGCTGCGCGTTGTACTTCTCCAAAGCCGCCTTCGCCTCGGCCTGGGCCTGCTTGGCCTCGTTCATCCCGCCTTCGATCGCCGCGGTCCGATCGGCGTACGCCTTCTCGAACTTGGGTACGACGACCTTGGCGAAGGCGATGGCCAGCAGGATCAGGAAAACGAAGGCGAAGATGATCTCGGCCGTGTGCGGGAGCAGCGGGTTCGCGGTCTCGCCGGCCGCTTCGCTGAGCGGTAGCACCAACGTCTTCATGTCTGGATCCTGTCAGTCGGAGGAAGGGGCTCAGGTACGGAAGACGAAGGCGAGCGCGATACCGATGATCGCCAGCACCTCGGTGACGCCGAAGCCGATCCACGCGATCGACTGCAGCTTGCTCTGGGCCTCCGGCTGGCGCGCGGTGCCGTTGATCACGGCCGCGAAGATCAGACCGACGCCGACGCCCGGGCCGATCGCGGCCAGGCCGTAGCCGAGGACTGCGATGTTGCCGGCAATCTCGAGAGCCATCTCAGGTGTTTCCTTTCGGTACGGATAGGGGCCTATCCGGGTTTCCGTTACTACGGGTCTAGGTGGGTGGTGCGGATCAGTGGTCGTCGGCGATGGCGCTGCCGATGTACTGCGCGGACAGCACGACGAAGATGTAGGCCTGGATGCACTGGACGAACAGCTCCAGGCCGCCGATCGCGAGGCCCATGAGGAAGGTGAGGACGCCGACGCCGGCGAGCGCGATACTGCCGGTCTCGAACACCATGTACTGGGCGCCGAGCACGAACACCAGCAGCAGGATGTGCCCGGCGAACATGTTCGCGAACAACCGCAGGGCCAGCGAGAACGGCCGGACGACGATGTTCGAGATGAACTCGATCGGGATCATCAGCGGCATCAGCCACCACGGCACGCCGGCCGGCATCGTCTGGTGCTTGAAGTAACCCCAGAGGCCGTGCTTGCGGATACCGACCGCGTTGTAGATGACCCAGGTCATGATCGCGGCGCTGTACGCCCAGCCGATGTGGCTGAAGGTCGGGAACTGGATCAGCGGGACGGTGGCCGCGACGTTGTTCAGCAGGATGAAGTAGAACAGGCCGCACAGGTACGGCACGTACTTCATGTACTCCTGGCTGCCGATCGCGTCCCGGGCGATCGAGTTGCGGACGAAGTTGTAGCCGAGCTCGCCGGCGAACTGCAGCCGGCCCGGAACGATGGCGGCCTTGCGGGACGCGCCCCAGTAGAACCACACGATGACGACAACCGTCAGCGCGGAGACCAGGACGGGCTTGGTGAACCAGTCCACGCCGTCGATGATCGGCGGGGTGTCGAAATTCTGTGGACCGGGTGCGATGAACTCGGTCGGAACGCCGGCGGTCACCGGGTCTCCTCTCGCGTCGTGCTCAAGTCGGACGCCTTGTAGCTAAGGGCAGGGCGGCTCAGGGCATGGCGGTCAACGTCAGACCCGGCGCGGATCAGGCCAGACCCTGAAGGAATCAGGACTTTCCGTACCGGAAGTGCAACAACAGAACGGTGAGCCCGGCACCGAGGACGATGCCCACCGGGAGTAAGAACTGGGTGCCGAAGAGACGATCCAACCCGAGCCCGATGGCGCCGTACACCACGACGCCGCCGATCAAGTAGGACAGGACCCGCCAGCCGTCGCCCGCATTCGGGGGTGATGGCTTCGGATCCTCGTGCTCGCTCATGGGCAACCGAAACGTACCAGGAGTGGACAGGACCGGTCACATCGGCACCCGTAACCTCTGCCACAGCGGGGAAAACGTTACCCAGGGTGCTCACGTCGTCACCTCTTTGTCGAGGTCGTAGATCGGCACCCGCAGCCGCGACCAGGCCCAGATCTCGCCGGCCGTCCAGCCCATCACCACGACCACCGCGACGACGCCGAGCACGGTGAGATTCACGTGTTCGGCCAGGCTGTCCGAGCTCAGCGCGATGGCGAGCAGACCGCCGAAGACGGCGATCCGGCCGGTGTACGACGCCATCGCGAGGGCGAGCTGCATGGTCGGCGAGGTCCGCCGGGACAGATGCAGCGCGAACAGGCCGGCGCCGGAGAAGACGATCACCATCAGCAGCCCGAGCAACGCTCCCCACAAACCGGGCAGACCGGCCGCGACGGCGGACACCGCGGTCGCGTTGACACCGACGACGAGCGCGGCGATCAGAGCGCCACGCAGCATCGCTAGCGCCGGGTGCCTGGTGGCCTGGCCGGCGACTTTCGGACTGTGAGCCGAAGGAGCCATCTGGTGGTTCCGTCCTGCTGGCGACCAGGTCTCGCGGCCTGGTCGTCGGGTGGGCGGGGTCAGGGGTGTCGCTGTTCTTTGCTGGTGCTTGTGAAAACTAGCACAAAGTCTGCACGGTCAGCAAAACGAGGTCCCTGCCGCTGTACACGAACACCCTATCGGTAGGCCACGCTGATGAGTGGTCTGGTCCCCGCCAATTCGCGATCAGACCTGGGTCAGACCTTGGCGAGCGGTTTCCGGGATCGGCGCGGCAGACCGGTGGTGAGCAGGACCGCGGTGACCGCGACGGCCAGCACGATCAGGGCCGTCCACCAGAACAACACCAGTCCGAGGACGACCACGCCGTACGCGATCAACGCGGTCCAGAGATACATCAGCAGGACGGCCCGGCGGTGCGAGTGGCCGCGCTGCATCAGCCGGTGGTGCAGGTGCAGCTTGTCCGCGGCGAACGGCGACCGGCCGGCCTTGGTACGGCGTACGTAGGCCATCGTCAGGTCCAGGGCGGGGATCGCGAGGACGGCGATCGGAAGGATCAACGGGAGCAGCGCCGGCAGCAGGCTGGAGCCGCCGACCTCGTACGGAACCGCGTTCGGGTCCATCTGGCCGGTCAGGCTGATCGTGGACGCGGCGAGCATCAAGCCGATCAGCAGGGCGCCGGAGTCGCCCATGAACACCCTGGCCGGGAAGAAGTTGTGCGGCAGGAAGCCGAGGCACGCACCGGCGAGCGCGACCGTGATCAGGGTCGAGGTGGTCGCCCGATCGAGGTTCTCGTGGACGTTCAGCAGGTACGAGTACGTGAAGAACGCGAGCGCCCCGATCGCGGTGACCCCGGCGGCCAGGCCGTCCAGGCCGTCGACGAAGTTCACCGCGTTACAGGACACCAGGAGGATGCCCGCGGTCAGCACCGCGAGCTGAGCAGGCGAAGGCGAAACGACACCGCCGGGCAGCGGGAGCCAGTACAACTGGATGCCTTGAACAACCATCACGCCGACCGCGAGGACCTCGCCGGCCAGCTTGGTGATCGCGTCCAGCTCGTACAGGTCGTCGACCACGCCGACCGCGCAGATCACCACGCCGCCGATCAGGATGGCCCGGGCGTCGTGCGCGACCTGCAGGCTGTCACCGAGGAAGGGCAGGCTGGAGGCGACCGCGAATCCGGCGATCAGGCCACCGAGGATCGAGAGGCCGCCGAAGTACGGGATCGGCACCTTGTGCACATCCCGGGCCCGCACCTTCGCGACGGCGCCGTACCGCAGCGCGATCTGCCGGGCCACGCCGGTCAGCAGAAAGGTCGTGGCCATCGCCACGAACAGGACCAGCAGGTACTCGCGCACTAGTCCGCAGGCCTCACATCGGGTTCGGTCGGCTTGTCGTCGTCCTTCTCATCAGTGTTGGACGCCTCGACCGGCGTTTCAGTTGGCTCGGGCTTCTCTTCGGGCTTGTCGTCATCCGACGTGACCTCTGGTACGACGGCCCGCAGCCGGTCCAGCGAGAGAGCGCCGAGGCGTACGACGTGCGGCGTGTCACCGGTGAGGTCGACGATCGTCGACGGCTCGCCGCCGGTCACCGCACCACCGTCGAGGTACACCGCGACCGTGTCCTCCAGTTGCTCCTCGGCGTCGTACACGTCGAGGGCGGCCGGGTTGCCGCTCTTGTTCGCCGAGCTGACCGCGAGCGGTCCGGTCCGGGAGAGCAGTTCGCGGGTGTTCTCGTGGTCGGGCACGCGGAGCGCGACGGTGCCTTGCGTCTCCCCCAGGTCCCACATCAGCGACGTCTGCGCGTGGCAGATCACCGTCAGCGGCCCGGGCCAGAACTCCTGGCAGAGCTGGCGACCCGCCTCGGGGACGTCGGTGGCGAGCGCGTCCAGCGACTCGACCACCGAGATCAGCACCGGCGGCGGCATGTCCCGCCCGCGGCCCTTGGCGTCCAGCAGCCGCTGCACGGCGTCGGCCTTGAAGGCGTCCGCGGCGATGCCATAGACGGTGTCGGTCGGCAGGACGACCAGGTCACCGGCCTCGATGGCATCCACGGCCGCTCGGAAGGCGGGGGCCAGCTCGTCGCCGGTGAAGTCGAAGCGCTCACTCACGCACCGAATCGTGCCACTCCGGTGGTCTCCGACTCCAACCGGGCCACAGCGCGCCCGTTCCTGACAAATGATTGTCAACTTTCCGGCCGGTCGACCGGCGGACTCCCTAGGATCCCGACATGACTGTGTCGCGTGAGTTCCTCACCGGGTTGCCGAAGGCCGAGTTGCATGTCCACCACGTCGGATCCGCGTCGCCGCGGATCGTCGCCGAGCTCGCCGCCCGGCACCCCGAGTCGCCGGTGCCGACCGACCCGGCGCTGCTCGCGGAGTACTTCAAGTTCAGCGATTTCGCCCACTTCATCGACATCTACCTGAGTGTGGTCGAGCTGATCAAAACCCCCGAGGACGTCCGGCTGCTGACCTACGAGGTCGCCCGCGAGATGGCCGAGCAGCAGAACCTGCGGTACGCCGAACTGACCGTGACCCCGTACACGTCCGTGGTCCGCGGGATCGCCGCCGACGCGTTCTGCGAGGCGATCGAGGACGCCCGGGTGGCGGCCGAGAAGGAGTTCGGCATCACGCTGCGCTGGATCTTCGACATCGCGGGTGAGGCCGGGCTGCCGGCGGCCGACGAGACCCTGCGGATCGCAACCAAGATCCGGCCCGAGGGCCTGGTCGGGTTCGGGCTCGGTGGGCCGGAGATCGGCGTACCGCGGCCGCAGTTCCAGCCGCACTTCGAGGCCGCCATCGCGGCGGGGCTGCACAGCGTGCCGCACGCGGGCGAGACCACCGGGCCGGAGACGATCTGGGACGCGGTCCGGGTGCTGAAGGCCGAGCGGATCGGCCACGGTACGTCGACGATGCAGGACCCGGCCCTGGTCGAGTACCTGGGCGAGCGCCGGATCCCGCTCGAGGTGAGCCCGACGTCGAACATCGCCACCCGCGCGATCGCGTCGTACGACGTGCACCCGCTGCGCGCGATGGTCGAGGCCGGACTCATGGTCACGATCAACTCCGACGACCCGCCGATGTTCGGCACCGACCTCACCAACGAGTACGCCGTCGCCACGCAACTGCTCGACCTCGACGAGGCCGGCGTCGCCGAACTGGCGAAGACCGCCGTCAGGGTGTCCTTCGCCGAGGACTCGGTCAAGAACGCACTGCTGAACGAGATCGACGCTTACAGAGGCGCTTAGCCGACCCGCGGTGCAGGAGTGTGATTCTCTGGTCCGGTGCGGAAAGTCTGTGGGGTGGTGGCCGTCGTTCTGCTGAGCCTTGCGGCCTGCAGCGACGTCCCCGGTCCCGCGAGCCCGGCGCCCGCGCCGACGACGGCGATCAGTCCGAGTTCGCCGACCCCTCCTCCCCCGCCGGCCGACGGTGACCTGCCGCGTGGTGGCCGGACGATCTTCCCGAAGTACCAACTGGTTGGTTATGTCGGCCTGCCCGGTTCACCGGCTCTCGGACCGCTGGACAAGGACCTCGATGTGAAGGCGGCGAAGCTGGAGAAGCTGTCGCAGGCCTATGCGGCCGGGCGGACGCCGCAGCCGGTGATGGAGCTGATCGCCGTGGTCGCGAAGGGATCGCGAGGCAAGGACGGGCTGTACCGGGGCCGGCTGCCGGACGCGGCGATCGCGGAGTACCTGACTGTCGCCCGCAAGCACCGGATGCTGTTGCTGCTCGACATCCAGCCGGGCCGGGCGAAGATCCTGCCCGAGGTGAAACGGCTGGAACGCTGGCTGAAGGAGCCGGATGTCGGCCTGGCCTTCGATCCGGAGTGGGCGGTCGGGCCAGGTCAGGTGCCGGGCCGGGTCTTCGGTCATACGACGGGCGCCGAGCTCGACAGCATCGCGTCGTACCTGTCGGGGCTGGTGCAGGCCAACGACCTACCGGAGAAGGCGTTCGTCTTTCACCAGTTGTCGCCGCGGATCGTCAGCAACGAACAGGCTCTCAAGAAACACCCCGGCGTCGTGACGATCAAGTCCGTCGACGGGATCGGAGCCCGCGTCGACAAACTCAAGACCTGGGCCAAGCTGACCACCAACCTGCCGGCCGCCGTCCACGCCGGCTTCAAACTCTTCTACACCGAGGACGCCCGCCAGGGCCCACTGATGACACCGGCCCAGGTCCTCGCCCTGAAACCACGCCCGGAGTTCGTGGTCTACGAGTAGTCAGATCCGGCGGCCGGTGGTGAAGCGATGGCGGCCGGCCAGGTCGAGTTGGTCGCGGACCTCGGTGAACGAGGCGGTGGCGGTGAAGACGGCGGGGGCGGACTCGCCCTGCACGTCGGCGTGCTCGCAGGCGAACCAGCCGCCGGGCTTGAGCAGCCGGCCCGCGGTGGCGGCGACCACCTTGATCTCGTCGAGGCCGTCGTCACCGGACCACAGCGCCAGGGCCGGGTCGTGGTCGCGGACCTCGGCGGTGACGGATTCCCAAGCAGTCAAGGGGATGTACGGCGGGTTGGAGATCACCGCGTCCACCTGGCCGTCGAACTCGGGCAGGCACCCGTCGATGTCGCCTTCGTGCAGGACCGCGCCGGTGCCGGCCAGATTGCGCCGGGCCCAGACGCACGCCTCCGGTGACAGCTCGACCGCGTGCACAATGCTGTCGGGGCGCTCGGTCGCGACGGCACCCGCGATCGCGCCCGAGCCCGAGCAGAGGTCGACAACCAGCGGCTGGGGAACGTCGGCGATGCGGTCGAGGATCCAGCCGACCATCACCTCGGTCTCCGGCCGCGGCACGAAGACCCCTGGCCCGACCGCGAGCTCCCGGTAGCGGAAGGCCGCCGTACCGGTGAGGTGTTGCAGAGGTTCGCGGGCAGCGCGCCTGGCGATCAGGTCGTCGTACCGGACCTTCTGGTCGGGGGTCGGGGCGGAGAGATGCAAACGGCTCGAGCCGGTGACGAAGGCGAGCAGTTCGGCGGCGTCGAAGTCGGGTGAGGCGATGCCGGCCGCGCGCAGTCGTGCTGTCGCCTCGCCGAGCAAGGCTTTCGTACTCACTTCGAGTCGACGGCCTCGAGGCGGGCGGCCAGGTCGGCCTCGGTCAGGGCCTGGATCACGGGCGCGAGCTCGCCGCCGAGGACCTGGTCGAGGTTGTGTGCCTTGTAGCCGACGCGGTGGTCGGAGAACCGGTTCTCGGGGAAGTTGTAGGTGCGGATCCGCTCGGACCGGTCGACGGTCCGGATCTGCAACCGGCGGGCGTCGGACGCCTCCTGGTCGGCGGCCTCCTGAGCCGCGGCGAGCAGCCGGGACCGGAGCACGCGCATCGCCTGCTCGCGGTTCTGCAGCTGGGACTTCTCGTTCTGCATCGAGACCACGATGCCGGTCGGCAGGTGGGTGATGCGGACCGCGGAGTCGGTCGTGTTCACGCTCTGCCCACCCGGGCCGGACGACCGGAACACGTCGATGCGCAAGTCGTTCGGGTCGATCTCGACGTCGACGTCCTCGGCTTCCGGCAGCACCAGGACACCGGCCGCGGAGGTGTGGATCCGGCCCTGCGACTCGGTCACCGGCACCCGCTGGACCCGGTGCACGCCGCCCTCGAACTTGAGCTTCGCGTACGGCGCCTCACCCGGCTCCGGCGTACCTTTCGCCTTCACGGCGACGGTGATCGACTTGTACCCGCCCAGGTCGGACTCGGCCGAGTCGAGGACCTCGGTCTTCCAGTGCTGCGACTCGGCGTACTTCAGGTACATCTTCAGCAGGTCGCCGGCGAACAGGGCCGACTCGTCGCCGCCCTCACCGGCCTTGATCTCGAGGATCGCGTCCTTGTCGTCGCTCGGGTCGCGCGGGACCAGCAGCATCTGCAGCTTCTCGGCCAGCTCCTCGCGGCGGGCCGCCAGCTTGGTGGCCTCCTCCGCGAACGAGGGGTCCTCGGCCGCGAGCTCACGCGCCGCCTCGATGTCGTCGCTGGTCTGCAGCCACTCGTCGTACGTGCGGACCACCGGCGCGAGCGCGGCGTACCGCTTGCCGACCCGGCGGGCGTTGGCCTGGTCGGAGTGCAGCTCCGGATCCGACATCTGCCGCTCCAGCTCGGCGTACTCGGCCTTGAGCGTCTGAACCGCCTCGAACATCGTGCACTCCTCCCTTCGAAAAGTTTCTCTGACAACACAAACCGCGCGCCGGTCGGCAAGCCGTGGAGGCTCGCGGACCGGCGCGCGGTGAGGTCGCTACTTCTTGGCGTACCGCTTCTCGAAGCGGGCCACCCGGCCACCGGTGTCGAGGATCTTCTGCTTGCCGGTGTAGAAGGGGTGGCACTGCGAGCAGACGTCGGCGTGGATCACGCCGTTCTCCGCGGTCGAGCGGGTGGTGAACGTGGCGCCACAGGTGCAGGTCACCGTGGTGTCCACGTAGGTCGGGTGGATGTCGCTCTTCAAAGGATCTCCTAGGTTCAGGTGCCCCGGGTCGCCCGCACGGTACGAGCGTGAACCGGAACCAACAAACTAGTTTGCCATCCGGAGGCCGGAGCTGGCGAATCGCGTCAGCTGCCGTCGTCGGTGGAGCGGCCTCCGGCCGACGGGGTGGTCTTGTTGACCTGGAGCAGGAACTCGATGTTCGACTTGCTCTCCTTGAGCTTGCCGATCAGCAGCTCCAGGGCGGCCTGGCCGTCGAGCGCGCTCAGCACCCGGCGGAGCTTCCAGACGACCGACGTCTCGTCCTTCGACATCAGGAGTTCCTCGCGGCGGGTGCCGGAGGCGACCACGTCGATGGCCGGGAAGATGCGCCGGTCGGCGAACTCGCGGCGCAACCGGAGCTCCATGTTGCCGGTGCCCTTGAACTCCTCGAAGATCACCTCGTCCATCTTCGAGCCGGTCTCGATCAGCGCGGTCGCGAGGATGGTCAGCGAGCCACCGTCCTCGATGTTGCGGGCCGCACCGAAGAACCGCTTCGGCGGGTACAGCGCGGACGAGTCGACACCACCGGACAGGATCCGGCCGCTGGCCGGGGCCGCGATGTTGTACGCGCGGCCGAGCCGGGTGATCGAGTCGAGCAGGACGACCACGTCGTGGCCGAGCTCGACCAGCCGCTTGGCCCGCTCGATCGCCAGCTCCGCGACCGTGGTGTGGTCGTCGGCCGGACGGTCGAACGTCGAGGCGATGACCTCGCCCTTCACCGTGCGCTGCATGTCGGTGACCTCTTCGGGCCGCTCGTCCACCAGTACGACCATCAGGTGCACTTCGGGGTTGTTCGTGGTGATCGCGTTCGCCAGCGCCTGCAGCACCATCGTCTTACCGGCCTTCGGCGGCGAGACGATCAGGCCTCGCTGGCCCTTGCCGATCGGGCTGACGATGTCGACGATCCGGGTGGTGAGCACCCCGGGCTCGGTCTCCAGGCGGAGCCGCTCGGTCGCGTACAGCGGGGTCAGCTTGTTGAAGTCCTGCCGTTGCTTGGCGATCTCCGGGTCCGCACCGTTCACGGTGTCGATCCGGACCAGCGGGTTGAACTTCTCCTTGCGCTCACCCTCCTGCGGCTGCTTCACCGCACCGGTGATCGCGTCACCCTTGCGCAGGCCGTACCGCTTCACCATCGAGAGCGCGACGTACACGTCGTTCGGGCCGGGCAGGTAGCCGCTGGTCCGGACGAACGCGTAGTTGTCGAGTACGTCGAGGATGCCGGCGGCCGGGACGAGGACGTCGTCCTCGCTGATCGTCGGCTCCGGCTCGAACCGCTCGCCGCGGCCGCGGTTGCGGCTGGTGTCGCGACCGCTCTGGGGCTCCCGGTTGCGCTCGCGGTCGCGGCCCCGGCGACGCCGGCGACGGCCCTCGCCTTCCTCGCCGCGGTCGTTCTGGTCCTGCTGGCGGTTGCGCTGGTTGTCGCCGCGGTTGTCCCGGCTCTGGTTGTCCCGGTCGCGGTTCTGGTTGTCCCGGGCCTGGCCGTCGCGCTGGTTGTCGCGCTGGTTGTCGCGGTTGCGGTCGCGGCTCTGGTTGCCGTCGCGGGTGTCGCGGTTGTCCCGGTTCCGATCGCGGTCGCGGTTCTGGTTCGCGTCACGGGTTTCGCGGTTGCCGTCGCGCTGGTTGTCGCGGCTCTCCGCGCTCTGCTCGGCCTTCGGCTCGGCGGTCACGGCGCCGTTCTGCGCGGCGGTCGTCCCGTTCTGGGACGCGGCAGGCGCTTCGACGGCCGCGGTGGCCGGAGCGGCTGCTTCGGGGGTGGCGCCGTTCTGCCCGGCGTCCTTCTCGGCGGCAGCGCGGGTCCGGCGACTGCCACCCTCGCGCTTGGCCGGGGTCTTGGCCGCGGGGGCCTCGGCGGCACCCTCGTCCAGGGTCGGCTGGCTCACCTTCGCCCGGGCCGTGCCCGTGGAGCCACCGGCCTGAGCGGCCTTGATCGCCTCGATCAGCTGGCCCTTGCGCAGTGCGCCGGTGCCCTTGATGCCGAGCGTCCCGGCGAGCTGCTTGAGCTCGGGGAGCAGCATGCCCTCGAGGCCGCCTCCGGCCTTCCGGCGACGCGTCGCGGTGGTCGCCGCGGCATCGGTTCCCGGGGCCGACGTAGTTCCGGCTCCGCTGGAGGCTTCAACAGTTTCTGTCACGTGAGGTCCTTCCCACACGGATCATCGATGTCCCAGAGGGCACATCGATCAATTTCATTCACCCACGACCGACGAAACGGCTACGCGGGTACAAGAGGCTCTCGCTCGATCTGAGTCCCCCCGGACATCTCCGGCGCAGGCGGCGCAAGGTCAAATCCACAGGAGGGTCGCCACACAACACAGGGTGCCGGGAGCACAGCCCGGATCGTGACGAGAGTTCACCGATCACCTGGAGGGGATCGGGTGAGTCGAGACTAGCACCACTACGGGTCGTTCTGCTGACTCGAGGGGTACAACGCGTGTCAGTTGTGGATCATTCCCGCGCTCAGCCGGATTCCATCGACCAGACCTGTACGCCGACTGGATCGATTCCCAGTTCGTACTTCGTCCAGTCGTCCGGCGCGTCCGGCGAGGTCCCATCAGGGCGGCCCAGTACGGCGACGGTCGGGCCGGCCCCGCTGACGACGGCGGCCAGCCCGCTCCCCCGCAGCTTGTGCACGAGCGACAGGCTCTCCGGCATCGCGGGCTCGCGGTACTCCTGGTGCAGCCGATCCTCGGTCGCCGTCAGCAACAACTCGGGACGCCCGGTCAGCGCCGCCACGAACAAGGCAGCCTTCCCGGCGTTCGCCGCGGCATCACTGTGGGGAACGAGGCTCGGCAGCAACCCGCGCGCCTCCTTGGTCAGCACGCGATTGTCAGGTACATAAGCCACTGCGGCCAAGCCGTCCGCCGGGTCGAGCCGAACCGCCCGGCCGGTTTCGCCTTCCGTCCAGGCAATCGTGAACCCACCCAACGTCGCCGCAGCCACGTTGTCCGGATGACCCTCGATCTCGTTCGCCAGTACGACGATCCGCTCCCGGTCGACCGGTTCATCGGCCAGTCCGTACGCCGCCGCGAGACCGCCGACGATCGCGGCCGACGACGACCCCAGGCCGCGTCCGTGCGGGATCCGGTTCTCGCACCGCAAGGTGAAACCGGGCACCGAGGCCCCCAGCGCCTCGAGGCCGGCCCGGATCGAGCGGACGACGAGATGCGACTCGTCCAGCGCCACTTCGCCTTCGCCTTCGCCGGACACCTCGACCCGCACCCCGGATCCACCGGGCGTCACGATCAGTTCGTCGTACAGCGTGAGCGCGAGGCCGAACGCGTCGAAGCCAGGGCCGAGGTTGGCGCTCGTTGCCGGGACCCGGATATGCACCTGGTTACAGCTGGTCATCAGGCCAGGCCGGCGACGCGGGCGACGGCGTCGGTGTCGGCCGGAGTGACCGGGGACTCGTCCACCTGGGCGTGGTCGAGCGCGGTGTCGATGTCCTTCAGACCATGGCCTGTGACGGTTATCACCACGGTCGAGCCGCCGGGCAGCCGACCCTGCGCCTTCGCGTGCAGGAGTCCGGCGACGCCGGCCGCCGATGCGGGCTCGACGAACACGCCTTCGCGGGCGGCGAGTTCACGCTGTGCGGTGAGGATCTGCTCGTCCGTGACGATCTCGATCCGGCCGCCGGACTCGTCCCGCGCGGCCTCGGCGAGGGTCCAGGAGGCCGGGTTCCCGACCCGGATCGCGGTGGCGGCGGTTTCGGGCTTCTCGACGATCGCCTTGCGGACGATCGGCGCCGCGCCCTCGGCCTGGAAACCCCACATGCGCGGGGTCTTCGAGGCCAGCTTGTCCTTCGCGTACTCCTGGTATCCCTTCCAGTAGGCCGCGATGTTGCCCGCGTTGCCGACCGGCAGCAGGTGTAGGTCCGGGGCGTCGCCGAGCGCGTCGCACACCTCGAAGGCGGCGGTCTTCTGGCCCTCCAGACGGACCGGGTTGACCGAGTTCACCAACGCGACCGGGTAGTGCTTGCCGAGCTCGCGGACGATCCGCAGGCAGTCGTCGAAGCCGCCGTCGATGGAGACCAGCCGAGCGCCGTGCACGATGGCCTGGGCCAGCTTGCCCTTCGCGATCCGGCCGGCCGGGATCAGCACGAGCGGGATCAGTCCGGCGCGGACGGCGTACGCCGCCGCCGACGCGGACGTGTTGCCGGTCGAGGCGCAGACGACCGCCTTGTCACCGGCCTGCGCGGCGAGCGAGATCGCCACCGTCATGCCGCGGTCCTTGAACGAGCCGGTCGGGTTGTTGCCCTCGACCTTGAGCCAGACCTCGCAGCCGGTCTGCTCGCTGAGCCACTGCGCGGCCACCAGCGGCGTCCCGCCCTCGCCGAGCGTGACGACCGGGGTGTCGTTCGACACCGGCAACCGGTCACGGTATTCCTCGATCACGCCACGCCACTGGTGAGCCATCGGTCACTCGCCTTCTACCCGCATCACACTGCTGACTTCCCGAACGATGTCCATGTCACGCAGGGCCTCCACGGTCGCGGACAACGCGGCGTCGGTCGCGGTGTGGGTGACCACCACCAGCTGCGCGTCACTGCCCCGGCCCTCCTGGCGGACGGTCTGGATCGACACGTCGTGCTCGGCGAACGCGTGGGCCACCGCCGCCAGCACGCCGGCCTTGTCGGCCACGTCCAGCGACACGTGGTAGCGGGTCATCGCGTCACCCATCGGCCGCACGGCTCGCTGGGTGTACGACGACTCGCCGACCCCCGGCACGCCCTTGAGCCGGTTGCGCGCGGCGGACACGAGATCCCCGAGGACGGCGCTGGCCGTCGGGGCGCCGCCGGCACCACGACCATAGAACATCAGCTGGCCGGCTGCCTTGCTTTCCACGAACACGGCGTTGTACGCGTCCCGAACACTGGCCAACGGGTGCGTGGCCGGGATCATCGCCGGGTACACCCGGGCGCTGACCGAGTCGGTCGCCTCGTCCAGCTCGCAGATCGCCAGTGACTTCACCACGCAGCCCATCTCGCGGGCCGAGGCGATGTCGGTCGCGGTCACCTCGGTGATGCCCTCGCGGTGCACGTCGGCGATGGAAACCCTGGTGTGGAAGGCCAAACTCGCCAGCAGGGCCGCCTTCGCGGCCGCGTCGAAGCCTTCGATGTCCGCGGTCGGGTCGGCTTCGGCGTACCCCAGGGACTGTGCTTCTTCCAATGCCTCGTCGAAGCCGGCGCCGGTGCTGTCCATCTTGTCGAGGATGTAGTTCGTGGTGCCGTTGACGATGCCCATCACCCGGGTCACATCGTCACCGGCGAGCGACTCGCGCAGCGGTCGCAGAATCGGGATCGCGCCGGCCACGGCGGCCTCGAAGTACAGGTCGCGCTCGTACTTCTCCGCGGCCGCGAACAGCGTCGGGCCGTCCTCGGCCAGCAGCGCCTTGTTCGCGGTGACGACGGACGCGCCGTGCTCGAGCGCGGACAGGATCAGGGTGCGGGCCGGCTCCAGCCCGCCGATCACCTCGATCACCAGGTCCAGGTCGCCGCGCGACACCAGTGCCTGGGCGTCGGTGGTGACGAGCGACGGGTCGACGGCGATGTCGCGCTCGCGTCCGGCCCGCCGTACGGCGATGCCCGCGATCTCCAGCCGGGCACCGACCCGGGCGGCCAGATGGTCAGCCTGCTCGGTCAGGATCCGCACCACCTCGGTGCCGACCACGCCACAACCGAGCAGGCCTACCTTCAGAGGTTTGTCGTTCACTCCGCCCCCATGTCCAGAGCCAGCAGGTCGTCTTCGGTCTCACGCCGTACGACGACCTTGGTGTCACCGTCCTTGACCGCGATCACCGGTGGCCGCGGCACGTGGTTGTAGTTGCTCGCCATCGACCGGCAGTACGCGCCGGTGCCGGGGATCGCGATCAGGTCGCCGGGGCGCACATCGGACGGGAGGAACTCGTCCTTCACCACGACGTCACCCGATTCACAGTGCTTGCCGACCACCCTGGCCAAGGCCGGATCGGCCTGGCTGTACCGGCTTGCCAGCGTGCACGAGTAGTCGGCGTCGTAGAGCGCGGTGCGGATGTTGTCGCTCATGCCACCGTCGACCGACACGTAGATGCGCGAGGCACCGTAGTCGAGCTGGACCTCCTTGACCGTGCCGACCGAGTAGACCGTGCACATAGCCGGCCCGACGATCGCACGACCAGGCTCGATGGACAGCTGCGGTATGTCGACGGAGTTGGCACGGCACTCGTGCTCGACGATCTTGCCCATCTCGGTGGCAAGCTGCGCCGGGTCGGACGGATCGTCCTGCGTGGTGTACGCGATCCCGAAGCCGCCGCCGAGGTCGAGCTCCGGCATGTCCACGCCGAGCTCCTCGGAAACCTTTGCGTGCAAGGCGATCACGCGCTTCGCGGCGATCTCGAACCCGGACGAGTCGAAGATCTGCGAGCCGATGTGCGAGTGCAGCCCGAGCAGCTCCAGCTCGGGCGCTTTGTTGACCAGGGCAACGGCTTCGAACGCGTCGCCGGTGGTGATGGAGAAGCCGAACTTCTGGTCCTGGTGGGCGGTCGCGATGTAGGCGTGGGTGTGGGCCTCGACGCCGGCGGTGACCCTGACCATCACGGGCACCACCACTCCCCGGTCCGCGGCGAGCCGGATCAGCCGTTCGATCTCATGGAACGAGTCGACAATGATCCGTCCGACCCCCGCGTCGATTGCGCGGGCCAGCTCGGACTCCGACTTGTTGTTGCCATGGAACGCCAACCGCTGGGGATCAGCACCGGCGCGCAGGGCGACGGCGAGTTCACCACCCGAGCAGATGTCGAGGTTCAGTCCTTCCTCCATCAGCCAGCGCACCACCGTCGTACAGAGGAACGCCTTGCCGCCGTAGTAGACCGAGAAGTCCTTGAATCCTTCCCGGAACGCCCTGGCCCGGGCGCGGAAGTCGGCCTCGTCCAGCAGGAACGCCGGGCTGCCGTGCTCAGCGACCAGCGCGCGGACGTCGACACCGCCGACCTCGAGCGCGCCGTCGGCCGTCTTCGTCGCGGTCGACGACCACAGCTGTGGCACCAGGTCGTTGACGTCCGCCGGCGGACGCAACCAGGCCGGCCCGCGGTGGCCGGCGTCGCCCGCCTCGTGCGCTCTCACATCCGCTCCGGAGCGGAGACACCGAGCAGGTCCAGTCCGTTGGCGAGCACGGTCCTGGTCGCGGAGACCAGGGTCAGGCGAGCCTTGTGCACCGGCTCCACCTCCTCGTCGCCGCGCGGCAGCACGCGGCAACTGTCGTAGAACTTGTGGAACGCGGCCGCGGTGTCCTCCAGGTAGCGGGCGATCCGGTGCGGCTCGCGCAGCTCGGCGGCGGTGGCGACGACGCGCGGGAACTCGGCGAGCGCGCGGAGCAGGTCGCCCTCGCGCTCGTGGCTGAGCAGGCCCGGGTCGAACTCGTCCAGCTTGATGCCCAGCTCGTCCGCGTTGCGCAGGATCGACGCGAGCCGGGCGTGCGCGTACTGGACGTAGTAGACCGGGTTGTCACTGGCCTGCCGGGTCATCTCCTCGATGTCCAGCGTCAGCGGGGAGTCGACCGGGTAGCGGCAGAGCGTGTAGCGGAGCGGGTCGACGCCGCCCTCCTCGACCAGCTCGGCCAGCGTGACGATGGTGCCGGCCCGCTTGGACAGCCGCATCTCCTCGCCGCCCTTGAGGATCTTCACCAGCTGGCCGATCAGGACCTCGATGTTGTGCTCGGGGTCGTCACCGGCACAGGCCGCGATCGCCTTCAGCCGGTTCACGTAGCCGTGGTGGTCGGCGCCGAGCAGGTAGATACAGACGTCGAAGCCGCGCTCGCGCTTGTTCACGTAGTAGGCCGCGTCGGAGGCGAAGTACGTCGGCTCGCCGTTGGAGCGGATCAGGACCCGGTCCTTGTCGTCGGTGAAGTCCGTGGTCCGCATCCACAGTGCGTCGTCGGCGTCGTACAGGTGACCCTGCTCGCGGAGCTTCTCGATCGCGTGGCCGACGCCGTCCTGCTCGGTCAGGCTGCGCTCGGAGAACCACACGTCGAACTTGGTCCGGAAATGCTCGAGCTGGGCCTGCTGCTCCTTGAGCTGGCGCTCGTACCCGGCCTCGCGGAACGCGATCATCTGCTCGTCCTCGGGCAGCGACAGGATGTCCGGGACCTCGTCGACGATCTGCTGGGCGAGCTCGAGGATGTACTCGCCGTGGTAGCCGTCCTCGGGGATCGGCCGACCGTTGGCCGCCGCCTGCAGGCTGGCGCCGAAGCTGTCCATCTGGGCGCCGCGGTCGTTGATGTAGAACTCGCGGGCGACGGTCGCGCCGGCGGCGGTCAGCACCCGGGCCAGCGCGTCGCCGACGGCGGCCCACCGGGTATGACCGAGATGCAACGGGCCGGTCGGGTTGGCCGAGATGAACTCGAGGTTGACCGACTGACCGTGCAGGTTGTCGCTCGTGCCGTACTGCGGGCCGGCGTCGACGATGGCCTGGGCCACCTTGCCCTGGGCGTCGGCCGCGACCCGGAGGTTGATGAAGCCGGGGCCGGCGATCTCGACCGCGGTGATCGCGTCATCGGTGCGCAGCTTGGCGGCGAGCAGCTCGGCGAACTGGCGCGGATTCAGCCCGGCGCGCTTGCCGAGCTGCATCGCGACGTTGGTGGCGTAGTCCCCGTGCTCGGGGTTCTTGGGTCGCTCGACCTTCAGCTCGCGCGGCAGCCCGCCCTCGACGGTGATGGCGCCGTCGTCGGCGAGCGCGGCCAGGGCCTGCAGGATCTTCTCAGCGAGCTGTTCCGGAGTCACCGCCTCAGCCTAATGGCCCGCCACCCGATCCCTTGACTCAGCATCCACAGCCCGGTACGGCCTCACTCCCACGGATTGATCAGCTCGACGCCCGTCCGGGCGAAGTCCTGGGAATTCCTGGTCGCGAGCGCTGCCTGCTCCACCAGACAGATCGCGGCGATCTGCGCATCCAGGACCCCGATCGGCAAACCTGCTCGGCGCCGGTCCCGGACCACCACCGAATAGGCCATCGCGGCTTCCGCGGTGAACGACAGCAGGTCGTCCTCGACAACGGCGAATGCGACGTCCGCGGCCTCCCGCACCTGTCTGCGCCGGCGACCGGCCGGCATCTGCTCGATTCCGTCATGGATCTCGGCGGCCGTGATCGCCGTCGCGCACAGCTCCTCGTCCGGGTTGCCCTGCAGCCACTGCCAGACGGTCTCGTTCGGAGACTCCTTCATGAGCTCCGAGAGGACGTTGGTGTCGAGAACGATCATCAGTCGAACTCGACTGGTTCGCGGTGCCCACCGGTCCGTGGCGGTAGATCCAGCTCGACCCCGCCGATCGCGGCGAACCGCTCGTGGAACCTGACCCAGTTGTTGGGCTCCTCCTCGGCCACGGCGTCGACGAGGATCGCTCGCACCTCGGCCTCCATCGAATGGCCGTGCTTCGCCGCCCGAACTCGCAGCCGGTGCTTCACATCGTCGTCCAGGCTTCGCACGGTGATTGCCGCCATACTCGGTCCTCTCTCTGCCTTCGGTGCTAGCAGAAAGCGTAGCACTGATTGCACGAGTCAGTGACGCCCCGTGACGGCGATATGGCTGTTGCGAACCAGGGGTGTGTCCCAGGGAGCGGGTTTGCCGTCGACCGCGACTGTCAGGGATTTGCAGGCGTCCGCGAGGCAGTTGGCGTCGTACTTGACGCCCCAGAGGGTGAAGAACTGGGCGAGGGTGGGGTGCTCGGCGGTGGTTTTGGCCTCGACGTACACGAGGCCGTCGGTGGTGTGGGTGTGGACGGCGGCCTGCTCGGCGCGGAGGCGGTCGATGCCGACGCCGGCCGGGACCTGGACCGCGGTGCCGTCGACCGTGACGGCGATGGTCAGGGTGTACGGCGAGGGGCCGGAGAAGTCGAGCGGGAGCCGTTCGAAACCGGCCTTGTCGATGTACGAGACCGCGTCGCGGGGTGCGTCCCACGGAGGCGGCCCGGTCCGGAGCTCGGCCGGACCGGGCGGCGCGGGGCCGACCTGGCAGCTGCCCACCACGGTGCTCATGAGGAGCAGGGCGGCCGCCGTCACGCCCGCCCGGCGCCACCTGCCTGCTCTCATGACGAGCCAGATTGCCATGCGCGCCCGGGCGGGCCGCCGGAGGGTCAGCCCTCCGACGGCATCAGCACCCAGAGCACGATGTAGATCAGGAACTGCGGGCCGGGCAGCAGGCAACTGACGACGAAGATCAGGCGCATCGTGTTCGCCGAGATGCCGAACCGGCGGGCCAGCCCGGCGCAGACACCGCCGATCCAGCGACCGTTGGACGGGCGGACCAGAGTGGTAGCCATGGGTACCGATTTCCTTTCAGCTGTTGGGCTTACAACCACTATGACGCCGGCGCACCACAAGTCGATCCCGCCGCACCGTGGTTCCAGGGTCGGCTCAGGGTCTCCCCGGGCGCCGTACCCGATTCGGGATTTCCAGTGACTTCCTGCTACTGTTCTGCACGTTCCTGAGCCCCCGTAGCTCAGGGGATAGAGCACCGCCCTCCGGAGGCGGGTGCGCAGGTTCGAATCCTGCCGGGGGCGCACGTTTCTTACTGGATCAGGACTCCGCGGCGTCGATGACCTTCTCGTCGCCCTCGTTGACGGCCTTGACGACGGCGTCGTAGTCGCCCTTGTCGATGGCCTTGCTGACCTTCTTCGTCGCCTTGCCGACGGCCTTGTCGACACGGTCGAGGTAGAGGTCGTCGACGACCGCGGCGATCGCCGAGGAACCGGCAGGCAGCCACTCCTCCGCGTCCACACCGATGGACTTCTCCTCGTGACGCTTGGCGATGGCGCCGGCGCCGG
>NZ_JBSXMZ010000011.1:87106-204558 GCF_054073265.1 Kribbella sp. CWNU-51
CCCCGATCCCGGCGCCGACCACACCGGCAAGCAACAGGGGCGGGGCGAACAATCCGACCACGAGCCCTCCGACCGCGCCCAGGGTGGTACCGGCGGCGACGTAGCCGCCGCCGTGTTCCTTGACCTCGACCTGGCCCGAGGAGTCACGGGAGAGGACCACCGCGGCCATGACGACGGTGTCGTCCAGCCCCTTGATGGTCGTGAAGTCCGCTTGCGCGGAGGCTTCGTCGTCGTACGCGGCGACGAACAGCGTGTAGTTGCGATCTGCCATGGTGGTGCCCCCTGTTCAGGTTGTGGCCGCCCGGCCACCTACGGCCACCGTCACATCGCCCCGTTGCGCCGTCATCCCCTCCCCTAGGTGATTTCGCCCCGCACCGTTGGTCCGCAGCCCACAGGCGTCCGGCTCAGTGGTCACAGATCTTGACTCGACGGTGACGCTGAGTGCCTATCTGGCAGCGGGTTCATCGCGTTCGTCCTCTCGATCTCACCCACCGCAGGGGATGCCGGGGACGCCGACGGCTGTGAACATCGTCCCGTAAACATCCCACCTACAGAGGGATTCTCATGACAACTGAGAACCACGCACCAATCGGGCTCCGCCGGTGCCCGGGTGCGGCACTTCACGGACGGGGGGCGACGAAATGATCGCGCTTGACTTCGGAAATGGTGACGTGTTCCTGTCACTTCTCTGGTTCTTCCTGTGGATCATCTGGTTCTGGCTGCTGATCATCGTCTTCACCGACATCTTCCGCAGCTCCGACCTGTCCGGCTGGGGAAAGGCGTTGTGGACGATCTTCGTCGTGATCCTTCCCTACCTCGGTGTGTTCATCTACCTGATCGCACGTGGCGGGAAGATGCACGATCGCGCCTACCGGGACGCTCAGGCCCAGGACGCGGCCACCCGTGAGTACATCAAGGGCGTGGCGGGGTCCTCGACCAGCGCTGCCGATGAGATCAGCCGGCTCGCGGACCTGAAGGAAAAGGGTGTGATCTCGGACGCTGAGTTCGAGGCCGGAAAGGCCAAGGCTCTCGCGAGCGGCTGACCCGGGCGGGTGGTGCCTGATCACCGCGACATCCCCTCTGGTTGCGGTTGGTAGCAACGCGGCCCCCACTGCCGGGTGGCCTTGCCGTGAGTGTCGGAATGGGCGGACACTCACAGCGGGGCACCCGGGGGGCCGCGTGCACCGAACGCAGGGGGGTGGGGGCGATGGGGCTTCGCCATGTGCGGGGGCGTCGGTTCGGCCGGGCTACGGCTGTTGTGCTGGCGGGTGCGCTGGCTGCGGTGGGGTTGGTCGCGGTGACGGCACCGGCACAGGCGGCTACGCCGGTGCATGTGCAGAGCCGGGGCAAGGAGATCACCACCGGCACGTTGGACAGCCTCAAGTTCACCAACAACAACGTGGGCGGCAACCTGATCGTCGTTTACGTGGTGTGGAGCAACAGTTCCGCGGTCACGGTGACCGACACCCTGGGCAACGCGTACGCCGCTGCCGCGCCGGTGACGAGGTGGAACGGCAACGCCTGGAGCTCGCAGGTGTTCTACGCGAAGAACGTTGCCGCCGGCACCAACACGGTGCGCGCGACCTTCGGCACCGCGATCACGTCGTTCGGCGACCTCTACATCCACGAGTACTCCGGCCTCGACAAGACGAACCCGCTGGACGTCGCCGCCGCAGCCGTCGGCACCGCGAGCGGGATGAACAGCGGTACGGCGACCACGACCAACGCCAACGACCTGATCTTCGGAGCCGGCGCGTCCCTGGGCACCGTGACTGCCGGAGGAACCGGCTTCACCACCCGGCGCAGCAACTTCGGCAACCGGACCGAGGACAGACTGGTCACCACCGCCGGCCCCTACAGCGCCACCGCGACCCAGAACAGCACCGCCTGGGCCATGCACATGGTGGCGTTCAAGGCTGACTCGACTCCAGCCGACACCACTCCCCCGACGGTCGCGATCACCGCACCCGCGAACAATGCCACCGTCAACGACATCGTCGTGGTCGGCGCGGACGCCGCCGACAACGTGGGAGTCGTGGCAGTGCAGTTCCTGGTCGACGGGAGTGCCAACGGTCCCGAGGACACCACAGCGCCGTACGCGCTGACGTGGGACAGTCGCACTGTCCCCAACGGCGCCCACACGCTGTCCGCCCGGGCCCGCGACGCCGCCGGCAACGCGATGACGGCGGCACTGGTCAACGTCAATGTCACCAACACCAACTACTTCCAGAACGAGGTCCTGGCGACCGGTTTCGACCTGCCGACCACGTTCGAGTTCCTGCCGGACGGCCGCATGCTGGTGGCCGAGTTGCAAGGCCGGATCAAGGTCCTGCCTCCGCCGTACACGCAGCCGAGCCCGACGCTGTTCCTGCAGATCACGAACATCGGCTCGGCCGGCGTACAGCAAGGCATCTACGACCTCGTGCTCGACCCCGGATTCGCAACGAACCACTACTACTACGTGTTCTACACACTGGGCACGCCCAACCACGACCGCGTCTCGCGCTTCACCGCGAACGCGACGCTGGACGGCACCGTCGCCGGCAGCGAGTTCGTGCTGTACGAGGATCCGCAGAACGCGAACGCCGAGCACCACGGCGGCTCGCTGAACTTCGCCAACGACGGGAAGCTGCTGTTCACCACCGGTGAGCATTTCGTTCCCTCGGCCGCGCCGCTGCTCACCAGCCCGCGCGGCAAGGTCCACCGGATCAACCCCGACGGTACGGCGCCGACCGACAACCCCTTCTACGACGGCGCCGGCCCGAACGTCGACACGATCTGGGCGCGCGGTCTGCGCAACCCGTTCCGGGCGTACTACGACGCACCGACCGGCCGGTACTTCATCGGCGATGTCGGCGGCAACGACACGTCGACGTCGAAGGAGGAGGTCGAGCTCGGTGTCCGCGGAGCCGACTACGGCTGGCCCAGCACCGAAGGCCCTTGTGCGGCCCCGTGCACCAGCCCGTTGATCTGGTATCCGCACTCGGGCCGCGACGCGGCAGTCACCGGCGGCTTCGTCTATCACGGCACCGTGTTCCCACCGGCGTACCGCGGCGCGTACTTCTATGCCGACTACGCCCAGAACTGGATCCGTGGCGTCACCCTCGACGCGAGCGGTGCCGTCACCGGCAGCTTCAACTTCGAGCCGCCGGACGGCTCCGTGGACGGGCCGTACGGCGACATCGTCTACCTGGCCGAGGGACCCGACGGTGCGCTGTACTACGCGGATCTCGGCTACTCCGACGAGAGCGGAATGTTCGGCGTGAGCAAGATCCGCCGGATCAAGTACGTCCAGTCCAACCAGGCGCCGGTCGTGACCGCCACGGCCGCTCCGGCCTCCGGGCCGGCACCGCTGGACGTCACGTTCTCGAGTGCCGGCTCGTCCGACCCCGAGGGCCAGCCGCTGACGTACTCCTGGACCTTCGGTGACGGCGCCACCTCCACCGCGGCCAACCCGGTGCACACCTACGTCACGGCCGGCGCCTATCAAGCTCGGCTGACCGTCTCCGACGGGGTGAACAACTCCATCTCGACACCGATCACCATCAGCGCGGGCAGCGTCCCGACGGCAACCATCCTGGCGCCTACCGACGGCGCGCAGTTCGTGGCCGGCGACGTCATCACGTACAGCGGTGACGGCATCGATCCCGATGACGGTCCGCTCCCCGCCAGTGCGTTCACCTGGAACATCGACTTCCTGCACGACGGCCACGTCCACCCCGGTACGCCGATCACCGGGGTGAAGAGCGGCAGTTTCGTCATCCCGTCGACGGGCCACGACTTCAGCGGCAACACGCGGTACCGCATCCAGCTGACCGTCCGCGACTCGACCGGCCTGACCTCGACGCAGTCGGTCATCGTCTACCCGCAGAAGGTCAATCTGACGTTCGACACCGTGCCGAGCGGCCGCCAGCTCTATCTCGACGGGATCGCCAAGACGACGCCGTTCGTCTACGACACGCTGGTCGGGTACAACCACACGATCGAGGCACGTAACCAGATCGCGGGCGGCACGTCGTACACGTTCGGGTCCTGGTCCGACGGCGGCGGGCAGCAGCACACCATCACGGTGCCGGCGACTGCGCAGAGCTACACGGCGACGTTCACCGCGACGCCGTTGCCGACCGGACTGGTGGGTGCGTGGGGATTCAACGAAGGCTCCGGGACGAGCGTGCACGACTCGTCGGGCAGCGGAAACAACGGCACGTTGTCGGGCGCCGGCGCCACCTGGACCACGGCCGGCAAGTACGGCGCTGCCCTGTCGTTCAACGGGTCGTCGGGCAACGTGACCGTGCCGCATTCGGCATCGATCAGCCTGAACTCCAGCTACACCCTGGAGGCCTGGGTCAACCCGACGGCGCTGAGCAACTACGAGACGATCCTGATCAAGGAGGTCACCGGCGGCTGCGGCTACTGGCTGCAGACCACGGGCAACAAGATCGCCAGCGGCTTCAGCAACGGCGGTTGCCGCGAGTACGTCAGCACCACTCCGACGATTCCGCTGAACCAGTGGTCGCACCTCGCCGCCGTGTTCAACGACGCGGCCAATACCTACACCCTGTACCTGAATGGGACGGCTATCCGCACCGCCAACGAGACCACGGCACCGGTGCCCAACACCCAGGCCCTGGTGTTCGGCCAGTCGGCCTGTAGCAGCTGTGGCGGCGAACGCTGGCGCGGACTGCTCGACGACATCCGCGTCTACAACCGCGCACTCACCGCCACCGAGATCCAGACCGACCTGGCAACAGGAGTCAACTAGCGCTGAAACTTGTTCGATCTTCGCCTGGGGTTCGGCCGAAGGCCTTGTGGTACTCGCGGGTGAAGTGCGCCGCGCTGGTGTAACCGACGCGGAAGCCGACGTCGGCCGCGGTGCCGGCCTGGGTGCGCAACAGGACTTTGGCCTCCTGGAGGCGGATCTGCTTCTGGAACTGGATCGGGGTCATCGAGGTCGCCGCGCGGAAGTGGCGGTGGAAGGTCGACTGACTCATGCCGGCCAGGTCGGCCAGCTCGGCGACGAGAATCGGTTCGCTGTAATGCCGGCGGATCCAGCGGATCGCCTGCGAGATGTGAGCCAGCATGCCGTCGGCCAGACCGATCTGGCGGACCAGAGCACCCTGCTCACCGATCAGCAGGCGCCACAGGATCTCCTGCCGGATCCCCGGCGCCAGCACCCGTACGTCGTCCGGACGGTCAGCGATGCGCAACAGCCGTACGACGGGTTCGAGCAACTCGGGTGTCGCGTCACTCACCACCAGACCGCCGTACTGCGGGGGCCGGGGCGGCGTCTCGAGCAGCAGAGGCGCGATCTCCAGCGGGTCGAGCCGCAGGCTGACCACGGCGAACGGCTCGTCCGGGCTCGCCTTCAGCGCCTGGCCGATGACCGGAAGGTCCAGTGACGTGACGAGGAACTGCCCGGCGCGGTATTCGTACGGGACACCGTTGAGCAGGGTCTGCTTGACGCCGGATACGACGATCGCAACCGACGGCTTGGCCATTCCGGCGGTCGGCCCGTTGGGTTCGTCGCGCCGGCTGACCTGTACCCCGTCGATCAGGGGCACGCTGTGCCCACGCTGCCCGGCCGCGTGCCGAAGGATGAGCGTCCGGAGTTCGTCGAGCAGGTCCACTCCTCCAGTGAACCAAGTCGGCAGGATCGCGCAAGCCGGTGCCAGCAACGTGCTCACGATCCGGGGTCCCGCGGTGCTCTGATCGAGAGGTACCAGCAATCTCGAGAAAGGCACCACCCCGTGCACCGCAGAATTCTCGGCGCGACCGGTATCTCGGTCAGCGACGTCGCCCTCGGCGCGATGATGTTCGGCGCGATGGGCAATCAGGACCATGAGGACTCGGTCCGGATCATCCATCGCGCCCTCGACGCCGGCATCAACCTGATCGATACGGCCGACGTCTACTCGGCCGGTGAGTCCGAGGAGATCGTCGGTACGGCGATCCGCGGCCGGCGCGACGACGTCGTACTGGCCAGCAAGTTCGGCCTGCCGATGGGTGAGGACCCGAATCAGCGCGGCGCCTCCCGCCGCTGGATCATGCGTTCGGTCGAGAACAGTCTGCGCCGGCTCGGCACCGACCACCTCGATCTGTACCAACTGCACCGCCCGGACCACGACACCGATCCCGCCGAGACATTGTCGGCTCTGTCCGATCTGGTGCAGGCCGGGAAGATCCGGGCGTTCGGTTCGTCGATGTTCCCTGCGGAGACGATCGTCGAGGCGCAGTGGACCGCGGAGCGGCGCGGTACGCACCGGTTCCTGACCGAGCAGACCATGTACTCGATCCTGACCCGCCGGCCGGAGGCGTCCGTGTTCCCGGTGGCCCAGCGGTACGACCTCGGCGTACTCACGTTCAGCCCGCTCAACAGCGGCTGGCTGTCCGGCCGGGCGAACCAGGCGTCGTCGCACCGAGCGTCGACCCGGCCGTCCCACTACGACCCTTCCACCCCGACCGGTCAGGCGAAGGCCGCCGCGGTGGCGAAGCTGACCGCGCTCGCCGACGAGGCCGGGCTGCCGTTGCCGCACTGGCCACGGCGTTCGTCCGGGCGCATCCAGCGGTGACGTCGGTGCTGATCGGTCCGCGGACGCAGGAGCAACTCGACAGCCTGCTGCCTGCCGCGGAGATCGAGCTGTCCGGCGACATCCTCGACCGGATCGACGAGATCGTTGCACCCGGCACCGAACTGGACCCGGCCGACAACTACGACGCCACCCCGCCGGCGATCGAATCCGCCGCTCTCCGGCGCCGCTGAGCCGTCATCAGGGCGGCGACGGCGTGCGGGTCGTCGCTCATCGGCACGTGGCCGCCGCCGGCCAGCGTCTCGAATCGAACGCCGGGCGGGAGTTGCTCGAGGTGGCGCGACCGCCGCCTCAGCAGGAGATCCCGCGAGCCGAAGGCAACCGTGATCGGCACCTCCAACCCCGGCTCGGCCAGGTAGTGCCGATCGCGGGTGGCGTCGAGGGTCGCGTCGAAGCCGGGACTCGTCGCCATGTCCCACACCATCGCGCGGGCCAGGTCAGGGCTGATCTGGGACGGCCGGCCAACGATCTGGCCCAGCACGAGCGCACGTCCGAACCTGTGGTTCACCAACCGCGACAGCGGCTTGACCCAGGTCCGTGCGAGCCACCTCGTACCCCGCAGGCTGAGCTGGTTGTACAGCGGCGTACTCCCCGGCCAGAGGCCCGCAGGCGAGATCAGCACGAGTGAGGCGGTCGGTCTGACGTCGGCCAACTCAAGGGCGACCCACCCGCCGAGCGAGTTCCCGGCGACAATGGGCGCAACGACGCCCAGACCGTCGAGAAAGGTGGCGACCGCATCCGCCAGCGCGGCCGGATGTGGTTCCACCCCCGCTGCCAGCGGCGGCGAGTCCCCGAAGCCAGGAAGATCGACGGCGATGACGTCGAAGTGCTCGGCAAGTGCGGCGACGACCGGAGACCACACTCGGTGCGAACACCCAATGCCGTGCAACAGCACCAGCGGCGGTCCGGTTCCGGTTCGGTGAAAAGCAAGTCCGGCCATCGTCAGACGCCTTCCTGAACCTGGAAGATCTCGTCGGCGACGAGACCGTGCGCTTCGCGATGTACCGTCGACGCCGCCTCTGCGGACGGGGCTTCGACGAGGCAGAACACCTTGCCGTGCCGTTCGTTCACCCAGTACCGCAGATACCGCACCTCGTAGCCGGCTTCGGTCTGCAGGTCGGCGGCGTGCGCCTTGGCGACGTCTTCTGCCGAGACGCCGTCGGTGAAGTTGTGGATGTCCATGTACAGCGGCATGATTCACACTCTTTCGGTCGCTTGGTCATTTCGCAGCGAACCTATGCCGGCGAGGTCGTTCAGGTGATCCGTAGTGAGCACCCAGGTTCCGCGCGTAGCGACCTAGTTTGTTGCTGCGCCCGGCCGGTCGGGTGCCTCCAGCAGGCCACGGCGGCGAGCTTCGGCTGCAACGAGCGTTCGCGATGCGACTCCGAGCTTGGCGAGGATCGCGGCCACGTGGTGCTCGACGGTCCGTGGTGAGATCACCAGTTGCGCGGAGATGGTCGCGTTCGACTGCCCGGCCGCGACCAACGTCATCACCTCGCGCTCGCGGCGGGTCATGCCGGCCGCGTCGGAGCGGGTCGATGGATGCGCACCGGAAGGGATCGCGCGCAGGCCGAGCCGGCGCATCCGCCGGCGCGTCAGCCGCGCGGCCGCGTCCGCGCCGACGGTGTCGAAGCGGCGCAATGCCTCCCGCATCCCCGGCTCCGAACCGGAGTCGAGCAGGGCGAGCGCGGCGTCGAACGGACTGCCGATACCGTCCCAGAGTTCGGCCGCACGATCGAAGTCCCCGCTCACCGACCGGGCGTGCGGCTCCGGGAGCCTGGTCGGCGACGGCGTCACGGCGACACCGAGACGCGTCTGCCAGGTCGCGATCTGGCCCTGGAGCCATTCGTGGGTCCGCTCGATGTGGAGACTCCCGACGGTGACGTCATGCAGCGCACTGTCGAGATTCCCGGCCAGCCAGTGCGCCTCCGCCCGTGCGGATCGAGTCAGCGCGATGAGGTCCGGGCGCTCCGTCGCGTCGGCGCTGGTCACCGCTTCGTCCAGGTAGGGCCACGGATCGCCGTCGCCCCGCCGGGCATGGATCCGGCCGATCACGGTCGCGGCGGAGAGCCGGTTGAACCGCGAAGCGCCGCTCGCGAGAACCTGCCGGCACACGTCGACCGCCTCGTCCCACCGGCCCACACCCAGCAGAATCTCGCCCCAGGTGGCGCGCAGACAGATCCCGAACCGGGTCATGCCGGTCTCGTCGCACAAGGCCGCGCCCCGGGCGTAATACGACTCGGCTTCCGCGAGCCGGCCGAAGTCGCACAGCGCAGTACACAGGTTCGCGTAGGCACGCGCCGTCTGCTCGTGAGCTCCTGTGTCCAGGGCGATATCCAGCGCGCGGCGCAGCAGGGGCATCCACTCTTCACCGGAAGTCCACGCGACGATGGCTCGGGTGTTCGCGACGTCGCTACGCACATCCGGGAGGTCGAGCGCGTCGCCCAAGTCGCCCGCGCGGCGCAGTAGGAACGACGCAGCCTCGACCTCGCCGTGGTGACTCCGCAGCTGCGCCAGCTGTGCGTAGGCGCGGGCCAGCTCCGGGGTCGCGCCGCCGTCGCGGACGACGTCGACGGCCGCGACGGCAAGCTCCATCGACTCCCGACCCCGGCAGAGGCGCCACATCGTCGAGGACAGCGAACGCATCGCATCGCTCAAACGGAGCGGATCGGCCACCTCGGTCCAGAGCTCCAGCGCTCGCTGGCCGGCGTCGAGAGCCAGCTGCCAGCGTTCGATCACCGACGCCTCGGTCGCGAGCCGGGAATACAGGTCGGCAGCCGTTCGCGGCGTGACCTGGCCGGCGAAGCGCACTGCGGCCTCGAAGTGCTCGACGGCCTCGCGGTGTGCGCCGAGATCGGCTGCCCGCCGCCCGGCGACCGGTGCATAGCGCAGGACCGCAGCCTGGTCTCCGGCACCGTCGGCGTGACAGGCCAGCACCGCCTCGTCGGTGCCGCCGGAGCGCTGCAACGCCGCGAGGAGCTGGGCGTGGATCGCAGCCTTGCGATGCACGGGTATCTCGCTCGCCACAGCACGCCGGTTGATCTCGTGGCGGAACCGCAGCGATCCCGAATCGCTGACCAGCGCGCCGGCCTCGACGAGCTCGTCGAGATCGCGAACTGCCGTGCCCAACGACTCGAGTAGGCCCAGATCGACGTGGAGGCCGGCGACGGCCGCGATGTCGAGCACAGCTCGCGCCGAACCGCTCAGCCGCGCGACGCGAGCGAGCACGGCATCGCGCGCGGAAGCGGGCAGCTCGCTTGCGGACCGCACGATCTCATGGACGAAGAACGCGTTCCCGCCACTCAGCCGGTACACGTCGTCGGCCGCGAGTCCGCTACCGGCGGCAAGGACCGCGACCGCGTCCGCCGACAGCGCGGGAACGGTCACCCGACGCATCGCTCGTTCGCCGGCCAGTCCGCCCAGGGCGATGCGCAGCGCCTCGTCCGACCCGAGCGCATCATCACGGAAGGTGACGAGCAGCAGCGACCGCGTCGTACGAATCCGGCGGCCGAGGAACCGGACGAGGTCAAGCGTGGATTCGTCGGCCCAGTGCAGATCCTCGATCGAGACCACGACCGGCGGACCTGGGGCCGACAGGCGGCGTAACAGCACAGTGAACAGCTCGTCGCGCCCCGTATCGCTGCGGCACGCGTCTAGCAGTTCACCCCCCAGCTGCTCGGCGATCTCGAACAACGGGCCGAGTGGCCGGGGCGTGAACAGGCCGTCGCACGTGCCGCCGACCCAGCAGACATCGACGAGCTCTCGTTGCAGCTGTTCCAGCAAGGCGGACTTACCGGCGCCGGCCTCGCCCGAGATGAGAACTACTCGCCCGTCGCCGGCACGGGCTTGTGCTGCGTACTGCGTCAACGCCTCGAGAGCGCTGTCGCGCTCGAGCAAACCCATGAGCCCAGTGTGGGACCGGTTCAGGCTCACCGTAAACACCCGCCACCGGAATGGGTAGCACGGCGCGGAACGTAGGTGGATCAGTCGCCGAGATGGGCGCCGGACGCCGATTCGAGAGTCCCTCCGTCTGTTTGACGCTCGTCGGAGGAGCGGTTGTCGCTCCTCTCGGATACGGAGGAACTCATCATGCATCCCTACCTCGGCAAGGCGATGGCCGAAGCCCGGCAGGACGACCTGCTCCGCCAAGCAGAGCACCATCGTCTCGTCCGCGCGGCGCGGACCGGTCGGCAGTCCTGGCTCAGTCGACGGATCGACGCACTGCGGGCAAGACGATTCCGGCGATCGGCTGTGGGCGGCCTCCAGCCGGCCGATCCGCGGGGCCGACCGGTCTAGGCGGTTTCAACCATCCAGAGGTGGCCGTCGGGGTCGGTGAAGGTGGCGAAGTAGGCCCAGGGTTTGCGGATCGGCGCCGTGACCAGTTCGGCACCGGCAGCCACCGCCTTGGCGGCGAGGGCGTCGACGGCGGACTCGCTGTCGGCGTGGACGCTGAGGATGCACTCGCTGGTGCCGGCCGGTGCCGCCGGCTGGTCGCCGAGCACCCAGCCGAAGCCGCCGGTCGGGATCAGCATGAGCCGCACGTCGTCGGTCAAGGCGAACTGCAAGGGCTCCGGTATGCCGTCGTCCGCAAGCTCACCGACTGGCTTGAAGCCGAAAGCCTCCTGGTAGAAGGCGTACGAGCGCGGACGGTCCTCGATCGGGAGGCTGATGATCATCGGGTCACTCCAGCGGTGAAGCGGTCGGCGGCGGGGCCGGACAGGTGGTTGGGCGGAAGGGTGCGGGCGCAGAGGACCAGAAGGAGGTCCTGGGCGGTGCCGGTGAGTGGTTCGCCGGTGCCGTAGGTCCAATCGAGGTTGGTGGCTTTGAGCCGGACGCCGGTGAGGTCGACGCCGAAGTACTTGAGCTGCCGTGGGTTCATGTCGTCGAGGATGAGGCGCATCCGGTCCGCGGGCACCTGCCTATCGATGCCGAGGGCAACAGTCACGTCGAGGCCGTGGATCACGTCGTGCGACAACGCACCCTGGTAGCCGCCACCCGGCGGCTTCCAGGGGTGGTCGATGTTCTGCCGCAGACAATCCAGCAGCTCAGCGGCCGAGAGCTCACGACCGTCGCGGCGAGCCTGGCGATCGGCGAACCGATCGAAGTTGCCTCGAGCTTTGGCCAACCCCAGCAGGAAACGTGGTGTGGACAGCCGATAGGGCATGGTGATGTGAGCAACGAGCTCGCGGACCCGCCAGCCCGCGCACAGCGTCGCCTTGTCCCAGTCGTCGTCCGCCAACCCGGCCAGCACGTTGGCGAGATCGGCCCGCTCCCCCGCCACGGCCACTCTGATATCCGTCATACTCCACCGACGAACGAATCAGGCGCCGACAGACACCTGCCGCAACCTTTTCTGCAGATACCGGCGTTCCGCATCGGTCGCGGCCAGACCGAGGGCCTCCTGGTACGCCGTGGCCGCCTCCGGGAAGCGGCCGAGACGGCGGAGGAAGTCGGCGCGGGTCGCGGGCAGCAGGTGGTAGCCGGCGAGCGGTCCAGCAGCCAGGTCCTCCACCAGTCGCAGTCCCATGGCCGGTCCGTCCGCCATGCCGATCGCGACCGCGCGGTTGAGCGCGATCACCGGAGTCTGCTTGAGCCGTCCGTACAGTCCGGCGATCTGCGGCCAGTCCGTGTCCTCCGCCGTACGAGCTGTCGCGTGACAAGCCGCTATGGCTGCTTGCACTTGATAAGGCCCGGGTGCGCCGCGCCGGAGAGTGCTGTCCAGCAAGCTCTCGGCCTCGGTGATCACGGCGTGGTCCCAGCGAGTGCGGTCCTGGTCCTCCAGGGTCACCAGTACGCCGTCCGCGGTCAGGCGGGTGTCGCGTCGCGCGTCATGCAGCAGCATGAGTGCGAGCAGTCCGGCGGCCTCAGGCTCGTCCGGCATGAGCTGCACGAGCAGTCTGGCCAGTCTGATCGCCTCACCGCTCAGACTGGTGCGCACGACATCTGAATAGCCCTCGTTGAACAGCAGATAAAGCACAGCCAGTACGGCGGGTGTCCGCTCCGGCAGGAGGTGTGCCGGCGGGACGCGGTACGGGATCCCGGCGTGCTGGATCTTCTGCTTGGCCCTGGTCAGCCGCTTCGACATGGTGGTCCCCGGGACCAGGAACGCCCGCGCGATCTCCGCCGTACTCAGTCCGGCCAGCGTCCGCAGCGTGAGCGCCACCCGGGCCTCCATCGCCAGCGCCGGATGGCAGCAGGTGAACATGAGGCGCAGCCGGTCGTCCGGTACGTCGTACCGCGGGTCGGGCTCAGACGTCATCGCGGCCACCTCCTGGAGCTTGGCGGCGCCGACAGCCTCACGACGCAGCCAGTCGATCGCACGGTTGCGTGCGGTGGTGGTCAGCCAGGCCCCGGGCTTGTCCGGTACGCCGTCCCGCGGCCACCGCTCCAGGGCCGCGGCGAACGCCTCCTGGGCGCACTCCTCGGCCAGCTCCCAGTTCCCGGTCACGCGGATCAGGGTGGCGACCACCTGGCCCCACTCCTGCCGGTAGACCTCCTCGAACGTCACACGACTCCTGGCGGCGGCTCGAACACCGGACGGATCTCGATCGTGCCGTAGCCGGCCGCCGGGTGCTTGGCGGCGATCTCGATCGCCTCGTCCAGGTCGGCGCAGTTGATCAGCACGAAACCGCCGATCTGCTCCTTGGTCTCGGCGAACGGCCCGTCGGTGAGCAGCAGCTCGTCGTCGCGCACCCGGACCGTCGTCGCCTCGGTCGGCGGCCGCAGTCCGGCCCCACCCTCGACCACGCCGCGGCGCTCCATCTCCTCCGACCAGCCGCCGCAGCCGTCGTTCGCGTGCGACTCGTCACCACAGATCATCAGCAGGTACTTCACGGTCCTCCTCCAGACACTGCCTTTACCCCACCGACGAACAGGCGCGCCGGAAACAGACACCTCCACGGTAATCGTCGAGGTCTGGAAGCGACGCCGGAGCGGGTCTAGCGTCGAAACGAACTGATCACCAGGGAGGGTGTGCGATGGCAGGGCGAGTGGTGCATTTCGAGGTTCCGTACAGCGACGGCGACCGGGCCCGGGCGTTCTACCGGGAGGCGTTCGGCTGGAACCTGATGGAGATGCCGGAGATGAACTACACGATGGCGTCGACCGGACCGGTGGACGAGCAGTCGATGCCGTCCGAGCCCGGCTTCATCAACGGCGGCATGTTCGAGCGCACCGAGGCGCTCCGCGGGCCGATGCTCACCATCGACGTGGACGACCTCGATGCGGCGCTGAAGACCGTCGAGAGCCTCGGCGGCAAGCAGGTCGGCGAGAAGCTCCCGGTCGGCGACATGGGCTTCGCCGCGTACTTCGAGGACCCGGAGGGAAACATCCTGGGACTCTGGCAATCCGCCTGACGTCTGAGCGTCACCGGGGCCACCTACACTGCGAAGTGTGTTGGCTCCGGTGGTGTCCTCGGGAGGATTGAATGCCTGACCGTACCCAGACCATCGCGTACCCGGCGCCCGGGTCGCGGCCGTCGCGACGGGATCAAGAGCCGCTCGCGCCGCACGTGATCGTGCTGTTCGGCGCCACCGGCGACCTCGCCAAGCGCAAGTTGCTGCCGGGGCTGGCGTATCTGCAGCAGTCCAAGTTCGCGCCCGACGTACGGATCATCGGTACGGCGACCGAGGAGCTCACCTGCGACGAGTTCCGGGCCCGGGCGCGGGAGGCGGTCGAGCGGTTCGGCACGCACAAGATGTCCGACGAGGAGTGGGCGCAGTTCGCCGACCGGCTCGAGTACGTGCCGGTCGCGGCCGGGCCGGAGGCGCTGGCCGCGGCCGTCAAGGCGGCGGAGGAGAAGCTCGGGCCGGACGCCTGCCGGCTGCACTACCTGTCGGTGCCCCCGAAGGCCGCGCAGGCGGTGATCGTGATGCTGCGCGACGCGGACCTGGTCGATCGGGCCCGGGTGGTGATGGAGAAGCCGTTCGGCGACGACCTGGACAGCGCGATCAAGCTGAACGACTTCGTGCACGAGACCTTCGACGAGTCGCAGATCTTCCGGATCGACCACTTCCTCGGCAAGGAAGCCGCGCTGAACATCCTCGCGTTCCGGTTCGCCAACGGGTTGTTCGAGCCGATCTGGAACCGCAACTTCATCGACCACGTGCAGATCGACATCCCGGAGGAACTCGGGCTGGACCAGCGGGCCACGTTCTACGAGCCGACCGGCGCGTTCAAGGACATGGTCGTCACCCACCTGATGCAGGTGATGTCCTTCGTCGCGATGGAGCCGCCGACCGCCCTCGAGCCGCGGGCGATCTCGGAGGAGAAGAACAAGGTCTTCCGGTCGATGCTGCCGATCCAGCCCACCGATGTGGTCCGCGGCCAGTACTCCGGCTACCGCAACGAGGACGGGGTCGCGCCGGACTCCGACACCGAGACGTTCATCGCGCTGAAGGTCGAGATCGACAACTGGCGCTGGGCCGAGGTGCCGTTCTACCTGCGCACCGGCAAGCGGATGGCCGAGGGCATGCGGATCATCTCGATCGCCTTCAAGGAGGCGCCGAAGACGATGTTCCCGTCCGGTTCCGGGGTCGGCTCGGAGGGTCCGGACCACCTGACCTTCGACCTGGCCGACTCGTCCCGGGTGTCGCTGTCGTTCTACGGCAAGCGGCCCGGGCCGGGCATGCGGCTGGAGAAACTGTCGATGCAGTTCTCGACCCAGGAGACCGGGAGCGCGGGCGACGTACTGGAGGCGTACGAGCGGCTGATCCTGGACGCGATGCGCGGCGACCACACCCTGTTCACCACCGCCGAGGGCATCGAATCGCTGTGGGACCGGTCCGCGATCCTGCTGGACGACCCGCCTCCGGTCAAGCCCTACGCGCCCGGCACCTGGGGCCCGAACGCGATCCACCAACTGATCGCCCCGCGCGCCTGGCGCCTGCCCTTCGAACGCGAGTGGCGCGAAGCCAAGCAGTAAGCCATTGCCGCCGCCCGGACCTTGGCGCACTATCGAGGTGTGATGTGAGTCACAAACGCCTCGAGCGCTCAGGGGGTTGGCGAATGACAGGGACGAAAACGCATCTGACGGCGGAGCAGGCGCCCTGCGGGCGGGTGGGGGATGCGGACCGGAGCCAGGAGGACGACTTCGAGGGCTTCCGGTTCGACGACGTGAGCTACGCCTGTGGGTGCCGGCGGATTCGGCACGAGTTCCATGACGGCAGTGTCCGGATCCGCACCGTGCGCCACGACGGCAAGATCCTGCTGGACGAGCACAGCGGCGACCATGAGGCCTGACTGGGGTAGGCCCATGAACGAGCGCAGCGAGTTCATCAATCAGCACGGTGCATCTCGTGTCTCATCCGCGCCCGGAGCGAAGCGAGGACGTGGATGAGCACGTTTCATGACGTGGTCGTTATCGGGGGCGGCGGCGCGGGGCTTCGTGCGGCCATTGCGGTGGCCGAGACCAATCCGGCGCTGCGGGTGGCGGTCGTGTCGAAGGTCTATCCGATGCGCAGCCACACGGTGTCGGCCGAGGGCGGCGCCGCGGCCGTTGCCGCCGACGACGACAGCCTCGACGAACACGCCTACGACACGGTGTCCGGCAGCGACTGGCTGTGTGACCAGGACGCGGTCGAGGCGTTCGTCGCCGAGGCGCCCCGCGAACTGCTCCGGCTGGAGCACTGGGGTTGCCCGTGGAGCCGTCAGCCGGACGGCCGGATCGCTGTCCGGGCGTTCGGCGGCATGAAGAAGAGGCGGACCTGGTTCGCGGCCGACCGGACCGGGTTCCACCTGCTGCACACGCTGTTCCAGACCGCGCTCTCGTACTCCGACATCGTCCGGTACGACGAGTGGTACGTCACGAAGATCCTGGTCGACGACGGCCGCGCGTACGGCGTCGTCGCGATCGAACTGGCGACCGGGCGGATCGAGACCATCACCGCGAGCACGGTGATCGTGTGCACCGGCGGCTGCGGACGCGTCTACCCGTTCACCACCAACGCGAACATCAAGACCGGCGACGGGATGGCCCTCGCCTACCGGGCCGGCGCGGCGCTGAAGGACATGGAGTTCGTCCAGTACCACCCGACCGGCCTGCCGTTCACCGGCATCCTCATCACCGAGGCGGCGCGGGCCGAAGGCGGCTGGCTGCTCAACAAGGACGGCTATCGCTACCTGCAGGACTACGACCTCGGTACGCCGTCCCCGACCCCGGTGTTGCGCAGCATGGAGCTCGGACCGCGCGACCGGTTGTCGCAGGCGTTCGTGCACGAACAGGAGAAGGGCCGCACGATCGACACGCCGTACGGGCCGGTGGTGAATCTGGACCTGCGGCACCTAGGCGCGAAGCTGATCGACGCCAAGCTGCCGTTCGTCCGCGAGCTGTGCTCGAAGTACCAGAACATCGACCCGGTGACCTCGCTGGTCCCGGTGCGTCCGGTGGTGCACTACATGATGGGCGGGATCCACACCGACATCCGGGGCGCGACGTCACTCGAGGGTCTGTACGCCGCCGGCGAGGTCGCCTGCGTCAGCATCAACGGCGCCAATCGACTGGGGTCGAACTCGCTGCCGGAGTGTCTGGTGTTCGGCAATCGGGCCGGCCGGGCCGCCGCGGTGTTCGCCGGCCGCTACCGCAACGCCGTACCCAAGGCTGTCGAGGCGCAGGGCCGCGACGAGGAGCGCAGGCTCACCGAGGAGCTGGCCCGGCACGCGGAGGGCCACGAGCGGATCGCGGACATCCGAACCGAGATGCAGACCACGATGGAGAACGGGGCCGGCATCTACCGGGACGGCGACTCGCTGGCCAAGGCGGCGCACCGGCTGGAGGAGCTGCAGCTGCGCTACGAGCATGCGGCGATAGATGACCACAGCAAGAACTTCAACACCGAGCTGGTCGCACTGCTCGAGCTCGGCTTCATGCTCGATGTTGCCCAGAGCATCATCGCTTGCGCAGCGCGCCGGGAGGAGTCGCGCGGTGCCCACCAGCGCACCGACTTCCCGGCCCGCGACGACGAACAGTTCCTGGCGCACTCGCTGGTACGGCGCCAACCGGACGGGACCCGCCGGGTCACGTATCTCCCGGTGACCATCACACGGTGGCCACCGGGAGAACGGGTGTACGGGAGATAGTGATGGCAGACGAGATCACCCTCAAGGTCGCGCGCTACCGGCCGGGGGAAGACACCGAACCGGTGATGCAGTCCTACCAGGTGCCGCTGCGCGAGCACTGGGCGATCCTCGACGGGCTCGCCTACGTCAAGGACCACCTGGACGGGACGCTGTCGTTCCGGTGGTCGTGCCGGATGGGCATCTGCGGCAGCTGCGGCATGACGGTCAACGGCGAGCCCCAGCTCAGTTGTGCGACGTTCCTCACCGACTACGCACCCGGTCCGATCCGGGTCGAGCCGCTGAACAACTTCCCGGTGATCCGCGATCTCGTGGTCGACATCGGCGACTTCATGGACAAGCTCCCGACCGTCAAGCCGTGGGTGATCCGGGACGTGCAGAGCCCGGTCGAGCAGGGCGAGTATCTGCAGACGCCGGAGGAGCTGGACGAGTACCAGCAGTACAGCATGTGCATCAACTGCATGCTGTGCTACTCGGCCTGCCCGGTCTACAGCCTCGACCAGGACTTCCTCGGGCCGGCGGCGATCGCGCTCGCCCAGCGGTACAACCTCGACTCGCGGGACGAGGGTGCCGACGAGCGGAGCGCCGTACTGACGTCACCGGAGGGCATCTGGGCCTGCACCTTCGTCGGTGAGTGCAGTGCGGTGTGTCCGAAGGGCGTGGATCCGGCGGGCGCGATCCAGCGGTACAAACTGACAGCGGCGACCCAGGCGATCAAGGACCTGCTGATGCCGCGGCGCCGGCGATGAGCGTCTATCAGCGGCCGGTCCACCTGTTCTGGTGGCTGGAGCGCCGCTCGTATCTGCTCTTCGTTCTGCGCGAGCTGAGCAGTGTCTTCATCGCATGGTCCGTGGTGTATCTGCTGCTACTGGTCAACGCGGTGAGTGACGGCGACGCGTCGTACCAGCGGTTCCTGGAGCGGAGCGGACACTGGTGGGTGGTCGCGATCAACGTGCTCGCCATGCTCTTCGTGCTGCTGCACGTGGTGACGTGGTTCGCCCTGGCGCCCAGGGCGATGGTCGTCAAGGTGCGTGGGGGCCGGCTGCCGGCCCGGCAGATCGTTGCCGCGCACTACCTCGCCTGGGTGGTGCTGTCGGCGATCGTCGCCTGGGTGGTGCTCCGATGAACCGCCGCTCCCCCGAGCCGTTCCTCTGGATGCTGTTCAGCTCCGGCGGCATGGTCGCCGCGCTGATGATCCCGGTGCTGCTGTTCCTGTTCGGCATCGCGTTCCCGCTCGACTGGCTGACACCGCCGACGCATGCGCACCTGTTCGCCGTACTGCGGAATCCGTTGACCCGACTGGTGCTGTTCGGCGTGTGCGCGCTGGCCCTGTTCCACTGGGCTCACCGCTTCCGCTACACCCTGTACGACGGCCTGCAGCTGAAGCGGCACGCCGTACCGATCGTGATCCTGTGCTACGGCGGTGCTGTGGTCGGATCCGTCATCGCCGCCGCGCTGCTGGTGTCCGTCTGAGGTGTCATAGGCTGCGCCCATGCGGGAGATCGTGGTGATCGGCGTCGGGGCAGGTGATCCCGAGCAGGTGACGATGCAGGCCGTGTCGGCGCTGAAACGGGTCGACGTGTTCTTCGTGCTGGACAAGGGTGAGGTCAAGCAGGAGCTGGTCGACCTGCGGTCGGAGATCTTGCGGCGGTACGCCCAGGACCATCGCGTGGTCGTCGGCCGGGACCCGGAGCGGGATCGGACCACCAGCGCGTACGTCGAAGCCGTCGACGACTGGCGTCGCCGCCGGGCCGACGTATGTGCGGAACTGATCGCGTCGGAGCTCGGCGAGGATCAGGTCGGCGCGTTCCTGGTCTGGGGTGACCCATCGCTGTACGACAGCACGCTGGCGATCCTGGACGACATCCTGGCGCGAGGCGAACTGGCCTTCGAGGTCGAGGTGATCCCGGGGATCAGCAGCGTCTCGACGCTGGCCGCCCGGCACCGGGTCGGCCTGAACCAGGTCGGCCGCCCGATCCAGATCACCACCGGCCGGCGGCTCGCGAAGGCGTGGCCGGACGACGTGGACGATGTGGTCGTGATGCTCGACGCGCAGACCGCGTTCACCGAGCACCTCGACCAGGACGCCGACATCTACTGGGGCGCCTACCTCGGCACCCCCGACGAGATCCTCATCTCCGGCCCACTCCGCGAGGTCGCCGCCGAGATCGAGAAGGTCCGCGCCGAGGCGCGCGAACGTAAGGGCTGGATCATGGACACGTATCTGTTGCGACGTAGACCAAAGGTGTAGGTGGGTTGGCCTTCGGGCCGAAGCGGAGGAGGCGTGATCACGGCGACGCTTCCGGCATGACAAAGAAACTCTTGGTGATGCTGGCCGCGGCTGTCGCCCCGGCCGGGCTCTTGATGGGTTCCGCGGAGCCGAGTACGGCCGCGCAACAGGACGTCGTACGAACTGATGCCGGGCTGGTGGCGAGCAAGGCGGTCGGGGACGCGCGGGTCTTCGACGGGATTCCGTACGCCGCTCCCCCGGTGGGCGCGTTGCGGTGGAAGGCACCGCAGCCGGTGAGGCCGTGGGACGGCGTGCGGGAGTCGGCGCTCGGCAATCCTTGTCCGCAGCAGCCCAACTCCGAGGCACCGGACGGCGCCACGGCCGAGGACTGCCTGTATCTGAACGTCACTACGCCGGCAGCCTCGTCGCCGAAGCCGCGGGGCGTCGTGGTGTGGATTCCCGGTGGCGGGTTCTTCACCGGCGCCGGCAACAGCTATGAGGCGTCCAAGTTCGCCGCCCGGGGCGATGTGGTCGTGGTGACGGTCAACTACCGCCTCGGCATCTTCGGGTTCTTCGGCTACCCGGGCCTGCCTGGCTCCGGCACCTACGGCATCCAGGACCAGCAGGCAGCCCTGCGCTGGGTGCAACGCAACGCCCGGGCCTTCGGTGGCGACCCGCGCAACGTCACCGTGGCCGGTGAGTCCGCCGGCGGCATGAGTGTTTGCGCACAGCTGACCTCACCGACCTCCGCCGGGCTGTTCGCGAAGGCGATCATGCAGAGCGGTTCCTGTGCCTTCAACTGGGCCGACAACAGCCAGTACCCGGGTCAGGCCGCGGACTCCCCCTGGATCCCGGTCAGCCGGGTCCAGGCGAACGGCAAGGAATGGGCCGACGGCAACAAGGCCAAGCTGGCCTGCAAGCCCGGCCAGTCCATGCTCGACTGCCTCCGCGCGGTGAAGTCCGACGTACTGGTCGACGACACACTCAACTTCACCCAGGTCGGGTACGGCGGCACCGCCGCGGTGCCACTGAGTCCTGCAACGGCCATGAAGGCCGGCCTGTTCCACCGCGTCCCGATCATCTCCGGCAACAACCACGACGAGGCGAACGGATGGACGGCCGCGTTCGGGGACATCAAGGACTACCCGCAACTGGTGACCAACATGGTGGGCGCCCAGCAGACTCCGAAGGTCCTGCGGCAGTACCCACTCGACCGGTACGAGTCGCCGGCGGCAGCGTGGGGCGCGGTGACCACGGATCGGATCTGGTCGTGCACGCAGGTCACCACCGACCAGCAGGCCGCTCGCAAGGAGCCTGTGTACGCGTACGAGTTCGCGGACAAGCACTCGCCGATCGCCCAACCTGGGTTGGGCGCCGCGCACGCCATGGAACTGCCATATCTGTTCCGGCTTGGTGGCTATGACTTCCCGATGCCGGAGACGCAGCAACGGCTGTCGAACCAGATGATCGACTACTGGACGGCGTTCGCCCGGACCGGCAACCCGAACGGACCGGACCGGCCGCACTGGTCGCCGACCAGCAGTCAGACCATCAACGGCCTGTCACTGGCTCCGACGGACCAGGGCGGCGTCCAGCCGGTCAACCTCAGCACCGAACACCACTGCGCCTTCTGGGCGGGACTCAGCTGACGCTGTCCTTGCTACCCCGCCCCACCGCCCCGGTCAGGCTGCGGCCGCCGAGCCCAGACGCGCAGCGCGATCGGCGACAGGAGTAGCAGGAGCAACGCATAGAAGTGCACTCCGGGCACGAAGGCCGCCAGGAGGAAGGCGACCAGGGTCAACCCGGTCATCACCAGGGAGCCGGCGAGCTCCCGGCTGCTGACCGGGTTGTCCGGGTCCTCGAGCTCCTGATGCCCGCGGACCATCCAGGTGAGCCCGGACTGGCAGATGCTGAGCAGGAGGATGGTGCCGGTGTAGAGGCCGGCGGTGAACTGGTCGCTGTCGTAGACGCCGACGATCTGGGTCGGGAACGGCAGCACCACGATCGTGAGCAGCCACAGGAGGTTCAGCCGCATGATGGCCGGGGTGTAGGCCTTGACGTGCTCGAACACCCGGTGGTGGCCGAGCCAGAAGCTCGAGATCACCACGAAGCTCAGCAGGAACGAGTAGATCTGCGCCTTGTTCTCGGTGATCACGCCGACCGCGTCGACCCCGTGGCTCTTGGCCTCGGTGACCACGTCCACCAGCGGCAGAATCAGCAGCGTGATCGCGATCGCGACGACCGCATCGGTGAACAGAACCAGCCGGTCAGGATCCCTCGTCTTACTCACGGCCGACAACAGTAGCGAGTAGCAGGGCTGCCAGGACGAACGCGGCCGCTGTGATCCAGGCGACGCTGTAGCCGTCCCGCAGCGCCAGCACGTCGCTTGCACCGTCAGCCAGCCGGTTCGTCGTCGTGGAAGCGGCCAGTGTCGCCAGTACGGCGGTCCCGACGGCCGCACCGGCCTGCTGTGCGGTGTTGTTCAGGCCTGAGGCGAGTCCGGCGTCCTTGGCGTCCGCACCGGACATGGCCAGCATGATCGCGGCCGGGATGGCCAGTCCGATCCCCGCGCCCATCACCGCGAGTACGGGAGCGACGTTGACGACGTACGAACCGTCCACTGGTGCCTGGCTGATCCAGAGCAGCGCCACGAGGAAGGCGGCCAGGCCTGCTCTGAGCATGGTGCGCGGACCGAAGCGGACGGTCAGACGGGGTGCGATGGACAGGGACATCACGGCGTTCATGATCGGCGCGGGCAGGAAGGCCAATCCGGTTGTGAGCGAGTCATAGCCGAGGACTCGCTGCACGTAGAGCGCAGTCGTGAACTGAAAGCCGAAGCCGGCTGCGAACAGCAGCACGACGATGACGTTTGCCACGGTCAACTGACGCTTGCGGAAGATGTGCAGGGACAGCAGTGGGTTCGCGATGCGGGCCTGACGCAGTACGAACGCCGCCAGCAGGAGGAGCGAGACCGCTGCGAGGATCAGCGTGCGCAGGAGCGTCGCGTGCGCCTCGGCGGTCTGGACGATCGTGTAGACGCCCAGGGACAGACCTGCGGTGACCAGTACGGCGCCCAGCACGTCAGCGCCCTTGCCGAGGCCGAGGCCCTTCTCCTGGGTGAGGAATCGCGACGCAAACGCCAGCGCGGTCAGTCCGATCGGCACGTTGATCAGAAACGCCCAGTGCCAGCCGACGGTCTGCGTGATCACCCCGCCGAAGATCAGTCCGATCGACGCGCCGCTCGCGGACGTGAAGCTATAGACCCCCATCGCCCGCGCCTGCTCACCCGGACCCGGGTACAGGTTGACGATCATGCCCAGGATCACCGCTGAGGCCAGCGCACCACCGACACCCTGCAGGAACCGCCCGCCAATCAGCACCTCCGAACTGCCGGCCAGTCCACACAGCAGCGAGGCCGCGGTGAACAGCCCGAGCCCGGCCACGAACACCCGCTTGCTGCCGATCAGATCCCCGATCCGCCCGGCCAGCAGAAGCAGTCCCGCGAAGGCGATCAAGTACGAGTTCATCACCCAGGCCAGCCCCGCCTGTGAGAACCCCAGATCCCCTTGAATCGTTGGCAACGCGACCGTCACCACGGTCCCGTCCAAGATGATCATCAACTGCATCACGCACAGCACGACCAGCGACTTCACGCGCCCCGGCGCAGCCCTGCCACTCGTGCTCGAAGAACCCAGAACATCTACCGACATCGGTTGTCTCCTTGTCGTACTGATCTGACAAGAACGACCATAACAGATAGTCCTGTACTAGACGATCTTCTATCGGATCAACGCCCGGATCGTCAGAGGGTGAGCTCGACGCAACATTTCACGACGCAGGGATCGGCGGCAGGGCATGGAGAACGGCACCCGCGGCGAGCTGCTCGGCCGCCTGGCCGAGGCGGTCGAATCCGTCCCGGCCTCCCACCCGACGCGGGTCGCCATCGACGGATCCCCCGCCGTCGGCAAGACCACGCTGGCCGACGAGCTCGCCGTCGTCCTGCGCGCGCAGGGCCGCGACGTCATCCGCGCGACGATCGAAGACTTTCTGACGCCCCGATCACAACGCTATCGGCGCGGCGAGGACTCTCCCGAAGGCTGCTATCACGACAGCTTCGACTTCGACGCGCTGCACCGGCTGCTGCTCGATCCGCTAGGCCCGGGCGGAGACCGAAGGTTCCAACGGGCGGTGTACGACAAGGTGACGGACACCGCACTGTCCGAGCCACTCGTGACAGCACCCGCCGACGCCGTGCTGCTCTTCGACGGCGTGTTCCTCCTGCGCCCAGAACTGATCGACCGCTGGGACCTGCGCATCTTCGTGTCCGCCACCCTCGAGCGGACCCTGGATCGCGCCCGGAGCCGAGACCAGACCAGACCCCATCCAGATCCGCCACCGAGGTAGAACGCCGCTACCGCAGCCGCTACATCCACTCCCAACAGTTCTACGCGGACACAGTCCACCCAACCGACCACGCCCACGTCATCGTCCACAACGACAACCCCCATCAGCCCACCTGGGAAACCCACTGATCCTTCGTCGAGTCGTGGAATACGGCTGCCGACACCCGGCACTTCACAACCACAGTCCACGACTCGCGGAATCGGTGCGCAGCCACACACCACGACTCGGTGGGCGGCTGTTCCAGGAGCGGCAGGGCCGGGAAATGATCGGATAGACGAGATCCGAGCGCCTTGGCCCGGCTAGTGTTCGGGCCGTGGCACGACTTGCGGTGAAGCTTGTGCTGCTGGACGAGGACGACCGCCTACTGCTCATCCACGCCAAGGACCCTCAGACACAAGCCGAGTGCTGGCACCCCGTCGGCGGCGGCGTCGAGCCTGGCGAGACATTGCAGGCTGCAGCGGTTCGCGAGGCCTACGAAGAGACCGGCTTGGTCGACCTCCCGCCGGGACTCCCGGTCTGGCAACGCGATCACCTGTACGAGTACGACGGCCGGGTCGTCGAGGTCCACGAAGAGTGGCTGATGCACTCGGTGAAGCACTTCGACCCGGTGCCGGCGCAATTCACTGAGGGTGAAGCCCTGAGCGTCGTGGGCTTCCGATGGTGGCAGGCGCGGGAGCTGAGCGAAGCGGCCGAGACGATCTACCCACCCCGCCTCGGCCGTCTACTGACAGACCTCCTGACTGACGGCGCGCCACCAGATCCCATCGACATCAGCCACCGAAAGGCCCCGGTCACAGCTGACAAGGGTCCGAGAAGACCCGCCTGATTCAGGTCGCCTTGACGCATGCCGATATGGGCATATGATGGTGGGCATGGCACGAGCAGCGACGACGTCGGACGCGTTCAACGCGATCGCCGAGCCGCAGCGCCGGGACATTCTGGTGCTGCTGCGGGCAGGTGAGCGGCCGGTGACCGACCTGGCCCAGGAGCTGGGGATGAGCCAGCCGCGGGCGTCCAAGCACCTGCGGGTGCTCCGGGAGGTCGGTCTGGTGCGGGACCGCAAGGCAGGCAAGCAGCGTCTCTACGGCCTGGACGCCCGCGGACTGCGGCCGGTCCACGAGTGGGTCGGCGGATTCGAGCGGTTCTGGAACGAGAGTTTCGACCGGCTGGACACCTACGTGCAGGATCTCAAGCAGACACGGCAGGAGGACTGACCGATGGCAGCGGCAAGGCAACAAGCGCGGACGGAGCCGGCGACGGCCGACCGGGAGATCGTGATCTCCCGGGTCATCGACGCCCCCCGGGAGCTGGTGTTCGAGGCGTTCACCGAGGTCCGGCACCTGTCGCAGTGGTGGGGTCCGGAGGGGTTCACCACCACCACGCGGTCCTTCGAGTTCCGCGAGGGCGGGGAGTGGGATTTCGTACTGCACGGGCCGGACGGGACCGACTACTCCGAGTGGATCCGCTGGCTGCGGATCGCCCCGCCGGAGCGGATCGAGCTGCTGCACGGTGAGTCCCGCGACGACCCGGACGCCTTCGAGTCGGTCCTGACCTTCGCGCCGGACGGCGCGGCGACCCGGATCGAGATGCGCACGGTGTTCCGCACCAAGGAACTGCGCGACGAGGCGGTCGAGAAGTACCACGCGATCGAGGGTGGCGGGCAGACCCTGAGCAACCTGGCTGCCTATGTCGACCTCCTGCGGAAGGGGGTGGAGGGCTGATGGCCGGGAAGGTGTTCTTCAGCGTGACGATGTCGCTGGACGGCTTCATCGCACCTGGGTCTCTCGGAGAATTGATGGGGAAGCAGTGGATGGAACTGCAGCAGTGGATCTTCCCGCTGCGGTTCTTCCGGGAGAACCTGAAGCTCGGCGAGGGCGGCGAGGAAGGGCGCGACAACGACATCGCGCGGGAGACGTTCGAGCGCACCGGCGCGAGCGTGATGGGCAAGCGCATGTTCGACGCCGGCGAGCAGATGTGGCCGGAGGAGGCGCCGTTCCACACGCCGGTCTTCGTTGTGACGCACGAGAAGCGTGACCCCTGGGAGCGGCCGGGCGGGACCACCTTCCACTTCGTCAACGACGGCATCGAGGCCGCGCTCGACCAGGCCCGCGAGGCCGCCGGCGACCGCGACGTCCGCATCGCGGGCGGCGGCGCGACGATCCTGGAGTACGTGAACGCCGTCCTGATCGACGAGTTCTCGATCGCGCTGTCGCCCGTGTTGTTCGGCTCCGGAATCCGCCTGTTCGAGGGCGTGGACGCGGGCCGCGTGGCCCTGGAACCGATCCGCGCGGAGCCCTCCCCGAGGGTGACGCACCTGACCTACGCCGTCCGGGAGCGGTAGGCGCCCGGCGGACGACACACGGCGGCGTAGCAGTTAGCTGGCGCGTTGGCGGGGTCTGCGTACGGGCTGCGCCTCTACGGGGGTGGAGAGGTGGCCGTCTACGAGGGTGACGAGGGCGTCGACGAAGGGTTTGCGTTGGGGGGCGGTGAGGGCAGCTAGGGCCTCGGCGTGGACTCGGTCGACTATTTGCTGGCCTTCGGCGGCGACCTTGGCGCCGGCCTCGGTGACGGCGATGATGCGGGCGCGGCGGTCGGTGGCGGAGGGCTTGCGTTCGGCGTAGCCGGCCTTTTCGAGGGCGTCGACGGTGACGACCATGGTCGTCTTGTCCATGTAGGCGAGTTCGGCGAGCTGGATCTGGGTGCGCTCCTCCTCGAGCGCGTGCCGCAGGACGCACTGCATCCGCACCGTCAGCCCGACCTCCGCCAGCGCCGCGGACAGCCGGGTCTCGAGGACGTGACCGGCATGCGTGAGGTAGCCGGTGAGGTCGGGAACCGTCCGCGGTGGTGTCTTCGCCATGATCCGAGCATAGCGCGGATTATCTACTGAAAGATGATCCGCTGCGGATCATTCGCCCCGGCGCCAGCGGCCGGCTTCCTCGCCGCGGCCGCTCCGGTCTACACGCTCGAACTGTTCGCCCGCTTCCTGGTCGGCCTGACCATCGGCGGCTTCTGGTCGATCGGCGCCGGCCTGGCCGGGCGGCTGGTCCCTGAGCAGTGGACCGCACGCGCGACCGCAGTCATCTTCTCCGCGGTCCCGCTCGGCTCGGTGCTCGGCGTACCTGTGGGGAACCTCGTGGCCGGTACTGCGGCCGCCCGCAACCTCACCCTCGCCTTCGCCGGCTGCGCTGCTCTGATCGCGACGGCGACGCTGCTGATGCCTGTGGTGGGTCGCACTACGGCGGGAGCGTTGCTGGGCGGACTGGTGGTCGACGCGTCGTCGGTGTCGGTGGCGATGGTGTGCGGCGGGGTGGGCGCGGTGCTCACGGTCGGCGTGCTGCTGTGGTCCAGAACACAGGAGGTGCCGGGCACGTAGCATCGCGGTTGTGGCGAGGACTCAGACCGATCGGTGCCCGGGTGTGCTGGCGGTACATCAGGCAGCCGACGGCGGTCTCGCGCGGGTGCGGGTGCCGGGTGGGGTGCTCAGCGTTCAGCAGCTCGAGGTGCTGCGGTCGGCCACTCGAGAGCTGGGTGACGGGCGACTGGAGCTGACCTCGCGCGGGAACGTGCAGATCCGCGCGCTGAGACCCGACGGGCCGCGCGAACTGTCGGACCGGCTCTTCGCGGCCGGACTGCTGCCGTCGCTCACGCATGAGCGAGTCCGCAACATCCTCGCGTCCCCACTCTCCGGTCTGGACCAGGAGTCCCGGTACGACGTACTCCCGGTGGCGGCCGCGGTCGACCGAGAGCTCTGCGCCCGCCCCGCGCTGGCCGAGCTGCCAGGCCGCTTCCTCTTCGCCCTGGACGACGGTCGCGGTGACCTGGCCGGCGTGCGGGCTGACGTCTCTGTCCGAGCGATAGATGACCGCGAGGCCCTCCTGAGCGTCGGCACCCGCGGTGTCCGGGTGCGGTGGGGTGATGCGGCCGGCTTGATGGTTGCAGCTGCCGAGGCGTTCCTGGCCGAGCGTGACGCGCAGGAGTGGCGGATCGCCGAGCTGGACGACGGCGAGAACCGCATCCTCAGCCGGCTCGAGCTGCAAGCGACCGAGGACCTCCCGACGAAGAGCACCACGGTCGCGGCCGGTCGGCACGGGTCTGCACTCGTGGTGACCGTCCCACTGGGAAGCCTCACCCAGGAACAGGCTGGTGTGCTCACCGAGGTTGCTGACGAGATCCGGCTCACGCCATGGCGGTCGGTTGTGGTGCCTGTGGTGTCGACCGAAGAGCTGGAGCGGGTCGGGTTGGTTACCACCGCAGACTCGGTCTGGGAGGGTGTGACGGCGTGTGCGGGGCGGCCGGGGTGTGGGAAAGCCTTGGCGGATGTTCGGGGGGACGCCTGGCGGGTGGTGCCGGGGATGGAGCGGGACGGGCGGCGGGTGCATTGGTCGGGGTGTGAGCGGCGGTGCGGGAAGCCGGCCGGGGACTTTGTGGATGTGGTTGCTGTGGGCAATGGGTATCTGGTGGACGGGGAGCGGATGTGAGCGGGTTCGAGTACGTGCGGGACGGCGCGGAGATCTACCGGCGGTCGTTCGCGACGATCCGGCGTGAGGCGGCACTTGGCGAGCTTCCGGCCGACGTGGCGCAGGTCGCCGTACGGATGATCCATGCGTGTGGGATGACCGATCTGGTCGCGGACCTCGCCTGGTCGCCCAATGTCGTCAAGAACGCGCGGGCTGCGCTGCAGGGTGGCGCGCCGATCCTGTGTGACGCGCAGATGGTGGCGGCCGGCATCACCCGGCGCCGGCTGCCCGCGGACAACCAGGTGATCTGCACACTGCAGGATCCGAGGACCGTCGAGCTGGCGCACGAGTTGCAGACCACCCGGAGCGCCGCGGCAGTCGATCTCTGGCATGAGCACCTCAGCGGCTCGGTTGTTGCTATTGGCAACGCTCCGACGACCCTGTTCCGCCTGCTCGAGCTGCTGAAGGACGGCGCGCCGCGGCCGGCCGTGATCCTCGGGATCCCGGTCGGGTTCATCGGCGCGGCGGAGTCCAAGGACGCGCTGGTGGCGAACGGGCTCGGCCTGGAGTACCTGGTGGTGCGCGGACGTCGCGGTGGGAGTGCGATCACCGCTGCGGCCGTCAACGCGATCGCAAGCGAGGAAGAGTGATGGGCGAGCGCACGGGACGGTTGTGGGGTGTCGGGTTGGGACCGGGCGATCCTGAGCTCGTGACGGTGAAGGCGGCCCGGCTGATCGGTGCCGCCGATGTGATCGCGTTTCACAGTGCGCGTCACGGCCGGAGCATCGCGCGAAGTGTCGCAGCGCCGTACCTGAGGGAAGGCCAACTCGAGGAGCACCTGGTCTACCCGCTGACGACCGAGACCACTGATCATCCCGGCGGCTACCGAGGCGCGATGGACGACTTCTACGCCGACTGTGCCGCGCGGCTCGCCGCGCATCTCGACGCCGGCCGCGACGTCGTCGTACTGGCCGAGGGCGATCCACTCTTCTACGGCTCCTACATGCACATGCACAAGCGGCTGGCCGACCGCTACCCGTGTGAGGTCGTCCCCGGCGTGACCTCGGTGAGCGCGGCGGCCGCCGTACTCGGACGGCCGTTGTGCGAGCGGGACGAGATCCTCACCGTCCTGCCCGGGACCCTGCCGCCCGACGTCCTCGCCGACCGCCTCCGCAGCACCGACGCGGCAGCGGTGATGAAGCTCGGCCGGACGTTCCACAACGTCCGCGAGGCGTTCGAGCTGGCCGGACGCGCCGACGAGGCCTGGTACGTCGAACGCGCGACGACCGACGCGCAGCGCACGGCTCCCCTCAACGAGGTGGACCCGGACGACGTGCCGTACTTCTCCCTCGCCCTGCTCCCGAGCCCGATCAACAACACCTTCGCTCCCCCGGCGCCCAAAACCGCCACGGACGGTTCGGTCACCGTGGTCGGCCTCGGACCGGCCGGGCCGGAGTGGATGACCCCCGAGGTGCGCGCCGCGATCGCGGCGGCCGACGACCTGATCGGCTACGGCCCGTACGTCGACCGCCTGCCCGACCGCGCCCGTCAGCGCAAGCACGGGTCGGACAACCGGGTCGAGTCCGAGCGGGCCGCGTTCGCCCTGGACCTGGCGCGCAAGGGCTCCACCGTGGTCGTGGTCTCGTCCGGAGACCCCGGGGTGTTCGCGATGGCCAGTGCGGTCACGGAGGTCGCGTCGGCGCCCGAGTACGCCGATATCGCCGTACGCGTGCTGCCCGGCATGACCGCGGCGCAGGCCGTCGCCAGCCGGGTCGGAGCACCGCTCGGGCACGACTACTGCGTGCTGTCGCTGTCGGATCGGCTCAAGCCCTGGGAAGTTATCGCCCAGCGGCTGACGGCGGCAGCTCGAGCGGACCTCGCGATCGCGATCTACAACCCCGCCTCGAAGTCCCGCACCTGGCAGGTGGCCGCGACCCGTGACCTGCTGCTCGAACACCGTTCCGCGGACACTCCGGTCGTCATCGGCCGCGACGTGGGCGGTCCCCAAGAGGCGATCACCGTCACAACCCTGGCTGAGCTCGACCCGCAGGCGGTTGACATGCGCTGCCTGCTGCTGGTCGGCTCGTCGCAGACCCGCACCGTGCCCCGCCCGGCCGGACCCCTGGTCTTCACTCCGCGCCGCTATCCAGCGACGGTGAGTGAGCACACGCCAGGGGCCGGTTAAAATCCGCCCTCCGCCTGTGTCAGACGCGCTGCCAGAGGGTAGAGACCGCGCGAGGCTGACCAGTGAGGAGAACAGCGGACATGGCTCAGCAGTACGGCGAGACTGCCACGATCACATCGCCCGACCCAGAAACGACCAGCACGCAGCGCTACGAGGAGGTACGGGCGGCCGCCAATCGGGCGATGAGCACCATTTCGATTCCCGTGGACTCACCATCGACGACGACGGGGACACTCCCGGCGGCAGCCGTTGAGCCTGACGTCGACCCCGAACTGCTGTCCTACCGCGGCTTCAAGTTCGGTGCGGCGTTCTTCGGGTGGCTGATCGCGATCGCCATGTCGGTGCTGCTGCTGGCCGCGGTCTCCGCGGCGGCCCTCGGCACCGCGCAGATCCTGGACTACACCAGCAGCGACGCCAAGGCAGACCCCGGCGCGGCGACCATCACCGCTGCGGCTGTCGCCATCTTCATGCTGTGCCTGGCCTTCTACACCGGCGGGTACGTCGCCGGCCGACTCGCTCGCTTCGACGGCGGACGACAGGGCTTCGGCGTCTGGATGATCGCGCTGCTGGTCTCTGTCCTGGCGGCCGGCGGAGGCGCGCTACTGAACAACCAGTACGACTTCATCGCCGACATCAACCGGCCGGACGTGGCGCTGACCAACGACACACTCACCATGGGCGGGATCATCGCGGCGGCGACGCTGGTCCTGCTGACGCTGATGTTCGCGATCCTCGGTGGGAAGGCCGGCAAGCGGTACCACGACAAGATCGATCGTTTGCTCGACTAGCGGTCAGCTACCACCTCACCACGCATGGCCAGCGGTTTCGCGGGTACCGGATACGTGCACGGGGCCTGCCGGTGAGGAGAACTGACGATGATCCAGCACTACCGTGACGACACGGAAACACAGCAGCTCGACGAGACCCGCACGCTGCGCCGCGCTGAGCACGAGCAAGAGACCCAGCCGTCGCACCGAGCGGACATCCGGACTTCGGCCGCCACTGAAGTGGACCCGGCGTACCGGGGGTTCAAAGGCGGTTCCGCGTTCTTCGGCTGGCTGGTCGCGATCGGACTGATCGCCCTGCTGACCGGCATCGTCGGCGCCATCGCGGCCGGCGTGGACTACGCGACCCCGATCGACTGGACCGCGGCCAAGGCCGACGCGGGCACGATCGGCGTCGTGTCCGGCGCGGTCTTGGTCGTGATCCTGGCGATCGCCTACTACAACGGCGGGTACGTCGCCGGCCGGCTGGCCAGGTTCGACGGTGCCCGGCAGGGCTTCGGCGTCTGGCTGATCGGCGTACTCGTGACGGTCGTCGTCGCGGGCATCGCCGCGCTGGCCGGCTCGCAGTACGACGTCCTGAACCGGGTGGATCTGCCGTCACTGCCGATCGCGATCCACACGCTGACCACGGGCGGACTGGTCGCCCTCGCGGCGGCCGTCGTGGTCACGCTGCTGGCCGCGCTGGTCGGCGGCAAGGCCGGGCAGCGCTACCACCGCCGCATCGACCTCAGCGGCGACTGACAGCAGGGACCAGACCCGGACGGCGGATAGCTCCCATCCGCCGTCCGGGTCTTCCTTGCCCGAGGTGCCGGCGCCGTGCAGGATGCCGGACATGTCAGCCCGTACTGCGCTCGTCGTCGGAGGCACGAGTGGGATCGGCGCGGCCACCGCGCTGCGGTTCGGCGCCGACGGCGCGACCGTGATCGCCGCCGGCCTGGGCAGCTCGGCGGCCCCGCCGGAACTGGGGAGAGTCGCCGACGTTCGCGAGCTCGATCTGCGCGAGCCGCACGCCCTCGAGGACCTGATCGAGTCGCTCGACGATCTCGACGTCCTGGTGAACGCGGCCGGCATCATCCGGCGAGGTGACGAGCACCGGCCGGAGGTGTTCCGCGAGGTCGTCGAGATCAACCTGACCGGCGCGATGCGAGCGGCCGAGGCGGCGCACGACCTGCTCTCCGCGAGCCGGGGCTGTGTCGTCAACGTCGCGTCGATGCTGAGCTACTTCGGTGGTCCGCTCGTCCCGGCGTACAGCGCCAGCAAGGGTGGGATCGTCCAGCTGACCAAGTCGCTCGCGGTCGCGTGGGCCGCGGACGGCATCCGGGTGAACGCGGTCGCGCCCGGCTGGATCGCCACCGACCTGACCGCCGCGCTGCAAGCCGATCCGGTCGCCTCCGACCGGATCCTTTCCCGGACGCCGATGGCCCGCTGGGGCACGCCCGCCGAGGTCGCCGGTGTGATCGCGTTCCTCGCCGGGCCGGACGCGGGGTTCGTCACCGGCACCGTCGTACCCGTCGACGGCGGATACCAGAGCATGTGAAGGAGCAGTCGATGATCCCGGTTTCAGCAGGTGTGCCCGCGGAGATCGCCGTACCGGCGGTGCCCGAGGACGAGCGGCTGTGGGTGCCGCAGGCGCCGGACGTGTGGTTCCGGCCGTTGATGCTGAACACGGTCACCGGTCAGTGGTGCAACCTGCTCAAGGTCACCCGGTCCGGCATCGTGTCCCGGCACCGGCACCCGAGCGCGGTCTTCGGCTATGTGATCAAGGGCAAGTGGCAGTACGACGAACACGGGTGGGTCGCGGAGACGGGATCGTTCGTGTACGAACCGCCGGGCGAGATCCACACGCTGCGGGTGCCCGAGGACTGCACCGAGATGATCACGTTCTTCAACATCTCCGGCGCGATGATCTATGTCGACGACGAGGGCAACCAGACCGGATACGAGGACACGTTCACCAAGATCCAGCTCTGCCGCGACCACTACGGGTCGAACGGGCTCGGAGCGGACTACGTCGACCAGTTCATCCGCTAGACCGCTAGGGCCAGGTCGGCGGCGGTACGGCGCGGACCGCGGTGATCACCTGGTCCAGCGCCGGGGTGCGAGGCCGGTCGCGGTGGACGAAGAGCGCCACCTGCCGCTCCACTCCTGAGTCGCTGATCGGGACCAGGCGTACGCCGGTGAGGTTGGCGGTGGTGACCGCGAGTGCGTTGGTGACGCCCGTGCCCAGGCCGTGACGGACCAGCGAGAGCAGGGTTTGCGGCTGGTTGGTGCGGAAGACACTCTCCGGGTTGAGTCCAGCGGAGGCGAACGCAAGGTGTGACTCGAACTGGCGTACGCCGGAGGTCTCTCCGATCGAGATCAGCGGCAACTCGGCCAACTCCCCGAGGCTGACCTCCGGCGCCGCGGCCAGCGGGTGGCCGTCCTGGAACACGGCGACCAGCGGCTCGGTCCAGAGGATCTCGTGGTGCAGCGACTCCGACGCCACCAGCGGATGGACCGGCCGGATCGCGAGGTCGACGTCACCCCGCCCGAGGGCGCCTTCGAGGTCGATGCTCGGCCCCTCGACCAGATGCAGCCTGATCTCGGCGGGCAGGCGTCGTACCACTTGCGGGAAGAGCCAGGCCGCGGCGCTCGGGTAGGTGCCGAAGCGGACCTCTCCCCCGGCAGACGCCAGATCGTTGAGGCGATTGAGGATCTCCTCGGCATGCGGGACGAGTGCACGTCCTTCCGGAGTAAGTCTGGCCGGGTGGGTGGTGCGGTCGAAGAGCCGCACGTCGAGGGCCTTCTCCAGCTCGGCGATGTGTTCGCTGATGCGCGACTGGGAGCGGAAGGTCGCCTTGGCCGCGGCCGAGAACCCGCCGTGGCGGGCGACGGCGACGAAGCTGACGATCCAGTCCATCCGGAACCCGTACGCCGCGGTGAGATCCATGGCATCACGCTAGCCGGGAAGACCGCCGCCGATCCGGACGTTGACCTCTGATGTGCTCGAGGTAGTGGTGATCGGCGCCGGCCAGGCCGGCTTGTCGGCTGCGTACCACTTGGTGCGGCTGGGCTTCACGCCGTACGACGAGGTCGTCGTACTGGATCGCAACCCGGAGCCGGGTGGGGCATGGCAGCATCGGTGGGACTCGCTGACCATGCACGACGTGCACGGGATCGCGAACCTGCCGGGCGTGCCGGTGCCGTCGATCGCTGGGCCGGAGCGGGCGAACGTTTTCGTGCCGTCGTACTTCGCGGACTACGAGAAGCGGTTCGAGTTGCCTGTGGTGCGGCCAGTGACGGTGTCGAGCGTGCATGCCGTGGAGGGTGGGTTCGAGGTGCGGACATCTGCCGGCAGCTACCGTACGGCGGCTCTGGTGAACGCGACAGGGACATGGAACCGGCCGTTCATTCCCTGGTATCCGGGGATCGAGACCTTCCGTGGGCGGCAGCTACACACGGCCGACTACAACGGGGCCGCGGAATTCGCCGGACAGCACGTGCTTGTCGTCGGCGGTGGTGCGTCGGCGGTCCAATTGCTCGCGGAGATCTCCGAGGTCGCGACGATCACCTGGGTGACGCGACAGCCGCCGGAGTGGCGGACCGGTGAGGATTTCAACCCCGAGTACGGCCGCAAGGTGGTCGCGAAGGTCGAGGAACGCGTCCGGGCGGGCCTGCCACCGAGGAGCGTGGTGAGCGTGACGGGCCTGCACCTCCGCGAGCAGGAGCAGGCGGCGTTGGAGCGCGGCGTCTACACCCGGCTCCCGATGTTCGCCCGCATCACGCTCGACGGCGTCGAGTGGGCCGACGGGCGTTCGGAGCACGTCGACGCGATCCTCTGGGCCACCGGCTTCCGCGCCGACCTGGCCCACCTCGCTCCCCTCCACCTCCGCGAGACCTCCGGCGGCATCCGGATGAACGGCACCGCCACCGTCCTCGACCCCCGCATCCACCTGGTCGGCTACGGTCCGTCCGCCAGCACCATCGGCGCCAACCGAGCCGGCTTCACCGCCGCCCGCGACCTCCGCGACCTCCCCAAACCGGAGGTCAGACCCGACCGGGCAGTCGCGTCGTGATCTCCTGGACCAGCCACGTGTTGCCGTCCGGATCGGTGAACGAGCAGAACGAGCCGTAGCTGGTGCGCTCCGGGTCAGGGCCGGGCTGCCGTGCCTCGACCGGGAACGGTGGGCCGTGCCAGACATCGACAACGTCGATGCCACGGCTGACGAGATCCTTGTGGGTCGCTTCGATGTCGGAGACGACCAGCACCGCCTGCGCCGAGCCGGGCGCGGCCGCGGTGAGTCCAGTGCCGAACGTGATCGAGCAGGGGGAGCCCGGTGGGGTGAACTGGACGATCCGCAGGCCGTCCAGCGGGGCGACGTCGTCGTCGAGCCGCCATCCCAAGCGTTCGTAGAACTGCTTGGATCGATCGACGTCGGAGACCGGAATGACGTCGTTCTCGAGGTGCAGCTCGCCATCGCCGACGCCCGCATCGTTGCGCGTGGAGCTCATGTCCACTCTCTTTCTGGTTGTCCAACTGCTGGGTTTTCCTGGCGCCTCGCACAACGTACGTCGCTGACCCCCTGCCCGGTCAGTGGCGGAAACGACACGATTGATAGAGTTTCCGACGTGGAGATCGCGGTTCTGGTCAGTGCGGGCGTGTTCGACTCCGGGTTGGCGTCGATCCTCGACGTGCTGGACACCGCGAACGCCATGGCTGAGCAACTGGCTGAACCCCCGCGCTGGCACGTCACGACGATCGGCTTCGACCCGCAAGTCCGTACTTCGGCCGGGCACCTCGTCGACTGCGAGCCCGTCACCCGGGCCGACTCGGCGGACCTGCTCGTCGTACCCGCCATCAACGAACGCCGGCCTGAAGCACTGGTCGAGTTGGTTGCCGGCGAACGGTCCCTGCCTACACGGGAGCTGATCGCCAAGACGCACGCCCGCGGCGCGGCGGTCGCCTCGGCCTGCGCCGGCACGTTCCTGCTGGCCGAAGCCGGTGTCCTCGACGGGCTGCGCGCGACGACCACCTGGTGGCTGGCACCGGCGTTCCGCGCCCGCTATCCCCAGATTCAGCTCGAGCAGGGCAGCATGGTGGTCCACGAGGACACGATCACCACCGCCGGAGCCGCGTTCGGCCATCTCGACCTGGCGCTCGCGCTCGTTCGCGCCGGCAGTCCCGCCGTCGCCGACCTCGTGGCTCACTACCTCGTCGTCGACGAACGCCCCTCACAGGCGCCGTACATCATGCCCAGCGAACTGGCCCAGAACGACCCCGTCGTCGCCGCGTTCGAACGCTGGGCCCGCGACCGCCTCGGCGAGGCGATCAGCATCCCCGAAGCCGCCCGGAGTCTGGGGGTCAGCGAGCGAACCCTTCAGCGCACCGTCCAACGGACCATGGGCACATCCCCCATCCGCTTCGTCCAGGACCTCAGAATCGAACGCGCCATCCACCTGCTGCGCACCACCGACCTGTCCCTGGAGACGATCTCCCGCAAAGTCGGCTACGAGCAGGCCAACACCCTCCGCACCCTCCTTCGCCAACGCACCGGCAAAACCACCACCTCCCTCCGCAGCGTGTAATCGTCGCTCACGCGGCAGCTACCTGATCCCGGGCGTCGGTCGGTTCGGACCAGTGCGGGTGCCGTCGGACAGCGATCGGGAGAAGCGTGCCGGCGGTGAGAAAGATGGTGGCTGTGAGCAACCATCCGGGCCAGCCCCAGGTGACGGCGATGGTCGTGAGAATGAGCGGGGCCATGAGATCGCCGACTTGGTGACCCATCGCGTAGGCGCCTTGGTACTGGCCCTGGGCGCCGGGCGGGGCCAGCTCGAAGCTGATCCCCCAACCCCCGGCGGACTGCAGCATCTCGCCGAGAACGTGCACCAGAGCGGCTGCGATCAGCAGGCCGACGGTGATCGCTCCGGACGTGATGTCGGTGAGGGCCAGGACCACACAGGCGGCGGCCAGCAGAAGGCCGGCCCGGCGCCCGGCGCGGGCGGCGCCGGGAAGGCTTTCGGTTCCGCGGGCGACCCGGATCTGGAGCAGGACCACGGCGACGGAGTTGATCACCAGCAGCACCGAGATCAACCACCGTGGCGCGTCCGTCGCGGTCGCCACCCACAGCGGGATCGCGATCTGCACCATCGCGTTGTGCATGCTGAGTACGCCGTCCAACGCGACGAAGACCAGGAACGGACGGTCCTTCAAGGCGGTCGACGCGGCCGGACCAGTTGCCGAGGGCACCCTTTCCACCGCCGGCAGGCCGAACCGGACCAGCGCGGCGGTGGCCAGGTACGTCACCGCGTTCGCCAGCAGGGCGACGACGTACACCTCCCGCCGGTCGACCGCGAGCACGATCCCGGCCAGCGCCATCCCCGCGCCCATCCCGATGTTGGTCGTCACGCGCAGGATCGCCCGGGTCCGCACCCGCTGGTCGGCCGGGGACAGGCCGGCGATCAGCGCGCCCTTCGCGCCCCGCTGGCCGGAGTCCGCGATCGCGGTGACGCCCGCGACCACGACGTACGGAAGGAACGAATGGACCTGCGTCAGCGCACTCATCGTGATCGCCTGGAGGATGAGGAAGCCGACGTACGCGCGGTTAGGCCCGAGCCGATCGGCGACGACACCGAGCGGGGCGCTGGTCACCAGCCCGACCAACCCGGCCACTGTGAGACCGACGCCGACCTGCCCGACCGAGAGCCCGGCGGCCCTGGTCAGGTAGAGCGCGCCGACAGCCGCGTACACACCGTTCCCCAGCGTGTTGACCAACGTTGCCGCAATCAACCGGCGCACGGCCGGCGGGAGAGATCCAGTCACCCCCTCACCCAACGCCCACCCACCTGATTCGGCCGTCGGACTGACAGATCCCGTCAATCCGCCAGCCCGCCGTCGGTGCTCGCCTGCTGAAGGCCACCGACGATCGCACGGCGCCCCGCGGTATCTAGGTCTACGCCGACCCGGCCGGCCACCCGTTCTGCCTGTGCTGGGTCCCCGCGGCCGACTGAATCAGGCGTCGGACTTCGCTTCGATCGCGTCGAGGTCGCGGACGGCGAAGCGGTGGTGCTCCCACTCCTCCTCGAGGATCACGTGCAGGCACGAGAGGACTGTCTCGGCGTGGTCGGGGGCGTGCGGATTCCGGCGCGTCTCGGCCAGCACCTCCGGCGTGACCGTGGCAATGAAGTCGCTCGCCATCGCGACCCGCCCCGCCCGGACCTCGAGCACCTCGCCGTACGACGGTCTGTCCGTTGTGGACTCCGACCCGTCCGCGCCGTCGTCCTCGATGTCTCTGTCCGGTTGACCGATGGGATGGAACGGCTGCTCGATCTCCAGAACCGCCTTGCCCAGCCACATGTCCGTCGCATGCACCAGGTGCCGCAGCGTCTGCGCGAACGACCACTCCCCGTCCACCGACACGTCAACCGTCCCGGCCGGCATCCCCGCGGCACGCTCGAGCGTCACCGCCCAGGTGGACTGGAGCGAACTCCAGGCCGCACGCAGACCATCCGGATCCCCGGCCTGTCGGTCCGCGCGACCGGGAAAGCGCCGGTTCAGCTCAGCCTCGACGAACGAGATCACGTCGACACCATTGATCCGGAGGAACTCACCCTCGCCGAGCCACGGCGCATCGATATCCGTCCGCGCCACCTCGACCCCGCGCATCACCACCCCGGACAGATCACTCTCGACAAACCGGGCACCACTCAGATCGACACCGACGAACTCCGCTGCCTTCAAGTCATCAGACCGGCCGAAAGTTGCCATGACTTCTCCTCCTCGAGCACCCAGTTGCCGCAAGCTAACACGCACCTCCGACAGTCTCCGATGTCATGCCAAGGGCACGAGGAACCGTTGATAGTCGGTGAAGGAGACGAAGCCCATCCGTCGGTAGACCGGAGCACCAAGCTCGGTGGCCTGGAGCACGACGACGTCGGCCCGTACTCGAAGCCCATTCGTACGACAGCGCCGGTCACGAGCGTCCCGAGCCCCTGATTGCGTGCCGCGGCCGTGGTCGCCACCCAGTAGACCCCGGCGGCAGGCCCGCGGTGGATGACCATCGCGCAGGACACCGGTGTGCCGTGCACCCGGGCGACAACGGCCGCCACGTTCGGCGCCAACAACCCGCCCGGCGACGCGAAGTGGTCGACCGCCCCGACATCCCGGCCGCCATCACGGAACACACTGCGATGCACCGCGGCGAACTCGTCCACGCCGTCGCGGTCGCTGACCTGAACCAGCTCGGTATCAGGCGGTACGGCGGGTGCCGGTGGCGGTGTGTGCAGCACCATGCCGAGTGCGGTCGATTGAAGCTGAAGCCCCTCGGCACAGGCTTGCGTGGCTAAGTCATGGTCGCGATGGATGCCTGCCCACAGCACGATGTCCCGACCCTGCGCCCTACCGAAGGCACGCGCCTCGTCCAGGACCCGACGAGGGTCGGTGTCGGGTGCCACGCGCAATGCTGCGTTGTGGAACGCTCCGACGAAGTTGGTCGCAGAAGCGACAAGAAGAGTGCCAGAGCGCCGACTCGAGAGCGCGCCGTCGCCGTATCGAGCGAAGTGCTCGACCGCATCCTCGACATTACGGTATGCGGCCGCGCAGAGGTGCAGGTCGTCCATCACCATTGCATCCAACACAACACCGCTGCTCCGCCGCCACTCCAGGCTCCGACCAGGTTGCGGGAACTCGGGAGCGACCACCACCCCGAAGCCGGCCCGGGGGCCAGGTGCGGGGTTCACCCCTGATCTGGTCCCTTCACCCCCGGAATGCGGTGGGTAGAAGGGTGCAGCTGCGAGGTTCTCCCCTGAAATTGACCTGGGACCGGATCACCACACGGGCCGACGCCACGCCCGGCTCCCGGATCCAGGGGCCACCGGGTCTCACGGGAGGGGGATCACCGCATGATGAGGGTGAGGAGGTCGGTGCCGAGGGTGGTGAGGGCGGTTTCGTCCAGGCGGTAGGCGACGAAGCGGCCTTGGCGTTCGGCGGTTACCAGGCCGGCTCGGGTGAGGGCTCGGAGATGGCGGGTGACTTGGGTGGGGTGGAGGCCCCACAAGGCGGCGATCTCGCCGGCAGTGCGGGGTTCGCTGGCGACGGCCCGGCAGACCTGCAGGCGGTCGGGGGCGGCGAGCGCTTCCAACCGGGCGCGGACTTGATGAGCGGTAGGTACGACGATCCCACGACCGCCGACGGGATAGATGATCGTGAGCGGTTCACCGGGAATCTCACCCAGGAAGAGATGCGGCGCAATGTAGTTGCTCGGGACAAGCAAAACGGATCGCGCAGCCACATCGACGCGCTTGCTCTGCACCTTCTGCACCACCACGCTGTCCGCGTCGCGTACGTCGATCGAGCCGTCGAGCGACCGCAGCATCGCCCCCACGCCGTCCCGCACCGCCAGATCCCGGTCCTGCCGGCCCCGCGCCGCCAGCGCCTCCTGCGATTCCTCCCACACCGGAGCGAACCACTCGACCCAACAAGCATCCAGCAGATCAACGAACCGACGTACCGGCTCAGCAGGATCAGTCAGCAACGCCTCAACCAGACCAGCGACGGATCGGCCCCGGCTGCGAGCCCAATGCAGTACGGCGTCCGTATCAGTGGTCCGAGAGCTCAATGGACGCCCCCGCAGCGGCCGCACCAGCTCAGCAGCCAACTCCGCTGGAGAACGCGCACGCAGAGCACGTAGCTCGTCCTCCCAAGAAGGCACTCCAGTCGCAGCAGTGGTCGCAAAGAACCGAGCCCGCACAGCCCGCACAGTCCACGTCCACTGCGACAACTCCGACCGCAGTACGGCGGGCATCCGCACCGCAGCCGCCCACTCAACCCGCCCGTGATGCCGGGGCTCGGCCAGCACATGCAACGCGCAGCCCAGCTCGATCAATGGCGACGCGACGTGCCGGATCCGCTCGGGGTCGAGCCGGCTCAGCCCCGCGAGAACTGTCGGCACCTAGTCCTTCAGCTTGAACTGGAGTTCGGTGTCCCAATCGGCCATGTCAGGGACTTCGCGCGGGTCGGACTTGTAGATCTCCAAGCGGGCGGTCCAGTTGTCACCGACAGCGTCCCACTCCAGCCCCTCAGCGGAGGCCCAGGCGAGCAGATCGCGAGTGGCGTCGAGCAGGCCGTCCGGGTGGCCGTGGTAGTTCACGCTCGCGTAGCGGCCGGCCGGGAGTACGCCGGTGACGATCTCACCCTCGCCATGGTGCAGGTCGTCGACCGGGAACCCGATCTCCATCACCAGCCCGGCCTCCATGTCGACCACGTCGTACTTGAAGAACGGCGCGTCGTTCGGCGCGATCTCGTGCGCGGCGAGCCAGTCGATGACCTCGCGCATCCGGTCCGCGAACGCCGCGATCCCGTCCATCGCGACCTTGCCCCGCAGCGCGACGTACGGCCGCTCCCCCACTTCCACGATCTCCGGCATGCGATCCTCCCAACTCGGCAATGGACTCAACCTAACGCCTGCTGGATGGCACAGGCTTGCCGAGGTGGGTGACTGAGGGTCTACTGAGACAGGGGGGTGGCCGCCATGTTCAAGGTCAAGGTTGCCGTAGTTGCTGTTGCCACGTTGGTGCTAGGTCCGTCGACGCCTGCTCTGGCCGAGCCGACCACACCGCTCACCTACAACGCCGGGACTACCGCGACGCGGTTCACCGGGCTGGCGTTCGACACGTGTACGGCGCCCACCCTCGCGCAGATGACCGCATGGAAGGCATCGCCGTACAAGGCGGTCGGCATCTACATCGGCGGAGTCAACCGCAGCTGTGCCCAGCCACAGCTCACCGCCGGCTGGGTCACAGCCGTCACGGCGATGGGGTGGCGGCTGGTCCCGATCTATCTGGGTCTTCAGGCACCCTGCGGTACCCGGAGATACAAGATGTCGACGGCATCCTCCAACCGAGAAGCGGTGCGGGACGCAGACGACGCGGTCGCCAAGGCCAGGGCATTGGGCATCCTGCCGGGCAGTGCGATCTACAACGACATGGAGCACTACGACAACACGAACGCCGTCTGCCGTTCCGCCGTACTGCACTACCTGTCCGCGTGGACCAAGGAACTGCACCTACAGCGATACCTGTCCGGCGTCTACGGGCATCAGAACTCGGGTGCACCGGACCTGGCCGCCGCTTACAACTCCACGTCGTACGCGCGACCGGATGCACTGTGGATCGCACGCTGGGACCTCAGCAGCTCGCTCACCGGCTGGCCGACTGTCCCCAACACCTTTTGGGCGGTCGGACAGCGCGGCAAGCAGTACCGGGGCGACCACACCGAGACGTACGGCGGTGTGACGCTCAACATCGACAACGACCGGTTCGACGCGCCGGTCGCGAGCGTCTCGTACAGCTACACCGTCAGGACGACCATCCACGGCTACAGCGGCCCCTCGACCGCCTACCCGGTCAGGACGACGATCCCCGCGAACGCCAAGGTCCGCATCGTGTGCCAGACCTTCGGCCCGAAGATCGGCACCACCATCGTCTGGAACAAGCTGATCGACGGCACCTACATCACGGACTACTACACCAGGACACCGAGCAAGCCCGGCTACAGCGCACCCCTCCCCGGCTGCACCTTCCCCTTCCAGACCACCATCAACGGCCTGAGCCGGCGACACGGCCCGGGTACGTCGTTCGCAACCTACCCAGGCCTGTTGCCTGCCGGGTCACTGGCCTGGATCACCTGCCAGCTGCCCGGAACCAAGGTCGGCACGACCTCGGTCTGGAACCGTCTGAGCGACGGCTCGTACGTCACCGACTACTACGTCGCCACAGCGAGCAACACGACCTACACCGCGCCGATCCGCCGCTGCTGAGTCACTGAGCCCAGGGCGGCTGGATCTGCGTGCCGTCTGCCATCGTGCCGGTGAAGCCCGCGGTGATGGCGACGTACAGCTCGGCCTTGCCCTCGCCCAGGTTGGTGAGCGCGATCGGCTGGCCGGCGGGTACGACGACAGCGTCGCCGGGACCGAGCTTGTCGCCGTCGGCCGTGATCTGCACCGTGCCGGTCAGCACCATGAACACCTCGTCCCGGTCGAGCGTGTGCGGCTCACCGCCGCCGTGCCCGGGATCGACCGTGAGCTTCCAGGTGCACAGACCGGCGGAGCCACGGCTAGGTGCTGCCAGCCCGGTGAACTCGACGCCGTGCAACTCGAACCGCGGCGCCTCGGCCGCGCGAATGACGTGCATGTGTTTCCCCCACTCCAGATAGTCAAGCTGACTTGACCAAGCCAGCTTGACTATCATGGCGTGCATGACGCGATCGGGCAAGCCGGATTTCGGGATCTTGTTGCTGCTGGCGGACCAGGAGTTCGTCCGTTCACTCCGCCAGGCGACGGCCGAGCAGGGGTACGACGACCAGGGCCGGTCGGACGGGTTCGTGCTGCGCACGCTGAGCGCCGGGCCGACCACGATCAGCGGACTGGCCGAGCGGCTGGAGATCACCAAGCAGGGCGCGAGCCAGATCGTCGACGACATGGAGCGCCGGGGGTACGTAGAGCGCCGGCCCGACCCCACCGACGCCCGGGCCCGGCTGCTGCAGCTCACCGCACGAGGTGAGGCAGCACTCCAGGCGGCCCGGAAGTTCCACCAGGCCTACGAACGCAAGCTCCGCAGGCGCTTCGGCGACGAGGCGATCGACACGGTGCGCGGCGTACTGACCGAGATGGCCGGCGAGGCCCAGATCAGTACGCCGCACTTCCGCGCGTTGATGTTCTAAGCGAAGTACTTCGGGAACTGGTCGTTCGTCGGCCAGCTCTTCACGCCGTTGGCGGCGGTCCACAGCGCCGCGTCGATGTCGCCGTACGACTTGCCGCTGGCGTCGTCGCGGCGGTTGAACAGCGCCGCCCAGCTCATCCCGTTGTAGGTCCGGACCATGATGGTGAAGGTCCCCGGCATGCTGCCGGTGTGCCAGGTGTTGCGCCCGGTGCCGCCCGTCGTCGGGCGCACCTGCCAGCCGAGGCCGTAGTACGAACCGTCGGAGTTCAGGCCGGTCTCGGGCTTCGCCCAAATGCTGTTCAGCGACGCCGTGTTCAGCACGCTCGACGACGTGTCGAACATCTTCGCCCACCGGACCAGGTCCGGAGCGCTCGCGATCCAGCCGCCGTTGGCATCCTGGATGCGCATGCTGAAGGACCCGTACGGCGCGGGCACGGTGGCACCCGACATGTTCAGCACGGTCTTCCCGGTGTACTGCGACTCGTACGGCACCTCACCGGAGTGCTTCGCGATCGAGTAGCCCTGCGCCATCCGCGTGATCTTCAACGGGGTGAGCAACTTCTGCTGCACATAGGCGGGGTAGCTCAGGCCGCTCCCCTTCTCGATCACCCGGCCGGCGAGCGTGTACCCGAAGTTGGAGTACGCGTACTTGGTGCCCGGGGCGTAGTCGAGCTTCCGGCCGGCCTCGTACTTGATCACGTCGGCGGGGTGCAGTTCCATCGGGACACCCAGAGCCCGGGAGATCACCGCATCCTCCCACTCCGGGTCGCCCGAGATATCGCGGTCCCAGCCGCCGAGGTGCTGCAGCAGCCGCTTGATCGTGACCGCGGACCAGCGGGTGTCCTTGGTCTGACCGGTCGGCGGCGTGATCGAGATGATGTTGCCGACAGGCGTCGACAGGCTCAGCTTGCCGTCCTGCACGAGCTTCACGATCGCGGCCGCGGTGAACGACTTCGTCAGGCTCGCGATCCGGAACAGCGAGGTCGGGTTGACGGTCAGCGCGGTCGACGTGCTGTAGCCGCGGGCAAGCACCAGGCGGCCCTTGTAGGTCACCGCAAGCTGGCCGGCCGTCACGCCGCGCGCCTGCATGAACGTCTTCATCTGACTGTCGAAACCGGCCAAGGCCGATACAGCGGTCCCGGTGGTCTTCCAGGTCGCGGCGGCATCGGCGGAGCGACTCAGGGCCGTTCCTGCTCCGGTGCCGACGGCGGCGACCGCGCCGGTGGCGATGGCTAGCTTGCCGAGATTCCGGCGCGACAACTCCACGGACGTGTTCTCCTTCAGGTCTTCAGGGCAGGGGGGTACTGCTGAAGGAGTCTCTCACCGCAGGGGTCTAATCGATCATCGATGCGTACGAGATGACACCACGACGGATCTCGTCGACCACGGCTCGCGCGGTGGATCGCAACGGGGTCGGTCCGGCCGCGTCCGCAACCTGCTCGGTCAGGTCGATCAGTTGCTTCACCCAACGAACGAAATCGCCGGCAGCCAGGTCGGACTCGTAGAGCACCTCGGCCAGCGAGGCACCCGACGCCCACCGGAACGCCGGCCAGCAGAAGCCGAGGTCCATCGACCGCAGGAAGTCCACCCGCATGTCCCGCTCCAGCGCGGACAGGTCGCGCCAGATCCCACCCATCTTCTCCAACGCCACGCGTACGTCGCCACGCGGCAACCGTGGTGACGTCGGCTCGTCCTTCGACCGCGCCTCGTACACCAGCGCGGCAAGACACGCCGCGAGCTCGGGCACGGTGAGGTCGTCGAAAACTCCTTGCCGCAGGCACTCAGCCGCGACCAGGTCGAGCTCGGTGTAGATCCGCGACAGCCGGTCGCCGGCCTCGGTGGTCTTGTCGCCGTCCAAATAGTGCAGCGCGTCGAGGACCTGGCAGACCCGGTCGAACTGGCGGGCGATGGTGTTCGTCCGCTGCTCGATCTTGCGCTGCACCTCGCGGTTCTCCCGGTCGAGCCGGAAGTACCGCTCGGCCCAGCGGGCGTGGTCCTCGCGATCCGAGCAGCCGTGGCACGGATGCGCGCGCAACTGTGCCCGCATCTCCTGCAACTCCGGGTCGTCGGCGTGACTGACCACGTCCCGGCCGCGGGTGCGCGACGGCGGCCCGTCCTCGCCGAGCATGTCCGTGTGGTTCCGCAGTACCTGCGCGAGCTCACGCCGCTGCTGCGGGTTGCGTGGGTTGAACTTCTTCGGGATCCGCAGGCTGCTGATCGCCTCGACCGGCGTCGGGAAGTCGATCATCGACAGCTTCCGGACCTGCCGGTCCAGCGTCAGCACGGTCGGCCGCGGACCTTCGCGCTCCGAGCGCATCCCCGGATCGAGGACGAGCGCCCAGCCCGCACTGCGGCCGGCCGGGATCCGGATGACGTCGCCGATCCGCAGCTTCTCGATCGACTCCTGCGCCTCGACCCGGCGATCGAGCTTGCGCCGCTTCGAGCCCGACGCCTCCCGCTCACCGATCCGCCGGCGTAGTTCGGCGTACTCGAGGAAGTCGCCGAGGTGGCAGTCGATGGACTCCTTGTAGCCCTCGAGCGCCTCGGTGTTGCGCTGCACCTGCCGGGCCAGCCCGACCACGGCCTGGTCGGACTGGAACTGCGCGAACGACAGCTCCAGCATGTCGCGGGCCCTGGTCCGCCCGACCTGGCGGACCAGGTTGACGGCCATGTTGTACGACGGGGAGAACGACGAGCGGAGCGGATACGTACGGGTGCTCGCCAGACCGGCGACGGCGCGTGGGTCGAAGCCTGGTTGCCACAGCACGACCGCGTGACCCTCGACGTCGATGCCACGGCGTCCGGCCCGGCCGGTCAGCTGGGTGTACTCCCCCGGGGTGATGTCGACGTGCGCCTCGCCGTTCCACTTGCTCAGCTTCTCGAGTACGACGGTGCGCGCCGGCATGTTGATGCCCAGGGCAAGCGTCTCGGTGGCGAACACGACCTTGATCAGGCCGCGCGCGAACAGCTCCTCGACGACCTCCTTGAACGCGGCGAGCATGCCCGCGTGGTGGGCCGCGATGCCGCGGCTGAGCGCCTCGGCGAAGTCGTGGTAACCGAGCACGCCGAGGTCCTCGTCCGGCAGGTCCGCGGTGCGCTCGGCCAGGACCCGCTTGATCTCGTCCCGCTCGGACGGCTTGGTCAGCCGCAGGCCCGACCGCAGGCACTGGATCATCGCGTCCTCACAGCCCTTGCGGGAGAAGATGAAGTAGATCGCCGGCAGCAGCGCGCCGCCGTCCAGCTCCTCGACCACATCGGACCGGTACGGCGTGAAATGGGACCGCTGCGGGCGGCCCTTCGGGAGATCCCGGCGCCGGCGGGGTTTGCGCGAGTCGTCGCGGAAGATCCGGTTGTCGTCGCGGGCGATCCGGACCAGCTGCGGGTTGACCAGGTCCTTCAGGTCGACCTGGTTGGCCTTCGCCGGGTTGCCGGACTTGGCCTTCGCGGGTGCGCCGACCCTTGCGGTCGGCGCCTCACCAGCGAACAGGTCGTGCAGCCGCTTGCCCACCATCACGTGCTGGAACAGCGGCACCGGCCGCTTCTCCTCCAGGACGACGACGGTGTTGCCGCGGACGGTCTCCAGCCAGTCGCCGAACTCCTCGGCATTGCTCACGGTCGCCGACAACGACACCACCGAGACCGATTCCTGCAGGTGGATCAGCACCTCCTCCCACACCGCGCCACGAGCGCGGTCGGCCAGGTAGTGCACTTCGTCCATCACGACGTACGAGAGACCGAGCAGGGTGCTGGAACCGGCGTACAGCATGTTCCGCAGGACCTCGGTCGTCATCACGACGATCGGGGCCTCGGAGTTGACCGAGTTGTCTCCGGTGAGCAGGCCGACCTTGTCGCTGCCGTAGCGGCTGACCAGGTCGGCGTACTTCTGGTTGCTCAGAGCCTTGATCGGGGTGGTGTAGAAGCACTTCTGCCCGCGCTGCAGTGCCAGGTGGACGGCGAACTCGCCGACCAGCGTCTTCCCGGAGCCGGTGGGCGCGGCCACGAGCACCTGGTGACCGTCCTCGAGGGCGGCGCAGGCGCGGAGCTGGAACTCGTCCAGTTCGAAGTCATAGAGCGCCCGGAACTCCTTCACGGCGGGATGCTCCTGGTCCGAGCGAAACACGGCGTACTTCTCGGACGGATTGCTCATCCACGTCCTCGCTTCGCTCCGGGCGCGGATGAGACACGAGATGCGCTGTGCTGGATGGTGACCTCGCTCCGCTCGCTCACAGGCCCCAATCTATGCGACGCCACCCCCAAAGCCACGCTGGGTCAGCCATGCGGCGGCCCGGGTGAGCGCGCCGTCGGCCTCGTCCATGAGGCCGACGTTGTACTGATACACGTGCGGCGCGCCCGCTACGACGTCCAGGCTGACGTCGACCTCGTGCTCCGCGGCGCGGGCCGCGAGCCCTAGCGAGTCGTCCAGCAGGACCTCCGCCGTACCGACCTGGATCAGCAGCGGCGGCAGTCCGGTCAGGTCCGCGAGCAGCGGACTCGCCAACTCGTCCTTCGGGTCGTGGCCGGCGAGGTAGTGGTCGGCGTACGCCTCCATGTGCGCACGGCTGAACAGTGGGTCGAAGTCACCCCGGGTGTCCATGCTCGCACCGGACAGCGTCAGGTCGGCCCAGGGCGAGAACACGACGACCGCGGCCGGCAACGGCAGGCCCTCCTGGCGTGCCGCCAGTACCAGGGCGAGCGCCAGCCCACCGCCCGCGGAGTCGCCCGCGACGAAGATCTCGCGGCCGCCCTCGAGAAGTTCCTTGTACGCCGCCAGCGCATCGTCGACCGCCGCCGGGAAGGCGGCCTCCGGCGCCAGGCGATAGTCCAGCGACACCGCCTGCAGGCCGGTGCGACGGGCCAGCGGAGCGGCGAGATTGGCCCCGGTCCGCGCCGACCCGATCACGTAGCCCCCGCCGTGCAGGTACAGGATCACGCCGTCCCCGTCGGCCCCGGCGACCTTCACGTCCAGCGCCGGGACACCGCCGAGCGAGCGCGGCTCGAGCGTGACGTCGTCACCGAGCGGGAGAGCCCCGAACACCGCGTCGAAGTCATCCCGCTGCTGGGCCGGCGACCGGGACGGGTCGCCCTTGGAGATCATGCCGCGTGCGGTGGCTCGTTGGTCCTGACTCATCGTCCGCCTCCTGATAGATTCCGAGGAATATAGTTCCCCCTAACTACATTCCGAGGAATCCAATTCCGTGATCGTCAGGATCTGGCTGTGACTGATCTCACGTCGTTGTTCACGGACCTGGTCCGGCTGGAAACGCGGCTCTACAACGTGCTCGACGCCCGGCTGAAGGCCGAGCACGGTCTCCCGCTCGGCCAGTTCGAGTTCCTCCGTGTCATCGCGGCCCGCGGGAACGCCCGGGTCTACGACCTGGCGCACGACATCGCGATCACGGTCGGCGCGACCAGCAAGGCCGTCGACCGACTCGAGTCCGCCGGCCGCTGCCGCCGTACGGCGAACCCGCACGACCGCCGCTCCTCCCTGGTCGAGCTGACCCCGGAAGGCGAGCGGCTGCTCGCCGCAGCGGCACCGACTGTCGAGGCAGAGCTCAACATCTGGCTGGGCTCGGTCCTGCCTGCCAAGGTCCTGACCGAGCTGGCTACCTCCCTGTCGATGCTCCGGCAACGCGCCGAGGCCGACCACCGGACCGACCGCACCGAGCCCACGACGGCACCCGAGCGCTGACCCTCACTCGGATCGGTCGAGCACCTGGTGCGGGCCGGCGTACGGATTTTCCTGGCCGCGTACGGGAAACAGCCGCGGACGTGACACAGCCGAACTCCCTCCCCTGGTGGTCGGTGGGAGTCCGGCTGCGGGTCCGGAGGGATCAACTGATGTGGTACGGGTCGCCGTAGACCTTCCAGTCGAGCGGAGTGTTCAGGTCGAAGTTGCCGTTGCGGAGGAAGACGCGCTGTGCGGTGTCGACGCGACTGGTGTCGCTGTGTGCCTCTTCCTGCTTCATAGCCCAGACACGCGCGTCAAGGAAGGCGTTGAGGTAGGTCGTCTCGTTTCCACCCTGCGACGGCGGCTTGGCCGTCCTCAGGGCACGACTCCGGATTCCGCCGAAGCTGGTGGCGTCACTGCCGGGCCCGTGCATGACGATCGCGTCGTAGTAGCAGAACTGGCCGAGAGTGCGTAGGCCGTCGGACTTCCCCTGCGACACCGCCGGGTTGAAGTAGACGCGGTCACGCTCATCGTTCTGGCACTGCTGGAAGACGGTGTCCTTGGCGGCGGTCTTCCAGTCCCTGGTGTAGTTCGGGTCCAGGCCGGAGTGCGAGTCACTGCCGTTCACCCGGCGCAGGGCCGGCAGATACTTCTGCAACACGTTGCCCGACTTGCGGTCGGCGTACAACTGGACCAGCTCGAGCATGTCTCCGGTCCCGGAGCAGAAGCCGATGATGCCGGCTGTGTAGCCGCGGCCGTCGTCGATGTCCTCGATGTACTTGTACTGCGCCTTCCAGTCCAGCGAGGAGTTCTCCGCGCTGCAGACGATCTGCATCGCGATCTCCTTCTTCGCGGGATCGTCGAGGCCGGTCGCGGTGACACCACCGGTCGCGGCGTCGGCGTGCGGCGCGTAGCGGGTGGCGGCGAGGGCGGTCGCCGGGGCGGCCGCGAGGGTCAGTCCGAGCAGGAGTGTGGTCCTGCGAGTGGGGCGGTTCGGCACGATCTCCTCCGGTGGGCGTCCGAGAGATGAACTGTTAGGAAGCTTTCCTATCAGAGCAATCTCAGCACGACCAGAGGTGAGGGAGATTCGGAGTGTGAAGGTTCTGTCTCAGGCGAACACGGTGAGGGCGCCGGGGGCGATGGTGATGTCGACCGGGAGCGGCCCGAGCACCTCGCCGTCGCCGTACGCCGTGATGCCGGGCGACTCGAGCCGGACCGAGCGGCCGCGGAAGGTCCGCAGCATCGGGTGGCCGACGTGGGTGCCCTTGGACAGCTTCGGGAACATCTGCAGCAGTGTGAACCGCGACACCGGCTGGATGATCGTGACGTCGAGCAGGCCGTCGTCGATCTCGGCGCCGGCGCAGATCTGCAGTCCCCCGCCGTACGTCGGTCCGGTGCCGACCGCGACCAGCATGGCCTTGGTCTCGATCACCTCGCCGTCGACGGTCACGACGTACTCGAGTGGCTTGAACGTGCGCAACTCGGCCAGGGTCGCGACCGTGTAGCGCGAGTTGCCCTTCGGCCAGCTCATCGCGTTGGCTCGCCGGTTCACCAGGGAGTCGAAGCCGCCGGCCACGACCGTGGTGATGTACTCGTCCTTCGCCACCGCGAGGTCGATCGTCCGGGTCTTGCCGGCCACGATCAGGTCGGCCGCCGCGGCCGGATCCTTCAGCGGTACGCCGATCCCGCGGGCGAAGTCGTTCCCGGTGCCGGCCGGGATCACGCCGAACGGCATCCCGGACTTGGCCAGCACCTGGGCGCCGAGGTGGATCGTGCCGTCGCCACCGATCAGCGCGACCCCGTCCGCGCCGGACGCGACCACCTCAGCGGAGATCCGGCCCACGTCCTCGGCGCAACTGGTGGCGAACACGTCGACGCTCAGGCCGGCCGCGGCGAGCCGTTCGCGAACGACCGGAGCGACCCGGGCACCAAGGCCCCTGCCGGCGGTCGGATTCACCACCAGCGCGATACGCCTACTCATCAGTCGGCCAGGAGTTCCTCTGAGTGCCTCGCGCGGCGCTTGTCGTTGAAGCGCGAGATCACCTCGGCGGCGAAGAACAGCAGGCACATCGGGATCGCCAGCAGGCACATCGTGAACGGGTCACCGGACGGCGTCGCGACAGCGGCGAACACGAAGATCACCAGGATGATGTACGGCCGGAACTTGCTGAGCGCCTTGGCCGGCACCACGCCGACCATGTTCAGCAGCACGACGACCAGCGGGATCAGGAACGCGACGCCGAACACCAGCATCGTCCGGATGACGAAGTCCAGGTACGTCGGCAGCTCGATCAGGTTCTGGATGTCCAGCGGTGTGAAGCTGATCAGGATCGCGATGCCCTTCGGCAGCGTCCAGTAGGCCACCGCCATACCGGTGGCGAACAGTGGCGCCGCGATCCCGGAGAAGATGTAGGCCCACTTGCGCTCGTTGCGGTGCAAGCCCGGCGCGACGAACGCCCAGAGCTGGTACAGCCAGACCGGACTGGCGAGCACCAGGCCGAACAGCGCGGAGATCTTGATCCGGAACGTCAGCGCGTCGCCGACGCCGGGGAACGTGAGGATCGGCTCCTTGCCCTGCTCCCGGGCCAGGTCGCCGACGCTGGTGTGGAAGGGCTGGGTCAGGAACCTGAACGCTTCGTCGTAGAAGATCCAGCCGAGCACAGTGCACACCACGATCGCGAGCACGCTGATGAGCAACCGGTTGCGAAGCTCGACAATGTGCTCGCGCAGGGTCATCCGACCCTCGTCGTCCTTCGGGCGGCGCTCTTTCTTCTCTTTACGCCGTCCGATCCTCACCATTGACACCGGCGGGTGCTCGGCTCAGTTGGCCGTGTGGGTGGGCGGCAGGCCGTCGCCCTGACCGTTCACCTGGTTCGGCTGCTGGGCTGGCTGGGCCTGCGGGGCCGCCTGCTGGGTCGGCGCCTGGACCTGCTGGGTGCCTTCGGTGAGCTCCGGCTCCTTCTTCTTGGGGCCGACCTCTTCCTCCCAGATCTTCTTCGACTTGCCGAGCTGCTTCACCAGGGCCGGCAGCTTGGCCGAACCGAACAGCAGCACGACGATCGCGAGGATGACGAGCCACTCTGCGCCTTGGGGCATACCGAGGAGCGGTGCCATGTCGATCTCCCTTTCACAAACTTCTTCTCGTGGCTCAAGCGTGAGAACGTGGGCCGATACTACGCCGGAGCGTGCTCATCCTGGCGGGTCTGTCCAGACCCGGCCGCGGACTGTGCGGCGTCCAGCTTGGACTGGGCGGCGACCAACTCACGCGTCAGCGCCTTGGCCTGGCCCCATACCTTCCTCGCCAGCAAGGCGAGGACCAGAAGCCACACCGCCAGCACCGCGAGGAAGAGCAGGAACCAGTACATACCCAGGAGCCTAGCCGGTCGTCGTCCATCGCCCACGCCCTGCGGGGAGTCTGAGCGGACAACGGTGTCGGAACGTGATGGTAAAACCGTGTGTCTGCGGAGTACGCCGCGTGGCTTGGGGTCGGTAGGTATTCGGTGAGCGAGGGGTTGCGGATGTTTCGGATCGGGGTGGACGAGCGGCGGGCGCGGCTCGGGCGGCGGCACCGGCTCGGGCCGGACTGCCGGGCGGCGGATCCGGTCGAGGCGGCCGCGGCGCTGGTCGCTTTGCACGCCACCGACCCGGCGACGGTCCACCTGAGTGTGGCGGCGCGGGTTCCGGGGAGTGACGTCGCGGGCACGGAGCGCGCGCTCTACGACGACCGGGTGTTGATCCGGATGCTCGGCATGCGCCGGACGGTGTTCGTCGTACCGACTCCGTTCGCGCCGATCGTGCAGGCGGCGTGCACGGACGACATCGCGGTCAAGCAGCGGAAGTTGCTGGTGAAACACCTCACCGAGGCCGGGGTGGGGGGCGATCCGGAGGCGTCCGGGAAGTGGCTGCGGGCGGTCGAGGAGTCGACGGCGACCGCGCTGGCGTTGCGTGGATCGGCGACCGCACAGGAGCTGGCCGCGGACGAGCCGCGGCTGCGGACCCGGCTGAGCATGGCCGAGGGCAAGGCGTACGCCGCTCAGCCGTACGTGACGAGCCGGGTGTTGTTCCAGCTGTCGGCCGAGGGACGGATCGTGCGTGGGCGCCCGCTGGGGACGTGGCTGAGTGGTCAGCACCACTGGTCGCCGGCCGAGGACTGGCTGCCGGACAGGCTGGTTGACAGGCCGACGGCGGACGAGGCACGGATGACGCTGGCGCGGGCGTGGTTGTCGTCGTTCGGCCCGGGTACGGCGGCGGACCTGCAGTGGTGGGCCGGCTGGACGGCCGGTCAGACGAAGAAGGCCCTGACCGCGGTCGAGGCGGTCCCGGTCGACCTGGACGGACAGGTCGGCTATGTGCTGCCGGGTGACGAGGCGCCGGAGGTTCCGACGGAGCCGTGGGTCGCGTTCCTGCCTGCGCTCGACCCGACGCCGATGGGCTGGAAGGAGCGCGCTTGGTACCTGGGTAACCACAAGGCCAAGCTCTTCGACACCACCGGCAACATCGGCCCGACCATCTGGGCGGACGGCCGCATCGTCGGCGGCTGGGGCCAGCCAGAAACCGGCGAGGTCCGCTACCAGTTGCTGGAGGACGTCGGCCGCGAGGCCACAGCCCTGATCGAAGCCGAAGCGGACCGCTGGACCACCTGGCTCGCCGGCGTCCGGGTCACTCCGCGCTTCCGAGCCCCCCTGGAGAAACAGCTCAGCCAGGGCTAATCGTCGTACGCGGAGAGGGCTTCGCGGGCGGTGGCGGCGATCTGGGTGGTGAGGTCGGGTGGGTCCAGGACTGTGGCGGCGCCGCCCAGGCGGAGGACGAGGCGCTGGAGCCAGGCGGTGTCGGCGACGCGGAGCTTGACGATCAGTGAGTTGTCGGGGCCTTCCTCGACGGACTCGTTGGGGTAGTACTCGGCGACCCAGCGGGCCGGGGGCGCCAGCCGGACGGTCGCCAGGAGGTCGCGCTCGGACGGCTGGAACATGCCGTTCGACAGATCGCGCGGGGTGGCCTCGGGCGGCGGTTCGCTGGGGAGGTCGAGGAGTTTGACGGCGGCGATGCGGTCCAGGCGGAACAGCCGGACGTCCTCGGCCAGCCGGCACCAGGCCTCGAGATAGGTCCGGCCGTCCGACACGACCAGGCGCATCGGGTCCACATCCCGCTCGGTGGTCTCGTCCCGCGACGGGACGTCGTACGTGAGATGCAGGCGGCGCTGCGCGGCCAGGCCGCGATTGACCGTCTCGGCGATCTCCGGCGCGGCCGGCTCGACGTGCACGTGGGCCGCCGCGCCCTCGCTGGCCGCCGCGGCCTCCCCCGCGGCACGCTCCAGCTTGCCGATCGCCCGGTCGACTGCCTCCCGGTCATGCCCGGCCGTCACCTCGCGCAGGGTGCGCAGTGCGGTCAGGAGCGCCAGCGCCTCGTCCGCGGCCAGCCGCAGCGGACGGGCCAGGTAGTCCGCGTTGTTGATGTGGATGACGCCGTCGCCCTCGGCCGCCTCGATGTCGATCTCGATCAGATCGCCCATCTGCGCCCCGGGCAGCCCGCAGAACCACAGCACCTTCAGGTCGGCGATGATCTGCTTCGGCCGTACGCCGAACTCCGCCGCCACGTCGTCGACGCGAGCACCGTCGTTCTCACGGAGATACGGCACCAGTGCGAGCAACCGCTGCACCTGGTCACGGGCATTGCTCATCCGGCCACCGTCCGAAGCCGCCACAAAACACCATCCAGCACGTCCCCGGGTCCCTCGACCACGGCATCCGGGCCGTACGACGCGATCTCCTCGGCGAGGACGCCGGAGTCGGCGTACGGGACGTGCAGCAGGTCCCAGCCCTCCTCGTACGGCTCGATCGCGTTGGCGCGGCGGCGCAGGCTCACACAGGACCCGGTGCGGGCCCGGACCTTCGCCTCGGACGTCGGCCGCGGCGGCGCCAGCTCGGACACCAGCGAACGCAGGTCCGTGCCCTCCGGCACGGTGAACGCGGCCGGCGCACCGACCGTCTTCACGTCTCCGCCGATCCGCGACATCCGGAACATCCGTGTGGCCTGGCGATCCCGGTCGCGGCCGACGACGTACCAGCGGCCGTGCCAGGACACGATGCCCCAGGGCTCCAGGGTCCGCGTGGTCGGCTCGGATGCGCCACTGCGCAGGTGCTGGAAGCGCACGGCGGTCCGGCTCACCACAGCCGACCACAGTGGGTCGAAGGCCGGCTCCGACGCACCGACATGCGGCTCGATCGCGCTCAGAGCGGACTGGTCGGTCTGGATCCCGGCGGCCTTCAGCTTCAGGACCGCCGATGTGGTCGCCTCGGCCAGGCTGGCGTGCTGCCAAACCCGGGCGGCGACCCCCAGTACGGCGGCCTCGTCCGGCTCCAGGTGCACCTCGGGCAGCTCGAACACGTCCCGGCGGATCCGGTAGCCGACCTCGTCCGAGAAGAACTTGTCGATGGTGCCGATCTCGATCGGGATGCCGAGGTCGCGCAGCTCGTCCTTGTCCCGCTCGAACATCTTCTCGAAGGCGTCGTCGGTCTGGCCCGCGTACCCCTCGACCACCTCGCGGATGCGTTCCTTGGTCACATAGGTGCGCGCGACCAGCAGGCAGATGACCACATTGAGCAGTCGCTCACTCTTCCGCGCCGACACCCGACCACCTTACGGCCTTCGAGCGTCAAAACCCGCCCTGCCGCACCGAAACCTTCGAACACGGGTTCGACCCGCCGGTGGAGGTCCAGGATCCCGCTAGTGTCGCCCTGTGATTCGGTGGCGCGACGGAGTGGTGCGTGAGATCGGGCGGAGCTGGACCGGTGCGGTTGAGCTGACTGTGATGGTCGGTGCGCAGCCTGTGCGCGCGCTGGCCTACCCGGACCTGGTGGGTACGCCGGTCCCCGGCGACCGGGTGTTGCTGAACGTCGGTGCGCTCGATCGCGGGCTCGGGACGGGCGGATACGCGCTGGTGGTCGCCGTACCGGACCGGCTGCCTGCCGACCCGCCGGAGCACGGTCACCTGGTCAAGGCGCGGTACACGCCGCTGCAGGCGATGGTGATGGGTGCGGACGAGCAGGACTCGCCGGATCACGACGTACTGCGGGATGCGGACGACCTGTTCCGTACGCCGGTCGTCGTGGCGGACCTGCACTCCGCGCTGCCCGCTGTACTGGCGGGTGTCTATGAGGCTCGGCCGACGACCCGGGTTGTGTATGTCATGACCGACGGTGGGGCGCTACCACTCGCGTTCTCGCGGACCGTGGCGTCGCTGCGGGACAGTGGCTGGCTCAGCGGGACAGTGACCGTCGGACAGGCGTACGGCGGGGATCGTGAGGCGGTGACGGTTCACACCGGGCTGTTGACCGCCGTACACGTGTTGTCGGCGGAGCTCGTCGTACTGACGCAGGGGCCGGGCAACCTCGGGACGGGGACTCGCTGGGGGTTCTCGGGTGTGCAGTCGGGCGAGGCGGTCAACGCGGTCGGCACGCTGGGTGGGCGGGCGGTGGCGTCGCTGCGGATCTCGGAGGCTGATCCGCGACCACGGCACCGGGGGATCTCGCACCACAGTCTGACCGCGTACGGCCGGGTCGCGTTGCAGCCGGCGGATGTCGTCGTACCCGATCTGCCGGGCGACTTCGGCGACGCCGTACGGGACGCAGCGGAGCCGCTCAAGGCCAGGCACCGGGTCGTGCGGGTCGGAGTGGACGGGTTGTACGAGGCCATGCGGGCCGCACCGGTGAAGTTGTCCACCATGGGCCGCGACCTCGATGGCGACCGCGCCTACTTCGAAGCCGCCGCCGCGGCCGGCCGGCACGCGGCCGGTCTGGTGGACGTGCCGTGATCATCACCGCGGCGAGCTTCCCTACGCCGGATCATGGGGGCTGGAGCGCGGCTGATCGGTGGATGTAGGTCCACCTGGAGTGTGGTCGCAGTACTCCTGATCCGGACGGCTTCTGCGGCGACGCTGGAAGCATGGCAACCATTGCTCCTGCGGGAGCCCCACTCACCGCTCGCTGGGCCACGTCCCTCTGGCTCGTCGCCGTGGGCGCGGGCGTCGCGGAGACTGTGGTCCAGGTGATCCACGCGTACGGCGATGGCGCTTCGACGTCGTCGCTCGCGAGTCAGATCGCCGTACGTGCGGTGATCTACGGCGCGCTGTTCGTGGTGATCGACCACTACTTCCGGCGTGGGGTGAGGTGGTCCCGCTATCTGGTGGCCGGCCTACTGGGCACGGTCGGGGTCGCGTCACTGGTGTCCGAACCGATCGGCTGGCTGATCCAGAACGGCGACCTGTCCACCGTCGACTGGTCCGCCACCTTCTTCACCATCGCCGTCCTCCGCTGGGTTCACCTCACCGCGGTCCTGACCGCCTTGGCCTTCACCCTTCATCCCCAGACCGCCCGCTGGTTCCACCGCTGACCCAAGCCGAAGGCCGGTCCCCCGATTTGGGAGACCGGCCCTCGGAACGCTTGTACTAGTGGCCCGGCTGCTGCTGGGGGCCGGGAAGCAACCCCCACTGCCCGGCCGAAGGCCGGATTTACTGGCCCGGCTGCGGCTGCTGCTTGGGGGCTGGGAAGGCGTTCAGGATGTCGATGACCGCGAAGGCGTTGATCGCCTTGCCTGCCTGGTCCTTCGACGGCGGGAGCTCGACCAGGACGCGGCTGCCGATCGGGATGCCGGCGAGACCGTCGAGCGCACCCGTCTGGCCGGACGGGCCGGGGCCCACCTGGAGCTGGTCGGTCGGCGCACCCGGCTGTGCGGGCTGGCCGTTGGCGGCGGGCTGACCGTCCCAGGTGCTGGCCTGCTTCTTACCGGTGTAGTCGTACACGACGTACCGGCCGATCAGCTGGCTGCCCTTCTCGATCGGCTTGCCCTTGCCGAGCGCGAACACGACCGGCTTGCCCGGCTTCGCCGGCGGCTTGGTGCCGGCCGCGACCGTCACCTTCGGCTCGGCGTTCAGCGGGCCGCTGACCGTGATCTTGGTCGGCGTCGACGGGGGAACCTCGCTCGCGTCCAGCGGAGTGTCGTTGGCGGACGCACCGACCAGATCGACGACGAAGATCAGCGTGTCGTCACCCTTGATGCCGGCCTGCTCGTTGCCGGTCGACTTGTAGCCCTTGTCGGAGGGGATGGACAGCATCACGCGGCTGCCGATCTTCTTCCCGACCAGGCCCTCGTCCCAGCCGGAGATGACCCCGCCGACCCCGATCGGGAACGACGACGGCGCACCGCGGTCGTAGGAGTTGTCGAAGACCTTGCCGTCGCGCCAGATCTGGCCGAGGTAGTTCGCGGTGAGCAGCTCACCCTTCTTGACCTCCGGCCCGTCGCCCTCCTTGAGCACCTCGGTCACCAGGGTCTTGTCCGGGTCACCTTCGCGGTGGGTGACGGTTGGCTTCTGACCGAAGTCCGAGGTCACCTTGACCCCGCCCGCCCCGAAATCGGACTTACCATCGGAGCCGCAGGCCACCAGGGACGCCCCCAGCGCCGCAACCGCGACCAGACTCAACAACTTGCGCACGAAACCAGCACCTCGATACATCCCGACGCGCTCCGCGCCGCTCGACTCAGGGGCAACAACGCCGCCCACCCTAGCCTGCACGTCCAACCGTGCCACCGGCCGCCCGAGTCACCGTTGCATCACACCACGTACAGTCACAGCGCTCAGAAGCCGACTGCGTTGTGCGGTGCACGGTCCGGTCGCAACAGAGTGTCCAGCAGGGCCTACACCCCCGGTGCGGTGTTCACCGATCCGCCCGGCGTGGGCCAACTCGCTCGCGCGGACCCCGCCGAGGTACAGCGAACCCAATTCGTTCACGCTCAGGCTGATGTCTGCTGGCTCCGCAGCCGGCGAGCAGGCAGCTCCCTCCGGCGACGCGTCCAACCGCCATCGCCCGGCGTTCCACCCGCACAGGTCGTCCGACACGTCCAGGATCAGCGAACCACTGGCGGCGTACGTGCGAGCCTCCAGTGCTTCTCGTACGTCGAGGATCCGCAGCCAGAGGTTGTCACGTGTCCGCGTGAGCTTCAGCGCCCTGGGATTGGTCAGCATCCAGCGCAGTGGTTCGTCGACCGGGCGCCTGGCAGCTACAACCCGCTTGGTGAGGTCGAAGTCGAGCAGTAGTCCCCACAACGCCCGGTAGGCATCCAAGGTGAGCGCTTCAAACGCCTCGACCTGCAGTACGCCGACCTGCTCAGGGTCCGGCGACCATGGCAGCCGGAACACCGCCGCACCATCGACATCACCACTGGGGTCGCGATGCACGAGGTGATGCGCCGGTCCGGAGCCGTCCGCGGGCAGACCACTCGTCGCGAGGCCGTCCCACTTGCCGGGCAGCGGACTGATCTCCCCCACTCGCACAGCCCGCACCTGCTCGTGCAAGATCGGCCAAACGCCGGCGGCGACCGAACCGTCCACCAACTCGAGTGAGCCCGGGTCAGCGAAGTCCGCACGGAAGACGGCGTCGGTACGACGAACCTCCCACCGGTGCTGGAACGTCGCCGGAGCGAACCCGTACCGGCCGTAGATCGTGCCCTCACTCGCACTCAGCCCGGCCAGGAACTCACCACGCTGCCGGCAGTCGTCCAGCATCGCGGTCATGATCTTCCGCAACAGCCCGCGCCGCCGGTACGTCGGCAGCATCGCGGTGGACGTGACACCGCCGAGCGGAACCTGGCGCCCGCCGGGCAGAGTGACCTGGACCGACACGATCGCCGACCCTCCGGCGATCTTGCCGTCCACGAATGCGGCCTGCGGACGGAACCAGTCGCTCTGCGCCTCGTCGACGTACCGGTCCAGCATCTCCTCGGTCGCGGGGACCTGCGGTGGCCAGGCAGCGTGACCGGCGTACCAGGCGGATGGTTCGGGCTCCTCCTGGGGCAGGCCGTTCACGTACGGCAGGACGCGCAGGTACTCCCTGGTCTCGGCCGGGGTGACCGGCCGGATCTCGATCGCCATGCGGATGTTCTACGCCGCAGCCGCCGACCGGACACGTGATTTAGCCGGCGACTACATGCTGGCGATGAGCTTTTCCACGCGCTCGTCGTGCGACTTGAACGGGTCCTTGCACAGCACGGTCCGCTGGGCCTGGTCGTTCAGCTTCAGGTGCACCCAGTCGACGGTGAAGTCGCGGCGGCGCTCCTGCGCGCGCTTGATGAACTCACCGCGCAGCCGGGCCCGCGTGGTCTGCGGCGGCACCGACTTCGCCTCGAAGACCCGCAGGTCGTCGACCACTCGGGTGACCGCGCCCTTGCGCTCGAGCAGGTAGTAGAGGCCGCGCGGCCGGTGGATGTCGTGGTACGCCAGGTCGAGCTGCGCGACCCGCGGGCTGGCCAGGCCGAGGTTGTTCTGCGAGCGGTAGCGCTCGATCAGCCGGTACTTGATCACCCAGTCGATCTCGCGCTCGATCCCGGTCAGGTCGCCGGACTCGATCGCCTTCAGCGTCCGCTCCCACAGCGACAGCGCCCGCTCGACCGCGGGCGTCCCGAGCTCGCGGCGGTCGACGAAGTCGCGCGCCTTGTTCAGGTACTCGCCCTGGATGTCGAGGGCGCTGGCTTCGCGCCCGTTGGCCAGCCGGACCTCGCGGCGACCGGTCATGTCGTGGCTGATCTCGCGGATCGCTCGGATCGGGTTGTCCAGGGTGAGGTCGCGCATCACGATGCCGGCCTCGATCATCCGCAGGACGAGATCGGTGCTGGCCACCTTCAGCAGCATCGTGGTCTCGGACATGTTCGAGTCGCCGACGATCACGTGCAGCCGGCGGAACCGCTCGGCGTCCGCGTGCGGCTCGTCGCGGGTGTTGATGATCGGACGGGACCGGGTGGTCGCGCTGGAGACGCCCTCCCAGATGTGCTCGGCGCGCTGGGACACGGAGTAGACCGCGCCGCGCGGCGTCTGCAGCACCTTGCCGGCGCCGCAGATCAGCTGCCGGGTGACCAGGAACGGGATCAGCACGTCGGCGAGCTTGGCGAAGTCGCCGTGCCGACTGACCAGGTAGTTCTCGTGGCAGCCGTAGCTGTTGCCGGCCGAGTCGGTGTTGTTCTTGAAGAGGTAGACGTCGCCGAAGATGCCCTCGTCGTGCAGCCGCTTCTGCGCGTCGACCAGCAGACCCTCGAGGATCCGCTCACCGGCCTTGTCGTGCGCGATCAGGTCGGTGACCGAGTCGCACTCACCGGTCGCGTACTCCGGGTGGGAGCCCACGTCGAGGTAGAGCCGGGCCCCGTTGCGGAGGAAGACGTTGCTGCTCCGCCCCCAGGACACAACCCGCCGAAACAGGTACCGCGCCACCTCATCGGGGGTCAGTCGGCGCTGACCGCGAAAGGTACAGGTGACGCCGTACTCGTTCTCCAGACCGAAGATTCGCCGGTTCACATCACCCACACTACGGCGCTGCTCCGACAACCGGGCCATGTCTCAGGCGCGCCGTACCCCGGTGTTACCCCATTGATGCGACCGGAGGCGCCGAACACCAGGCCCTTGAGCCCTAACCTTTCGCCTGTGATCGGCATCGAGCTGGATATGTTGACGACGAAGATGCGGACCGCGGGAGCACTGCTCGGAGCAGCCTTGCTGACGGCCACACTGCTGCCCGGACCGGCGCAGGCGGGCGCTGTGCGAGCGACCGCGGCTTGTTCGCTCAGCCTCGGCGCAGTGACGGTCCCGGGCGATCACAAGTTCCAGAAGATCACCGCGACCTCGCCCGTCACGACGACGCAGCCGACCGTCGGCCCGAAGGGCCTCTTCCCGATCGACCAGGTCCGGCTCGCGAGCGCGGTCGGCCTGGAACCGGACCCGCCGGCCGGCCTGCGGCGCAGCGGCTACGTCACCATCGTCAACGATCTGTACGGGTTCGACTACGTGATCGACCAGACCACCGGAGAGCTCGACCCCGCCTCGAACAAGCGATGGCGGGTCGGCGGCGGCTGGACTCCCGAGTTCACGTACTTCGAGGAGTCGAGGTACTCCGGACGCACCAACACCTATGCGCTGCACGGCGGCGTTATCAGCCGGTGGACCGTGGACCAGCACGTGTGGCGCAACAAAGCGACGTACGCCGGCTACTCCGCGGTGAAGACGATGGCTCTGATCAGCCAGACCCGGACGTACGACACGTTCCTGGCCAACACCCGCGGAGGCGCGCTCTACACGATCCGGATCCCGCTGTCCGGCGCACCGGTCGTGATGCAGGTCCGCGCGTCGACCTGGCAGGCCTTCGACACTCTCATCGCGGAGAAGTGCGGCAACCAGAGCACTCTGCTGCTCGGCATCGACAAGGACACCCGGACGGCCTACCTGTACGCCGTCGGCCACGCCAACGGCACCGCGACAGTCATCAAGGGCCTGGGCCAGGCAGGCAGCACCTTCGCCGCCTTCTCCGACAAGACCTACTTCCGCCACTACGCCGGCGGCTCAGAAGCCCCATCGCTGTACGGCGATTAACCACCGGCGGCCCGTGCTGTGCGGGCCGTGCTAGTGGTGCGCCCAGCAAGGTCGGCGAGGTATCCGGAGTGACCACCACCCCGAAGCAGTCCCCGGCGGCCAGGTCCGGGGTTCACCCCTGATCTGGACCCTTCACCCCCGGTATGCGGTGGGGAGAACGGTGCAGTTGCGAGGTTCTCCCCGGAAGTTGACCCGAGTGGGAAGCCAGGTGCGGTAACGACCTGAACGTTCTTGGCGAGGCATCAGAGGTCGACGATGTCGAGGAGTTGGCCTAGTTCTTTGGGGTCCAGGGGGCGGAGCTCGCCGGTGTGGAGGTTGCCGCGGCGGACGGGGCCGATGGCGGTGCGGGTGAGGCGTTTGACCGGGTGCCCGATGGCGTCGAACATCCGGCGGACGATGCGGTTGCGGCCCTCGTGCAGGCTGATCTGGATCAGGGTGCGGCCGCGGATGCTGGAGATCACCTTCACGGTGTCGGCTTGGGCCGGGCCGTCGTCGAGTTGTACACCGTCGAGGAGTCTGCGGAGCACTCCGGGCTTGACGTTGCCTTCGACTTCGGCGACGTACGTCTTGGAGACCTCGTACGACGGATGCGCGAGGCGGTGGGCGAATTCGCCGTGGTTGGTGAGTAGCAGCAGGCCTTCGGTGTCGGTGTCGAGGCGGCCGATGTGGAACAGGCGCTCCGGCCGATCCTGCACGTAGTCCGCGATGCACGGCCGGCCTTCTGGGTCCGACATCGTCGTGACCACGCCACGCGGCTTGTTCAGTACGAGGTACACGTGGGCGCTGACCGGCGGGATCCGCTCCCCGTCCACCCGGATGACCGAAGCCTCAGGATCCACCCGCACCCCGAACTCGGTCACCACCACCCCGTCGACCTCGACCCGCCCCTGCTCGATCAGCAGTTCGGCATTCCGCCGACTGGCCACCCCCGCCTGAGCCAAAACCTTCTGCAACCGAATCCCGGTCTCATCCCCCATCCCGCACACCCAAATCCGCCGCCTCACGCCCGACCATCCGCCCACCCACGTCGCCGCCCGGCGCCGACTCATCCTCGTCCACCGACTCTGCGTCGTCGGAAGGCGTCAGCTCAGCCTCATCCACCGACTCCGCGTCCTCGGTAGGCGTCAGCTCGGCCTGATCTGCCGGCTCCGCTTCGTCGGTGGGCTCGGTGGTGCTCAGATCCCCGTCGATGCCGGTCTCCACGTCGTCGGCCGGTGTCGGCTCGGCGTCGTCGGGGTCGACCTCGCGGTCGATGGGCTCGGCGGTGGTGAGATCGCCGTCGATGCCGGTGTCGGGGTCGTCCAGGTCGTCCGCGGCAGGTTCGTCGGCGGGCGTCGTACCGGACTCCTGCGCGGCAGCTCGGTCGGCGGACGCCGTGCCGGACCAGTCCGTGGGTTCGACTTCCTCAGCCGGCTTGTCGGCGTCGGCTGATGACTGCCGTTCGTCGGCGGCCGGCTCGAGGTCGTCGTCGGGTTCGGTGGTGTTCAGGTCTGCGTCGATGCTGACGGCCGGCGACACTTCCACGTCGGCATCGGCGGGAGACGGCGTACGCGACTCGTCGTCTGCGTCCGGCGACGAAGCGGGCTCCGGAGTGGGTGGAAGGGTTTGGGCGGCCAGTTCGTCCTCGATGTCGTCCATGTCGGGGAGGTAGGGGGCCAGCTCGGGGAGGTCGTCGAGGGACTGCATGCCCATGCGTTCCAGGAAGTACGAGGTGGTGCGGTAGAGGGTCGCCTGGGATTCGGTGTCGGCGCCGGCTTCTTCGACCAGGCCTCGGGCTACTAGGGTTCGGACGACGCCGTCCACGTTCACGCCGCGGATGGCGGAGACGCGGGCACGACTGACCGGTTGCTTGTACGCGACCACGGCGAGGGTTTCGAGGGCGGCTTGGGTCAGGCGCGCCTGTTGGCCGTCCAGGACGAAGCGCTCGACGTACGGCGCTGCCTCGACGCGGGTGTAGTAGCGCCAGCCGCCACCCACCTCCCGCAGGTCGAATCCTCGGCCCTGCTCGTTGTACTCCTCGGCCAGCGTCGCCAGCGCCGCGGACACATCTCCCGTCGGGCGACCGACCGCACGGGCCAGCGTCAGCACGGGCAGCGGCTCGTCCGTCACCATCAGGATCGCCTCGAGCGCCCGGCGCATGGTGTCGTCGTCGATCACCACCTCGTCGCCGACCGGCACCTCCGTCTGCCCCGGCGGCAGGTAGTCCTCATCCCCCACCACGTCATCACCCCGTACGACGTCCTCCGCGGAAGCAGCCGGGTTGCCCGGAGAGGACGCACCGGCTTGGGGAGGATTGCTGCCCGATTCGGGGGCAATAACCTCCCCAACCTCCCCGGGCTCTGCCGGCGAGGTGGCGTCCTCCGTATCCGGGGCCGCGTGGTTGGTGGGCTCGGGTTCTACGTCCGCAAGCTGGGCGGTGGGGGTTGCTGTGAGCGGGGCGGCGTTCTCGGTGACGAGGGTCTCGGGGGTGGTCGGGGTCGGTTCGGTCACTGGTTTGCCGTCTCGGTGGGGTCTTCGGCCGGGTGGGGGGCGGGGTCGTCTTCTTCAGTGAGGGATTCGCCGGGCTCCAGGAAGGTGGTTTCGTCGGAGACCACGGGGGCCTCGCCGTCCTCGGGCTCGGGTTTGGTTTCCTCGTCGAACTCGTCGGAGACGTCGATCTCGCCCTCGTCGGTGCCTGTCCAGCGGATGGTCAGTTCGCCCAACGGCGTCACCTGGTCGAAGCTGACGGCCGATTCGCGAAAGAGCTCCAGCAAGGCAAGGAAGCGGCACACCGTCGTCACGGTGTCCGGCGAATCCGCCACCAGCGCGCGGAACGTCGTACTGCGTTGGCGCCGCAGCCGGTCCACGATCACCACGGCCTGTTCGCGGACCGTCACCGTCGGCGCGTGCAGGTGGGCGAGCGACACACCTTCGGGTACGTCGGTCTTCGGCGCCAGCGCACGTGCTGCCAGCGCGGCCAGTCCGGCCGGGTCGATCCCGAGCAGCACCTCCGGCAACAGCTCCGCGAACCGGGGCTCCATCCCGACGGCCCGCGGGAAGCGCCGGGCCTCCAGCGCCATCCGCTCCTGCGCCAGCGCCGCGATCTGCTTGAAGGCGCGGTACTGCAGCAGTCGCGCAAACAACAGATCCCGCGCCTCCAGCAGCGCGAGGTCCTCGTCGTCCTCGACCTCGCCCTTCGGCAGCAGCCGAGCGGCCTTGAGGTCCAGCAAGGTCGCCGCGATCAGCAGGAACTCCGACGTCTGGTCCAGGTCCCACTGCGGCCCGAGGGCCTTGATGTGGGCGATGAAGTCGTCCGTGATCACCGAGAGGGCGATCTCGGTGATGTCGAGCTTGTGCTTGCTGATCAGCTGCAGGAGCAGGTCGAACGGTCCCTCGAAGTTGACCAGGTGGACGCTGAACCCCTTGCCCTCAGCAACAGTCGACCCACCGTCGGTGGAGGGCAGGTCCAAGGGCAGCGAGTCCGAGGACACGGTCACTCCGGGCCCTTGAGCTCCGCGGCCTTGAGCCGCCGTACCAGCACCGAGTCCGGCCCGTGGTCGACGAAGTCGGCCAGCAGGACGTCGATCGCCTCGCGGACGATCCGGCCGCGGTCGGCCATCAACCCGTGCTCGGCACGCAGCGCGAGTCTGGTCTGTTCCAGGCCGAGCAGCTCCTCCTCCGTCACGTACACGGTGATCTTCGTGTCGTGCCGGACCCGACCGCTGGACTTGCGGTCGTCGACGACGGCTGTGCGCGCGCGGACTCCGCCCGGCGCCGGGCCGTCAGTGGTGGTGCGCTTCTCGGGTCTGGTCTGCTTCGGTGCCGCACCCCCGAAGAGTTCACTGGCACCTGGCAGGCTCACCCGGCGGGACAACGCGCCAGCACCTCCTTGGCAAGGTCGCGGTACTGGGTAGCCGCTTGGGACGAGGGGGCGTAGGTCGTGATCGGTTCGCCGACGACCGTGGTCTCGGGGAACTTGACGGTACGCCGGATGACAGTGTGGAACACGCGCTCGTCGAAGGCCTGGACGACCCGGTCGAGCACCTCACGGGCGTGCGTCGTACGCCCGTCGAACATGGTCCCGAGGATGCCGACGATCTCCAGCTTCGGGTTCAGCCGGTCCTGCACCTTGCCGATCGTGTCGGTCAGCATGGCCAGCCCGCGGAGCGCGAAGAACTCACACTCCAGCGGTACGACGATGCCGTTCGACGCGGTCAGCGCGTTCACGGTGAGCAGGCCGAGCGACGGCGCGCAGTCGATCAGGATCACGTCGTAGTTCGGGACGATCGGCTCGAGCACCCGCTGCAGGGTGTACTCGCGGGCGACCTCCTGGACCAGCTGCACCTCGGCCGCGGACAGGTCGATGTTGGCCGGGAGCAGATCGAGGTTCTCCACCCGGGTCGGACGGATCACCTCGTCCGGGGTGATGTCGCGCTGCATCAGCAGGTTGTAGACCGACAGCTCCAGGTCGTGCGGCTGCACGCCGAGGCCGATCGAGGCCGAGCCCTGCGGGTCGAAGTCGATCAGCAGCACCTTGCGGCCGGTCTCGGCGATCGCCGCGCCGAGGTTGATCGTGGTGGTGGTCTTGCCGACGCCACCCTTCTGGTTGCACATCGCGATCACCTGCGCCGGACCGGTCTTCGTCGGCCGCTGCGGCATTGGCAGGTCGGGCACCGGCCGGCCGGTCGGTCCGATCTTGTTCCTCGGACCGTGCGCGTCATTCACAGGTGCGATGTCCTCCGCGGTGAGCTTGGCCGTCGGCCTCGGCATCTCCGCATAGTTGTCGGGTGGGGTCAGGTTCCGCTGCGGCTGCGCCGGGCGCGGAGAGGTGGTGCTGTTCGGTTGTGCCTCGTTCGGTTGCGCTGCCGCCGGTTGCGTCGGGGCCGCGTGCCTGCCTGCCGGCGGCTCGTGGCCGTAGGAGGTGGACTGGTACGGCGCAGCGCCCGCCTGAGCGACCGTCGGCGCTATCGGTCGGGCCGGGGTCGGCAGGTGCTCGGTGCCCGGGAATGTCGACTCGTTCATGACTCGTCAAACCTTTCAACCGATACGGGCGATCCCAGCGACTGTAAGCGTGCATTCAAGCACTCTCAACCAGCCACTCCGCACCGGGGTGGGGCTGTTTGTCGACAAAGCTCCGGACCCGGCCGATCACCGCGTCCGGATGACCAACCGTAGTCAGATGATCGCACACCGTCCCCGGATCGGTCGCATCGGGTCTACCGTTTCACGAGCCGCTCGTACGACGCGAACCCCTGGCCAGTCCGGGGAGGGTTTTACCCCCGTAAAGGGACATTTCCCTCCCCAGTCCACCCCGGCCCCCACCAACAACCCCACAGGCAGAGCCCGCCGTGCCCATACATCACTCCACCGGATCACACCCACACATCAGCAGGAGAGCCGGAGATCCCATCAAATGGCGGGCAGGTGTGGGGGCGGGCGGGCTGGGGTTGGTCAGGTGGACAGCGCACGCGGGTGTGACGTTGCGTAGACCTCGCGGAGTTTGTCGACGGTGATCAGGGTGTAGACCTGGGTGGTCGTGACGGAGGCGTGGCCCAGGAGCTCCTGGACCACGCGGACGTCGGCACCGCCGTCCAGTAGATGTGTCGCGAAGGAGTGCCGCAGTGTGTGCGGTGAGATCTCTTTCGGGATCCCCGCGCGCTGTGCGGCCCGGCGCAGTACCGTCCACGCGCTCTGCCGCGACAGTCGACCGCCCCGCGCGTTGAGGAACAGCGCCGGCGTGCCGTGCCCTCGCCGTACCAAGTCTGGACGGCCGCGGACCTGGTACGCCGACAACGCCTCGCGGGCGTAGGACCCGACCGGGACGACGCGTTCCTTACTGCCTTTGCCCCGCAGCAGGACCGCACCGGCCTCAAGGTCGATGTCGTCCACGTCCAGCCCGACCGCCTCGGAGATGCGGGCACCGGTGCCGTAGAGAAACTCCAGCAGCGCAGCGTCCCGGGTGGCCAGCACGGCGGGCTCCGCCTCCGCCCCGGCGGCAGCGGCAAGGATGCGTGTCACCTCGTCCACAGACAGTGCCTTCGGCAACCGTTGCGGCGGCGCCGGCGGCTTGACCGCGGCCGCGGGATCCACCGCGGTCAGCCCTTCCCGCAAACAGAACCGATGGAATCCGCGGACGGCGACCACAGTCCGGCCCGCACTGGATGCGGTGAGTGGCGGATGGTCGGCGTCGCCCTCCCGCAACCGCATCAGGAAGTCGCTCACCACGGCCTCCGTGATCCGGCCGAGGTCGTCGATCCCGGCGTCCGCGAGGTAGTCGCCGTACCGGCGCAGGTCACGCCGGTACGACGCCAGGGTGTTCGCAGCCAGGCCGCGCTCCACCGTCAGGTGGTCAAGGTACGCGCCGACCGCCCGGGCGATGCTCAGACCAGCACCTCGTCGAGCTTCCGCTGGGGCAGGTTGTGCGCGTCGGCGACCGGGCCGTAGGTGACGTGGCCGTCGAACGTGTTCAGGCCGAGCGCCAGGCTGTGGTCCAGCTTCAGGGCCTCCCGCCAGCCCAGGTTCGCCAGCTCGATCGCGTACGGCAGGGTCACGTTGGTGAGTGCGTACGTCGAGGTGTTCGGCACCGCGCCGGGCATGTTCGCGACGCAGTAGAACAGCGAGTCGTGCACCTTGTACACCGGGTCGGCGTGCGTGGTCGGGTGCGAGTCCTCGAAGCAGCCGCCCTGGTCGATCGCGATGTCGACGAGCACGCTGCCCGGCTTCATCCGCCGCACCATGTCGTTGGTGACGATCTTCGGCGCCTTCGCGCCCGGCACCAGCACCGCGCCGATGACCAGGTCCGCCTCGAGCACCGCGCGCTCGATCTCGTACGAGTTCGCGGCGATCGTCAGCAGGTGACCGTGGTAGATCCGGTCGGCCTCGCGCAGCCGCGCGATGTTGCGGTCGAACAGCTGCACCTGCGCCTGCATGCCGAGCGCGATCGCGGCCGCGTTCATCCCGGCGACGCCCGCGCCGATGATCACCACGCGGGCCGGGTGCACGCCGGAGACGCCACCCATCAGCACACCGCGGCCACCGCCGTTGCGCATCAGGTGGTAGGCGCCGGCCTGCGGGGCGAGCCGGCCGGCCACCTCGCTCATCGGGGCCAGCAGTGGCAGCGATCCGTCCGGAAGCTGGACCGTCTCGTAGGCGATCCCGGTGATACCCGACGTCAGCAGCGCCTCGGTGGTCTCGGCGCTGGCCGCCAGGTGCAGATAGGTGAACAGGACCTGGTCCTTGCGCATCCGGTGGTACTCCTCGGCCACCGGCTCCTTCACCTTGAGCACCAGCTCAGCGTCCGCCCAGACGTCGTCCGCCGTCGGCACGATCCGCGCCCCGGCCGCGACGAACTCGTCATCGGGGATCAGCGAACCGTCCCCCGCGCCTTGCTCGATCAGAACCTCGTGCCCGGCGCGCGCGAACTCGTGCACGCCGGACGGGGTGATCGCCACCCGATACTCGTGGTTCTTGACTTCCTTCGGAACTCCGACCTTCACAACTCGCCCTTCTTTCACAATCCAGGTGTGCGGCCCACGTCGTTGTGTCCGCGGCCCGGCGTGAGGGGTGATGCCAGGTCGCTGCCGAGTGTAAGCCCGCAAGGTTCATACCAGCTGAACGGATGGTCTGATCGCTGCACGACGCGCGGAACACCCCCCGGCGGTTCGGTTACACTCTTGTAAGACGCGGTGGCAGTCCGTGACGTTTACACCGGAATCCCTTACCCCGCAGGCTTTGCGCAATCTTGACGCAATCTCTACTTCTGTCTTAACCCCAGTTTTGCACTGCCCCGAAGGGCGACGGTCCGTGCTCTTCCAGTACCCGCATTTCAATCGCTTCGAGGAAGGTTCTGACATGGACGCTGAGATCGCCCTCCCGGGCGGCAACGTCGGTGGCGCGGTCCGGGTCGGCGACACCGTACGGCGCGCGACCGGCGCGTGGACGCCGGCAGTTCACAGCCTGCTCAACTACTTGGCGGACGCCGGCCTGACCGGCCTCCCGCGGGTGCTCGGGTTCGACGACCAGGGCCGCGAGATCCTCGATTACCTCCCGGGTACGTCGTACGGCCCCGAAGTACCCGACGACGTGCTCGCGGACGCGATGCGCTGGCTGGCCGAGTACCACCGGGTCGTGGCGTCGTACCGGCCGAAGGGTGAGATCGTCTGGCGGACCAGCCGGGGCGAACTCGCCGCCGATCAGATCATCTGCATGCACGACTACGGGTACTACAACTGGATCGGCACCGAGTCCGGCTTCAGCGGCGTGATCGACTGGGACATGGCCGGCCCGGGCGTCCCCCTGGACGACATCGCCTTCACTGCGTGGAACACGGTCCCCCTCGCGATGCCGATGGATCCCGCCTACCAGGCCGCGCGGCTGCGCCTGATGGCCGACGCGTACGGCGGTGACGTGTTCACGCCACTGCAGATCCTCGAGGGCGCTCCGATCCGGGCGCAACGATCGGCGCGCGTCATCCGCGCCGGGCAGGTCGCGGGCGATCCCGGCATGCTCAATCTGGCCACGGTCGGCGAGCCCGAGCGCACCGAGCGTCGATTGACCGACCTGCGGCGCCGCGTTTCGGAGATCGCCGCCCACCTCTGACGTGACAGCGATCATTGACGGCCCCTCCAGCCGGTCAGGGATGCTTGGAATGGAGCCCGCCCGCTCCCAGTTGCACCCTGAGTAGGACGACGAGAGGAGTACGGCGTGGCGGTCGAACTGGGACGGTACGGGGTCTGGCACGGACCCCAGCACTGGGGTCCGGAACTGGCGGCGGGGCTGGAGCAGGCCGGGTACGGAGCGTTGTGGCTGGGTGCCTCCCCGGAGGCCGATCTGCGCGATGCGGAAGTGTTGCTGGCGTCAACGAAGTCCGTTGCCGTCGGCACCAGCATCGTGAACATGTGGAAGACGCCGGCGGCCGACGTGGCGGCGTCGTACCACCGGCTGGAGGACGACTACCCGGGCCGGTTCCTGCTCGGGGTCGGCATCGGTCACCCGGAGCGCACCGGCGCGTACCGGTCGCCGTACCAGACCATCGTCAGCTACCTCGACGACCTGGACGACGCGAAGGTCCCGGTCGACCGGCGGGCGCTGGCCGCGCTCGGCCCGAAGGTGCTGCAGCTCGCGGCGACCCGGACCGCGGGCGCGCTGCCGTACCTGACGACGCCCGAGCACACCCGGGAAGCACGCCGTACGCTCGGCGGCGGTGTGCTGCTGGCGCCGGAGCAGAAGGTCGTGCTGGAGACCGACCCGGAGATCGCGCGCTCGACCGGTCGCGACTATCTGGCGTCGTACCTGCAGCTCAGCAACTACGTCTCGAACCTCGAGCGCCTGGGGTTCACCGACGAGGACATCGCCGACGGCGGCAGCGACCGGCTGGTCGACGCGCTCGTGCTGCACGGCACGGCGGTCGAGATCGCGGCGGGTCTGAAGGCCCACCTGGACGCGGGTGCGGACCACGTCGTAATCCAGCAACTGGGCCGGGAAGGAATCGACCTGCTGCCCGGGTACGAGGCCCTGGCGACCGTTCTCCGGTAGGGGGTTTCGGAGCCGTCCGACGACGCGCCTGTTCGCCGGACGGCTCCCCTTGATTCCCGGCCAGAACGGGCGCCGTACGGCAGATGTGATCCCGGGCCGGCCGCTTCAGCGCTGAAGCGTGAAGTCGGCGAAGTCGAAGCCGGGCGACACCACGCACGACACCAGCACGGCCGCGCCTCCGGCCGGCCGTGCCGCCTGCCATGCGCCGGCCGGGATCACCACCTGAGGTTGTTGCCCCGTCGCCACATCCGGCCCGAGAGTGACCGCCTCGGCCACGTCCGGTGTCTCGCCGTACTCCAGCGTCAGCGGGCCACCGGAGTGCCACAGCCAGATCTCCGCCGACCGGACGCGATGCCATTGCGACTCCTCTCCCGGTCCCAACAGGAAGTAGATCGCGGTAGCACTGGCCCGGGCGCCGCCGTACCCCGGCGGCTCGAACTCCACCGCCGATCGCCACGTCTCCCGGAACCACCCGCCTTCCGGATGTGGCTCGAGGTCCAGCAACGTCGCCAACTCCGGCTTGTCCATGACGCCATTCTCGGACTTACCCCGGGTCGCCGAGCAGCGCTCGCAATGTGGCCTTGTCGGCCGGGTCGAGGGCCCGGACGAAGCGGTGCAGGATCTCCAGGCGATCCGAGCCCTGGCCCAGTGCGGTCCGCATCTGCTCAGCCGCGAACTCCGCGGCGCCCTTGGTCGGGCGGTAGCGAGCGCGGCACCCGGCCTGCACCCGGGCGACCAGGCTCTTCCGGCCGAGCCTGGTCAGGATGGTGTGCACCGTGTTGTAGGCCAAGTTGCCGGCCATCGCGGCCTGCACCTCGACGGGAGACAGCGGTCTCTCGGCGGCCCACAGTGCGGCGAGCACTTCGCTCTCGAGTTCACCGGCGCCGCGTCGCGCCGGCGAGCCGGTCCGTGTGTCCACGCTCTCTTTGTACCGGCGGATTCCGCCGGCCCCCTGCCCCGGAGGGGTGAGCGGACGGGTGAGCCGAAGATCAACCTTGTGCACTTGTGAAACGGCTCGGAGACTCGGAGCACCCCAGCCCCGAACCCGCGAGGTGCACCATGCAAACCTTGTTGAGCGAAGTCGAAGGTCGCCATGCCGCGCTGCTGACGCTGCTGCGGACAGCCGCCCACCGCGGGTCGCCGGCCCAGCCCGGCGAGACGCGGATGAACACCGACAGATTCCTCGCCCAAGCCAGCCGGCACACGGCCGCCGCGACCTGGATCCTGCTTCCGCCGGTCGCGCGGCATCTCCCGGCCGGGCGGGCCGAGGTGCGCGACCACCTGCGCGCGATCCGGCGGCTGGAACGGACGCTGGTACGGGCGAAGGCCAAGGAGTACGGCCAGGCCCAGACGATCCAGGTGCCGTGGCCCTCGGTGTGGTCCGGCGTCCACAACCACCTCGGGCGGACCATCGCCGCCGAGCGGCGGCTCGCCGCGATGCTCGGGGAGCACCTCGACTCCGACGACGAGGCTCGCGTGCGGGAAAGGTTCACGCGAGCCGTCGCCGCCGCGCCGACGCGTCCCCACCCGCACCTGCCCCACACCGGCTTTCCGGGCCACGTCGCACGGACGCTGTGCGCGAAGCTCGACGCGCTCTGGGACGAGGTGGAGGGCAGGGTCACGTCGGTGGCCTACTGAGCGTCGCTCGCTGCCAGGAACACACTGCTGCCGAAGATGTCGTCCGCGGTCAGCGTGATGAGATCCTCCTTGCGCAGCGGGCGTCTCAGCTCGACCAGCCGCCGGGCCTGGCGGAGCCGGCACCGCTCGATCGCGTTGCGCACACTGCGAGCGTTGGAGAAGCGCGGCCGCTGCATCCGCCGGGTCAGGTACTCCGAGAAGGCGGCCTGGGCTGCGTCGTCGAAGCGGAAGTTCTCCGACGTCAGCATCAGATCGGCGATCTGGACGAGCTCCGTGTGGTCGTAGTCCTCGAACTCGATGTGATGCGGCACCCGCGAGCTCAGGCCGGGGTTGGCCGAGAAGAAGGTGGCCATCCGGTCCGGGTAGCCGGCGAAGATGACGACCAGGTCACCTCGCTCGTTCTCCATCTCGGTCAGCAGGATCTCGATCACCTCCTGCCCGTAGTCCCGTTCGTTGTCGGGCCGGAACAGGTAGTAGGCCTCGTCGATGAACAGCACCCCGCCGGCGGCCCGCGCGATCGCCTCCTTGGTCTTCGGCGCGGTGTGCCCGATGAACTGGCCGACGAGGTCGTCGCGGGTGACGGTGTGTACGCGCGGCGCACGGATGTACCCGAGTGCGTGCAGGATCGCGGCCATCCGGAGCGCCACCGTCGTCTTGCCGGTCCCGGGCCCGCCGGTGAAGCTCATGTGCAGCGTCGGCCGGGACGACGTCAGTCCGAACTGACGTCGCGCCCGGTCCACCAGGAGCAGCGACGCGATCTCGCGCACCCGGCGCTTGACCGAGGCCAGTCCGACGAGCTCGGCCTCGAGGGCGGCCAGGGTCTCCTCGACCCTGGCCACTGCCTCGTCGACGGACAGGTCGAGCTCGGCATCGTCCGTCAGCAGTACCGATTCCACCGCCTCAGTGCTCACTTCCTCAGGCGAGGTGCCGGCGGTGCGGGGGAACCCGAAGCCGGTCATCTGTTACCCGTCCCCGTAGCGCGCTCCGGCCGGTCGCGTCGTGGCGTACGACGAGATGGCGTAGCGCTGGGTCCGGTCCGGCCCCTCGACCCGGGAGAGCAGGAAGCCGGGCTCCTCGGCGGGCCGCTGCACGAGGAACTGCATGGCGGTCGTCTGACGCCCGAGGCTCGCGTCGTACGCGAGGACCCGGACGTAGTGGTTCGGGTACGTCGCCCGGCACTCGTTGATCTGGGCAAGGACCCCGTCAGGCTCGGCGAGGTCGAACATCGGCAGGCCCCACATCTCCCAGTAGACGTTGCGTGGGTGCGGGTCGTCGGTGTACTCCACCGAGACCGGCCAGCCGTGCCGCAGGGCGTAGCGGATCTGGTCGGCGATCTCGTCGTCGGTGAGGTCGGGCAGGTAGGAGAAGGTCCCGTGGCGCAGTTGCATGGTGATGCTCCTCGAGTCGGTGCGTATCGGGCTAGACGGAGGCTGTCGCCGTCGGGACGACGTCGGGGGCGTCCGTGCTGGTGTAGTCGAAGGTGACGTCACCCCAGGTGGACAACGCGGCCTCGAGCGGGGCGCAGGACTTGGCGGCGACCCGCAGGACATCAGGCCCTTCGCGGAGCAGGTCGCGACCCTCGTTGCGTGCCTTGACCATGGCCTCGAGCGCGACCCGGTTGGCCTCGGCGCCGGCCGCGATCCCGAACGGGTGGCCGATCGTGCCGCCGCCGAACTGCAGGATCACGTCGTCGGAGAACAGGTCGAGCAGCTGGTGCATCTGCCCGGCGTGGATCCCGCCGGAGGCGACCGGCAGCACGCCCGGCATCGAGGCCCAGTCCTGGTCGAAGAAGATCCCGTTCTCCGGGTTCCTCGCGACGTGGTCCTCCCGCAGCGTGTCGTAGAAACCGCGGGTCGTGGCCGGATCGCCCTCGAGCTTGCCCACCACGGTGCCGGCGTGGACGTGGTCGACACCCATCAGCCGGCACCACTTCGAGATCACCCGGAAGCTCACCCCGTGCGTCTTCTGCCGGGTGTACGTCGAGTGCCCCGCGCGGTGCAGGTGCAGCAGTACGCCGTTCTGCCGGGCCCAGTGCGCCATCGACTGGATCGCGGTGTAGCCGATGGTCAGGTCGATCATCACGACGACGCTGCCCAGCTCCTTGGCGAACTCGGCCCGGTTGTACATCTCCTCCATCGTCCCGGCGGTGACATTGAGGTAGTGGCCCTTGATCTCACCGGTCTCGGCCACCGCCTTGTTCACGCCCTCCATCGCGTAGAGGAAGCGGTCCCGCCAGCGCATGAACGGCTGCGAGTTGATGTTCTCGTCGTCCTTGGTGAAGTCCAGGCCGCCGCGGCAGGCCTCGTAGACGACCCGGCCGTAGTTGCGGGCGGACAGCCCGAGCTTCGGCTTGATGGTTGCTCCGAGCAACGGACGCCCGTACTTGTTCAGCATCTCGCGTTCCATCACGATCCCGTGCGCGGGGCCCTGGAACGTCTTGACGTACGCGACCGGGATCCGCAGGTCCTCGAGCCGCAGTGCCTTCAGCGGCTTGAAGCCGAACACGTTGCCGATGATCGAGGAGGTGAGGTTGGCGATCGATCCCTCCTCGAACAGGTCGATGTCGTAGGCGATGTAGGCGAAGTACTCGCCGGGTCGCCCAGGCACTTCCTCCACCTTGTAGGCCTTGGCCTGGTAGTGGCTGTTCGCGGTCAGCCGGTCCGTCCAGACCACCGTCCAGGTCGCGGTCGAGGACTCGCCGGCCACGGCGGCCGCCGCCTCGATCGGCTCGACGCCGTCCTGCGGCGCCACCCGGAAGACGGCCAGTACGTCGGTCTCCTTGGGCTCGTAGTCGGGGTTCCAGTAGCCCATCCCGGCGTAGCTCTGCACCCCCGGGTCCCAGCGCTCCTTGGCCTTCGCGCCGTTCTCGGTCGTCGTCATCGGCTGCTCCCATCCGGTGTGTGCGTGATCCTTCGGGCACCAGCCTGCTCCGGTGAAGCATCAACTACAATTGAAACTTCTCCGCTGACTGTTAAGGGATAGGTACATCATGGATCTGCCGGCCGCGGCCACCTGGGGACGGCTTCAGACCTTCCTGGCCGTCTACGAAGGCGGAAGCATCCGCGCGGCGGCCGAGACCCTGCACGTCACGCCGCCGGCGGTGTCGGCCGCGATCTCGGCGCTGGAGACCGCACTGGGCACCGCGCTGTTCGGCAAGGCCGGGCGCGGCATCGTGCCGACGGACGCCGGCGAGACCTTCGCGGCGTACGTCCGCAAGCTGCTCGGGCTGCTCGCCGAGGCGGCCGGTGCGGTGCACGACGCCGATCGGGGCCGGCTCCGGATCGGGGCGGTGGCGACGGCCAGCGAGTATGTCCTTCCCCGCCTGATGGCCTCGTTCGTCGACGAGCATCCGCAGGTCGAGCTGTCCTTGTCGGTCCTCCCCCGGGACGAGCTCTTCGCCCAGGCCCGCGACCATGCCGTCGATGTCGTGCTGGCCGGACGGCCGCCGCGCGGCTCCGGCCTGGTCACCCGCGCCCGCCGGGCCAACCGGCTGGTGCTCGTCGGCCGACCTGGACGCGACGACGATCCACTGACCAGCACCTGGTTGCTCACCGGTCAGGGCTCGGGCACCCGGGACACGACGTTGTCGCTGCTGACCCGGCTGCAGGCGGCGCCACCGCTGCTCACCCTCGGGACCTCGGGGGCAGCGGTCGCCGCGGCGCGCCAGGGACTGGGCCTGACCTTGGTGCACGAGGAGGCCGTGCGCGGTCAACTCGACGCCGGTGAGCTTGCGACGTACGGCGTACCCGGGACTCCTGTCGATCGCCCGTGGCATCTGTGCACGACCGCCGAACCGACCGCGGCGAGCCGGCTGTTCCTCCGCCACGTCTGCGATGCCGGCCGGGTGGGGGCGGCGGCGTTTCACACCCGGTCTCGCCCCCAGGGGTGAGTACGGCGGTGCCGCGCCGGGCGATGCTGCACTGCATGACCACGACGCTGCGCACCGATCTCCCCACTCTCGCCGACACCGCCCGTCGGATGACCGATGCCGGTCGCGGCATCCTGGCCGCCGACGAATCCATCAAGACCATGTCGTCCCGGCTGGAACAGGAAGGCATTCCGTCCAGCCCGACCGCCCGGCGGGACTATCGCGAACTGCTGATCACCGCCGATGGGCTCTCGGACTGGGTCAGCGGGGTGATCTGGTCCGACGAGACGTTCGGGCAGGAGCTGGCCGACGGCCGCCCGTTCCCCCAGGCCGCACGCGAGCTGGGCATCCTGCCCGGCATCAAGGTCGACACCGGCACGAGCAGGCTGCCCGGTGGCGGTGGCGCGCTGGTCACCGAAGGGCTCGACGGGCTGGGTGACCGGCTCGCGTCGTACGCCGAACGCGGGGCCGCGTTCGCCAAGTGGCGCGCGGTCTTCGACGTCGCCACGATCACGCCGTACTCGGCCCGGGCCAACGGTCACGCGCTCGCCCGGTACGCCGCTCTCTGCCAGCAGCACGGCATCGTCCCGATCGTCGAGCCGGAGGTTCTGTGCACCGGTGACCACGATCTGGGTGCGTCGGCGCAGGCATCGAACCTTGCCCTGCGCACCCTGTTCGACGAGCTGGCGCAGGCCGGCGTCGACCTGTCCGGCGTCGTCCTCAAGCCGAACTTCGTGACTCCCGGCCTCGACGCCCCGGCAGCCACCGCGCGGACGATAGCCGCTGCCACCTTCGGCGTACTGTCCGAGACGGTGCCCGAGGCGCTGGCCGGGATCGCGTTCCTCTCCGGTGGCCAGCCGACGGGCCATGTGTGCGAGTCTCTCCGCGAACTGCACCGACTCGGCGACCGCGCGTGGCCGGTCACGTTCTCCTTCGGGCGCGCTCTGGTGAGCGATGCTCTGAGCGCCTGGGGTGGCGAAACCCGGAATGTGCCGAAAGCCCAGCAGATCCTGGTGGACAACTGCCGTCGGGCCGGTCAGGCGACCCGCTGAACCGTGGGCTCAGAAGGGCAGCTCGACCAGGACCGTCGTACCTCGCTCGGGGATCGATTCGATCCGCAGTGACGCCTCGATCAGCGCGCAGCGTTCCGCGATCGAGCTGAGCCCGAAGTGCTGCGCACCGTCCGCGTCGCCCGCGCGGGCGGTCCGCCGTTCCTCCGGGTCGAACCCTTTGCCGTCGTCGGCGCAGCCGAACACGATCGAGTCGCCGACCCGCCGTAGCGACAGTACGACGCGATCGGCCTCGGCGTGCTTGACCGCGTTGGCGAGCGCCTCCTGGGCGATCCGGTAGAGCGCCGCGGCGACATGGTCGGGGATGTCGTCGAGGGTCGCCGCGGGATCGACCAGCAGGTCGATCGACGGAGCACTCTCGCCACCCGCCGCCATCTGCACCAGGGACTCCATCGCCGCGACCAGGCCGAGGTCGTCCAGGACCAGGCTGTGCAGGCCGGAGATCGCGGCCCGCGTCTGGTGGTAGGCCAGGTCGGCCAGCTCCCGGGCGCTCACCAACTCGGCCCGCGCTCGCGCCAGCTCAGCCTCCGGAACTCCGCCCGCGGAGTCGCGTACGGCGAGCTCGGACACGGTCATGTCCGCGGCCGAGAGGTGGAACGACATGGACGCCAGCGCGGTCGTGACCCCATCGTGCAGGTCGAAGGCGATCCGCCGGCGCTCGGCCTCCTGAGCCGAGATGGCCTGCTTGATCAGGCGATCCCGCTCGGTCCGGTGCCGGTTCACCGCCAGCCACAGCTGCTCGGCGTGCAGCCGCAGACCGAGCGCTGCGGCGTACCGCTCGGCGCGGGCGAGGTCGGCCGGACCGAAGGGAACGCGCGGACTGCGATGGGCCGCCAGCACTCCGACGATGTGGTCCTCGAGCCCTGGGAGCGGAACACACATCCTGGCGACGGTCTGCCGGGGTTCGAGACGGAGCAACTGCCGGTGCAGCGCGTTACGCGGCGAGTCGGAGGCAAGGACGACGGGCGTGCCGTTGCGGGCCACGAGACCCGTCACTCCGAATCCGACCGGCATGCTCAGCGCGGCGGTCGACGGGTGGGGCGGCCAGATGTCGGCGACCGTGAGCTCCTGACCGTCGCTGGCGAGCAGCAGCACACCGTCGGCCTCGAGGAGTCGCGCGAGCTCGGCCGCCGAGGGGACGGGCCCCGTCTCGGCGGTCAATGGAACAGACCCTCGCGAAGCGCGACGGCGATGGCGCCGCTGCGGTCGGAGACCCCGAGCTTGCGGTACAGGCCACGGATGTGGGTCTTCACCGTGTCCTCACTGACGACGAGCTTGCTCGCGACACCTCGGTTGGAGTGGCCGGAGACGAGCAGCTCCAGGACCTCCGACTCGCGCTGGGTGAGCCCGAGGTGCGCGCCCGGCCAGAACTCGCCCGCACTGAGCCTGGCGGCGGACAGTGCGACGCGTCCGGCCAGCGCAGGGTCGATGACCGTCTCGCCCTCACGCACGCGGCGCAGATGCCCGACCAGCTCCTGACCGTCGATCCGCTTGAGGATGTAGCCCGACGCACCGACTCTCAGCGCCTGGTACAGGTAGTGCTCGTCGTCGTACACCGTCAGCAGCACGACCTTGGTCTCCGGATACTGCGCGGTGATCTGGCGGCAGAGGTCGAGCCCGCTCTCCTTGCCGATCCGTACGTCGCACAGCACGACGTCGGGCCGCTCGTCGGAGACCAGCGTGAGCGCCTCCGCCGCGGTCGTCGCCTGGCCGGTGACCACCACCTGGTCGACGAAATGGCCGAGCATCGCGACGAGGCCGTGCAGCACCATCTCGTGGTCGTCCACCAGGACGAGTCGCAGCGGGGTCGGAGTCGTGGCCGGCATGGGCCAAGAGTAAGCGGAGACAGCACGATTCCCCCACGATCACGAGGATTCACCCGCATCTCCACCCGGGCGGGTGAGGGCGCGATCGGCGCGGCACGGTGCGCTTGGAAGTCTCCGATCAGGAAGGCCAGCCATGACCGAGCCCACCCCTCGCGCTCCCCGTCCGCTCATCGTCCCCTCGGTGCTGCCCGCCGATTTCGCGCGCCTCGGCGACGAGATCCGCGCGCTGTGCGACGCCGGCGTCGACCGGATCCAGTGGGACGTGATGGACGGGGTGTTCGTCCCGAACCTCACCTTCGGCCCGGACGTGATCGCGGCGGCCCAGGAGCACAGCCGGGTCGCCTTCGAGGCCCATCTGATGGTGGTGGAGCCCGACGAGCTCCTACCCCGGTACGTCGAGGCCGGATGCGAGTTGATCATCGTCCACGCCGAGGCGTGCACCCATCTCCATCGCACGCTGGGCCGGATCCGGGATCTCGGCGTACGCAGTGGTGTCGCACTCAATCCGCACACGCCCGTGGACCTGGTGGAACACGTTCTGACCGAGACGGACCTGGTGCTGGCGATGACGGTCAACCCCGGCTTCGGTGGGCAGGCCTACATCCCCTCGGTGGAGAAGAAGGTGGCCCGGCTGCGGCGGCTGATCGACGAGTCCGGCCTGCCGATCGAGCTCGAGGTCGACGGCGGCATCACCGCCGACACCATCCGGGGCGCGGCCGCGGCCGGTGCCGACGTGTTCATCTCCGGCTCGTGGATGTATGCCCATAGCGACGGCAAGGCCGCCGCCGTCCGGCAGTTGCGCGCGGCCGCGGTCAGCGCCGCGCAGAAGAACGAGGAGGCCGCCTGATGACCGAGCTGCTACAACGATCGGCCACGCCGTTCGTCGAGACCGACCGGCTGGCGGTCGACACCTTGCGCTTCCTCGCCGTCGACATGGTGCAGGCGGCGAACTCAGGTCATCCCGGCATGCCGATGGGCGCCGCCCCGATGGCATGGGCGCTCTGGAGCCGCCATCTGCGCCACGACCCCTCGGCACCCGACTGGGCCGACCGGGATCGCTTCGTGCTCTCGGCCGGGCACGGTTCGGCTCTCCTCTACGGTCTGCTGCACATCTTCGGCTACGACCTGCCCGAGGCCGAACTGCGCGCGTTCCGGCAGCTCGGGTCGCGCACTCCCGGCCATCCCGAGTTCGGTCACACCGCCGGGGTCGAGTGCACGACGGGGCCGCTCGGGCAGGGCCTGGCCATGGCCGTCGGGATGGCCCTGGCGGAGCGGATGACGCACGCGCGCTATCCGGAGATCACCGACCATCACACGTACGCGATCGTCGGCGACGGCTGCCTGATGGAGGGGGTCAGCCACGAGGCGGCCTCGCTCGCCGGGCATCTCGGTCTGGGCCGGCTGGTCGTGCTCTGGGACGACAACTCGATCACCATCGACGGTTCGGTCGACCGTTCCTGCAGCGACGACCAGGTCGCTCGCTTCGCGGCGTACGGCTGGCACACGCAGACGGTTCAGGACGGTACCGATGTCGACGCGATCGACGCCGCCATCGCTCGGGCCAAGGCTGACGCGCGCCCGAGCCTGATCGCAGTCCGGACCATGATCGGCCACGGCGCCCCAGGCGTAGCGGGCACGTCGAAGGCGCATGGTTCGCCGCTCGGGGAGGAGCTGGCCGCGGAGGCCAAGCGACTGGCCGGGTGGGACCATCCGCCGTTCAGCGTTCCGGAGCCGGTGCGGGCTGCCTGCGATGCGTTGGCGTCGGTCGGCGCCCGCGAACACGCTGCCTGGCAGGCCGCGTACGCCGCCTTCGAGGCGAGCGCACCGCATCAGGCAGCGGAGTTCCGCCGCAGCCGCGATCGGCAACTGCCGGATGCTCTTGTGGAGACGCTGTCCGCGGTTCCCGGCGAAGCGCCTCGGGCCACTCGGCAGTCGTCCCAGGCTTGCCTGAAGGCTTTGCCGGCCGTGCTGCCGGAGCTGATCGGTGGATCGGCGGACCTGGCCGGCTCCACCGGGACCGCGACCGGCGGAGCCGTGGTGACCCGTGACGACTACTCGGGCTCCACGATCGCCTTCGGGATCAGGGAGTTCGGCATGGCCGCGATCATGAACGGGCTCAGCCTGCACGGCGGGTTCCGGGTCTACGGGAGTACGTTCCTGGTCTTCGCCGACTATCTGCGGCCGGCGCTCCGGCTCGCCGCGCTGATGCGCCAGCCCGTCATCCACGTGCTGACCCACGACTCGATCGCGGTCGGCGAGGACGGCCCCACCCATCAGCCTGTCGAGCAGATCGAGTCGCTGCGCGTCATCCCCGGACTGCAGGTACTGCGCCCGGCGGACGACGCCGAGACTGCACGGGCCTGGCAGCTGGCGCTCGAGGGTACCGATGGTCCCACTGCCCTGATCCTGTCCCGCCAGACACTCCCCCAGAGCGCGCCGCCGGCTGATGAGCGCTCGCCCGTCTCGGTCGAGATCGTGGCCACCGGATCCGAGGTCGCCCTGGCCGGTGAGGTCGCCGACGCGCTGACCGCCGAAGGTCACAGCGTCCGCGTGGTTTCCGCGCTGGACCGATCCGCCTACGTCCCGGATCCGCTCGCGGTCACGGTCAGCCTGGAAGCCGGCAGCACCATGGGCTGGAAGGGGCTGGTCGACCTGGCCATCGGTATCGACGAGTTCGGCACGTGCGGCCCTGGCGACCAGGTGATGGCGCGTCACGGCTTCACCGGTACGGCGGTGCTCGGCCGGATCCGCGAGTACCTGCAGCAGTCGCCGGGGGCCTGAGGTGGGCCGGCTGGCCGCGGTCGTCTTCGATGTCGACGGCACGCTGGTCGACAGCGAACGCGATGGCCATCGGGTCGCCTTCAACGCCGCCTTCGAGGAGGCCGGACTAGGAGACCGTTGGGACGTTCCGACGTACGGAAAGCTGCTTCACATCGCCGGCGGGGCCAAGCGACTGGCGTTCTGGTTCGAGACCGTCGGAGTGCCCGCCGGCGATGCCCGGCGCCTGGCCGAGCGGTTGCACGCTCGTAAGACCGAGATCATGCGGGACCTGATCGAGGCCGGGAAGGTGCAGGCCAGGCCGGGTGTCCACCGGCTGCTCGATGAGCTCGACGCGGCTGGCGTACCGATGCATGTGGCAACGACCGGTACGCGCGCCTGGGTCGAACCGCTGCTGGACCAGGTCTTCGGCCCGCGCTTCCAAACCGTTGTCACCGGCACCGAAGTTCCCGAGCTCAAGCCAAGCCCGGCGGTATACCTCGAGGTGCTGCGGCGGACGGGCTGTCCGGCCGATCGGACCGTGGCCGTGGAGGACTCGCAAAACGGCGTACGCGCGGCTGTGGCGGCCGGACTGTGCTGCGTTGCGGCCCAGAACGAGTACACGCAGGACGACGATCTGTCCGGCGCTGCGCTGGTCGCCGGCGGGTTCGAGGACCCGGCCCTGGTCGCCTGGTTCCGCCGTCACATCCCGCCTCCACAAGGATGAACATGACGATGCCCCGCAGCCTCACGGCTGCGGGGCATCGTTCGTCGTGGGACGGATCAGACGGTCCAGGTCGCGAACACGATGGCCCGGTCCCGCCAGGCCTGGATGTTGGCGTCCAGCACGTCCAGCGGGTTGAACGGGATGACGCCCTTGATCAGGTCGTCCTCGCGCATGCCGTAGAGCGCGCCCATCGCGAACCGGCAGGCGTACACCTTCGCACCCTCGTCGATCAGCGTCTTGAGCTGCTTGTTGTAGCCGAGGTTGCCCGGGAAGCCCTCGCTGCCGACGGCCGGGTAGCCGCGGGCGGCCGAGGCCATCAGGACGCCGGGACCGTACAGGATGAAGGTGAGGTCGAATCCCTTCCGCTGCAGGCGGGTGGCCGTGAGCATGTTGACCAGGCCGACGGAGCCCTCGAACGGGACCGTGTGCATGAAGACGTACGCCTTGTCGCCTTCGTTGGCCTGGTGGTCGGGGAAGATCTTCTCCTCGACGTCGAAGAGGATGTCGCCCTCCTGGGGCGGTTCGATGGTGACTGTCTTCGGCATGATGCTGACTCCTTCGAAGTGTCGGCAGTGCGGAGAGGTGGGACGGCCTGCACCCGGTCGGGGCAGGGGCTCAGTAATCGCCTGGCGGGAGGTAGTCGGGCTTCGGCCATCCCCTGCGATGGCTGCCCGGAATCGCCTGCATGGTGGTCCGGCGCAGTCCCCAGGGCAGGATCCGGTAGACGGGTGCGAACACCTGTCGCCACCAGCGGTCCTTGAGTCCGTGCGGGCGGGCCGGCGGATTGGCGCCGTACTTGGCTGCCATCCGACGCTGCGCGTCGGCCAGCAGGGCGTGCTCGGAGTTCGAGCGAAGCCAGTGGAAGAAGGGCATACCGGCCGCCTCAGAGCTTCGCGACAAGGGCTTGCGCCGCCATCGCGATGGGTTCGTTCAACGCGCCGATCGCGGGCGAGTAGACGTTCTCCATCGTGGCCAGCGTGTCGACCGTGATGCCGGTCCGGGCCACGATGCCGAGGAAGTCCGCGCGCTCCTTGATCCCCTCGCCACCGACCATCTGGGCGCCGATCAGCCGCCGGGTCCCGGGGTCCGCGAGCAGCTTGACCTTGATCGGCTTCACGCCCGGGTAGTACCGCGCCCGGGTGATGCCGTCGGCAACGCCGGTGACGAAGGGCAGTCCGAGCGCCGTGGCGAGCGTCTCGCCGAACGAGACCCCGCCGATCATCCACTGCCCGGCGAGCATTCCCCAGGGCACGTACACCGGGTTGTGCACCCGCGAGCCGCCGGCCGCGTTGATCCCCGCGGTCTTGCCCTGGGCGTAGGCGTGGCTGCCCGAAAGCCCTTGCAACGGGACGTTCGAGACACCGTGCGGAATCTCGGCGCAGTCACCCGCCGCATAGACGTTCGGGTCGGAGGTGCGCATCCGCGGGTCGACCGCGATACCGCCGGTGCTGCCCAGCTTGATCCCGGCGGACCCGGCGAGACCGGAGTTGGCCACCTTGTGGCTGCCAATCACCGCCAACTGCGCCGGTACGTCGCCGAACGTCGTACTCACGTGGGTGAGGGTGTCCGTGCCCCGGAAGGCGGTCACCCGCTCACCGAACTTGAGCGTGACACCGGACTCCTCCCAGTCCTTCCGGACGGGCTCGACGATGTCCGGGTCGATCACGTCGGCCATCGGCCACGGTCCGGGATCGATCAGGGTCACGTCGATGCCGCGATGGCGCAGGGCCGAGACCATCTCCATCGCGATCGGCCCGGACTCCACCACCACGGCCGACTTCACCGTGTCGAGGTAGCGGTCCCACTCCATCGCGGCGCGGATGTTCTTGACGTGGTAGATGCCGCCGAGCTCGACGCCGGGGATGTCTGGGGTGTCGTAGTTCCAGCCGGTCGCGAGGACGAGCTTGTCGTAGGAGACCTCGCCCTCGCCGCTCACCTTGATGGTCCGCGACCTGGGGTCGATGCTCTCGACGCTGGTCTCGTAGTGCACATCGATGCCTTGGGCAACGTACTGTTCCTTGGTCGCGAGGAACAGCTTCTCGAAGGACTCGATCTCCTTGCCGTGCACGAAGGGGATCCCGCACGGGCTGTAGGCCACGTCCTCGTACTCGGTGTACACCACCGTCTGGGCGGACGGGTCCTGGCCCTTGGCGGCGCCGGCCACCCCGAGGCCGGCCGCACCGCCGCCGATCACAACGATCTTCACGAGAACTCACTCCCTGCTTCGCATCGCATGGTCACTGGATCTCTCCGTCCTTGGGGACAACTGCTCGGGTGGTCAGCCGTACGCCGGAGCGCAGCGTGTTGGTCACGTAGCAGACCCGCTCGGCCGCGGCGACCAGTCGCTCGAGCTCGGCCTCAGGGGCACCGATCCGCGCCTCGACGTGGACGGCTCCGAACTGCAGGCCGTCGTACCGGCCGGTCGCTCGGACCGTCAGCTCGGTGAGGTCGAGCGAACGCTTGCGGGCCGCGTAGCTGATCGCCAGCGTGAAGCAGGACGCGACCGAAGCCAGGAACAGGTCGGTGGGCTGCGGACCGAGGTTGGCGCCGCCGACCTCCTCCGGTTCGTCGACCTGGATCGTGAACGGGCCGGCCTCGACGGTGCAGTGGTACCCGCCGTGCCAGACACTCTCGACACTGCGGGTGGCCGCCACCAGGTCCTCAGTGCGCGTGGTGGCCATGGTCCTCGTCGCGATGGTCGTGACCCGCCGGCCGGTGGCACAGGATGTCGGCGCGGGCGTCGATGTCGTCCGCGGACACGACCCCGCGCTCGGACAAGAGCTCTTCAAGCGCGCCGAGCCAGCGGTCGTAGTAGCTGTATTCCCCCGGTTCGCCGTCGCGCCGGGCCACCTCGGCGATCAGGCCCCCCTGGAAGTCCTTCCAGGAGAACAGGCCCTGATCGGCCAGCGCGGCCGCGATCCCGAAGGCACGGCTCTCCCACGGCTGCTCGAAGACGAGCTCGCCGTTGGCTCGCGGCAGCCCGGTGACGGTGTCGTCCAGGGTGCCGGCGATCTCCGCTGTCACGAGAGCACCTCCGCGACGCCGACCATGGCGTCGCGGGTCACGAGGGCAGCGAGTTCTTCCTCGGCCAGGCCGTCGGTGTGCTGTGGGCGCCGCGGCAGAACGAAGTACCTGTTCTCCGCGCTCGAGTCCCACACCCTGATGCGGATGTCGTCCGCGAGTGGCAGCCCCATCTCCGCGAGCAGCGCCCGCGGCTCCCGCACCGCCCGGGACCGGTACGCCGGATCCTTGTACCAGTTCGGGGGCAGTCCGAGCACGGGCCACGGGTAGCAGGAGCACAGTGTGCAGACGACGAGGTTGTGCACCTCGTCGGTGTTCTCCACGACCACGATGTGCTCGCCCTGCGGACCGGCGAATCCCAGCTCCTTGATGGCGCCGGTGCCGTCCGCGAGCAGACGTTCGCGGTAGTCCGGGTCGACCCACGCCTTGGCCACCACCTTGGCGCCGTTGAGCGGGCCGACGTCGTTCACGTAGCGATTGATGAAGCCGTCGAGCACCTCGGTCTTCACCAGGCCGCGCTCGGTGAGCAGCTCCTCGAGCGCCTCGGCGCGCAGGGCGGCCGGTGGCCGGTCGACGGAACGGGGATCGGCACTCACTGGCAGTCCTCCAGGTAGCTCTCGAAGAGGTCGATGAAAACGGTCGCCGGCTCGGCGCCGGGACCCCACAGGTCGGTCGCCTCGAAGCGCACGGTGTAGACGTGCTGCGCGTCCTCGCCGGTGAAGTGGGCGGTGCTGTCCGGCAGTACGGCGGCGGGACGGCGAGCCTCGACGACTCCGGCGCGACCGCGGACGTACGCGGGCATCCGGGTGTGGCCGGCCTTGTACTGTTCCCGGGCCCGCACTCGCTGCCCGGCCCCGAAGGCCGGCGCGTCCTCGATCTGACGCAACGATCCGGGGCCACCACGCTCGTACGACGGTTTGCGAACCTCGACGTCGGCCGGCTCGCTGACGTCCTCACCGGCCAGGCGGCGAGCGCGGGCCTCCACTGCACCCTGCGCGAGTACGCCGCTGTCCACCAGCAGCAGCTCCGCGGCCGCCAGCCACCGCCCGTAGTACCCGTCGGCGAGATAGTCGACCGGGTGCAGGCGCTCGAGCGCGTGCCGGAAGGCGTCGAGGTTGGTCCCCGACGCGCCCATCGAGGCGAGCCCCAGCGCGAAGGTGCGAGCGTGCCAGTCCGCCGCGAACACCGGCTCGTCCGGTTCGATCGCGACCGTGCCCCAGCCGTGGGCGCCGCCCATGTCGTGAATGCCGTCCACCAGCAGCTCCTCGGGTTCGACGGAAATCTCTTATCCGATAAGCAAATACACTATGAGACACATCGACGTCCGTCAACCATCGGATATACTGCGTCTACTAAAGGCCGGGGGCAGACCGAAGGAGTGCCGAGTGACACCGCCAACCGCACGATCCGCACGGGTCGGTGACCACGCGCCGGCCGAGCGACCCGCCGGGGCTCCGCTGTCGGAGTCCGAGGTCTCCGAGGTCGTCGCCGGCATCGGCCCGCGGCTCCGCACGCTGCGCGGCCGGCTCGGACTGTCGCTGCAGCAGCTGGCCGAGCGCTCCGACGTCTCACCGGCCGCGATCCACAAGGTGGAGCAGGGCACGATGGTCCCCACCATCACCACGCTGCTCAAGCTCGCGGCCGCCTTCCAGGTGCCGGTCGCCCACTTCATCGACGAGACCGACGCGCCGGCCACGCCGGTCAGCTTCACCCCGAAGAACCAGCGGCGGGTCCGGACGTCACCCGACGGCGACGTCGTGGTGGGTTCGATCTCCGCGGAGTCCGGGCCGTTCGAGCTCACCGCGAGCATCACCGAGATCGCCGCGGGCGCCCAGTCCGCCGACGACCGGCATCCGGCCGGCGAGGCCCTGGTGCACGTCCAGTCCGGGACGCTGGAGGTGACGGTCGGTGCGCAGACGTATCGCCTCAGCGCGGGCGACTCGCTGCACTTCCGCTCCGAGGAGAACCACTCGTGGCGCAATCCGTCCGCGCGCACCACCAAAGTCGTCTGGGTGTCGCTGCCCGAACGACGCGGCTGATCACCACACCAGCGCCGACGAGGGCGTCGTACGAGCTTGCGCGGGACGTCTGACGTTGGTCCGCAGCGTCACCATCTCGATCAGGTCGAGCAACCGGTTGGCGTAGCCGAACTCGTTGTCGTACCAGCCGAACACGCGGACGGCGTTGCCGTGCGACTCGATGTCCTGCAGCGTGACGACGCAGGAGCGCGGGTCGCCGATGACGTCGCTGGAGACCATCGGCATGTCGCTGACGCCCACGATCCCGGCCCAGCGCTCGGACAACGCCGCCTGGATGAAGGCGTCGCGCACCTGCTCGGTGGTGGCCTGGGTACGGAGCATTCCCACGACGTTGCTGAGCGAGCCGTCGGGCACCGGGACGCGCACCGCGACGCTGTGCACGCGGTCCTTCAGCTGCGGCAGCACGCGGGCCAGAGCGGTGTCCGCGCCTGTTCCGGTCGGGATGATGTTCTGGCCCGCGGCACGGGACCGCCGCAGGTCGTGGTGTGGCAGGTCGAGCAACTGCTGGTCGTTGGTGTAGGCGTGCACGGTGTCGACCCAGCCGCCCTCGACCCCGAAGGCCTCGTCCAGGATCGCGAAGATCGGCGCGACGCAGTTGGTCGTGCAGGACGCGTTCGAGATGATCCGGTGCGAGTTCGGGTCGAGGGTCGCCTCGTTGACACCGAGGCAGATCGTCGCCTCCGCCGAGTCGGTCGGGGTGGACACGATCACCCGTTTCGCGCCGGCCCGCAGATGCCCGCCGGCCCGGTCCCGGCTGGTGAAGTGCCCGCTGCACTCGGCCACCACGTCGACGCCCAGCGACCCCCACGGCAGGTTCCCCGGATGGTTCGCCCGCAGCACCTTGATCCGCCGGTCGCCGACCACGAGCTCGTCGTCGGTCGCCGCCACCGGTACGCCGAGCCGCCCGTGCACCGTGTCGTGCTGGAGCAGGTAGGCCAGCGTCGCGGCCGGGGTCAGATCATGGACGGCGACGACGTCGACGAACGAGTCGCGCGCGATGATGGCGCGCAGCAGCGCACGTCCGATCCGGCCGAGGCCGTTGATCGCGATCCGGGGTACGTCGGTCATCGGGCAGTCCTCTCGCGGGTCACACCGGCACCAGCGTGCGTGCCGGCCTGACGCCTGCTTTGGTCCGCGCTCGTGGCACCAGGGAGGAAAGTGCCACGAGCGCGTCAAACACGCGGTCGCCATCGGCCCACGCGTGTGCTTCGGCGAAATCGATCCATTCGCTCGGGGGGATCACCGGCTCGGCCTCGCCGTACTCGATCTCGCCCCAGGTGGCCGCCATCTCGATCAGCTCCACCAGCGACATCATCGGCTGCGCCTCCAGCGAGACCAGGCGCCGATGGTGCGCCGGGGCGCTCTGCTCGAAGCGGCATCCGCAGCAGTCAGGTTCGGGGTTGAACGTGTCCATGAACGGATCTTGCCGCCCGGTGTTGCACAGGTGTTGCACGGCGTTGCAACGCCGGTCACGCACCCCGCCCGGCCGCGACCTGCTCGGCCTCGGCGAGCAGCCGGGCCTCCGCCGCGGCGTACTTCTCCAGCGCGTGGTTCGCCCGGTAGCCGAGGTCGACGGCCTTGGCGAGGTACTCCTCGGTCATGGTCTCGACCGCCTCGGGCGCAGCGCCGCCGAGGGCACTGCGGGTCGCCACGATGGCGCGCGGATCCAGGACGTTCCGGATCTCTTCGGCGTCCAGATCCAGCGAACGCCCGACGACCGACAACGCGGCCTGATCGAGGTCTTCCGACGTGATGTCGACACCCCGGACGCCGCGCCGGCTGGCGTCGCGCACGACCTCCCCGACCACGAGGTACGCCGCCCGGTAGTCCAGGCCGCAGCGGAGCATGACGAACTCGGCCAGGTCCGTGGCCTGGGTGTACCCCTCCTCGAGGCGCTCCCACATCCGGGCCTCGTTCACACTCAGCGTGTCGACGACGCCTTCCATCAGCGCCGTGATGCGGGTCGCGAACTCGACCGCCTTGGGGATCTCGCCGTACGCGAAGATCAGGTTGTCGCTGCGGGCCGACGGGCTCTTCACGACCGCGAGGAATCCGGTCAGCCGCCCGATCAGGACGCCGCCGCCGCCGCGGACGATCGACAACGCGTACGGGTTGCGCTTCTGCGGCATCAGCACCGACGCGCGGGTATACGGTCCGGCCAGGTCGACGTAGTCGAACTCCTGGCTGGACCAGATCTCCAGGTCCTCGGCCAGCTTGGACTGGTTGGACAGCAGGCTGACGCTCGTACTCAGGACATCGACGAAGGTGTCGGTCTGCCACATCGCGTCGCGGGTGTGCGTGATGACGTCGCCGAACCCGAGCAGATCCGCGATCACTCGCCGGTCGTCCAGCAACCGGCTGCCGTTGACACACCCCGCGCCACCGGGACTCGTGTTGACCTGGTCGAGAGCGTCGAGCAGGCGTTCGCAGTCCCGGATCGCCGGCGGCACGAAGGCCAGCAGGTAATGGCCGAACGTCGAGGGCTGCGCCTGCTGGAGGTAGGTCTGGTCCGGCATGTAGACCTCGCGGTAGCGGGCCGCCGTACGACAGGTGGTGGCGGCGAACTCCGCGGCGCCGGCCGCGAGCTCGGCGGTCAGTCTGCGCAACAGGATCCGGAGCGCGACCCGGGCCGCCTCCCGCCGGGGCCGGCCGGCGTGGAGCCAGCCGGCGTCGTCACCGATGGTCGCGACGAAGTGCCGCTCGCGGGAGTTGTACGGCTCGCCGTACGCCGCGTCGTACGGGAAGTCCTCGGGCCTGGTGCGATGCGTGTCCAGCAGTACGCCGAGCAGCGCCGCGGCGGCGCGGTCGGGAATGATCCGGCGGTGGCGGAGGTCGAGCACATGCGCGATATCGGCCATGTTCAGCCCGTGGTGGAGCAGCGGTGCGTCGGCGATCTCCCAGGCGAACCCCGCGTCGACGAGTTGTTGCGCGGGCCGATCCTTGGACGGGCCCTCGACCCGGCGCGCTGAGTTCACCGTTGTCATGACGTTGCCTCCTCGCCGACGGCCGCGGTCGCGGCTGCCGTGGTGGTGAGTTCGTCGGCGGCTGCCAGTGCCCCGCCGGTGCTCCAGTACAGGACAGGCCCGGGCAGCTCACCGCGATGATCGTTCAGCCACAGCAGCGCCTTCGCGTTGTACACGGGGTCGGCGACGAATCCGCTGTGCTGCAGCAACGCGCCCGCCAACCGGTCTGCCTCGGGCCATCCCCCGCCGTAGCCGGGTCCTCGTCCGTCGACCACGCGCCACCGTGGCAGCGGACCGCTGGCGCCGACGAGCCGGGCGCATTCCGTGGCCCGTTTGGCGACCTGTGCCTCGATCTCCGCGACGGGCCGGGAGACCGACACTCCGACAACCTCGACTCCATCAGCGTCAACCGACGCGAGGCCGGCGACCAGACCGGCGATGCTGCCTCCCGAGCCGACCGGGATCACCACGCTGACCGAGCGGCCGCCCAACTGCGCGACCAGCTCGGTGGCGGCGACGGCGAAACCACAGGCGCCGATCGGCGTCGCTCCCCCGCGAGGTACGACGTACGGACGCCTGCCCTCGGCTCGCATCCGGCCGGCCAACTCGCCCGCACGAAGATCCATGCTCCTGCGATCGGCGGAACCGGTGAACTCGACCTGAGCACCGGCACTCCTCGACAAGGCCAGCGCAGCCGCACCGCCGCGCAGGTCGCCGTAGCAGACCTGTACGACGTCGATCCCTTGCCCGGCCGCGGCAACGGCCAACAGGGCGGCGAAGTTGGAGGTGGGGCCGCCCGCGACCACGATGGTGTCGGACCGCAGCGACAGCGCATCGGCCAGGACGTACTCGAGAGTGCGCACCTTGTTGCCGCCCCACGCGAATCCGGTCAGGTCGTCGCGCTTGACGAGTACGTCGCGCAAACCCGGCGTACCCGCGAGATCCGCGACGTGATGCACCGGGGTCGGGAAGATCCCCAGGGGAATCCGCGGGAGGCTCGCTAGCGCCACGACGCACTCTCCCCCGCGCGGCGGCGGGTGGCGCGGACGACGACCTCGTCGGCCATCGCCGCCGCGGCGCCGGTGTCGACCCGGTCGAGCTCGGCCAGCTCGGCCGCCTCGATCCGCCCGTCGAGCACCGCCGTGAGGGAACGGCCGGTGCCGATCGCGGCCCGGTACGCGTCCTGCAGCGTCGCCTGCGCCTTGTGCTTGCCCAGCCGGGCCGACATCACGCTGAGCAGCCGCTCCGAAGACGCGGTCTCCGTCGCTGTCAGGTTCGCGAGCATCCGCGCGGGGTCGACCTCCAGGCCGCCGACCAGGGACCGCGTCATCCCGGCCGCGGCCAGCGTGTAGTGGCTGAGCTCCGGCAGCACGACCCACTCGGTCTTCCAGGACCGTCCGTCCCGCTCGTGCTCGCCGACCACGGTCTCGGCGAGAACGCCCGCCGACGAACGCACCAGACGCGCAAGTGTGACGACCTGCTCGGACACCTCGGGATTGCGCTTGTGCGGCATCGAGATGCTGCCCACCGTGGTCGACGGCGACGGCTCGCGCACCTCGGCAAGCTCGGCCCGGGCGAGCACGTAGACCTCGTTCGCGATCCGGGCCATCGCACTGACCGCGGCAGCCAGCACCTGGGCGAACTCCGCGAGCCGATCGCGGGTGGTCAGCCAGGAGATGGCCGGCTCCCCGAGACCGAGTCGATCGCAGTACGCCGTGCGCAGCGGGATCGCCTGCGCGCCGAAGAATCCGAGTACGCCGACCGCGCCGCCCAGCTCCGCCACCAGCCAGCGGTCGCGACCCTGACGAAGGCGCTCCAGGCTGCGACCGACCTCGTCGGCCCACGTCGCGGCCTTGAAGCCGAAGGTGATCGGAGCCCCCGGCTGACCGTGCGTACGGCCCACCATCGGAGTCTCGCGGTGCCGCTCGGCCATGGCCAGGAGCTCCGCCTCGATCGCCCACAGGTCCCGCCAGACAAGCCCGGCGACCTCAGCGATCTCCAGGACCTGCGCGGTGTCCGAGATGTCCTGAACAGTGGCGCCGTAGTAGACATGCTCGGCCGCTTCCGCGGGCAGCATGCGCTGCAGCACCTGGATCAGGCCGAGGGTCGAGTGCGATGTTGTCCGCGTTCCCGCCGCGATGCCGGCCAGATCGAGCCGGCTGCCGCGCAGGCCGGCGATCGCGGCCGCCGAGGAGGCGGGGATGATGCCGACGTCCGCCTGGGCCTCGGCGAGCGCGATGATCACGTCGACCCAGCGGGCGACCCGAGCCGTCTCGGCGAAGATCCCGCGGCTCTCCGCCGTACTCCACTGATGACCGAAGATCGCGGAGTCGATCAGATGTGCGTCCATGCCACCTCCGCCCGTTCGACGATGGTCTCGAGCGCCGCGCGGACCTCGGCCAGCGAGGCGCCCCACGGGACGACCGTTCCGGTTCGCTCGCTCTCGAAGCCCTCCTGGAGCAGGCAGCAGCGGGTCAGCGTGCTCCGGCCATCCGCCGTCAGCCACTGGCGGGGGCAGATGTCGACCCGCTCCGGCGTACTGCCGTAGAACCATTGATGGATCTGGTTGGACCGCTCACACCCGAGCAGGGTCCAGTCCCGTTCGGCCGGTCGTTCGTCGAGGAACGACACCGCGCTGCCGGGGAAGTCCATCCCCGAGCCACGGCACGGGATCAGGAGATCTCGCGGAGGTGCGTCGTACGCCGCGGCGAGGAGCTGCCGGCTGTCCACGAGATCGGGTACGACGACCACCGGCGGGAGATCCTCGGCGGTGGCCAGCACCCGCTGGACCTGGTCGAGCAACTTGGCCGGGCCAGGCGGAACGACGTCGACCAGCCTGATCCGGAGCGGAGCGGGATTGAGGATGAAGCTCACGTGCGAGTACGAGCCCTCGACCACGACACAGCGGACGCCGGGGAATCTCTCGGCGGCGGCTGCCAATTGCGAAGGAACGGCGGTGTCGACGGTCTCGTCCACCACGACCGCGCAGTCATCGGCTCCGGCCAGCACCCGGGCCGAGACGGTCAGCGTGAACAGGTCGTCCGACGGCTTGCGGTCCACCTCGACGAGGGCCACGCGGCCTTCGTGCCGGGCCACGACGAAGCGGGTCCGGAAGTACACCTCGCGATCGGTGAAGTGCTCGGTCAGCCAGGCCGGGTCAAGCGTCGGGACACTGGCGACGGCGACCTGCCGGTAGCGCCCCGGAATGACGTTCGGCGCCTCCGGATCGGTCGGCCGGCTCGTGACCTGCTCGTCAGTGCGCACGGACCGAGGTCTCCAGAGCCGCACCGAGCCCGATCGTGTCCGAGCGCAGGCCGCGACGCAGCGTTTCGAGGCCCATCACGTCGTCGAGGGCGATGTTGCCGAGGTTCACCTCGGAGCCGAGACGCCGCAGCAGGTGAGCCTGCTGCGACCGCTGCGGAGCCTCGTAGACGATGAATCCGGCCGCACGGGACGACGCCAGTTCATCGAGCAGGTCCTCCCGCAGTTCCCCACCGGCGTCGTACAGACCGACGGTGCCGCTCTCGCGACCCTCCGCGACCAGCCAGCGGGCGCCGGCGTCCAGGTCCGACTCGAGCTCGGCCGTCCATTCGGCCGCGGACACCAGGTCACCCGGGTCCTTGCTGCCGACCTCGGCGAAGACCTCGAACCCGAGGGACCGGGCCTGCCGGATGATCCGGTGCTTCTCGGCCAGCGGCAGGTCCGTGCTCCCGCGGGACACCTCGACGCACTCGAATCCGGCCCAGGTGGCGAACTCGAAGAACTCGTCGACCCGGCCCTGCAGCCAGGCGATCTCGAGCAGCGTGCCACCGGTGCACGGCTTGACCTGGTGGTCGCGCAGCAGCCGGACCTTCTCGGCCAGCGCGGGCTCGATGTACGCCGTACCCCAGCCGAGCTTCCAGATGTCGATCCAGCCGGCGTACGCCTGGAGCACCGACGCCACGCGGTCGAGGGAATACCCTTTGTCCAGGACGTGGGTGAGCCCGGCCGAACGGGGTTTGGCGGATCGCTCCGGCAGCGTGAGGAAGCTCGGACCAGACCCAGCCATTGCGCCCGCCTCTCCAGCCGACTCGCCCGGGAGGATCGACACCCTCCACTATCAGTGATGTATTTATACCATAGGAAACACCGAGACCGACCCGAGGAGAGGAGCGTCACCTGATGTCCACCCATGCGGCGCCCTCGACCGTCTTCGTGCTCGGCACCCTGGAGGTCACCGACGCGGACGGACGCCGCCTCGGTCCCGTTCCGGCCGGCCGGGCCGGGATCCTGCTGCGCCGGCTGGTGGCCGCGGGCGGTGCGCTCGTGCAGATCGACGCCCTGGTGGACGCGCTCTGGGACGACGACGATGCCCCCCTCGCCGCCGACCGGGTGATCGCCTCGCTGGTCAGCCGAGTACGCCGGGCGGTCGGCTCCGACGTGATCACCGGATCGTCGTCCACCGGCTACCGCTTCAACAGCGGGCGGGCATGGACCAGTGACCTCGCTCTCGTCGAGGAGTTGGCCAAGTCCGCGCAAGCACGCGCCGCCCTGAGCCCGGCCGTGACCGTCACCGCCGCGCGGCGCGCCTTCGGACTTCTCACCCGTGGCCACCCGGAACTTCCGCCGGCCTTCGCGCAACGAGGTTGGGCCGAGGATCAGCAGCGGCACGTGGAAGCGCTGGCCCGCCGGCTGCACCGCGCCAGCTGGGATGCTCAGGCACAACTGGGCATGTGGAGCGACATCGCGAGCCAGGCCGAGTCGGTGCTCACGCGGGCCCGCCACGACGAGCAGGCCGGTCGCGCGCTGATGAACGCGCAGTGGCATCTCGGCGACCGCGCGTCGGCCTTGCGCACGTACGAGGAGCTCCGGCTCGAGCTGCGCGACGAGCTGGAGGTCGAGCCGAGCCCGGAGACCGACGCCCTGTTCAGCGCGATCGTGAGTGGCGCCGAACCCGGGCCGGTGCTCACTCCGCGTCCAGGCGAGGTCGTCGGCAGCTCGACCTTGATCGGCCGGCACGACGAGTACGCCGCGATGGTCGACCGCTGGCACCTCGCTGCCGCCGGCCAAGCCGGGGCGATCCTGGTCACCGGAAGCCCGGGCTCGGGATGTTCGTCGCTGGCGCAAGACCTGGCCGACTACGCCGATCGCGGTGGCGCCCGCGCGGTCCGGGTCGACTGCTTCGAGGGCGAGCGGTCGTCACCGCTGCAGCCGCTCGTCACGGTGCTCAGCCGGATCCTGCTCTCGACGGCTCCCGACGCCCTGCCGGCCATGCTCGGTTCGTGGACCGACACGGCGGTCGAGCTGGTGCCCGATCTGCGCGACGTCGTGGGCGCAGCGGAGTACCGGCGCGCGAGCCCGGAGATCGAGCACCGGCGGATTCTCAACACCCTGCGCCATGTGCTCACGACCGCGGCCGAAGCCCAACCGCTGTTGCTGTTCTTCGACGACCTGCACCTGGCCGGCACGGCCACCTTGGAAGCACTCCAGTGGCTCCTCCACACCATCGGCGATGCGCCCCTTCTCGTCGTGGCGACCGTCCCGTCCGACCGGCTGGACCCAGACCTTCGCGCCTTGGCCGGCAACGGCCTGCTGGTCGAGCTCGGTCCGCTCACCGAGGCGGAGGTGGCCCTGCTGGCGAAGCAGGCAGGCCGCGCTTCGGAGGCGGCCTTCGTCTGGGAGCTGACCCAGGGCCAACTGATGTTCGTGATCGAGGTGCTCGCAGCCCTGACCCGTGGGGAGGCCGAGCCGGAGATTCCCGGCACCCTGCGCTCGATGGTGCTCGACCGGGTACGACGCAGTGGCAGCGATGTGGACGAGTTGCTCCAGGCCGCGGCCGTGATCGGGACCGCGTTCGACCTCGACACCCTCGAGCAGCTGGCCGGTCGTCCGGCCGTCGATCTGATGCCCACGCTGCAGAAGGCGATGGCGGCCGGTTTGCTTGCCTCCCGCAACGAGTTGTTCGTGTCGTCGCCGCCGATCCTGCTGCAGGCGCTGTACGACAATCTCCCCGGACCGGTCCGGGTGCTGCGGCATCGTCAGCTGGCGGAGATCTTCTCGGCCCGGCCGGAGCTGCGGGCACATCACCAGGAGCGCGCCGGCCTGACGGCGGCGGCGGCGAGGTCGTGGTACGAAGCGGCCACCCTGGCGCGCCGCTCCTTCGCGAACGCCGACGCCGTACGGCTGTTCACCTCGGCGCTCGACGCCGCCCGCAAGGCCGCCGATCAGGAGCTCGAAGGGCTCGCCCTGATCGGCCGCGGCGCGGCTCGCGAAGAGCTCGGTGACTTCGACGCGGCGACCGACGACCACCAGGAGGCGGAGGCGCTGGCTGTCGCCCGCGGCGACCGCTCGCTCCGCGCCACCGCGGTCGAGCGGCTCGGCTGGACGGCGTACTACCGACGCGACGTCGAGGAAGCCGTCGCCCGCGCGGACGAAGCATCCCGGATGCCCGGCGCTCGGCCCAGCGCGTGGAATCTGCTCGGCCGGACGAAGCACTGGGCCGGCGATTTCGATGCCGCCTATCGCGCGTACGAGCGGGCCCTGGACGAGAACGGCGACGAGGACGGGGCGGTGAAAGCCTCGGTGTCGAGTTGCCTCGGCGCACTGCTCGCGCACGCCGACCGGTACGGCGAGGCGATCGAGGTGCTCGACGACGCGGTCGCGATCTCCAACAGCATCGGCGCGTTCCATCCGTTGCTGCGGGCACTGTTCTTCGCCGGCCTGGCCCGCGGCAACGCCGGGGATCTGTCCGGCGCCCTGACCGTGCTGCAGACGAAGGCCGCGATCCTGGAGCGGTACGACGTCTCGTTCTACCGCGCGCGGACGAACACCACGCTGGCCTGGGTGTGGCGCGAGCTCGGCGAACCCATCCGGGCCCACGACCTGTCCGAGCTCGCGCTGAGTCAGTCCCGCGAGGTGGAGGCGGGCAGCCTGCAGATCGAGCAGGAGCTGCATGCGTTGTGCTCGCTTGCGGACAGCGAGCGCCTCGATGGCCAGACGGATCTCGCCGCCGAGCGACTGGAGACGGCCGGCCGGCTGATCGAGCACTGGCTGCCGTTCCGGTGGCGGGCGGACCTCCGCGTTCGCGAGGTGCGCTGCCGGATCGGACTCGACGATCCCGAGTCGCTGCTCGATGCCGCGCGTACGGCGGGCTCGCTCAAGTACCAGGCCTTGGCGTTCCACCTGCTGGGCCGTGGCGAGGACGCCGCGACCCTCGCTCGGCAGACCGGATCCCTGCTGCTCCTCGGTGAGGTCGGCGGCCCTGACGAGGCCCGCGACGCGCTGCGCCGGTTGGAGGCCACGCTCCCCCGGCAGCTCAGGACGAACTTCGCGCAGGCGGGACGGCTGCCGCGCGCCAACTCCTGACGGTCCCGGCCGCGGTGGTGGCGAGTCCGATGCCCCAGAGGAGAGCAACGCCTGACGACCCGCCGATGGCCGACACCGTGGCCACTGCCTGATCGAACCCGGTGACGTCGTTCGCCGCCGCGTGCGCCACCAGGTCGTGCACAGGTGCCAGGCTCTGACCCCGGGCCGCCCAGGCCAGGAACGAACGACTGAGATTCGTCGTCGCCGCCTCCGCTGCGACTCGCAGCAGACCATCGGGGTCGTCGCCTCGCCAAGCGTGAACCAGCAGGACACCCGCGAGTACGTCGTCGCCGGTCGGTGTCAGGCCGCCGCCACGGCCTTCGAGTAGTTCCCTGGCCGCGGTCAGATCGTCCGTGGCCACGGCGCGCCGCACCGACTCCCAGCAGTTCCGCAGGTCCTCAGGCACCGCCAGCCGGCGGCGCATCGCCTTGAGGGCCGTCGTCGCCAGGTGGAGGTCAGTCGCGCCGGGCATCCGTGGCCGGTACACCGTGGCTCCTGCCAGGTCCAGCTGCCATTCGGTCGAGCGAAGCCGCCCACCGTCGCGCCAGACAGCGAGGCCCTCCGGCACGCGAGCGGGGGCCTGCTCGACGATCAGGTGGATCGGCCCGGGTGCCACAGCAGGTCCGGCGACGGCGTACATGTCGCCGTGGACCTGCACGTAGCAACCGTGCCGGAAGGTTCCCACCACGGTCCCGTGCGCCCCGTCGGGGTGGGCCGCCGCGACACCCTCCCCGACGACGATCGGCGCGAGGTGCTCGGTCACGTGATCAGGCAAGCCGTCGGTCGAGATCGAGCAAGGCATCGGTGAAGGGCTCGATCGGCGCCCAGGCCACGCCCGCACCAACCTGGCCGGTGCCGTCGGTCTTGTGGATGATTCCGGTGTTCACGGCCGGCGTGATGCCGAGCTCGACCACCTTGCGTACGTCGACACCCACCGGGGTCCCGACGTTGTCGAGGATCGGCAGCCGGAACCGCGGGCTCTCCCCCGCACAGATGCGCTGCATGCTCCGGGTGGCGGCGATCGCGTGCGACATCCGGCCACCGAGGAAGCCGGCCACCGCGGGCGAGTTCGCCGCGGCCGGCCCGCCCAGTCCGACCAGCTCGAGTACGGCGCTGTCGCCGATGTCCGGCGCACTCGTCTCCGGGCCGAAACCCGGGTAGTACAAGGCATCCTGGATCGGCGGCGAGGGCGCGAGGAACCAGTCACCACCGCCGGCCAGGCGGACGCCGTACGTCGTCCCGTTGCGCGCCATCGTCGTGACGATGCTCGAGTCGGGCACCTCGCCGGCCCACTCCACCAGCGACTTCGCCGCGGCCATCGCCACGTTGAGGAACATCAGGTGGTTGCCGCTGAGGAAGGTCGCCACCTCGGACGCCGCGGGGTGCTGCGCGCGCACCAGGTAGGGCAGCAGGTCGCGCAGGAACAGGTTCGTGGTCGCCTGGACGCGCATGTGCACGTCGTCGCCCATCGGAACGCCTTGCGCGGCAAGCGCGAAGGCGTCGACCGGACCATGACTCGCGAGGGCTTCGGCCAGCACCGGACCGACCTTGTCCCGGACGAACACGATCCGCGCGATGGCGTCGTCACTGTCGACACCGAACCACTGCACGGCGCCCGATCCCTGGTTGATGCTGGAGTACGCCGTCGTACCGCCGAGCTCGTTCTGGACGACGTACACCGGCGCCGACGGGCCGATCGACGTCGCCATCGGGACCACCGTCCGGTGCTCGTTGGCGGGCTCGAGCTCTACCTCACCCGACTCGACCAGCCGGCCGGCGGCAGCGACATCGGGAGCCCAGCCCTCGGCCACCACGGCTGCCCGCACCGACCGCTGGAGTGGGTCCGGCATCTGTTCCCAGGCGATCGAGGGACCGCAGTGCAGGATGGTGCGCTCACCCATGCCCGGGATGACGGCACCTGCGCGGTCGACGCCGACCAGCAGCGGCACGCCCTCGTTGAGCCGCCGGATAACCTCGGCGTTGGCCTTGTCGATCCGGCCCGCCGCGGGACCCAGCAGCCGGGCCAGCGCTGCCACGGTCTGAGCGTCACCGCCGCCGGGGATCCGCCAGTCCACACCGATCACCGGCCGGCCCTGATCGCGCAGGGCGGTCTCGAACAACGGGAGCCCGATGTTGACCACGTCAACGGCGGCCGGCAGATCGACGACGGGAGTCTGACTCATCACGATGCCTTTCGAGGGGTGACAGCCGGAGCAGATATCTCTCGACCGATATGAGCATCTACTATAGGATACGACTCATGATCGATCCAGCCCCGGCCGCCGTCCAGTCCCTGCCCCGCGTGGACGACGTGGTGGCGGTCGTCCGCCGGCACGCGGGCGTCTCCGGGAAGGGCGCGATCGCCCAGGTGTGCGAGTTCGTCGACACCAGCGATCCCCTCCACGGTCCCGGCGACGACGGCGCCGTGGTGCGGCTCGACGGCGCCTCCGCAGTGGTCTGCGGTGAGGCGATCGCACCGGCCTTCGTCCGCCAGGATCCGTACGGCGCGGGCATCGCCGCCGTCCTGGCCAACGTCAACGACGTCGCCGCGATGGGCGGAGTCCCGAAGGCCATCGTGAACACGGTGGTCGGCCGCGACGCCGACGTGACGGAAGTCCTCCGAGGAATGGCCGACGCCGCCAAGCTGTACGACGTCAAGATCGTCGGCGGCCATCTGACCCGGGCCGACGCGGACACCTCGTTGTCGGCGTTCGCGCTCGGCCAGGTGCACTCCGCGCTCTCGATGGCGCACGTACGACCGGGCCAGGCGGTGCTGTTCGCGGCCTGCTTGGACGGCACGATGCGGACGGACTTCCCGTTCTTCACCTCCATCGCGGAGCAGTCCGCGACCTTGGCCCGCGATGTCCGGCTGCTCGCCGAGGTCGCCGACGACGGGTCAGCCGTCGCCGCTAAGGACGTCTCGATGGCCGGCGCGCTCGGATCACTGGCGATGCTGCTCGAGTTCACCCGCCACGGCGCGTCTGTCGACCTCCGGCGGATGCCGATGCCGGCCGATGCGGACCCATTGCGCTGGCTGATCGCCTTCCCGACGTACGCGTTCTGGCTCACCGCTCCGGCGGATCGCGTCGCGGACTGTGCCGCAGTGTTCGAGCGGCACGGTCTGGTCTGTGCAGAGGTGGGTCAGGTGACCGAAGGCAGCCGGCTGACCGTGGGCGACGGCGAGCACGAAGCGGTCGTGATGGATCTGGCCACGGAGACGATCACCGGCCTGTGGGCCTGAGGCCTCAGCCTGCTCGCAGGTCCGGCACCTCGACGAGGGGCTCGAGCATGAGCTCGGCCGGTCTCCCGGGGAGGAGGAAGACCGGCGCCTGCGTCAGGTCGTAGACCATCGGCTGGTGGTCGCGGCCGCAGTACGGCGCGGGAGCACCGGCCCGGGTCCAGCCGAGCCGCTCGAAGAAGCGCACGTTCGGCAACTGGATCTGGGCCACCATCTGGGCGCCACCGAGTGCGCCGGCCGTGGCGACGGCGAAGCGGACGAGCTCGGCCCCGACCATCGAGGACCGGTGCGACGGGAGTACGGCGAGACGGTCGCCCTGCCACAGCTCGCCGTCCAGCCGATACAGCCGCACCGTGCCGGCCGCGCAAGAGCCCTGCGCAGCCAGCACGTGGATCGTGTCCGCGTCGCGGTCGTGCCCATCGAGATCGGTGAGCTCCAGGATGCGCTGCTCGAGCACGAAGACCCGCTGACGGATCGCGTAGTGCCGGGCGAGATCCGGCCCGGCCGCCCGCCAGACACCGATGCCGGGCGAGCGCGTCATCACGCGCTCCGCACCGGCAACCGGCCCGGCATGCCCAGCTGGATGGTTCGTTCGAGCGACCCCAGCGCCGAGCAGGCCTGACACCGCGCGCAACCCGCCGAGACCTTGTCCGCGGTCAGCCCGCGCTTGACCAACTCGGGCGCCACCACCCGCGCGATGCTCTCGGTGTAGGCACGACTCGGCGGGACGGCATCGGCCATCAGGCTGCCGGGCACCGGGCGCAGCGGAACGATGAACGGGTAGACACCGATGTCGATCGCCCGCTTGCAACCGGCCAGCGTGACCTCCGGATCCTCGCCCATACCGAGGATCACGTACGTCGACACCTGGCCCTCACCGAAGCGCTCGACCGCGTACTCCCAGGTCTCGAAGTAGCGCTCGATGCCCGTGCGGGCCTTCGGCGGCGCGACCCGGGCGAGCACCTGCGGATCGAACGACTCGACATGGATCCCGAGCGAGTCGATGCCCAGGCTGTGCACCTTGTCGATGACGGCCAGGTCGGTCGGCGGTTCGAACTGCACCTCGACCGGCAGCCCGGAGGCTTCCTTCATCGCATGGCCGCACTTGCTGACGTAGTACGCACCGCGGTCCTTGCCCCACGTCGATCCCGTGGTGAGCGTGATGTCCACGGCCCCGTCGAGATCGCGCGCGGCGACCGCGACCTCGGCGAGCTGCTCGGGCCGCTTCACCTTGACCGTGTTGCCCGACGCGAGCGAAACACCGATGCCACAGAACGTGCACTGGTCGTCGTTACCCCAATAGGCACAGGTCTGCAGCACGGTGCTCGCGAGCGAGTCCAGGTGCATCAGGGCGAGCTTCCAGTACGGCGTACCGTCCGCGGTCTCGAGGTCGTAGAAACGCGGACGCCCGGCCGGTGTCGCGGACGCCAGCCGCACCCCGTCGCGGTAGATCCCGTGGCCGGAATCCTCCCGCTCCAGGGAGTACGGCGTACTCGCGACGTACGCGGCGTCGACGGGGACCGTGACGGGCGTCCCCTCGACCCAGATCATGCCCGCGTCCGACGGACCGGCGCCACCAGGCCGGCGCTCCAGCGGTCCGCTGACCGTGAGCCCCTTCTCCTGCAGCTCGAGGATCAGGTCACTCAGCCGACTGCCGTCGTCGACCGTGGCGATGGGGGTCCGGGTCTGTGCCGTCTGGGTCACGGGAGCGTCCTTCCGAGCGTGTCGTCCTGCAGCGCAATTGACTTACCGTATCTCCTGACAGACACGTTCGTCTATCATCCGACACGATCCGCGGCGGCCGCCTCCTCGACGACCTCCCGCAACGCGGCCTCGCCGCTGCGGAAGGACGAACTGTCGGAGTACGCGAGGTCGGCGATACCGGGGTCGTCGTCCACGAGGTCGCCGGTGCGCGGGTCGAGCCGGACCACGGTCAGCGTGCGGACCGTCGCGCCCGTGGTCAGCTCCGGCTGGACCGCGGCGACGATCGCGAGACCGGACGCGAGGTGCATCCGCGTGGTGCCGTACGGATCCGCGAACCCGGCCAGCAGATCGCCACTCTCGTGCAGGACGACCCAGTCAGCCCCCTCCTGCCGGGCGACAGCGATGAGCTCGGACCTGGCGCGCCGGGTCTCGTCGGCCTGTAACGCCGCATGGCGTAGTGCGAAGGCCGCACCTGCCACTTGATCCACCGGCAGTGAGCCGAGCGCAAGGCCCACCCGCTCCACGGCAGCGGCGGCGATCCCGCCGGCGTCCGGCCAGCGATCGACCAAGGCGGCGGTCGACGTGATGCCCTGCAGTTCGTCGACGATCGCGCGGACCAGCTGGACGGCGCGTTCGTAGCGCCCGACATCTCCGCCACCCAGGGAGTACAGCGCCTGTTCCGACGCGCGCCAGGAGGATCGCAGCGCTCGGGCGGTCATCTCGTCAGTCATCGCACATCTCCCTGGTCGGGTTCACTCGATATCTACTATACGACATGCTCATCTGCTATGTTGTGCCATCTGCATCGGGCGGACGCCCGCCCCAGACAGTGGGAGCCGTACATGAGCGATATCGCGGTCATTGCCCTCGGCGGCAACGCACTCACCCGCGAAGACCAACGGGGCACCGTCGAGGAGCAGTACTCGAACGCCTTGACCATGGCCAAGTCCGTCCGGTCGCTGCTGCGCAGGGGCTGGCAGATCATCATCGTCCACGGGAACGGACCGCAGGTGGGCAACCTGGCGATCCAGCACGAGGAGGGCGCCCGGCTGGTGCCGGCGCAGCCGCTGTTCTCCCTCGGCGCGATGACCCAGGGAGCCCTCGGCAGCCTGATCTGCCTGGCCCTGCACGAAGTCTGCGGCCGCGAGATCTCCGGTGCGGTCTCGGTCGTCACCCACATCGTTGTCGACCGCAACGATCCCGCGTTCGCCCAGCCCAGCAAGCCGATCGGGCCGTTCTTCACCGAGGGCGAGGCGGAGCAGTTCGCCGGCACCCGCGGCTGGACCATGGTCGCCGACGCGGGCCGCGGCTTCCGCCGGGTCGTGCCGTCCCCGACCCCGCAGGCGATCCTCGAGGCGAACGCCGTTGCGGCGCTGACGCAGTCCGGTCACATCGTCGTCGCCGCGGGCGGTGGCGGCATTCCGGTGATCGAGGAGAACGGCGCCTACCGCGGCGTGGACGCCGTCATCGACAAGGACTTCGCCGCCGAGCGGATCGCGGTCGCGGCGAACGCGAACGCGCTCGTGATGGTCACCGGCGTGCCGTCGGTCAAACTCGACTTCGGTACGCCGCAGGAGCGGTCCGTCGAGGAACTGACGGTGACCGAGGCCCGGCGGCATCTCGCCGACGGGCAGTTCCCGCCCGGCAGCATGGGCCCGAAGATGAGCGCCGCGATCAAGTTCGTCGAGGGCTCGTCCTCGGCCGAGCGGCCGCGCTTCGCCGCGATCACCACCCCTGAACTCGTCTACGCGACCCTCGACGAACCCCACGGGGTGGTCGAGGGACACCGTGGCACTCGGATCCTGACCGAGGACGTCCCCACCCCCGCCACCACCAAGGAGCTGGTCGGATGAGCACCCGCGTCGCCGTACGCAAGAACTCCTACAAGGACAGCGTGCGCCTCCTCGAGGCCACCCGCGCGATCCTCGGATCGCCCGGGGTGTCCTGGGGCTGGGCCCTGATGGCCACCCCCGCCAACCTCGAGACCCTCGCGGAGCAAGGCATCGCCGGCGACGCGGACGGCGCGGCAGCGAACGATCTTGTGCTGGCTGTCCGGGCCGATGACGACGACGCGGCGGCAGCAGCGCTGGAGACCGCCGAGGCGACGCTCTTCGCGGCCAACGCGCAGGAAGCGGACGACGCCGTACCGAACGCCACCGATCTGGCCGGCGCGCTGGCCGAGCGGCCGGATGCCAATGTCGCGATCATCTCGGTGCCCGGCTCGTACGCCGCGCTCGAGACGCACAAGGCGCTGACGGCCGGCCTGGACGTGCTCCTCTTCAGCGACAACGTGCCGCTCGAGGAGGAGATCGAGCTCAAGGAACGGGCCCGCGACCTCGGCCGGCTGGTGATGGGGCCGGGTGCCGGTACGGCGATGATCGCCGGCGCCGGCCTCGGATTCGCCAACCGGGTCAGCGCCGGTCCGGTCGGCATCGTCGCCGCGGCCGGAACGGGGGCGCAGGAAGTGATGAGCCTGCTGGACCGGTGGGGCATCGGAGTCTCGCACGTCATCGGCGTCGGCGGCCGCGACCTGTCCCCCGAGGTCGGCGGCCTGATGGCGGAGTCGGCGCTGCGCGCGCTCGACGCCGACGAGCGGACCCAGGCGATCCTGCTGGTGTCCAAGCCGCCGTCGCGCGAGGTGGCCGAGCGGCTGCTGAAGGTACCGTCCAAGCCGACCGTGGCCGCGCTGATGGGCCTGCGGGACAGCCTGTCCACCGCGGAGCACGTGACGGTGGTCAACACCCTCGAGCGGGGTGCCGCCGAGACAGTCGCCCTGGTCGGCGGATCGGCCCCCGATCTGGTGCAGGGGCTGGCCGAGGAGGTGGCCGGCCTGATCACCGGGCTGGCACCGTCACGACGCAAGGTGGTCGGTCTCTACAGCGGTGGAACGCTGTGCTACGAGGCGCTGACGATCGCCACCGACCACCTCGGCCCGATTCACTCCAACGTCCCGCTGGACAAGTCGCTGACCGTCGACGCGGCGACGACCGACTCGCATCTGTTCCTCGACCTCGGCGAGGAGGAGTACACCAAGGGCCGTCCGCACCCGATGATCGACCCGCAGGCCCGGATCGAGTTCCTCGAGCGGCAGGTCGACGACGCCGCCGTGGCCGCGGTGCTCCTCGACGTGGTGATCGGCGACGGTGCCCACGAGGATCCGGCCGGTACGCTCGCGCCCGCCATCGAGAAGGTGGTCGGCTCCGGCGCGACCGTCGTCGCCTACGTGCTCGGCACCGAGCTCGACCCGCAGGGATTCGCGGCCCAGCAGGACACCTTGCGCCGCGCGGGCGCCATCGTCACCGAGACGGCCGCCCGGGCCGCGCTCGCCGCCTCGGCGATCGCGTTGCGCGACCCCGCTCTGGTCGCGGCGGAGCTGTAGGCGATGGCTGACCGCCTGCGCCTCGCGCTCACGACGTACTCGGTCAAGCCACGCGGTGGCGTCGTCCACACCCTCGAGCTCGCCGAAGCGCTGCAGGCGGCCGGGGTCGACGTCACCGTGGTGGCTCTGTCCGACCAGGGGAAGGGCTTCTTCCGGAAGGTCGACGTGCCGGTGCACCTGGTCGAGGCACCGGCCCCCGCGGCCACGCTCGAGGAGCGGGTGTTCGACTCGATCGCGACGCTGACCGGGTGCTTGAGCGAGATCGGCGACCAGTTCGACATCGTGCACAGCCAGGACTGCATCTCGGCCCGGGCCGCGGCACGCGTCCGTGATGCAGGTGCGCCGTACCGGCTGATCCGCACGGTCCACCATGTCGACGACTTCACCACCCAGGCGCTGATGGACTGCCAGCGCAACGCGATCCTCGAGCCGGACGACGTGCTCGTGGTCAGCAAGCTCTGGCAGGAGCAGTTGCTGCGGGACTACGGCGTCCACGCCGGCATCGTCACCAACGGCGTACGCACCGACCGGTTCGGCGACGGCATCAGTGAGCTGCGACGCAAGGAGTTGCGGCGCAGGATCGGCGCCGGCGACCGCTTCGTCTACCTCACGGTGGGCGGCATCGAGCCGCGCAAGGGCACCGCCCATCTCGTCGAGGCGATGGCCCGGCTGAAGGCGACGCATCCGAACCCTCCGCTGCTGGCGATCATCGGCGGGCATTCCTTCCAGGACTACCGCGCGTACCGCGAGAACGTCCTCGACTCGCTGGAGTCGAGTGGTCTGCGGCTCGATGACGACGTCGTCCTGCTCGGCACCGTTCCGGACGAGGAACTGCCGGAGTGGTTCGGCGCGGCCGACGGTTTCGCGTTCCCCTCGATGAAGGAGGGGTGGGGACTGGTGGTCCTCGAGGCGATGGCGGCAGGGCTTCCCGTCGTCACGTCCGACATCGACGTCTTCCACGAGTTCCTGATCGACGAGCAGGACGTCCTGATGACCGGCGCCGGCAACGCCGAGTCGCTGGCACTGGGTCTGGCGCGACTGGTCGACGAGGACACCACCCGGCAGCGGCTCGCCTTGCGCGGGCCGGCCGTCGCCGCGGCGTACCCGTGGTCCGGCACCGCCGCACAGCACGTCGAGGTCTATCGACGAGCACTCTCATCCACCACCGAAGGAGAGCACGACCAATGCCGAGCAACGTAGCCACCGCCGACCGCATCCCGGTCTGGGCGTACCTCATCGCCGTAGTGTCGTTGATCGCGCTGTACCTGATGCTCCAGGACAACGGCGCGGTGCTGTCGACCCTGGCGCCGTACGTCCACGAGTTCACCCACGACGGACGCCACATTCTCGGCGTGCCCTGCCACTAGGGACGACGAGATGAACCTCTGGCCGTCAACACTTCGTGCCGCGCTCACCGGCGGGCTCGCCGCCGGTGTGGTCGCGGCCGCTTTCAGCTTCGTGGTCGTCGAACCGACCGTCCGGCTCGCGCTGGCGGTCGAGGAGAGCCGCACCGCGATGGAACACGCGCACGGCGAATCGGGGCACGACACCGAGCTCGTCTCGCGCGGTCTCCAGCAGGTCGGCGGTGCCATTGCCGTGATCGTCGCCGCGCTACTGCTGTCCCTGCTGTACGCCGTTGCCCTGAGCCGCTTCCGGCGTACGTCGAACTTCAGCGAGCTGGCCAGTGCCCTGGTCGTGGCCGGCGGGGGCTTCGCGGTCTTCGCACTCGCGCCCGGCCTCAAGTACCCGGCCAACCCGCCCGCTGTCGGCGACCCGGACACGGTCACCGAGCGCACGCTCCTCTACGCGTGCGCGATCGCCATCGCGGCTCTGACACTCATCGCGCTGCTCGCCGTCGTCCGCACCGCCCAGCGGCGCGGGTGGTCGTCCACCCGCACCTGCTGGGGCGTCGTCGGCGTGCTGGTCGTGGCGGGTGTCGTTCTCTTCGCCGGTCTGCCGCCCAGTCCCGATGCGATTCCCGCCGACGTCGCCGCGGGCCTGGTCTGGCGGTTCCGGCTCCAGTCGCTCGGCACGCTCGCGCTGCTCTGGACCACGTTGGGTCTGGTGACCGGCACGCTGCTGGCACGGGCGAGCCACACTGCTACGGCGTACGCCCGAACTCACCGGGCGTTGAGCGGTCGCTGACCCTCCCGCTCCCCGGCATCGAGTACGTCGATGCCGGGGAGCTTCTTGCCCTCGAGGTACTCCAGCGAGGCCCCTCCCCCGGTCGAGATGTGGCCGAAGGCGGTCTCGTCGAAGCCCAGTCGCCGTACGGCGGCCGCGGAGTCACCACCGCCGACCACCGACAGTCCGTCGATCTCGGCCAGAGCCTGTGCCACCGCACGTGTGCCGCCTGCGAACGCATCGAACTCGAAAACGCCCATCGGGCCGTTCCAGAAGACGGTCCGGGCGTCGGCCAGTGCGGCCGCGAACGCCTTCGCGGACTCGGGACCGATGTCCAGTCCCATCCGATCCGCCGGAATCTCGTCGGCCCGCACGACCTCGGCCACGGCGTCGGCGGCGAACCTGTCGGTGACCAGCACGTCGACCGGCAGCAGGAGCTCGACGCCCCGGTCCGCCGCGCGTTCCAGGTACTCGCGGCAGACCGGGATCTGGTCCGTCTCGAGCAGGCTGTTGCCGACCTCGTATCCCTTGGCAGCGAGGAAGGTGTAGGCCATCCCGCCGCCGATCAGCAGCCGGTCGGCCTTGCCGAGCAGGTTGTCGATCACGCCGAGCTTGTCGGAAACCTTCGCACCACCGAGCACCACGACATAGGGCCGCTCCGGAATCCGGGCGAGCCGCTGGAGTACGTCGATCTCGGTGGCGACGAGCTGACCCATTGCCGCTGGCAACCGTCGCGCCACGTCGTACACGGAGGCCTGCTTGCGGTGCACCACGCCGAAGCCGTCGCTGACGAAGGCATCGGCGAGAGCCGCCAACCGATCCGCGACCTGGGCGCGCTCGGCATCGTCCTTGCTGGTCTCGCCGGCGTTGAAGCGCACGTTCTCCAGCAGCGCGACCCGGCCGTGATGAAGCGACTCGACAGTTGCCCGGGCGCTCTCGCCGACGCTGTCGGTCGCAAAGGTCACCTGCGCACCGAGCAGTTCGCCGAGCCGCTCGGCGACCGGGGCGAGTGAGAAGGTCGGGTCCGGCGCTCCGTCCGGCCGGCCGAGGTGCGCGGACACCACGACTCTGGCGCCTCGGTCGGCAAGCCGCCGGATCGTGGGAACGCTGGCCCGGATGCGGCCGTCGTCGGTGATGGTGCCACCGTCCAGTGGGACGTTGAGGTCCGACCGGACCAGGACTCGCCGGCCCCGCAGTCCACCCAGCTCTCGGCTGAGGTCGTCGATGGTTGCCATCGGCTCAGAGACTCCCGCCGACGTGCGTGACCAGGTCGGCCAGGCGGTTGGAGTAGCCCCACTCGTTGTCGTACCAGCCGACCACCTTGACCTGGTTGCCGATCACCTTCGTCAGCGGTGCGTCGAAGATGCACGACGCCGGGTCGGTGACGATGTCGGAGGACACGATCGGGTCGGTGGAGTAGCGCAGGTACCCTCGCAGGCCGCCCTCGGCCGCGGCCTTCACGATCTCGTTCACTTCCTGCACGGACGTCTCCCGCGCCGCCTCGAACGTCAGGTCGGTGGCGGAGCCGGTCGGCACCGGGACCCGGATCGCGTAGCCGTCCAGCTTCCCCTTCAGCTCGGGCAGCACCTGGCCGATCGCCTTCGCGGCGCCTGTCGAGGTCGGTACGACGTTGATCGCAGCGGCCCGGGCCCGGCGCAGGTCCTTGTGGATGTTGTCCTGCAGGTTCTGGTCGGCGGTGTAGGCGTGGATCGTGGTCATCAGGCCTTTGACGATCCCGAGACCGTCATGCAGCGCCTTGGCCATCGGGGCGAGGCAGTTCGTGGTGCAGGAAGCGTTCGAGATCACGGTGTGCGCGTCGGCGTCGTACTGGTCGTGGTTGACGCCCATGACGATCGTGACGTCGTTGTTCGTCGCCGGAGCCGAGATGATGACCTTCTTCGCGCCACCGCTGTCGACATGCGCGCGGGCCTGGTTCGCGTCGGTGAAGAAGCCGGTCGACTCGACCACCAGATCGACGCCGAGGTCCTTCCAGGGCAGCTTCGCGGGGTCGCGTTCGGCCAGGGCGGCGATCGACGCGTCGCCGACGACGATCTCGTCGCCGGTCGCATGGGCGTCGGCGTCCAGCCGGCCGAGGATCGAGTCGTACTTCAGCAAGTGCGCCAAGGTGGACCTGTCGGTCAGGTCGTTGACGCCGACGATCTCGATGTCGGCCCCGGACGCGCGGACCGCACGGAAGAAGTTGCGGCCGATCCGGCCGAAGCCGTTGATGCCGACACGAACAGTCATGAAGACGGAACCTCCAGAGTGGACGGGAACGATGGACGTCAGCGGGTTTTGTCGCGGCGCTCGAGCAACCGCCACAGCATCGGGGTGAAGATCAGCTGCATGGCCAGATCCATCTTTCCGCCGGGGCAGACGATGGTGTTCGGCCGCGACATGAACGAGTCGTGCAGCATCGACAGCAGGTAAGGGAAATCGATCCCGTGCGAATCCTTGAACCGGATCACGAGCATCGACTCGTCCGGCGCCGGGATCGTCCGCGCGATGAACGGGTTGGACGTGTCGACCACGGGGACGCGCTGGAAGTTGACGTGGGTGCGGGAGAACTGCGGGCACATGTAGTTCACGTAGTCGTGCATCCGCCGCAGGATCGTCTCCGTCACCGCCTCGGTGGAATAGCCGCGCATGGCCTTGTCCCGGTGCAGTTTCTGCGTCCACTCCAGGTTGATCACCGGCACGACACCGATCAGCAGATCGGCGTGCTGGGCGACGTCGACCTTCTCCGTGACGACGGCGCCGTGCAGACCCTCGTAGAACAGCAGGTCGGTGTCGTCCGGCAGATCCGCCCACGGTGTGAAGGTGCCGGGGTCCTGCCCGAACGGCGCGGCCTCCGGCTCGTCGTGCAGGTACTTGCGGACGCGGCCGCCCCCGGTTTCGCCGTACTCGCGGAACAGTGCCTCCAACTCCTCGAACAGGTTGGCGTCCGGGCCGAAGTGGCTGAAGGTGTGATCCCCCTCGGCCAACGCCCGGACCATCTGCTCCTTCATCCCCATCCGGTCGTAGCGGTGGAAGCTGTCGCCCTCCACGAACGCGGCTCGCACCTGCTCACGCCGGAAGATCTGCTCGAAGGTCCGCATCACCGAGGTGGTTCCGGCTCCGGACGAGCCGGTGATCGCGACGACGGGGTGCTTGGCTGACATGGGATCAACTCCTCACGCACTGGCGCGGTAGAGACCGCGAGAGCCGTACAACGGGTTGGTCTGCTCCTCGAGGCCGCCGCCGTACTCGGCGTGGTACCGCTCGATCCGGTCGACCTCCTCGCGCGAGCCGAAGACGAACCCGGTCCGCTGGTGCAGCCCGGTCGGCCGGACCTCGAGCACGCGCTCACGTCCGGTCGAGGCACGGCCGCCGGCCTGTTCGATCAGGAAGGCGATCGGGTTGGCCTCGTAGAGCAGCCGGAGCCGCCCTTCCTGCGCGGGATCCTTGGTGTCACGCGGGTACAGGAACACGCCGCCGCGGGTCAGGATCCGGTGCGTCTCGGCCACCAGCGACGCGACCCAGCGCATGTTGAAGTCCTTCTCCCGCGGGCCCGTCGACCCGGCCAGGCACTCGTCGATATAGCGCCGTACGGCGGGCTCCCAGAACCGGCTGTTCGAGCTGTTGATCGCGAACTCCTTGGTCGACTCCGGCACCGTGATGTCCTGCCGGGTCAGGAAGAACTCGCCCAGCGCGGGATCCAGCGTGAAGGCGTGGACTCCGCTGCCGACCGTGAGGACCAGCAGGGTCGACGGGCCGTAGATCGCGTAGCCGCCGGCAACCTGTTCGGTGCCGGGCTGGAGGAAGTCCTCGAGCTCGGCGCCGGACCCGGGCGCGCGCAGGATCGAGAAGATGCTCCCGACCGACACGTTGACGTCGATGTTCGACGAACCGTCGAGCGGGTCGAACACGAGCAGACAGTCGCCGCGCGGATAGCGCGTAGGGATCGGGTACGGCGCCTCGAGCTCCTCCGACGCCATCCCGGCGAGCAACCCACCCCATTCGTTGGTGCGCAGGAAGATCTCATTGGCCAGCACGTCGAGCTTCTGCTGCTGTTCGCCCTGCACGTTCGTGGCCCCGGCGGCGCCGAGCACGCCGGCCAGCGCGCCGGACGCGATCCGCTGCGAGATCGCCTTGCAGGCCAGCGCGACGTCGAGGATCAGCGCGTCGAGGTCCGCGGTCGAACCAGGGTGACGACGCCGTTCCTCGGTCAGGAACTGCGTCAGCGTCGGGCGTTCAGTCAGCATGGGCGCTCCTCGCGGCGGGGGTGGACTGTCCGAGCACACCAGCACCGCGTCCCGTCGGCATCCACCCGAGGGGTGACCGCAGGGGTGGTAGCCGATCACCAGCTCACCCACACACTCAGCCCTAAGGGTGAATCGGGTCGTGCACCCTGCTGACTAGCGTCGGTGGCACGCCGCACGTTCGTTGCCGGGAGGCCCCAATGCGCACCATCGACGAGACCGCAGCCGCGATCCTGGAACCACCCAAGGGAATGCTCGTCGTCGACGAGTACGCCGAGGCCCTCGTCGGCGCGGACCGGGCCCACAGGTTCACCGAGGCAGTACTGCACACGGAAGGCCTGAGCGACTACGTCTCTGCGGTCCTCCTGACGCCCGAAGCGTTCGCCGCGCTGCGTCCCAGCGGGAGCCGGCCGTTGATCGGCGTACGCATAACGACGCCGGAGATCTCCCTGGCACACCTGGCCGGGCGCGGCGCGGCGTTCGCCGAGTGGCGCGAGAACCTGTCACCGCTCGACGTTCCCCTGGGCTCTGTCCACATCGGTGCCGAGGCGCTCGCCCGGGGAGCGGCGGCGGCGCAGGCGGCCGGGATTCTTCCCGTCCTCACCATCGCTATGCCGGAGCTCGGTGCCTCCAGCATCACCGTCAACCAGGCCGTCACGACCAATGCGTTGCTGGCCCTGCGCGCCGAGCTCGACCGGGTCGGTGTCGATCCCAGCCGGCTGCTGTTGCGGATCAACATGGTCATCCCCGGTCTCTCGAACCCAGTGCGCGCGGAGTCCGAGCAGGTCGCCCGCCTGACCACGGCTCTGTTGGAGAAGGGCGTGCCGGCCCAGACTCCCGGCGTACTGCTGCTCTCGGGTGGGCAACCACTCGACCAAGCCTGCGCGCACTTGCATGCCATCGCCGCGGAGCCGGGCCATCCCTGGCAGGTGACCTACGGGTTCTCGCGTTCGCTGGTCGCCACGGCGGCCGAGGCCTGGCGACGCGCGGAGGACGCGGCCGAGAGTGGACGCATCCTGCTGCAGAACTGCCAGCGGGCCAGCGAATCCGTCGCCGCCGCTCTCGTCTCCAGCGGGGCGCGTTCGTGAGCCACGTCCACGACGCGGCCGTCATCGACAGGTCCCAGCCGCTGCTGGCGAAGTACCGCGGGGTGATCTGCGACCTCGACGGCGTGGTGTACCGCGGCGCGCAGGCAGTGCCGGGGGCGATCCCGAGCTTGAACTCGATAGTTGCCGGACAAGTCCCGGTGGTGTTCGCGACCAACAACGCATCCCGGACTCCCACAGCTGCCCGGACACATCTGCGCGAGCTGGGGCTCACCGACGAAGGCTGGTCGGTCGTGACCAGCTCGCAGGCGGCCGCGGCGTACGTGGCTGGACGGCTTGCGCCAGGTGCGCCAGTTCTGGCCGTGGGCGGGCCGGGCGTTGCCGACGCACTCACCGAGGCAGGCCTGACGGCCGTTCGGGTCGCCGAGCTCGCCAGTGGGAGGTCGGTGGAAGCTGTGGTGCAAGGCGCCGGGCAGGACGTGACCTGGCGCGACCTGGCCGAGGTGGCCTACCTGGCCCAGGCCGGCGCGATCTGGGTGGCGACGAACCTCGACGCGACGGTGCCGACCTCACGCGGTCTGGCTCCGGGCAACGGCGCGTTCGTCGGAGCCGTACAGACCACGACGACTGCCTCTCCCCACGTGACGGGCAAGCCGGGTACGGCGTTGTTCGAGCTCGCGTGCTCACGACTCGGGTGCGACCGGTCCGAAGCGATCATGGTCGGCGACCGGCTGGACACCGACATCGTCGGCGCGCGGTCGGCCGGAGTGGACTCGCTGTTCGTGCTCGGCGGAGCCAGCAGCCTGCGTGACCTGGCGTTCGCCGAGGACGACGCGAGGCCGACGTACTTCGCGTTCGACCTGTCGGGTCTGCTCCAACCTGGCCTGTACCCGCGACCCGAGCCGGACGAGGCGGTCGCGATCTCACCGGAAGGCGTGCTGTCGGTACGACGTCCCGTCGCGCGGCACCGGCTCCTCCGAGCCGTCGTGTCGGCTGCTTGGCACGCCCGCGACCACGATCGACCGCTCGCCACGGACCCCGCTGCGTGGACGGCCCTCGAACGTCGGCTAGGTATCTAAGCCTGGATCCGTGGACGACATGCTGTGTTCGCTGACGCCAGCGGTCCAGCGTCCACGATCTGGGCATCATTTCAGGCTGTTCTGCCGGATGTGCGGGCGAGGTCGGTTGGGCGTGCCAGCTCGACAGGTGGTGTCGGTCCAGGGGTGCTGGTCGGAGGAAGCATTCACGCCTGGCTCCGGCCTCCAGGCCGGGGCCGGGGCGGACACCTCCTGTCGCGCTGGCACGCCCAGCCCCCGTCCGCACCCTCGGCAGCCCCCGCCCGCAGCCACACCGGCCGCACACGCGCGGGCACGTGCGGCTGGACGGGTTCATCGCGGCGGCGGGTGGGACCGGCGGCGCGTGGGACCGGCGGCGCGTGGGACCGGCGGCGCGTGGGACCGGCGGCGC
>NZ_JBSXMZ010000011.1:204814-229559 GCF_054073265.1 Kribbella sp. CWNU-51
CGTGGGACCGGCGGCGCGTGGGACCGGCGGCGCGTGGGACCGGCGGCGCGTGGGACCGGCGGCGATCCGCGGGGCCTGGGACACCGTCTGGAGGCCTCGGACAGGCTGTGCGATGTCCGAGGACCCCGGCACCTGTCCAGGGTCGCGGCAATCGCGCCGATCAACACCCCCGGCGGCGCAAGCATGCCGGGACCCTGGCGGCCCAAGCATGCCGGGACCTCGGCGTCTGAGCGTCTGGAGGCTGCCGACCGGATACATGGAACCGGGGGCCGCGACCGGACCAGGGCCGTCTCAGGTCACCGGTTGTGGGTCCGCCCGCTGACCACGACACCGCAGGTGCGCCACCACCCACACATCGAGCAGACGAGCCTCATTTCAGGGGATCTCCCCTGATCTTGCCCCTTCTCTCGCGGTATTTCGGGGGGAGAAGGGGCAAGTTGAGGGGAGATCCCTTCAAGTGGTTAGGGTTCGGTCGGCCGAAGCGAGCCGTTGCAGCCGCACCTTCGGACTCAGGCCAAGGCGTGCTCGACCACGCGTGCCAGGCTCAGCAATGCCGCGTCCCCAGCCGGCCGTCCCAGCAACTCGAGGCCGACCGGTAACCCTCTCGCCCGTGCGAGCGACCGCGGACCCGGCTGAGCCCTGTTGCTCGATCTCGAAGACCTCCCGGACCCGGAGCTGTCGTCCGTTCTGCCTGCCGGCAAGGTCAGCGCCGGCAGATCCGCCTGTGATGCGATCAGGGTGTTGACCGGCAGCCGCCGACTCGGCAACCGCAATCGATCGCGATCCCGCCGCGGCGCCGGCACCCGAACGGTCGGGTAGACGAGGGCATCCAGTCCCTGGCCTGCCATCACATCCACGACCGTGTCACGCAGCCGACTCCGCGCGGCCTGCAGCTCGGCCCGTGCCTGAGCTCCAGGTGACGACCGCGTCGCGAGCAACTCGGCGAGATCCAGCCCATCGGGGAAGACACCTTCCTCGTGCAGGTCGCTGAAGGATCTGCTGCCACGCGAGGCCAAGAAGGCGTCGATGTCCTCCCGCGCCGCCACCAGGTACGGCGAGCTGTCCCGAAGGAGGTCCCCGAGCTTCGGCACCTGGACCCGGTCGACGATCTGAACCCCGTAGGAGCGGAGACGATCGAGTGCGTCGTCGAAGACCGCAGACACCTGCTCCGAGCCGTCCCATTCCATCGGATAGTCGGGCAATACGACCGCACCGAGCCGATAGCTTTCTAGCCGCCGCGGAGGTTCGTCCCATCGCTTACCCGCCAGCACTTCCAGCAGAACCGCGGCATCATCGACGCACCTGGCGAGCGGACCCGGGGTGTCCTGCATCGACACGAATGCGGCCATCCCACGCGTCGGCACGAGGCCTGTCGTCGGACGCATCCCGACAACCCCGTTGAACGAAGCCGGCACCCGCACGGACCCTCCCGTGTCGGACCCAAGCGCTACCGGTGCGAGCCCAGCCGCAACGGCCACCGCGGATCCACTGCTCGAGCCGCCGGCATCATGCCATTCCGATCGACTGTTGACGGTGTCGACCCCGGTGGACGAGTCGGACAGCCACGACATCGCGAAGTCCGGGGTCGCGGTCTTGCCGAGGATGATGGCTCCGGCTGACCTCAGTCGCCGTACGACCTCCGCGTCCTCTCCCGGAACGTGGTCGCGAAAGGCGCGGCACCCGAAGCTCGTGGGAATCCCTCGCGTCTCGAACACGTCCTTCACCAGGATCGGGATGCCGTGCAACGGGCCGAGCGGTTCACCCGTCCGCCGGAGATGCTCGTCGGCCGCCGCGGCCTCGCTTCCTGCCTGCGGATTCAACGCCAGTACGGCGCCCAGCCGCGGGTCGAGCTCGGCGATCCGGGTCAAGCACTCGTCGACGAGGGCGGTCGAGGTACGGACCAGCATCACCAGGTCGTGCCGGAGTTCGGCCAGGCTCGGCCAAGCAACCATCAGCAGGTGCAGTAGGAACAGAGACCAGAGGAGTCGCTGTAGTAGCCGCAGTCGTGCGACGGTGGACGGGCGGGCCCGACCCATCGCCGGATGATCGTCGCCAGGCTGCACCGGCGACAGGTTTTCCGGGTGACCAGGGTGCCGGAGTCGGGCGTCTCCCAGTACGCGACGGTCTCGGACTCGTGGTCAGCTTCGCGGCCGCCACAATCGTCCGAGCCGCACACCAGCACCACTTGGTCCACCTCTGAGCTTTCGATCAGCATGGGTCCACCTCCTCAGATCGGGACGCCCCAGGGACGGGACTCGAACTCGAGGCGGTCCGCATCGTCGCGCAGCAGCCGGGCCGCCACGCGATGTGCCTCGACCGACGGCGGGAGCGACGCCCAGTACGGCGTCCGCGAGGCAAGGGTGGCGGCGGCTTCCTCCTCGCGTCGTGCCAGGGCGTAGAGCTGCTGGCACAAGGCTGTGACGAGGTCGCTGGTCCAGTGTCGTTCGCTGGCGATGCTCATCTGATCTCCCGGAGCTGAGGGGTCGTGATCAGATGGTCCGCCGGCCTGTTGCACGGGCGTTGCAGCTCGCTGCAACGCCCGTGCAGGCCGGGTCACAGCTCGACCGGTACGCCGATCAGCGAGCCGTACTCGACCCAGGAACCGTCGTAGTTCCGGACCGACGGCTGGTCCAGGAGCTCGTGCAGGACGAACCAGCTGTGCGCACTGCGCTCGCCGATCCGGCAGTAGACGACGATATCGGCGGAAGCCTCGCCGGGTCCGGTCAGCGAGAGCCCGGCACCGGCGTACAGCTCGCGAAGCCGTTCGTCGGCGAGGAAGGTGCCGTCGTCGGCCACGGCTTGGGACCACGGCACGTTGACAGCGCCGGGGACGTGCCCGGGCACCTGCGGCTGCTCCTGCGGGAAGTGCGCCGGCGCCAGGATCTCGCCGGAGAACTCCGCCGGCGACCGGACGTCGAGGATGCTGTCCCGGCCGATGGCGGCGATGACGTCGTCGCGGTAGGCCCGCAGGTTCGCGTCCGCGGGCTGGGCCTGGTAGGCGGCGGGCCGGGGCGTGCGCGCACGGGCGGCCGGCGCATCCGTCAGCACTCGTCCATCGAGCTGCCAGCGCTTGGTGCCTCCGTCGAGGAGGCGCACGTCCCGATGACCGTAGAGCTTGAAATACCAGTACGCGTAGGCCGCGAACCAGTTGTTGTCCCCGCCGTACAGGATCACGGTGTCGTCCGGCGTGACCTGGTGCGTGGTCAGCAGTTCCTCGAAGGCGTCCTGGCCGATCAGTTCCCGGCGGAGCGGGTCCTGCAGGTCGGCTCGCCAGTCGAGGGCGAGCGCGCCGGGGATGTGCCGATCGGCGTGCGCCTGGCTGTTCTCGTCCACCTCGAAGACCACCACGGCGGGGTCGTCCAGCCGCTTCTCCAGCCAGTCACCGTCGACCAGCACCTGCTCTCGCGCCATCGTTCCTCCTCATTGATTAGTGTACGAATCGTTAGTGTACGTACCGCTGTACCTTTCTCGATCCGGCCACCGCGAACGTGAGACGGCCAGCAGGCAGAATGTGCGCATGACCGAGCTCCCGTCCGACTACCACCGCAGGCTTCCGTACGGCGAACGCATGTCAGCCGAGCCGTTGCTGGGCGGACCGTTCTTCCCGTTCGAGGGCGATGTCCAGGTGGTGCCGCTGGCCGACCCGGTGCTACCGGAGCCGCCGCGGCGCGGTGAGCCCGGCGGGGGTTCATGCCCGACATGTGAGGATCTGGACGGGAACGCGATCTGGGCGGACGAGCAGTGGATTCTCAAGGCCGGCTTCGAGCTGAGTGGCCTGCCGATGGTCGCGCTGCTCGTGCCGCGCGAGCACTACCGGCTCGACAACCTGCCGCCGGAGTTGACCGCCACGCTCGGGCCGATGATCCAGCGCGTGGCCGCCGCGATCCAGCGGATCGACAGCGTGGGGCGGACACATTTCAGCCGGTGGGGCGATGGGAGCGAGCACTTCCACGTCTGGTTCCTCGCGCGGCCGGCCGGGATGATGCAGTTGCGTGGGGCAATGATCGCGGCCTGGGACGACATCTTGCCGAAGCTGCCCGCCGAGGAGTTCGCAGCGAACGCACGGCTGGTCGCCGCCGCCCTCGTGGAGGACGGCGGCGAGCCGCTCGGCCTCGGGCGGCCCTGACACCCGAGCCCGATCGGTTCGCGCCGGTGGGGAAACTATTCGGGGCGCCTGGTGCAAGTTTCTTTCCCCACTCGAGTGGGCTACGCGATCACGGGGACTCAGCGGGGAGGGTGCTGACGGTAGTAGTCGCGCCAGACGAGCCGGTGGATCGGTACCCACCGCGGGATCGAGCGGATCCCGGGGATGAACGGCACGAGCACCAGCCCGAGGGACAGCACCATCATCAGCGCCCAGACCTGGGCGTCGGCGTTGTCCGAGGTCGAGAACGGTTTGACCTGGTACCAGAACGTGTAGAGCCACATCCAGGGCTGCCCCGGGTAGTTCCCGGTCTCGTTCATCATGCCCCACTGGTCGCCGCCGAGGTTCCGCGCCCGCGCCTGGTCCTCGAGGTAAGCGCCGTCGGACAGTAGCAAGAGGCCACGCGTCGCATCGCCCTTGTAGAAGTTGCCCTTGGCATCTAGTGCGCCTTCGAGTCCGCCGCTCCTGGCCAACCGCAGGAAGCTCGCCGTCAGGACCGGGACCGGGCCTTCGGCGGGCACGATCGGGACAGCGGAGGCGTTGGTGTCCGGTGCCGCGGCGAGCGCGTCGGCATAGGTCGCGGCCCAGGCCTGCCGCTGCTCGTCAGTCGCTGCGTCCCAGCGGGCCAGTGCGCTTGTCAGCGCGGGGTCGCCACTCACGCCGCGCAGCGGCGTGATGACCAGATCTTGCGCGGAGTCGACCGGAATCCGAACCCCTGCCCACCGCTGCAGCGCGAGCGGACCGAGGACCTGTCCGGACCCGGCGGTGTTGTACGGCGCGCCGTACTCGGCACTCGTGGTCGTGCCGGCCAGTTCACCGGCGGCAGTCGCCACGACGTCGTTCGGTGCCTTGTCGGCCCAATCCGCCAGGCTGATCGACTTCTCGTCGGGTGACGAGAACACCACCGCCAGCAGAACCGTCAGGACAACCACGACGGCCAGCGCCAGGACGAACTCCTTGACCAGGTCATAGGAGCGGGTGGGAAAGTCGTGCGCATCCGGGGTCCGGTCGCGCCGGGCCCGGGACGGTGTCGAGGTCGCGTTCATCGCGGTCCCTCCTCGCCGGACTCGTCAGGCTCCGCTGCCGTCGGAGACTCCGCGTCGATCGGTGGGACGACACCGTGCCGGCGGACCAGCACGACATGCGCGACCACGAGGATCCCCAGTAACCCGGGGAGCAGAGCGACGTGCCACAGCAGCATCTGACCCGGATCGAGCACATTGAACCAGGCGCCGATGCCGACCGAGTTGAGGCCGTCCTTCGCCTGACCACTGATCCACTGCGAGTCGAAGTTCGACTGCGACAGGTACCCGGTGAACGCAGTGCCGATGGAACCCAGGAACGCGACGACCCCGGTCATCCAGGTCAGTGCCCGCCGCCCGCGCCATGCGGCCATGAAGAACTTCCCCCACAGGTGGATCACCATGAAGGCGAAGAACAGCTCCACGCTCCACAGGTGCAGCGAGTTCACGAAGTGTCCGACCGACGACGTGTGCCACCAGGCCGCACCGCCCACCGTCAGCACCACCCCAGAGGCCAGCACCGTCAGCAGGGCGGCCAGTGTCAGCGCACCGAAGACATAGATCCAGGAGTTGACGTACGCCGGTTGCCGGTCCGGCAACAGCTGACCCGGTGGGACGACCCGTCCGAGCCGGGCGCGGAGACGGGCCGTCCAGTTCCGTGAGCCCGGCTGCGACTGTCCCCCGGCCGCCGTACGGCTGACGATCGAGGTCATGATCCGGCCTCGTCGTCATCGTCCGAACGGCCCGTCGGGAACGGGACGACGAGGGCCAGTCCGAAGACGACGATCATCGCCACGATGATCACCAGGTTCGTCACCGAGATCTGGATGACGCCCCAATCGATGTAGCTGCCCTTCATCTGGTCACCTCCGCGGAACCCGCTGTTGCTCCCAGATTCCGCGCGTCCGTGACCGCTGGGCAGGGACCTAGTCCCCTACCGCACGGGACCAAAGTGCCCTAACGGTCTTTCGCGGGCCAGGGGGAGTCGGCGGGGCGGAGGGATTCGAAGCCGGGGCCGTTGAGGGCGGTCCAGGCGGCGAGGGAGCCCATCACGAGGATGGGGTTCTGGAGGTGGCCGGCCAGGACGGCGCCGACGACGTCGATCAGGGGTGCCCAGACGGTTTCCATGTCGGCCTCCTCGTGGAGGCGGTCGTAGGACTCGTCGTCGGGTGACAGGTCGCGGGCCAGGAAGATGCGGATCGCTTCGGTGGTCATGCCCGGCGAGGTGAACGCGTCGACCAGGATCCGCCAGTCGGCGGCCTTGGTCGCGGTCTCCTCCCACAGCTCACGCTCACCGCCCAGGCGGTACTGCTCCCCCTGGACGTCGAGCAGTCCGGCCGGTGGCTCGAGCAGCCGGTAGCCGACCGGATGCCGGTACTGGCGCACCAGGAGCATCCGGTGGTCGTCGTCCAGGGCAACCACACCCACCGCACCGGGGTGTACGACGACATCGCGCACGAAGGAGTCCTGACCCGGTGGGGCGACGGTGTCGCGCCGTACCGAGATCACTCGACCGGTCGTGTGCACGACCTCCGACGCGGAGACCGGCCACTGCTCACGGACGTCGGCCAGACCGGCACCGAATCGCAGTTCTGGGTGATCCTTCATCGAGTCTTGACCGCGGTCTTGCCGGCCGCGGTCTTCTTCGTGACGGCAGGCTCCTCGACCGGCAGCCGGGACTCGCGCTGGCGGACCAGGGCGGCCGCGATCAGCCCGGAGAACAGCGGGTGCGGCTTGGTCGGCCGGGACCGCAACTCCGGGTGCGCCTGGGTGGCGACGAAGTACGGGTGCAGCGAGCGGTCCAGCTCGATGAACTCGACCAGCTCGTTGTCCGGCGACAGTCCGCTGAACACCAGTCCGGCGGTCTCCAGCTTGTCCCGGTACGCGTTGTTGACCTCGTAGCGGTGCCGGTGCCGCTCCTGCACGGACGGAGCGCCGTACAGGCCGCGGACGATCGAGCCGTCGGCCAGGTTCGCCGGATAGAGGCCGAGCCGCATGGTGCCGCCCAGGTCGCCGGAGCCGGACACGATGTCCTTCTGCTCCTCCATCGTCGCGATCACCGGCTGCTCGGCGTCCGGGTCGAACTCGCTGGAGTTCGCGTCCACCAGGCCGGCCAGGTCGCGGGCCACCTCGATCACCATGCACTGCAGGCCGAGACACAGACCGAGGATCGGGATGCCCTGCTCGCGGGCGAACCGGATCGCGCCGATCTTGCCCTCGATGCCACGGACGCCGAACCCGCCCGGGATGCAGATCGCGTCCACGTCACCGAGCAGCCGCGCGGCCGCCTCGGGAGTGGCGCACTCGTCGGACGCGATCCAGCGCAGGTTCACCCGCGCGTCGTTGTCGAAGCCGCCGGCTCGCAGCGCCTCCGCGACCGACAGGTACGCGTCCGGAAGGTCGATGTACTTGCCGACCAGCGCGACCGTGACGTCGTCCTTCGGGTGGTGCACGACCCGGAGCAGCTCGTCCCAGCGGGTCCAGTCGACGTCGCGGAACGGCAGGTTCAGGCGGCGGACGACGTACGCGTCGAGGCCCTCGGTGTGCAGCACCTTGGGGATGTCGTAGATGCTCGGCGAGTCGACGGCGGCCACCACGGCCTCCTGGTCGACGTCGCACATCAGCGAGATCTTCCGCTTGACGCCGTCCGGGATCGGCCGGTCGGCGCGGCAGACGACCGCGTCCGGGGCGATACCGATCGAGCGCAGCGCGGCGACCGAGTGCTGGGTCGGCTTGGTCTTCAGCTCGCCGCTCGGGGCGAGGTACGGGACCAGCGAGATGTGCAGGAAGAACACGTTGTCGCGGCCGACGTCGTGCCGGACCTGCCGGGCCGCCTCCAGGAACGGCAGCGACTCGATGTCGCCGACCGTGCCGCCGATCTCGTGGAGTACGACGTCCACGTCGGGGCCGGCCATCGCCAGCATCCGTTCCTTGATCTCGTTGGTGATGTGCGGGATCACCTGGACGGTGTCACCGAGGTATTCGCCGCGCCGCTCCTTGGCGATCACGCTCGAGTAGACCTGTCCGGTGGTCACGTTGGCGACCTGGGAGAGGTCCCGGTCGAGGAAGCGCTCGTAGTGCCCGATGTCCAGGTCGGTCTCGGCGCCGTCGTTGGTGACGAACACCTCGCCGTGCTGGAACGGGTTCATGGTGCCGGGATCCACATTGAGATACGGATCCAGCTTCTGCATGGTCACCCGGATGCCCCGTGCCGTCAGCAGACTGCCGAGGCTGGACGCTGTCAGCCCCTTGCCGAGGCTGGACGCCACACCACCGGTGACGAAAACGTGCTTGGTCTGCTGGAAGTTCGAAGCCCTGTCCACGGGCCTTCAGCCTACCTCTTGTCAACCCCTGGTCGCGACGAGACCCGCATAGATGTCCAGCAGATTCTTCGCCACCGCGTCCTCGTCCGGCCATCTGGCGGCCAACTCCCGGCCCCGCGTCCGCATACCGTTCGCGGTCTCGGGCTCCGCGAGCACCGCCCGAACGCCGTCGGCCAACCCGTCCGCGTCACCGGGAAACGCGAGGACAGCGCTGCCCTCGACCAGCTCGGGAATGCCGCCGACCGCGGTCGCCACCACCGGTACGCCGACCTGCATCGCCTCCTGGATCACCAGGGCCCGGGCCTCCCAGTGGGATGTGAGCAAGAACACATCGGCGGCGCCCAGGAGATCGGCCACATCGGACCGATGTCCGAGCAGCCGCACCGGCAGTTGCTCGGCGTCGATCCGGGCCTGCAGGTTCTCGCGCAGCGGCCCATCACCGACGACCACGAACACGGCGTCCGGAGTCGACTCGTGCACCCGGGCAGCGACGGACAGCAGGGTCGGATAGTCCTTCTGCGGAGCCAACCGGCCCACTGTGAGGACCAGAGGCTGTTGGCCCACGCCCAGTGCTTGGCGCACGTCCGCAGCCGGCGTACGGACCTGAGGGATCGCAGGAGCCGCCACAGGCGCCAGACGAGCGTCCCGGGCGCCCAGGCTCTTCGCCAGGTCCACGAGGTCGCTGGAGGCGCCCAGCGTCAGGTCCGCGCCCCTGGCGACCAGGCGCTGGCCCAACCGCATCACGAGCCCACGCGGTCCGGGTGCGATCACCGCGTTGTGCCAGCTGACCACGAGCGGCCGCAACCGCGACCGGTCTCGCAGTGCGGCCATGCCGGCGCGATAGCCGTGGGCGTGGATCACATCGGACCCACGCAGCGCCGCCTGCGTGACGATCGTCGCGGCGCCGAAGTCGAAGTGCTCCGCGGTGCCTGGCGGCGCACACACGACCACCTCGTGCCCGGCGTCGACGAAGCGGGGCACGAGCGAGGCGACGTGCTGCCCGATTCCGCCGCGCGACTCCGCGAGCAGCAGCCCGATCCTCATTGCTTCTCCTCCACCAGACGCCGACGGAACAGTGCGCGCGCATCCGCGCGATCCAGGACCACCGCGACCGCGGCGTACACGATGACAACCGCCAGGCCCGATAGCACGCCGAACACGAGTGCCTCGCCCACTCCGGCGTCGTCGGCCGGCAGAGCGACCGCCCAGCCGGCAGCACCGGCCAGCGCTGCGCCGACCACTGCGGCAAGGGTGGCACGGGTCAGGCCGGACAGCACACCAGGCCCGGCTTCACGCTGCAGGACGACGAGTAGGACAACAGCGCCAGCCACCATGCCGACCGACATGGCTGCTGCCAACGCCGGCACCGCGTCCCACTCGGCGGTCAGCACCACCCCGGCAACGGCGACCAGCACCCAGGCCGCCGACGTCACGATGGCCATCTCGCGACCCGAGTGCCGCGCGTAGAGCACGCGGCCGACATGCATCAGGACCGCGAAACCGATGGCAGCAGGTGCGAACGCGACCAACGCGTGAGCCAGCGAAGACGCCGTGGCCTCGTGCACCGTGCCGTCGTCGTACGCGAAGATGCGTGCCACCGGGACAGCAGTCCCGACCAGCAAGGCTGCTCCCGCACCGCCGGCCAGCATCACCGCGCGCGTTGAGCCCGACGCGTAGAAGTCGAAGCGCTCCCTTGACTCATGCGTCGCTGCGAGTCGCGGGAACACCGCCGTCGTGATCGGCACCGCGAGTACGGCGTACGGGAGCAGGTAGATCGCGTTGGCCCAGGTGTAGACGGCGATGCTGCCCGCAACGCCCCTGTGGTTGGCCAGGTAGGTGGTGACGACGAAGGTGAGCTGCTGTGCGATCAGGACCGCCAGGCCGGCCAGTGCGAGCCTTCGAAGCACCGGACCGACGCCGGCGTCCAGTCGCAGTGTGGGTCGGATCGGCAGGCGCAGGAACAGCATCGGCACCAGGACTGTGAGAGCCAGTGCGGCCACTCCGACCGTCGTACCCCAGGCCAGCAGGCCGGCGGCACTCCGTGAGGCGGCGTCGGCGTCAGGGGCCGCGGCTGCGAACAGGAAGTAGGTGGCAATGACCACCAGGCTCGAGATCAATGGCGCCAGCGCACCCGGTGCGAAACGCTTGTGGGATTGGAGAACCGCGGTCGCGATCACTGCGATCGCGTAGCCGAAGACCTGCGGCACGAAGATCGCCAGCATCCGGGTCGCAGTCGCCGCCGAACCACCGCACTCCGCGCCGGGGTCCAGCATCGCGTCCGTGTAGGTACCGGCGAGAACCCAAGCCAGCAAGGCGAACGGCGCGAGCAAGAGAAAGGACCACGAGAAGAGCGCGCCGATGATGCGCCCCTGCGCGGCTCGGTCGCCCCGCGCCACCGGGCCGGCCAGCACCGGGATGACCACACCGGCGAGCGCTCCGCCGGCGACCACCTCGAACAGAATGTTCGGCAGCTGATTCGCCGTGGTGTAGGCCTCGGCGAGACAACCGGCCCCGACGGTCTTCGAGAAGACGAGCCAGCGGCCGAAGCCGGCCACTCGGGCGAGCACGGTGATCCCGGCAATGAGCAGAGCCGCCTGCGCTACGCGCGCTCCCGCGCTCGGCCGGCCGGCCGAGCCGTCTTCGCTCACCTGGGTCGTCGGCCCCACTGGTCGATCTTGTCCAGGACCGGGTTGCCTGCGATGACCTTGGTGAAGCTGACCTTCTCGCTCGCCAGGTTCAGTGCGACGACGGCGCCCAGCACCAGCGTCTTGAGTGGCCGCGGGAGCGCTGCGGCGAGCGCCGTACCGGTGATGGCGCCGAGGCCGTTCGCGCCGCAGTCGCCCAGCATCGAACGCTCACCGAGGTCGGACGGCGCCGAGGCCACGGCCGCTCCGACGACCGCGCCGGCCGGGCCGTTCACGACCGCGAGCGGCGCGTTCACCGCGGCGACCGCCTTCAGCGCACGGCCGGGACGCAGGTCGAGCAGGTTGGTCAGGTTGGCGGTGCCGGCGATCAAGGCGCCGTCGGCAACGATTCCGGCGACCGCCTTCACACCACTGGACCTGCGCGGCAGCAGCGCCGCGGCGGCCAGGCCTGCCGCACCGACGCCGAGGATCTTCACCGCGCCGCTGGTCACTTCACCACGCTTCAACGCGCTGAGGTGGCCGCGGAAACCCTTGGCCTGCGTGGTGCCGCGCAGATCGTCGTACGCACCGACCGCACCCGACACCGAGCCCGCGAGCAGCGCGGCCGCCTTGACCTTGCCGTCGGACTTGGACGTCGCGACCCCGGCCAGCGCGCCGAGGACCGCGATCGGTCCCTCCAGCAACGTGACCGGCTCACCGCGATGGTTCGTCCGCTCGAACGGCTCCCGGTTCTCCTTCGGCAGCTTGTCCGCGGCGCGTTCGAGCGCGGCGGTGGCGGCTGCCGCGACGGCAGCGCTGAGAATTCCCACGTCAGTTGTCCTTCGTCTGTACGGCCGACGGCGCAACGCCGTTCTTCGCGTCGATGGCGCCGTAGTGCCCCGCCTTGCCACTCGCCTGCTCGACCAGTGCGAAGACGACTGTCATCTGCCCGGAGGGGAGGTCGGCCACGTCCACCGAGGAAACGATCTTGGACGCCTCGGAGTCACTCCGCAAGGCCTTGATCAGACCGCCGTTCTGCGCGGTCTCCGCCGTACCGCCCACGACGACACCGCCGCTGCCCTCATCCAGACCCTGGATGAAGTCGACGGAGTCGTTGTACGTCGAGTTGTCCGGGGTCGGCGTCGGCGGCTTGGCGGCCACGACGACGATCAGGCTGGCCCGGTCCTTGATCTGCGACGGCTTCAGCGACAACAGCTTCGCGCCGGTCAGTCCGCTGAGGATCTTGGTCGAGTCGGCGTCGGCGGTCTTGCCTTCCTCCTTGGCCGCGACCCCCCGGGCCAGGATCAGTCCGGCCCGCTGGTACGTCGTACTGTCGGCCGGGAACTGGATGTCCGCGGTGACGAGCTGGGTGACCAGCGACTCGACCAGCTGACGCTGACCGGGGTCGAAGAGCCTGGCGTCCAGCGCCACCTTCGTGGTCACCTGGCCGCCGGCCTTCTCCAGCTCGTCCTGGATCGACGTGGTCAGGTCGCCGTCGGCGTTCGGCATCGTCACGACCACGATCTTCTTGCCGGTCAGCTTGCCGTCGGTCAGCCCGGTCGTGACCTTGGCGACGAAGTCGTCGCGGTACTTGTCCAGGGCCTTCACCTGAACCAGCTCGGCCCGCGCGTCGGCCAGCTGCTGCCGGTCCTTCTCGGCCTGCGCCTGGACGAGCTCGTTGCCGGCGCCCTTCAGCGGGCCGGAACCGAGCACCACACCGGCGCCCAGGGCGAAGAAGATCGCCACGATCGAGACGATGTGGTAGCGAAAGTCGATCACGTGAACAGCTCCCGGATCCAGTAGACGAAGTCGCTCCAGCGCGCCCGCAGGATCGACCAGAGCACGTCGTCGGCGCCGATCGCGACCAACGCCATGCCGAGTGCGAACAGGCCGGCCGCGGCCAGCGCGACCACCTGGAAGGTCGACACGCGACTGCGGTACAGCCGGCCGACACCCTTGGCGTCCACCAGCTTGGCACCGACCCGCAGCCGGGTGATGAAGGTGCTCGCCATCCCGGAGCGTCCCTTGTCGAGGAACTCCACCAGCGAGTTGTGCGTGCCGACCGCGACGATCAGCGAGGCACCCTTGGAGTCGGCCAGCAGCATCGCGACATCCTCACTGGTGCCGGTGGCCGGGAACTCGATCGAGTCGATCCCGAGCCGCTCCAGCCGCTCCGAGCCGGGCGCGCGGCCGTCGCGGTACGCGTGCACGACCACCTCGGCGCCGCTCTTCAGCGTGTCGTCCCGCACCGAGTCCATGTCGCCGACGATCAGGTCCGGGGCGTACCCGTTCTCCACCAGGGCGTCGGCGCCGCCGTCGACCCCGATCAGCACCGGCCGGTATTCGCGGATGTACGACCGCAGGGCGACCAGGTCCTCGCGGTAGTCGTACCCGCGGACCACGATCAGCACGTGCTTGCCGTCCATCGGCGTGTGGACCTCGGGGACGCCGACACCGTCGAGCAGCAGGTCGCGTTCGCGCCGCAGGTACTCGAGGGTGTTGGCGGTGAAGGCCTCGAGCTGGCTGGACAGCCCGGACCGGGCCTCGTCCATCAGCTCCGCGACGGTCTGGCTGTCCTGTACGACGCCCTTGGCGACGACTTCCTCACCGCGGTAGAGCGAGCCCTCGTTGAGCCGCACCCGCTCGCCCTCATGCAGGATCGAGAACACCTCGCGGCCGACCCCGTCGACCAGCGGGATCCCGGCCTCGACGAGGATCTCCGGACCGAGGTTCGGATAGCGGCCGCTGATCGAGTCGGCGACGTTCACCACCGCGGCGACCTTGCAGTCGACCAGCGCCTCGGCGCTGACCCGGTCCAGATCGACATGGTCGATGACCGCGATCTCGCCCGGCTTCAGCCGTTTCGTGAGATTCTTGGTACGCCGATCGAGCCGGACCACTCCGGCGGTCCCGGGCAGTTCAGTAGGTCGCGCTCTCCGCAGGCTGGGCAGTTTCATCGCGCTCTCATCCTGCCATGTCAAGAGCCCCTTCCCTGGCCATTTACCCGGGCAGGCCCTTGTTCACGCACTGAAATAACAGTAACGCTGCGTCAAAATCGTCCTTTCGAACGACATGCGGCGGGTTTCAGCGCTTCTTTCGCCGGGGTTTGTGGCGTTCCGCGGCGAGGGCGAGGAGTTCCTCCGCATGGGCCTGGGCGGCGTCGGAGTTCTCCAGGCCGGCCATCATCCGCGACAGTTCCTTCAACCGGGCATCGTCGTCGAGCGCGACCAGACCACTCGTCGTGACCGAGCCGTCGTCGCTCTTCAGCACCATGGCGTGACGGTCCGCGAACGCGGCCACCTGCGGCAGGTGCGTCACCACGATCACCTGGGTCTTCTCCGCCAGCCGGGCCAGCCGCTTGCCCACCTCGACCGCGGCGCGGCCGCCGATCCCGGCGTCGATCTCGTCGAACACCAGCGTCGGCACCGGGTGCGTGTCGGACAGGATCACCTCGAGCGCGAGCATCACCCGGGAGAGTTCACCGCCGGACGCGGCCTTCTGCAGCGGCCGCGCCGGGCTCCCCGGATTCGCCGCGAAGCAGAACTCGACCTCGTCGATCCCGAACGGTCCGGCCGTGGTCTCGTGAACCTCGACCGACAGCTCCGCGTGCGGCATCGCCAGACCGGTCAGCTCCTCGGACACCAGAACGCCGAGCCGCTCCGCGGCCTCGATCCGGGCCTCGCGCATCTGCCGGCCCAGGTCGGCGAGCCTCGCGTCCAGCTCAGCCAGCTCAGCAGTGAGCAACTCGACTCGCTCATCGCTACCGTCCAGCTCGGCCAGGCGAGTCGCGGACCGCTTCGTCCATTCGAGGACCTCGTCCACGGTGCCCTGCTCAGCGCCGTACTTGCGAACCAGACCGGTCAGCAAGGAGCGCCGCTCGCTCACCACCGCCAGCCGAGCCGGGTCGGTGTCGACATCAGCGGCGTACGACGACAGTTCGCCGGCCAGATCGGCGGCCAGGTACCCGAGCTCGCCGGCCCGGTCCGCCAGCTCGGCCAGCTTGGGGTCGTGCCGGCGCTCCGCATCCAGGACCTGCTTGGTCAGGTTGAGCAGCCCGATGACGTCGTTCGGCCGGGTGGAGTCCATGTCGTCGGTGGCCAGGGCGTCGGCTGCCGTCGTGGCCGCGGTCCGCAGACCGTCGGCGTACGCGAGGCGGTCCTCCTCGGCGGCGAGCTCGATGTCCTCGCCCGGCAAGGGCTCGGCCTTCGCGACTTCGTCCAGGCCGAAGCGGAGCAGGTCCGCCTCGGCGAGGCGATCGCGCTGCCGGGTGGTCAGCTCGGTCAGCTCGGCCTCGACCTCGCGGTGCCGCTTGTAGGCCGCGGCGTACTCCTGCAGGGGCACGAGTAGGGGCTTGCCGGCGAACGTGTCCAGGGTTTCGCGTTGCCGCGCGGGCTGCAGCAGCCGCCACTGGTCGGCCTGGCCGTGGATCGCGACCAGATCGCCGGACACCTCACCCAGCACGGACACCGGGACGGACGCGCCGCCGAGGAACGCCCGGGACCGGCCCTCCGCGGAGAGCTCGCGGGCGATCAGCAACTCGTCGTCGTCCAGCTCACCGCCGCGGTCCTCGGCCTGCTGCACGATCGACTTCGGTACGCCGCTGGCCCGGCCCTCGACCCGCGCCCGGCGGGTGCCGTGCCGCACCAGGCCGCTGTCCGCCCGGCCACCGAGCAGCATGTTCACCCCGGTCACGACCATCGTCTTGCCGGCCCCGGTCTCGCCGGTGACCGCGGTGAACCCGGGATCGAGGTCCAGCGTGGCATCCTCGATCACGCCCAATCCGGTAATGCGGATTTCCGACAGCATCAGGTCTTCTCCTGTTGGCTGTTGCCGTTGCGTTTGCGTTCGGCGGCTCCACGCCAGCCGAGCACCGGGAGATCGAACTTCGCCACCAGCCGGTCGGTGAAGGGCGCCTCGTGCGCCCGGGCCAGCCGGACCGGGGTGGTGCCGCGCCGCACCTCGATCTCGGCGCCCGGCGGCACCTCGACCATCCGGAGGCCGTCACACCACAGCACACCGCGCCCGTGCCAGGACGGGATCAGCTCGATCGACAGCCGCGACGTCGGCGCCACCACGATCGGCCGGGAGAACAGCGCGTGCGCGCTGAGCGGCACCATCAGGATCGCCTCGACCTCCGGCCAGACGATCGGACCACCCGCGGAGAACGCGTACGCCGTACTCCCGGTGGGCGTCGCCACCACGACGCCGTCGCAGCCCCAGCGCGACAGCGGGCGGTCGTCGACCTCCACCAGCACCTCGAGCATCCGCTCGCGGGCCGCCTTCTCCACACTCGCCTCGTTCAGCGCCCAGGTGTCGAAGATCAGCTCGCCGGCCAGCCGGACCTCGACGGCCAGCGTCATCCGCTCCTCGACCGTGTAGCTGCGGTCCACCACCACCTGGACGATCCGCTCCAGGTCGTCCACCTCGGCCTCGGCCAGGAACCCGACGTGACCGAGATTCACCCCCAGCACCGGCGTACCGTGCGGGCGGGCCAGCTCGGCGCCGCGCAGGATCGAGCCGTCGCCACCGAGCACCATGATCAGCTCGACGTCCAGCGCCGCCTTCTCGTGGTCGTCGACGATCTCCACCGGGTCGAGCTTGAGCGCCTCGGCCTCGTCGCCGAGCAGCCGGACCTGCATCCCGGCACCGGTCAGCAGCCGGTGTGCCTCGCGCGCCACCCCCACCGCCAGTTCCCGCCCGGTGTGCGTCACCAGCAGCACGCGCCGCGGCTCGTGCTCACCCACCAACGACCCCACCTCTCACCATGTCCTTGCTACCCCGCCCCGCCGCCCCGGTCATTGGGGCCCGCTCCGAACAGCGGTCTGGAGCATCGTCTCATCGAGCGCCGACGCTGACCGGCGTATCCACAGGAAGTATTCGACATTTCCTGACGGACCAGGCAACGGGCTGGCCGCGACGCCCGCGATTCCCCAGCCGAGCTCGACGGCCTTGGCCGCCACTGCGCGTACGGCGTCCGCGCGCAACTCGGGGTCGCGGACGACGCCGCCTTTGCCGAGCCGCTCCTTTCCGACCTCGAACTGCGGTTTCACCATCAGCACCAGATCGCCGTCCGGCTTGACCACGCCGATCAGCGCCGGCAGGACGAGCGTGAGCGAGATGAAGCTGAGGTCGCTGACGACGAGATCGACCGGTTCACCACCGATGTCGTCGAGGGTCAGCGTCCGGACGTTGGTCCGGTCCATCACCGTGACGCGCTCGTCGGTCTGCAACGACCACACCAGCTGGCCGTAGCCGACGTCGACGGCGATCACGTGCGCTGCTTCGTTGCGGAGCAGTACGTCGGTGAATCCGCCGGTGGACGCGCCCGCGTCGAGGCATCGGCGGCCTTTGACCTGCACCTGGTCGAAGGCTTCGAGGGCACCGATCAGCTTGTGCGCACCACGGCTCGCATAGCCGGGGTCGTCCGTCCCGGATGTGTCGACAAGAATCGGTGCGTCGGCGCCGACACCGGTCGCGGGCTTGGTGGCCACGGTCCCGGACACCTTCACCTTGCCGGCCGCGATCAGGTCGCTCGCGTGCTCACGAGACCGCGCGAGACCGCGTCGTACCAGCTCGGCGTCGAGCCGCGATCGCTTGACTCCCTTGGCCACTCAGACCGTCTGGCCTCGGTCACCGTGCTCGGCGTCGGCCTCGACCAGCGCGCTCTGCAGTCGCTCGTGCAGGTCGGCGTACACCTCGGCATGCTCGCTCACCGGCCGGTCGCGCAACTCGTCCAGCCGGGACATCGTCTCCTCCACGAGAGGATGTCCCTGCTCGCGCGGGGCGGGATCCTCCGCGGACTCGGCCAGGAAGGAGTGTTCGTGCTCCTGGCCCGGGGACCGCGCGAACTCGGGACCGAACTCCACCTCGGCCGGGTCCACATGCGCGTGCTCCTCAACCGTCTCACCGGCGGCTGATTCGTCCAGCGACGCTTCGAAGGCTGCTTCGGTGTCGACCTCGGCGTACGCGTGGTTCTGCGGGCCCGGTTCGGTGTCGTAATCGGGGAGGGCGGGCGCTTCCTCGGACGGGTCCGGTGCGAAGCCCGGCTCGACGTCGGGGTCCACGTCCGGCGGGAACTGCTCGCCTGGATGCTCGGTCATGTCACGCCTTCTTCGCCGGCTTCGTGGCCGCCTTCTTCGCGGCCGGTGCCTTCCTCGCGGCCGCCTTCTTGGCTACCTTCTTCGGCACCGGTGCCGACCAGTCGTCGTCCTCCAGCTCGTCCCCGGCAGGCGCGGCAGCGGCGGGCGCGGTGCCGCGGGTCTCGGCGAGCTCGCCCTCGAGCGCACGCACCCGGCGGGTCAGCGCCGCGACCTCCTCGGAGCGGACGAACCCGAGCCGCGCGACCGCGCCCTCGACCTCGTTCGACACGATCGCCTGCAAGAGCTGACGGTTGCTCTTGCTGGTGGCAACGATCTCGTCGGTCAGCTCGCTCACCTTGCTGGTCAGCCCGGTCGTCAGCGAATCCGCGCCGGTCTGCTGCAGCAGCGCCTTCGCGGCCGCCTGGGCCTTCTGCCGGGTGACCTCGGTCAGCCCGCTCGCCAGCTGTACGTAGCCGCGCAGTGCGTCCAACACCATGACTGCCTCCTCGCTCGTCCCCAGCAACGGTATCGCCTCACCCCCGCAATACCACCCAGCCCCGCCCCCCGTCTGCCCAACCCTCCAACTGAACGGGCACCCCCTCAGCTGGAGGGTTGCCCCCTGGAAATCTCAGCGGGCAACCCTCCAGGTGAGGGGGCATGCGTCTATTTGTCCAGGCCGACCCGGTGCAGGGCGGCGTCGATGGCGATCTTGCCGGGGGCCGGCGCCGGCTTCGGGAGCGGGCGACGGGTGCGACTGGCCGTCTTGGCCGGCTTCGGGGCCGGTTTCGCCGGCGCGTCGACCGCGGCCCACACCGCGGACAGGATCGCCCGCAGACCGTCGTACGGCGCCCCTTCGCCCTTCACCGACACCGCGTTGTTCACGACCTCGGCGGTCCAGCCCGCACACGTGTGCCGCGCACCGTCGACCGTGACGCCGGCCTGCTTCTCCGCGAGCGCGCCCAGCCCGGCCGCGATGTACGTCGGCCGCTGGTCCTTCGGGGCACGGGCCAGGTCATGCGCGTCGTTCACGCCCGTCGCGACCCACAGACTCGCGATCCCGACCGCGTGCGCCCCGGCGATATCCGAGTCCAGCCGGTCCCCGATCATCAATGGACGCTGAGCTTTGAGCCGCTCGATGCTTGTCTCCAGCAACGGCGGCTCGGGCTTGCCGGCGACGACCGGATCCACATCGACGGCGGCGCGAATCGCCCGCACCAGCGTCCCGTTCCCCGGCGCCTTCCCGGCGGCGGTCGGAATCGTCAGATCCAGATTGGTCGCGAACCACTTCGCGCCCTCGTGAATCGCGTGCGCGCCGTCCGCGAGCATCACCCAGTTCACATCCGGGTGAAACCCCTGGGCGACGGCCACCGGCCGCGCGTCGCTGCTCCGGACCGGAGTCAACCCGTACTCCTCGAGGGCCGTGTACAGCCCCTCACCACCGACCACGAGCACCGGCGAACCCTTGGGGAACTCGCTCGCGATCAGCTTCGCCGCCGCCTGGGCGGACGTCACCACGTCGTCGGCGATCACATCCAGCCCGAACGACGCGAGGTGCTCGGCGACGACCCGCGCCGGCCGGCTCGCGTTGTTGGTGATGTAGCCGATCCGCATGCCTTCCTTGGCAGCTTTCCGCAGGTTCTCGGGCGCGTCCGGGACCGGATCCGGGCCGACGTACACGACCCCGTCCAGGTCGAGCAGGGCCACGTCGTACCGGCTGGCGAGGGGTTCGTCACACGCCGAGAGCGGCGCGGGCGCTTTCCGTTCCGTGGTCATGCTTCCCCCCGTACGATTCCGCCCATGCCATCAAGCGGGCCGGACTCGAGGGGCGCCCTGCGGCTCGACCCGCTGCGCGCGTGGCGGTTCGTGGCCGGCAAGGTGAGCGCGCTCGGTGCCGTCACGTCACCGCCGTACGACGTACTGGAACCCGCCCTGGTCCGGCGGCTGACTGACTCTGATCTGCACAACATGGTGAGGCTCATCCTTCCACGCGATCCGGACCTCGGCCCCGGCCGGTACGACGAACCCGCGCGACGGCTGACCGGGTGGCAACGAGACGGTGTGGTGGTGCAGGACCCGCGGCCCGCGCTGTACGTGTACGAGCAGCAACTGGGGACCGCCGTACTGTGCGGACTGGTCGGCTCACTCGGCCTGGATCCGGCGAGGCGAGTGGTGCTGCCCCATGAGGATGTGATGCCGCACTGGGTGGACGACCGGCTCGAACTGATGGAAGCGACCGACGCCGACCTGGAGCCCATCCTGCTCGCGTACGGCGATGGTGGCGCAGCGAGTGATGCGGTGGACAATGCCCGCTCTGGTGAGCCATGGGTCGTCGCAGACACCTACAACGGCGCGCATCACCGGATCTGGCGGATCGAGGACCCTTCGACGCTGGCGATGATCGCAGCGGAACTGGCTCAGCACGAGGCGCTGATCGCGGACGGCCACCACCGCTATGCGGCGTACTTGGAACGCCAGCGGCGTGAACCGACCCGCCCGAGTGCGGAGTTCGGTCTGGCGATGCTGGTCGACTACAACCGCCACCCACTCACGCTGGACCCGATCCACCGCGTCGTACCGGGGCTGGACCTCGCCACCGTCCAGTCGCGTACGCCGGAGGGCTGGCAGGTCCTGCCTGGTCGAGTGGAACGCGTACCGGACCGGATCGCCGTGACGGATGGGTCGAGCTGGGTGACTCTGCGCTCCACGCGCGGACAAGAGGCTCCGACCGTCTCGATGCTTCACGACCTGCTGCTGCCGGCCTGGGGAGTGGTTGAGGCGGACATCAGCTTCCACCACACCCTTCAGGACGCGGTGGCGCTGGCTGGGCCTCAGCAGGCGGCTGTGGAGCTCGTCGCGCCTCGGATGGATCAGGTACTACGGTCAGCCGTGCAGGGCGCCGTACTGCCGCAAAAGGCGACGTCGTTCGGCCCTAAGCCACGGGTGGGGTTGCTGTTCCGGACGCTGTGAGCTGTCAGGGCCGGTGGTACAGGCTGAGGAACTCCTCGCGGAGTGGCCTGCGAGCGGCCCGGTGGCGCTCTGTCAGGCGTCCGAGGGTGAAGGACAGCTCTGGGTCGTCCTGCGCGGCTGCGTCCTCGGCCATGGCGGTCAGCGCGTCGGCCGCAGCGCAGTGGTCCTGGTGCTGGCCCAGTAGCTCTTGATATTTGGCTGCGTGGGTCGCAGTGGCTTTGGCCTCGTCACCGAGTACGGATGCGCTGGTGTCAGCGGCGTACCGGACGCGCTTCGCCAAGAGCCTTACCTCGTGCCAGTCGTCGTCCGGAGTCCAGGGCTTCAGCTTGTTGGCCTCTTGGGTGAACTTGAGGTTGGCGGCATCCAGGAGCTCGGGCAGGACCTCGCCGCACGGCTTGGCGGCCGTTGGTTTGAGGTCCGGCGCCGCGGCGACGGCTTCGAGTGTCTCGAGCAGTTCCGCGGTGGTCGCCCCCAGCACCACCTCGGCCGATCGTGCCGAGGCACGGTCCAGCCCGACGGTGAGCGTCGTCAGGATCGTCTCGACGTGCTCTTCGTCGTCCTCGCTGTTCGCGGTCTCGCGCACCAGCGCAGCGATCACTTCCAGATCCCGGGTCTCACCGCACGCCTGGGCCAGGGCGGCCAGGTCGCTGCGCAGCTCGCCGGCCCAGTCGCCCGCCAGCAGCTTCCGGAACAGCTTCAGGTCGCTCCGCAATCGCCGGCACGACACCCGCACCTGGTGGATGGCGTCGTCCTCGCCCTTCTCCACCATCAGCACGGCGCCCTGCAGCCGGGTAGCGCCCTTCGCAAGCGCGCTACCCACGAGCACCCGAACCGGAGCCTCCGCCCCCAGCGGCTCGCCCACCCCACCCACGCTCTCCGTCATCGCCCCATTCTCCCCCGCGCGAGCTGAACGCGGCTGTACGTCGAGCTCCCTGTCTTATTCCCCGGGCTTGTCGTCCTCCGCCGGCGTGTCCACCAAGCCCTCGTCCGCGGCGTCCTCAAGCTCCTCGGCGGCGTCCTCAAGCTCCTCGGCGGCGTCTTCAAGCTCGTCCGCAGCATCGTCCTGCTCGGCCAGGTCGTCTTCCCGCTCGTCCGCAGCGTCGTCCTGCTCGGCCACGGCATCGTCCTGCTCGGCCACGGCGTCTCCCAGCTCGTCCGCAGCGTCTTCCTGCTCGGCCAGGTCGTCTTCCTGCTCGAAGTATTCGTCGTCCAGGACTGTGTCGTCTTCGTCGAGGTCGGTGAACTCGAGGCCTTCGAGCCGGGCAGCACGTTCGGCAGCGCCGGTGACACCGTCCCCGTCGACGCCGGCCGCCCGGTGGAACCAGATGAGCGCCTCTTCCGTGCGCCCAGCCGCCTCGAGCGCGTCGGCGTACGCATAGCGCAGCCGCGGCAGCCACTCGGCCCGCGTCCGCTTGGTCAGCTCCGGCACCTCGAGCGTCTGGATCGCCGCTGCCGTCTGCCCCATGTCGCGCCGCGCGCCGGCCGCCACGATCAGCAGCTCGATCTGCGTACCCTCCGACAGCTCGCGGACATGCTTGTCCTTCGTCAGCGCCAGCGCTTTGTCCGGCCGCCCGAGCGCCCGCTCGCAGTCAGCCATCATCGCGAGCACCTCGTGGTTCCCGGTCATCCGCCGGACCGCCCGGAACTCCGTCAGCGCCTCGTCATAATGCTCAGCCAGGTACGCCGTGATCGCCACAGCCTCGCGTACGCCGCCAAGCCGCGCAGCCAACCGCCGAGCCGTCCGGGCATGCTGATACGCCCGCTCCGGATCGTCGTCGAGGAACCGCCCCGACGCGACCAGATGCTGGGCGACCAGATCCGCCAGACTCCGCGGCAACGACCGCAGCTCGGCCTTCACCGAACGGTCGAGCTCAGCCCCGGTGATCCCTTCCGGAATGACCGGATCGTCCCGGCGCGGCCCAACCTTCTCCTCGCCCCGATCATCCCGCCGAGGCCCACCACGCCGCTCGTCCCGCCCGCCACGCTCATCCCGCCGCGGCCCCGAACGCCCACGCGAGTCGCCACCACGCTCATCCCGCCGGAACGCCCCACGCTCACCCCGGGCCGGCCCGCTCCCCCGCGCCGCACCACGGTACCCATCCTGAGCCGGCCGCTCATCCCGACTACCCCGGTCATCCCGCTGATACCCACTACGCTCATCGCGCCCACCACGCTCGTCACCCCCGGCCCGCGGATAACCGCCGCCAGAACGCTCGTTCCGGTAGCCGCCACGGTCCCCACCTGCGGAACGCTCGTCACGCCGGTATCCACCACGATCGCCACCACCGGAACGCTCATCGCTCCGGTAGCCGCCGCGATCGCCACCACCCGAGCGCTCGTCACGTCGGTAGCCGCCGCGGTCGCCACCACCGGAACGGTCATCGCTCCGGTAGCCGCCACGGTCCCCACCTGCGGAACGCTCGTCACGTCGGTAGCCGCCGCGGTCGCCACCACCGGAACGGTCATCGCTCCGGTAGCCGCCACGGTCGCCACCCGCGGAGCGCCCATCGCTGCGGTAGCCGCCGCGGTCGCCGGCACGCTCGTCGCGGCGGGGACCGCCGCGGTCGTCGCGTCCAGACCGGTCGTCCCTGCGGTAGGTACCGCGGTCAGCGGGCCGCTCGTCCCGCCGAAAGCCGCCCTCGTCCCGTCGGGGACCACGGCCCGCACTCCCACGGTCGTCACGTCCCTCGGGACGGCGGTAACCACCGGCCCGGTCATCACGACCGGCGCCACGACCACCGGCACCCCGGTCGTCGCGCTGCTCACGATCGGACAACTGCCCACGGAACGGATCCCGCTCAGCCTTGTCATCACCCCGCGCCCCGGCATACCCGCGCCGGTTGTCGTACCGGTTATCGTCACGATCCCCGGAACGCCCGTCCCGCGATCCACCACGCGGCCCACCCGTCCGCGGTCCGTCCCCACGGCCGGACGGTCCCCGATACCCACCGGAAGACTGCCCACCGCCAGAACCGCCACGCCCACCGGCACCACCCGACCGTCCAGCGCCAGAACCGCCGGCACCACCCGATCGCCCGGAGCCACCCGCACCAGCTCGCCCGGAGCCGCCCGCGCCACCAGATCGTCCGGCACCGCCAGAACCACCTGACCGCCCGGCACCACCAGAACTGCCGGCGCCGGCACCGGATCGTCCGCTGCTTCCACCGGACCGTCCGCCGCCAGAGCTCGAGCGCCCGGCGGTGAAGTCCGAACGGCCGCCCGCGGAGTCAGACCGGCCGCCTCCAGAGCGACCGGAACCTCCGGCGCCACCAGAGGAACCACGACGGTCCCCCGAGCCGGAGTGAGAATTGCGAGGTGGCGTAGCCACGGTGACTCCTAACGATGCTGTGCAAACGATGCAGTGGTGCGGTAACCGCACAAACCTACCGCCACCCGCGCCGGGTAGCCCCATCGAGGGCTCCCGTGGACAGGGCGGTGCGGGCCGAGAAGATCCGGACATATGTTAAGGGCCACCCCGGTGGGGTGGCCCTTAACAGTGTGAATGTCCGGCGGCGTCCTACTCTCCCACGATCTCCCGATCGCAGTACCATCGGCGCTGTCGGGCTTAACTTCCAGGTTCGGAATG
>NZ_JBSXMZ010000012.1:0-53264 GCF_054073265.1 Kribbella sp. CWNU-51
CCCGCGAAATGTTCGCTACCCTCCTCATCGACGACCTACACCGCGTTGCGACCACCCCCTGATCTCGCCGTGGAAGATCCTCCCCAGCCTGGCCGGGCTACCCGCTGCGGAGTCTCGGCCTGGGCGGACGTGGCACACTCACTAACCCGATCCGTCGGCCGCCGAGTGCTCGCGGTCGAGCGTGACAGCTCTGGCATCGCGTTGCTTGCTGAGTGGTGCAGGTCCGCGACACCTCAGAACTTGTCCCAGGCCCCCGACATCATGTCCCAGGCCCCGACTTCTGCCCGAGGTTCCCGGCATGCCGTACGCCGCCAGTCGTCCCCCGCCGCGGTACGGCGCCGGACCGAACGGACGCTGGCCACGACCCGCTGCATCGGCGACGGAACCAGCGAACAACGTGGCGCCCGTGGCGATGGTGGTGGCGTACCGCCCGACTTTGAGCACCCACTAACCGTTTTCAGCCGCGGATTCTGGTTGGTGGGTGCTCAAAGAGGCGTGGCCGGCGGCCCACGGAAACGACAAGAGAGCCGGATAACCCCTCAAATGCGCCGGCGCCGGGCTGGATGGACCGGGGCGGTCAGCCGGGCGGGCAGGCGGCGGCCAACTGGATGGGCGGGTGGCGGTCAACCGGATGGATCGGGGCGGTCAGCTGGGTGGGCGGGTGGTGGTGCTGGTGCTGGGTTTGCCGAGGCCGGGTGGGGTGTTGCCGGGCGGCGGGGGCGGGGTGGTGCCGGGCTTGGGGCCGCAGCGGATGTCGTCGGCGGCGTTGTACTTCGTGGTGAAGGACTCGGTCTTCACCCGGGTGCCGTTCTTCGCGAAATAGCGGTAGACGGTGATGTCGAAGCCAGGAGTCGGCGCCTGGACCCGGCAGTCCGCCGCAGTGTTGTAGACCACCGCCGGCTGACGGGGATTGCTCTTCGCCGACTGCCCCGCGGTGATGTCCCAGGTCTTGGTGCCCCAGATGACCACCCGGATACTGCCCTGGTTACCCGGCGTCGACGCCTTGAAGATCGTCTGGACCAGGACGCCCTTGCCCGAGTCGTTGAGGAACTTCAGGTCCACCGACGGCCACGCCACGGTCGCCTCGCGGCCGACCGGGTAGCGGCTGATGTAGACGCTGTGCGCCTTGTGCTCGAGGATCTTCAGCCCCGCGAAGAAGGCCGCGTTGAACGTGGTCGTCGCCGACTGCGAGACCCCGCCGCCGAGGTCCAGCACGAACTTCCCGCCGCTGATGATGTTGCCCTCGGTGAAGCCGTTCTCCTTGGTCCGCTCGCCGACGATCTTGTTCAGGCTGAACGTCTCGCCCGGCTTCAGCAGCGTGCCGTTGATCTTGGCCGCCGCGGTGCCGATATTGGTGTTGCGGTACGGCGCGTGCGGGAACTGGGTGGTGAAATCGCCCATCTTCTCCGAGATCCCCAGCGCGGCCGCCTGCTCGGTGGTCACCTTCGCCGGGGTGTGCGCGAGACCCACCACGGCCCGGCGCTCGCCGCTCGGCTTGGGCAGGATCGCCAGGATCGCCGGCACCACCTTGGTGCGGTCGACCACCATGCCATCGACGGCCGGGATGACCTTCGGCCCGGCGCCGACGATCTGCACGGTCGCATCCTTCGGCAACGTCTCCAGTGCCTTGAACCGCTTCTGGAACAACGGCTCCAGCTTCTTCGCGTCCAGCGCCGGGGTGACGTCGCCGTCCTTCGCGGTCAGCGTCAGCGCCGGCGCGATCTCGGCCGGAAGCAGCTCGACCGCCTTGGATCCGACGGTGAGCCGGACCGGACCGGACATCGCGGGCTCGGCATAGTCCTTCAGCGCCTTGTCGATGGCCTCGGAAGCGGCCTTCGGCTTGGTCACGCCGACCGGGAGGTCCTTGGGTTCGCCATCGGTCGGGTAGGCCTTGGCCACCGCGTCCTCGGCCTTCGTGTTGTCCAGCTGCAGACCATCGGCCGGCGCGTGGGTGACCGGCTTCGTGCCGTCGAACGTGATCGTGCCCTCGGTCGCCGACCGGTTCACCTGGGTGGCGAGCTTTTCGACCGCCGTCTTCAGCTTCGCGTCGTCCCTGGTGACGACGGGCTTGATCGAGTCGCCGCCGGTCAGGCCGTGCCAGATCCGGCCCGGGGCCAGGCTTCGGCCTGCGCCCGCCGCGGCCACGGTGGCGTCCAGGTCCACGGACAGGCCGGCGTCGGCCGGGTTGACCTCGAACTTGGACTCGCCCGCCTTCAGCGCGATCGGCTGGGCGATCTGGTCCTTGAGACCGGCCTCGAGCTTCGCTTTGGCATCCTTCTGGGACAGACCACCGACCGGTACTCCGAGAACGGTGGTGTCACCGGGGATCTTGTCGCCGGCGAACGCGAACGCCGCGCCGTATCCCACCACGAGCACACCGAGCGCCGCGGCGGCAATGATCCCCGCGAGCTGCTTTCTCCCCACCGGAAAGAGTCCTCCTGCTCGAAGCCATGGTCAGGCTGCACCCAAACGGGCACAGCCCGGGGCACAAGGGCACATCCTACGGGACGGGGCAGGCCCCGCTGGCCGATGGGGCAGGCCCGGGTTGCGCCCACCTGGCCCAACGATCACGCTCAGGCGTCGGGCAAATCCCGGTAGTGACTGGAGTAGTAGATCAGCGCGCTGGGATCGGCCGGCTCGCCCAGCCCCAGGCTGAGCACCTCGCCGACCACGATCGTGTGGTCGCCCCCGTCGTGCGTCGCCCAGGTCCGGCACTCGAGCCACGACAGTGCGCCGGCGATCAGCGAACACCCGGTCTTCGGGCCGGCCGCCGTACCGATGCCGTCGAACTGGCTGTAGAGGTCGCGCCCCGACCGGGCGAAGCGGTCCGCGATCGACCGCTGGTCGCCGGCCAGGACCGAGATCGCCCAGTAGCCACAGTCCTGTACGGCGGCGTGCATCCGGACACCCTTGTCGACGCAGACGAGCACCAGCGGCGGATCCAGGGACACCGAGGTGAACGCGCTCGCGGTCATCGCGTGCGCCACACCGTCCTGCAGCGTGCTCATGATCGTGATTCCGGACGCGAACCGTCCCAGCGCCGCGCGGAACTCCGCGGGCGCCACACTCCCGCTCGGTTCGGTTGAGGACACCCCAGCAGGTTATGCCTGCCGGAAGGTTGATGCCTCAACCGAGCGTGTGGGAACCGTCACCTCTGTCTACAGACCGGCGAAGAGATCGCGCTCCACGCCGTCCGGGCCGGGGGCAGCTGTGCCCTTGACCAGGCGATACGGCTCCGAGCCCCAGATCTGGTTGCCGTTGTTGTTCGACAGGGCGAAGAACGGTCCGTCGACGGTGATCTGGGTGGCGTGCGCCTTCATCGCGTTCATCTTGCGATCCAGGTACTCGTCGCCCTCGATCACGCAGTCGATGAACCGGTCCGGTGTGACGAACGGACCGAGCGGGCCGTCCGGGTCCATCCCTTCGAAGGTCGTCATGTCACCGGCGTCGCGCAACTCGCGCAACTGCGACCGCATCCGGGACTCCGCCATCGCCGTCCAGTAGATCTTCGGGATGTCCCAGGCCTCGCCGAGGTCCTCGCGATACGACCGGGCACCGGCCAGGGCAGCGGCGTACGTCGCGACACGGTGGGCCTTGATGTGGTCGGGATGGCCGTAGTTGCCGTACTGGTCGTAGGTCACCAGCACCTGCGGCCGGACCTCGCGGATGACCGGGATCAGGTCGTCGGCCGCGGTGAGCAGGTCGGCCTGCCAGAAGCTGTCCTTCCGGGTCTCCGGTGGGACGTCCGCATTGCCCTCGTCGTTGTAGATCATCCCGGTGTCGCGGTACTTGCCCGCGCCGCCGAGGAAGCGGTGGTCGGTGACACCGAGCTCGGCCATCGCGGCGGCGAGCTCGCCGATCCGGTGCTCGCCGAGCTGGTCGGTCTGGTCGGCGGCCAGGTGGGTGAGCTCCGGAACGAGCACCTCACCTTCCTCGCCGAGCGTGCAGGTGATCAGTGTGACCTGGGCTCCCTCAGCCACATAGCGCGCCATCGTCACGCCGTTGTTGATCGTCTCGTCGTCCGGGTGGGCGTGCACCAGCAGCAGCCGGCGCTCAGCAAGCTCAACCATGGCGAAAGCCTACGTCGGGCCTCGGACAGTTCTCCGGGCTCACCCCGCGAAGGCCTGCGACGACAGATCCGCCTGGTCAGCCGAAGCCGTGGACCAGGAGGCAGCCGGCCTGGAAGCGGGACTTGGCGCCGAGGCCCGCGATCAGGGCGCTGATCTCCGAGCGCACGGTGCGCAGCGACAACCCGAGGTCGCGTGCGATCGCGGCGTCCTTGGCCCCCGTCGACATCATCCAGCCGATCGCCACCTGACGGCTGGTCAGCTCGCTGACCGCGACCGGGGTCCGGCGCCGCGACCCCAGTTCGTAGACCTCGCACACCACCTCCGGTGCGAAGTCTTCTCTTCGCACCGCGGTAACGGCCGGAAACACCGACATACTTCACTCCTCCCCAAGAGCTTCAGGGAAGGATTCTCTCGGTGGTCTAATCCACTTACCAGGTACAACCCATACAAACCACCCATACAGTTCCCCGGACTGAGCTCCGCCATCGATGTGACTTCCGCCACTCAGAGCCGGGTCCGAAGTTCCCGGACGAACGGCCGATCCGGCACCAGCCAGTCCACTTCGTCCAGCTCCGCCGCGCCGAACCACCGGAGCTCGGCGTGCTCCCGCAGTACCGGTTCGCCGTCGACGATCGATGCCAGGTAGACGTGCAGCCGATAGGCCGCGGAGATGTCCACGGCCGGACCGAGCGACGCTCCGACCTTGATCTCCAGGTCGAGTTCCTCGCGGATCTCCCGCACCGCCGCCTGCTCCTCGGTCTCCCCCGGCTCGACCTTTCCGCCCGGGAACTCCCAGCCCCCGTCGGGCCCAGGCCGGTATGCCGCCAGCACCAGACCATCGCGTACGACGGCCACTCCGACCACGATCTGCATTGTCGCGACTCTGCCAGAGATTGTCGGTCACCGTTGGCAGGATGAGCCGCATGCCGTTGCAGAACAGGGTTCTCCCCACGCAAGAGATCGTGGCCGACCCCGGCCGCGGCCTGCTGATGGGCAACCGCGGCAGCCTGCACGGCCCGGATCGCCGCCTGGGCACCACCCGCTGGCGCTCGAAGGCGTGGATCTGCTGCGTCCTTGACTGGAAGGGCGTTCAGCGCGATCCGATGCCCCCCGGGCGCTGGACCGCACTGTTCTTCTTCGACGAGGCCGTTGCCCTCGCCGCCGGTCATCGCCCCTGCCATTACTGCCGCCGCAGGGATTTCCTGCTGTACGCCGGCGCCTGGGCGACGGGCCGCGGTCTCGACGAACGGCCCCGCGCCCCCGCGATGGACGCCCAGCTTCACAGCGAGCGCGTCGTCCCACGCACCCGGCAGCAACGCACCACGGTCCAGGACCTCGCCGGCCTCCCGGACGGAGCGATGATCCGGTACGACGGCGGCCCGGCCCTCGTCCTGGACCATCAGGTCCTGCCCTGGACCTGGGACGGGTACGGCGAACCCCGCCGGCCACCCGGGCTGCGCGAGGTCGAGGTGCTCACCCCACCGGCGAATCTCGTTGTGCTGCAGGCCGGATTCGTTCCACTACTCCACCCGTCGGCACGGTCGCAACTGAGGTGACCCTAACTGGAAACACGCCGTACCGAGGGGTCTTCCGTTGGACGCCTGGCAGGGGCAAAGTGTGGCCCATACTGACAGCTACATGACCATCACTGGAGTCGGCATGGGTGAAGGCAACAGCGGCGTTGCCGCAGTCGTCCGCGCGCTCGAGGGCCTACATGATGCCCTGGGCAATCTCAGCCAGGAGTACGGTGACACCCTCGGCATCCGCCGACTGGTGTCCGATGTGGCCCGGCTGAACGACGATCTGGCTGAGCTCGGCCCGCCCGACCCCCGGCACAGACCCGGACCCGTTCCGGAGGAACTCGAGGAGATTCCCGACGTGGAGTATGACGCGTCCATGTGGACCGACGCGGAGCATGAAGGCTTCGGCGCGCCTGACAGGCACGCCCCCTGATGGCCACGGGTGTAAGCGCTCCCGGTCGCGCACAGATCGGGCAGAAGACATTACGAACCGACCGCTGGTGGCTGGCGCCGCTGCGGATCGGGGTGATCCTGCTCTTCTTCATCGTCTATGCGACGATCCGGATCTTCATGGGCAAGTGGTACTGGGTCGACGATTTCCACTACCTCACCCCGCTGTACTCGCCCTGCCTGAGCAGCTCGTGTGTCGAAGGCTCCACCCACCTCGGCACCTGGTTCGGCGGATTCCCGCGCTGGCTGCCGTTGAGCCTCATCACCTTCGTGGTGCTGGCCGGCTTCCGCGGCACCTGCTACTACTACCGCAAGGCGGGCTACCGGTCGCTGTTCTTCGCACCGGCCGCGTGCGCGGTCCCGGAGCCGCACAAGAAGTACACCGGTGAGAGCAAGTTCCCGCTGATCGCGCTGAACCTGCACCGGTACTTCTTCTACGGCGCGCTGGTCTTCGGCCTGCTCAACGTCTACGACGGCATCCAGGCCTTCCACGGCAAGGACGGCGGCTTCGGCATCGGCCTGGGCACGGTGATCATCTGGGTCAACCTGGTGATGCTCTGGTTCTACACGCTGTCCTGCCATGCCTGCCGGCACATCGTCGGCGGCCGGCTGAAGAACTTCTCCAAGCATCCGCTGCGCTATCGGTACTGGACCTTCGTGTCCAAGCTGAACCCCAAGCACGGCACGTTCGCGATGACGTCCCTGTTCACCGTGATCATCACCGACGCCTACATCATGGGACTGTCGGCCGACTGGTTCTCCGATCTGCGCTTCTTCAACTGATACAGGATCTCTTCTCACATGACTGAGCTGGAACGACACTCCTACGACGTCGTCGTGATCGGGGCCGGCGGCGCCGGCCTGCGCGCGGCGATCGAGGCTCGCGAGCAGGGCAAGCGCACCGCGATCATCTGCAAGTCCCTGTTCGGCAAGGCGCACACCGTGATGGCCGAGGGTGGCTGCGCGGCCGCGATGGGCAACGCGAACTCCAACGACAGCTGGCAGGTCCACTACCGCGACACCATGCGCGGCGGCAAGTTCCTGAACAACTGGCGGATGGCCGAACTGCACGCGCAGGAAGCCCCCGACCGGGTCTGGGAGCTCGAGTCGTACGGCGCACTGTTCGACCGGACGCCCGACGGCCGGATCAGCCAGCGCAACTTCGGCGGCCACACCTACCCGCGGCTCGCGCACGTCGGCGACCGGACGGGTCTGGAACTGATCCGCACCCTGCAGCAGAAGATCGTCTCGCTGCAGCAGGAGGACTTCCAGGCGACCGGCGACTACGAGGCCAACCTCAAGGTGTACGCCGAGTGCACGGTCACCGAGCTCCTGAAGGACGGCGAGGCGATCTCCGGCGCCTTCGGGTACTGGCGCGAGTCCGGCCGGTTCATCCTGTTCGACGCGCCCGCGGTCATCCTGGCCACCGGCGGCGTCGGCAAGTCGTTCAAGGTCACCTCGAACTCGTGGGAGTACACCGGTGACGGTCACGCCCTCGCGATGCGGGCCGGCGCGACGCTGATCAACATGGAGTTCATCCAGTTCCACCCGACGGGCATGGTCTGGCCGCCGTCGGTGAAGGGCATCCTGGTCACCGAGTCGGTCCGCGGTGACGGTGGCGTCCTGAAGAACTCCGAGGGCAAGCGGTTCATGTTCGAGTACGTGCCCGATGTGTTCCGGGCGCAGTACGCGGAGACCGAGGAAGAGGCCGACCGCTGGTACAAGGACGCCGACAACAACCGGCGCCCACCGGAGCTGCTGCCGCGGGATGAGGTCGCCCGGGCGATCAACTCCGAGGTGAAGGCCGGCCGCGGTACGCCGCACGGCGGTGTGTTCCTGGATGTGTCGACACGGCTCCCGGCCGAGGAGATCAAGCGGCGGCTGCCGTCGATGCACCACCAGTTCAAGGAGCTGGCGGATGTCGACATCACGGCCGAGCCGATGGAGGTCGGTCCGACCTGTCACTACGTGATGGGTGGCGTCGAGGTCGACCCGGACACCGCGCAGTCCGTCGTACCCGGTCTGTTCGCGGCCGGTGAGGTTGCGGGCGGCATGCACGGTTCGAACCGGCTGGGCGGCAACTCGCTGTCCGACCTGCTCGTCTTCGGGCGGCGGGCCGGCATGGGCGCGGCGACGTACATCGACCAGCTCGGTGGCAGCCGGCCGAAGATCTCCGAGGACGACGTCGACGCGGCGGCCGCGGAGGCGCTGGCGCCGTTCGAGCTCGAGGGCGGCGAGAACCCGTACTCGATCCACCAGGAACTGCAGCAGTCGATGAACGACCTGGTCGGCATCATCCGCAAGGCGGACGAGATGGAGCAGGCGCTCGGCCGGCTGGCCGACTACCGCGGCCGGATCGCGAAGATGACGGTGGAGGGTCACCGGCAGTTCAACCCGGGCTGGCACCTGGCGCTCGACCTGCGCAACATGCTGACCGTGTCGGAGTGCGTGGCGAAGGCGGCCCTGCAGCGGGAGGAGTCCCGCGGCGGTCACACCCGCGACGACTTCCCCGGCATGAACGCCGAGTGGCGCAAGCTGCTCCTGGTCTGCTCGCTCGACGCCGACGGCGGGGTGAACGTGGTCGAGAAGGACCAGATCCCGATGCGCGAGGACCTGCTGGAACTGTTCGAACTCGACGAGCTGAAGAAGTACCTGACCGAAGAGGAGTTGCCCGCCACATGAGTTACCAAGGGAAATTCCGGGTTTGGCGCGGTGACTCCGAGGGCGGTGAGCTCAAGGACTACGAGGTCGAGGTGAACGAGGGCGAGGTCGTCCTCGACGTCATCCACCGGTTGCAAGCGACGCAGACGCCGGACATGGCGGTCCGGTGGAACTGCAAGGCCGGCAAGTGCGGCTCCTGCAGCGCCGAGATCAACGGCATGCCGAAGCTGATGTGCATGTGCCGGATGAACACGTTCGCCGAGGACGAGGTCGTCACGGTCACCCCGATGCGCACCTTCCCGGTGATCCGCGACCTCGTCACCGACGTGTCGTTCAACTACCAGAAGGCCCGCGAGATCCCCGCGTTCACGCCGCCCGCCGACCTGAAGCCGGGCGAGTACCGGATGCAGCAGGTCGACGTGGAGCGCTCGCAGGAGTTCCGCAAGTGTATCGAGTGCTTCCTGTGCCAGGACACCTGCCACGTGATCCGCGATCACGAGGAGAACAAGGAGTCCTTCTCGGGCCCGCGGTTCCTGATGCGGATCGCCGAGCTGGACATGCACCCGCTCGACGCGGCCGACCGTCAGCATGCGGCCCAGGAGCAGCACGGCCTGGGCTTCTGCAACATCACCAAGTGCTGCACCGAGGTGTGCCCCGAGCACATCAAGATCACCGACAACGCGCTGATCCCGATGAAGGAGCGCGTCGCGGACCGCAAGTACGACCCGATCGTCTGGCTCGGCAACAAGATCCGCCGCCGCCCCGCCTGATCCCAGTCCCACGAGCCCCTGGCCCCACCCGGAGCCAGGGGCTCCTGGCTGCCCAACCACCCCTTCCCGCACAACCCTCCAACTCCGGGGTCGACCCCTCACCCGGAGGGTTGCCCCCCGAGAATCCGACAGGGCAACCCTCCAACTCCGGCGTTAACCCCTCACCCGGGGGGTTGCCCCCTGAGAATCCGACGGGGCAACCCTCCAACTCCGGGGTTCACCTCTGAGTTGGAGGGTTGTGGGTGGGGTCAGGCCCGGGGGTGGTCACTCGGGTGGGGGAGCCGGGTGGGCTGATGAAACGCCTAGGGTTCCGGTCATGGCCATCTTCGTCGCCGGGCTGTTCAGTATCGCCGTCTTCATGGCGATCTTCGTCCCCTTCTCGCAGCGCCTGCTGGGCGTGCGTTTCGGCCTGATCCGGCTGGCCCTGGGCGCCGCGCTCACCCTCACGGTGTTCAGTCCGATCGCCAACGCGCTGGTCGGCAAGCTGCCGTTCGAGGGGTCCAACGCCGCCGCGGTCGCCTTCCTGGCGTTGACCGCGGTCTGTTCGATGCTGGCCGGCCTGGTCTTCCTGGTGCTGTCCGAAGCCCTGGTGCCGACCGGATCGTTGCCCCGGGCCCGCGATCTCCGCCGCGACCTGGGCGGCCGGATCGCGCGCACCCGGCGTTACCTGCAGATCCTCCGGATCGCGATCAGGCACGGCCTCGGCCCGTACCTGCGCGGCCGCCGCCGACCCAGCCGCGAGAACGCGGCCGGCCAGGCCGAACTGGCCCGTTCGCTGCGCCTCGCGCTCGACGAGGCCGGCGTCACGTTCGTGAAGCTCGGCCAGGTGCTGTCCACCCGCAGCGACATCATCCCGCCGTCCGTCGCCGAGGAGCTGAGTCGCCTGCAGGACCAGGTCTCGCCCGCGCCCTGGCCCGAGATCGAGTTCGTCCTCACCGACGAGCTCGGCGCATCACCACACCACCTGTACGCCGACTTCGACACCGAACCGCTCGCAGCCGCCTCCGTCGCGCAGGTCTACGCCGCCCGCCTGCCTGACGGTCCGAGAGTGGTGGTCAAGGTGCAGCGGCCCGGCATCGCCGGCGTGGTCGAGCGGGATCTCGACATCGTCAGCCGGCTCGCCCGGCTGCTCGAGCGCAACACCGACTGGGGTCGCTCGATGGGCGTCCGCGCCCTCGCCGACGGGTTCGCGGACGCGATGCGGGAAGAGCTCGACTTCACCGTCGAGGCCGGCAACATGACCACCGTCGCGGCCGGCCGATCCGTTGCCGCGAGCAATGACCTGGTGGTGCCCGAGCTGTACCCGGGCCAGTCGACCCGCCGGGTGCTGACCATGCAGCGACTCGACGGCATCGGCCTCGGTGGCGCCGCGCAGGCGATCGCCGACCGCGGCCTGGACGCGGCCCGCCTCGGCCAGGCGCTGTTCGACTGCCTGCTCGGCCAGGTCGCGATCGACGGCGTCTTCCACGCCGACCCGCACCCCGGCAACTTCCTGCTGCTGGCCGACGGCCGGATCGGCATGCTCGACCTCGGCTCGGTCGGCCGGCTCGACCCGGCCACCCGGGAGGCGTTGCAGCGCTTCCTGCTCGCGATCGACCACGGCGACCCGGTCGCGGCGACCGACGCCCTGCTGGAGATCGTCTACCGACCCGACGTGATCGACGAACGCGCCCTGGAGCGGGCCGTCGGCCAGTTCATGACCCGCCATCTGGCCGCCGGCGTGACGTTGGGACCGGCGATGTTCAACGACCTGTTCAGGATCATCACCTCGCACGACCTCGGCGTACCTCCGGAGGTGGCCGCGGTCTTCCGTGCACTGGCGACGATCGAAGGCACGATCACGCGGATCTCGCCCGGGTTAGACCTGGTCGCCGCGTCACGCCAGTTCGCCGCGGCGCATGTCACCGACCGGCTCGCCCCCGACGCGTTACGCCGTACGGCGACTGAAGAACTGGCGACGTTGTTGCCGATGTTGCGCCGGCTGCCGCGGCGGATCGACCGGATCGCGGCCGCGGCGGAGAGCGGCCGGCTCGGCCTGAACGTGCGGTTGTTCGCCGACGAACGGCATCGCCGGCACGTCACCGGCCTGCTCCACCAGGCGTTGCTGGCCGTCCTCGGCGCGATGGCCGGCATCATGTCCGTCCTGCTGCTCGGTACGCCGGGCGGCCCGACGGTCACCGAATCGATGAGCCTGTTCCAGTTGTTCGGCTACAACCTGCTGGTGATCTCCGCGGTCCTCGTGCTCCGCGTACTCGTCCTCGTCTTCCGGCTACCGGACCACGGGTCGTCTTGACTTCAACCTAACTTGAACTTCGACCATAACCACCATGACTTCCACCGCGTCGGTCGACGCCCCTCGCCAACGGCTGTTCAGTGGTCCGCATCTGCCGCTCGTGCTGGGCGTGATCGGTCTCGTCACGCTCAGCGCGTTCGAGAACCGGGCCGTGGGTACGGCGTTGCCGACGATGGTGCGCGAGTTCGACGCGCTGGGCAGCTTCGGCCTGGCGAGCGCAGCCCCGAACGCGAGCTACCTCATCTCGCTCGCGATCGCCGGACTGTGGTCCGACCGGCGTGGCCCGATCCCGACGCTGCGGGTCGGTGCGATCGCGTTCACCCTCGCGCAGTTGCTGGTCGGGACCGCGACGGCGATGCCGATCGTCGTCGCCGGCCGGTTGCTGAGCGGCTTGGCCGAAGGGCTGCTCGACGTTTCGCTGATGGTGCTGGTCGCCCGGGCGCTGCCCGCAGTACTGCGGCCGCGGATGTTCTCGTTGTTCGCGGCGATGTGGATCCTGCCCTCGGTGATCGGCCCGGTGCTGACCGGTCTGGTGACCGAGCAGTTCGGATGGCGATGGGTGTTCCTCGGTGCGATCATCCTGCTGGTGCCGAGCTGGATGCTGCTCGGCCCGGCCATGCGCCAGTCGCTGAACACCCCGGCCCCTGAGCGCAGCGCCGAGGACGCGGCCGAGTTGGAGGCCTGGCGGGCCGCGCTTCCGTGGGCATTCGCCGCATCGGTCGCACTGTTTTCGATGACGCTGGCCGGTGGTCAGCTCGAGGCGCACCCGGTGATCGGCGGGATCGCGATTCCGGTGGCGTTGGTGACGCTCGGGCTGGCCGCCGTACGGGTGATGCCGAAGGGGACGTTCGTGGCCCGACGCGGCTTCCCGGCGGTGGTCGCCGTACGCGGGCTTGGTGGCGCCGCGTTCGCCGGAGTGGGTGCGTATCTGCCGCTGCTGCTGACGTTGCAGCACGACTTCAGCCCGTCGCGGGCCGGCGTGACGCTGTCGATCACGGGCGTGTGCTGGGCCTTCGGGTCCTGGCTGCAGGGGCGGGAACACGGGATCCAGCGGGTCAACGTCCTGCGGGCCGGGCTCGCGTTCATGACGGGTGGGCTGCTGGTCACGTCGCTGCTGGCGTGGACGGGTGCGACCACATGGTTCGGGCTGATCGGCTGGGCCTTCGCCGGGATCGGGATGGGCTTGAGTTCGTCGAGCCTGTCCGTGCTGACGCTGGATCTGTCCGACCACAACAACTCCGGGCGGAACAGCAGCGCGGCGCAGATGGCCGGGACCATGAGCATCTCGACCGCCCTGGCGATCAGCGGCACGCTGCTCGCGTTCAACTCCGACGATCCGCGGCCGTGGGTCTTCGGCGCCATCATCACCACCGGCGCGTTCATCGCTCTCCTGGGCCTGCTGACCGCCGGCCGCGTGCGAAAGCCAGCTGATTTGCTTGGATGAGCTAGAGTTTGCTTGTGCGAGCAAAGCGAACGCTTACCGAGCAGGCGCGTAGGGACCAGATCGTGGCGGCGGCGATCGAGGTGATCGCCGAGGGTGGGGCGCAGGCCAGCTTCAAGGTGATCGCGGAGCGGGCCGCGCTGAGCAGCACCGGTCTGATCTCGTACCACTTCGCGAACCGGCAGGAGCTGATCGACGAGGTCGGACGACAGATCCTCGAGGCGTTCAGCGCGTTCGTGCGTGAGCGGATCGCCGGCGTCGCGGGGCCGGCCGAGGTCCTGCAGGCCTTCGTCACGGCCAACATCGCGTTCCTGCAGACCCATCGCGCCCATGCGGCGGCCCTGGTGCGGATCCAGCAGGACACCGCCGAGCTCGCGCGATCCGATCAGGCTCAGCTCGCCGACGTACTCCGGCGCGGTCAGGCGAGCGGCGTACTGCGGACGTTCGACCCGCAGCTGATGGCCGTGTTCGTCCTGTCCATCCGCGACGGCATCATCCGCCAGCTGGAACTCGACCCCGAGCTCGACCTCGACGCAGCCGCCCGTGAGTTCGCTGCGCTCGTCGAGCAAGCCACCAGGAAGGCATGACGTGAACGCGACAGTCCAGACCGACACCGGCACAGTCCGCGGCATCGTCCACCCCGATCGCCGCATCTTCCAGGGCATCCCGTACGCCGCTCCGCCAGTCGGCGATCTCCGTTGGGCGCCCCCACAACCCGCCCGGCCGTGGGCCGGCGAACGCGACGCGACCAAACCCGGCAGCCCGGCTCCTCAGCTCAAGAACGCCATCGCCGATCTCGCCGGCACGAACGAGGACTGCCTGTTCCTCAACGTGACCACCCCGGCCACCGCGTCACCCGAGCATCGCAAACCCGTGATGGTGTGGATCCACGGCGACGGGGCGATCGGTTCCGGCGACCAGTTCGACCCGACCCGGCTCGCCGTCGACGGCGACGTCGTGGTCATCACGTTCAACTTCCGCCTGGGAGTCTTCGGCGCCTTCGGCTACCCCGGTCTGCGGGACTCCGGCACGATCGGCCTGCAGGACCAGCGGGCCGTCCTGCGGTGGGTCCAGCGCAACGCGGCCGCGTTCGGCGGCGACCCCGGCAACGTCACACTCTTCGGCGTCTCGTACGGCGCCACCGCGACCAGCGCACACCTGATGTCGAAGGAGTCGCGTGGCCTGTTCCACAAGGTGATCATGCAGAGCGGCTTCACCCTGATGGACATGCCGGCCGGTGTCGTCTACCCAGGCATCCCTGCCCTCCCCTGGTACGGCTGGACCACCACCTCGGCCGCCGAGGCCCAAGGCGCCGCGCTCGCGGAGCAACTCGGCTGCAAGGATCTCGCGGGCTTGCGCGCGACCCCGGTCGACGAGCTCCTCGCCGTACCGCAGGTGATGAACATCTTCCAGCCGTACGCCCTCGGCAACGATCAGCTTCCCGCGGATCCGGCGGAGGCACTCGAGGCCGGCGAGTTCGCCGACGTCCCGGTGCTCTCCGGTACGACGCGCGACGAGCACACCACGTTCGTCGCCTTCTTCCGGGAACTGGCCGGCAGTCCGGTGACCGCCACGAACTACTCCGAGCTGCTAGGGACCGCCTTCGGTGACGAGGCCGCACAGATCGGCGCGGAGTATCCGTTACAGGACTACCCGACACCGGCGCTGGCCTGGGCGTCCGTGGTCACCGACCGGATGTGGGCCCGCGCGCAACTGCGGCAGAATCAGTTGCTCTCGGCAAAGAACCCGCTGTGGTTCTACGAGTTCGCGGATCGGGACGCACCGTTGGACATCCCGTTCCCGCCGGGATTCCGGCCCGGCGCCTGGCACGCCGGCGATGTGCAATACGTGTTCCGCACGGACGAGAACGCCATGACACAAGCGCAGCTCGCCCTGTCCGACACGATGATCCGCTACTGGGCCACGTTCGCCCGTCACGGTGATCCCAATGGCGCCGGCCTGCCGGAATGGCCGAGGTTCACCACCCCTGACACCGTTCTGTCACTAGCGCCGGACGCGATCCGCCCGGTCGATTACGCACAGGAGCACCGGCTGGCTTTCTGGACGCAGATTGGGGTCTAGAGTGAGCTCATGGCTGAGCTGCTGACCGACGACCAGATCGATCTCGCGATCCGTGACCACCTACCCGAGTGGAAGGTCGTCGACAAGGAGCTGGTCCGCAGCGTCAAGAAGGACACGTTCCTGGACGGCATCCGCCTGGTCGCCACGGTCGCCCAGTTGGCCGAGTCGATGAACCACCACCCGGACATGGACATCCGCTACACGACCATCACGTTCCGGATCAGCAGCCATGACGCCGGCGGCATCACCGACGACGACCTGGTCCTGGCCCGCCACATCGACACCGCGGCCGGCTGACCCAAAGGTCCTCTACGAGGAGCGCTGACGCAGGCCGATCAGCACGCCCTCGGTGTCGCGGAGATAGCAGAGCCGTCCGACACCTGGCAGCTCCTGCACGTCACCGACCGGCTCGCCACCGGCGCCCCGCACCGTGTCCAGCGTCGTCTCGATGTCGTCGACGTCGATCCAGGCGATCGTGGGCTGCGTCTGGTACCGGCTGCTCATGATCGCGCCGTCGATGCCTTCCCCTTCACCGGTGTGGGCGAGCAGGTACCCCTCCGGCACCGGCGCCGGTGTGACCTGCCAGCCGAAGACTTTGCTGTAGAACTCCGCCGCCCGGTCGTCGTCCGCGGCAACGATTTCGACGTGGATGATTCGTCCCATGCGACCGATCCTCACCCGTCGGCGGCCGCGCCGTCTTGGACGGATCTTCCATGCATCAACGCCGCGATCCCGTTCTGTACGGCGAGGAACGACGTCGCGCTGACCCCGGTGTACCGCTTGAAGTCCCGGGCCGCATGCGCCTGGTCGTAGTACCCGTGCAACGCGGACAACGTCACTTGAGCATCCGCGGGACCACCGAGCAGCCCGCCGACGAAGTGGTAGAAGCGGATGATCTCGGCGTACTGCTTCGGCCCGATCCCCAGGCTCAGCCGGAACACCCGATAGAGCGTGCTGTACGACGTCCCGCTCTGCTCGGCCACCTCGGCGACCGTCGTACCGCCGAAGGCCTCGTCGATCACACGCACCGCGGCTGCGACGACCGGCTGGGCACGAGCCCCATCCGGGCGCGGCGACAGGAAGGCGGCCAGCCGGTCGGCGCGGGACTGGCCGAACGGTTCCGCGCGCAACTCGTGGACGAGTGCGTCCGTCGTACCCACGCCGATCCAGTCGGAGAACTGCAGCACCTCGTCGACGAGCAGGGTGGAGAGACCGAGCGCAGCGATCCCCCACGGCTTGAACTCCACGCCCGCGTAGCTGGACGCACCGGTCTGGCCGATCACCTGCGGCCGGGTCATGATCCCGAACACCGACGCCGCGTTCGGCCACTCGGTCCCGGTCACCGGATCGTGCCGCGTCCCCGGGTCGGCGAGCGCGACGGCGAGGCCGGGGCGCCCGTTCGGGATCAGGATCTCCCGGCGCAGCGACGGCAGCGGCGGAGACTCTACGAGCCAGACATGCTCGACCAGGTCGCGCAGGTGCTCGGGCGGCGAAAAGCGCAGATAGCCCACGAGGTAGATCGTAAGTCTCTGGCGCGCCCGAATCGGTTACGGTTGACGAGTGACGACTGCCGATGAATACCGCCTGCTGGGTTTCGACGATGCCGACCGGGAGGCGGCCGAGGCGTTCGCCGCGGATCCCGCGATCGTCAAGGACCTGGCCGATCAGATCCGGGCCGAGATCGGGAAGTTCGGCAGCGAGCCGGAGCTGCGGATGCCTGAGGATCCGCGCAACTCGGTGCAGGCGTTCCTGGACACCGTGCCCGACATCCGCCGGTTCCACTCCGAGCGCGGGATCCCGGACGAGATCAGCTGGGCCTCGCTCGCGGACCTCGGTCAGCAGCTGAACGTGAGTCGCCGGACGCACGGCGAGTACAGCCTGGAGACGCACTGGTGGCTGACGATCGCCTGGACCGGCCAGATCTACGCGCTCGGCCGGCTGCAGTTCCTGCTGCACCAGGTCCCGGCGGACAAGCCGGTGCCGGGGACCGAGCCGGGTGAATGGATCATCGGTGTCCACATCCCGGAGACCGGTCCGCTGACCCCCGAGGCGGTCGACGACAGCTTCGCGCGGGCCCGCGAGTTCTTCCCGCGGTACTTCCCCGAGTACCCGGTGAAGACCGCGAACCTGTGGTCCTGGCTGATCGATCCGTACCTGCTCGACAACCTTCCGCAGGATTCGAACATGGTCCGGTTCGGCCGCCGCTTCACGCCGTACGGCGAACCGACCGACAGCCAGGACGGCGCGATCTTCTTCACCTTCCGCACCCACGGCACCGACCACCTGGACGAGCTCCCGCAGGACACCACGCTGCAACGTCTCGTGGTCGGCCGGATCAAGGACGGCGGCACCTGGCAGAGCGGGTACGGGTACCTACGGCTCTAGTGTCCCGTAAGCGATGTAGCTTGAACGATAGCGGTGTCCAGGTGCGTGCATCGCGGTGCTTGGACAGTGGCCTCGATGCGGAGCATCGTGGGCGCTGGGCAAGTGCCGTGAGGTGCGTGCCTGGGCGCCGATAGCGTCAAGCTACATCGCTTACGGGACGCTAGGTCGGGCGGTTCCGCCCGGACGGTACGCCGTACTTGGCGAGCCAGCTGACGAGCTCCATGTTGCTGACGCAGCGGACGTCGGGCTGGGTGCAGGTCTCCTCGACGAAGGTGGTCAGCGCGTCCGAGTACACGCTGTTGTTCCAGCGGTTGAAGTGGTTGCCGAGGAACAGCGGCGGGTTGCCACTGGCGCGGGACTTCGCGAGCGCCTGCCGGTAGGTCGCGAGTACCTGCGCCTTCAGTGCTGGCGCCTGTGCGACCGGAGCCACCCGCGCACCGGTCTGGCTGAACCACAGGTTGTAGTCCATCGTCAGCGTGGGCTTGGTGGTGCCGGCCAGGGTGACCGACTGCAGCGGGAAGTTCCACAGGCCGTCGACCTTCTTCGGCCAGGCGATGTACCCGGGCGCGGAGGCGTCGTACAGCATGCCCCGCTGGACCATCGCCTGCCGGTACGCCGGTCGATTGCCCTCGAGGCACGGCGTCCGCATCCCCTTCACCGTCGCCGGGTCGAACGGCGGTGCGACCGTCTTGCCCGCGGCCAGGGTCGGACCGGTCCGCACCATCTGGTCGAACGCGCTCAGCTCCGCGGTCCACTGCGCCGTCGTCCAGCGGCCGATACCGGTCGTGCCGCAGAAGTGACCGTTCGCGTGCGTGCCGATCTCGTGGCCCTCGGCGATTGCCTGCCGCAGCACCGTCGTCCGCGCCAGCACGTTGCTCGCGTCGCCCCAGCCGATGTCGGAGGCACCGGGCCGGTGGTACGGCGGTTTGTAGTCGGCGCGATGGTCTCCGGGGTACAGGTAGGGGCCGGAGAGGAAGAACGTCATCCGGGCGTTGACCCGCTTGGCCACGGCCCGCCAGCGCGCCCAGAGCGCGAGATCACCCGCGCCGTCGAACGAGACGACGACGAACAGGGGTGGCTTGCCACTCGGCAGCCGGCCGGGAAACGTGCGGGTGACCGGGGCCGCGGCCGACGGGTGCGGCCCGGGCGGTGGTGTCGGCGTGACCGGCGGCGGTGTGCTCGGGCTGTGCGTCGGACTCTGACTCGGGCCGTGAGTCGGACTGCGGGTCGGCGTCGGCCTGGTCGGCGTACTGCTCGGGCTTGGGGCGCCTTCCAGAGGCACATCGGCGCATCCGGCCAGCAGCGCCGCCAGTACGAGCGCGGCGCCCAAGAGGTTCGCCCCAGGCCTCACCACATGACTACTGACGCATGCGGACCTGCTCAGGTCGGTCCGGGACACGCAGCCGGGTCGAAACCCGGGGGTCGATCGTTAGGCGCTCGTGACCTTGGCCGCGCGGCGCTTCACCGCGATCCGGCGGGATGTCTCGACCAGCAGGCCGATCAGCGCCGCCAGGCTCAGGCTGAACGCCAGGGCCTTCAGTGAGTCGTGCGCGAACGCGTCGCCACCCAGGTAGCCGAGCAGGGCGACGTACGTGTAGGCGACCGTGACACCGAAGAACGTGAACACGATGAACTTCTTGAACGAGTACCGGGTCGCGCCCGCGGTCAGCGTCGCGACCATCCGCGCGCCGGGGATGTAGCGCACGGTCATCAGGATCAGCCCGCCGCGGGAGTGCAGCGCGGCCGACACCTTGTCGTACATCTGCTGCCGGCGCTCCTGCCGCTTCATCCAGCGGTGCAGCGCCGGGCCGGAGCCGCGGCCCATGAAGTAGCAGGTGGACTCGCCGATGACCGAGCCGACCATCGCGACCGTGATCACGAGCAGCAGGTTCTGGTGGCCGGCGGCCGCGGCCATGCCCGCGGTGACGACCATGCCCTCACTCGGCACCACCGGGAAGACGGCGTCGATCGCGGCGGCCGCGAACAGGATGAGCAGCAACCAGTGCGAGGCCATCGCAACGCCTAGCAGGTGTCGCGCGATCTCCATCAGGTCTGTCACCCGGCCAAGGATGCCATCCCGCGCCAACAACGCCGCAATCCCACCGTTGTGATTCAGCCGGGGTTCATCAGACGTTCAGCGCGCACGCCGGGCTGTGGTCAGAGCAGTACGGGCAGTTCCCGGATCGCGTTCATCAGCAGTCCGGGGGTGCGGTCCGGATCGCGGTCGGGTTCGGCCAGCCGCAGTTCGGGGAACCGCTCGAACAGCATGCCGAGCGCGATCCGGCCTTCCAGCCGGGCCAGCGGTGCACCGAGGCAGTGGTGGATCCCGTGTCCGAACGCGAGGTGCGCGTTGTCCGTGCGGGTGATGTCCAACTCGTTCGGCCGGTCGATCCTGCGCGCGTCCCGGTTGGCCGGCAGTAACGCGAAGACGATCACCTCACCGGCCCCGATCTGGGAGCCGGCGATGTCGATCGGCGCCTGGGCGATGTACGGGATCGCTGCCTGGAGTGGGCCGTCGTACCGCAGCAGTTCCTCGACGGCGGCCGGGAGGCGATCCGGCTCGGCCCGCAGCAGGGCGAGCTGGTCCGGATGCCGAAGGAGCGCGAGGACGCCGTTCGTGATCAGGCTGACCGTGGTCTCGTGGCCGGCGGCCAGCAGCAGGAAGATCATCGAGGTCAGCTCGTCCTCGCTGAGCCGGTCGCCGCCGTCGCGCGCCGCGATCAGGCCGGACAGCAGGTCGTCGGCCGGGGCCGTGCGCTTCTGCTCGATCAGCTCGTGGACGAAGCCGAGCATCAGCGTGGTCGCCTCGACGTACTCCTCGGCGGTGTGCATGGTCGCGTTCACGAACACCGAGGACCAGCGACGGAAGTCCTCCCGGCGGACCGGCGGGATGCCGATCAGCTCGCAGATGACGGTGATCGGCAGCGGGTAGCTGTAGGCGTTCACCAGGTCGACCGGGCTGCCCGCGGCGGCCATCTGGTCCAGCAGTCCGGCGGCGATCTCGCGGATGCGCGGCTCGAGCGCCTCGATCCGGCGCCGGGTGAAGGCAGCCGTGACCAGCTTGCGCAGGCGGGTGTGGTCGGGCGGGTTGGCGCCGAGCATGTGCCGCTCGGTGCGGTTGATCAGCTCGTCCTCGACCGTGTCTCGGTGCGGGCCGTCCATCGGTGACCGGACCACGTCCGGGTGGGCGAGCAGCTCGCGGGTCTCGGCGTACCCGGTGACCAGCCAGACCGGGACACCGGTGAACAGCATGAGGTACTGCAGCGGTCCATTCTCCGCGAGGTCCTCGAAGCCCCAGTGCCGGGCGATCCCACTCGTTTCGGTGAACGGCTGCCTCATACTGGCCAGCCTACGTTCGGCGTCTTGACAGACACTTCACCATTTGGTGAAGTGTTGCGAGTGCTGACGACGACCTTCGGTGCGCTCGCGGACCCGACCCGGCTGGCGATCGTGAGCCGGCTGAGCCGGGGCGACGCGACCATGGGCGAACTGGCCGGGCCGCACCGGATCACGCTGCCGGCGATGACCAAACACGTGGGGGTGCTGGTCGACGCCGGGCTGGTGACCCGGCGGAGGGTCGGGCGGACCGTCGTGTGCACGATCCGCCCGGAGGCGTTCGCGGAGGTCGAGCAGTGGCTCGGGGACATGTCGGCGTACTGGAACAGCACCGTGGATCGGTTGGAAGAACTGTTGCGAGGGGACGGGCATGGACACTGAAGTGCGGATCGACAGGGTGCTGCCGGCAACCATCGGGCAGGTGTACGACGCCTGGACGCGGGCCGACCTGCTCACCCGGTGGTACTGCCCGAACCCGGCTTGGGAGCTGAAGGTCAGCGCCGACGTCCGGGTCGGCGGGGACTACGTGGTCGAGATGGGGCCGCATGTCGTCCGCGGCACGTATCTCGAGGTCGAGCCGCCGTACCGGCTCGCGTTCAGCTGGAAGTGGGACGGCACCGACGACGAGCCGACCCGGGTCGATGTCGAACTGTCCGAGGCCGACGGCGGCACCCGGATGCTGCTCACCCACACCGGCTTCGCGACCGCCGAAGACGCCGCGAACCACCTGATGGGCTGGGAGCCCGAGATGGGCCGTCTGACCGGCCTGCTCATCACTCAGCACCCCGACCCGACACCCGACCGAGGCTGACCAGCAGTACGACGGTTCCCACCAGCTCCCCCGCCTCGGCCGCGGCGGGGAGTCGGGGCGCGGACAGGATCTCGGGACCTCGGACAGGAAATACCGGCTCCCCTGTCGTTTCCGTGGGTGTACCCGGGCCGGGCTCGCCACCTTGGGCACGGTTCAACCACGAAACCGCCCGCACAACGACCATCCCGTGCCCAAAGTCGACCCCGCGCCCCCCGCCCGAGGTCGACCTACCGATCGGGGCCGGAGGGCTCGGGGCGGAGGAGGGGGAGAGGCCCCGGTGTACCGACGGACGGGTAGTGGTCAGCCGGCGCGAGCACCTGGGTGAGGAGGTCAGCCTGAACGCCGGCCGTTCGGGTGCGGCGTGGCCGACTACTACCCGTTCGTCGGTACGCCGAGTCCTCCCTGGGACTCGATCAAACAACTCTCCGGACCTCGGACACCTGATCGAGACCGCGGACACCACACCCGATGTCCGCACTCCCCAACAGGTGACCCCGCAGCCCCCGAACCCACCGACCGCACCGCAGCCCCCGGCCCCTATCACCCACACACCCAGCACAAGAGCCGAAATACCTTGTCCCAGGTCCCCAGATGGGTTCAAGGTCCCGGGAAGTGGCGGGCCAGTAGGTGGAGTCCGCGGCCGGGAGTGGGCGGGCCGGCGGGTGGGGCCCGCGGCTGGAAAAGGTCGAGCCCTGGGCGGTAACCCAGGGCTCAGGCGGATGGATGGACAGTTGGCGGATCAGCTGCCGGACTTGCGCCGGAATTGGCGCTTCTGCTTGTCGTTGTGCGCCTCGCCGACGCCCTCACGCCGCGTCCCCGATCCCGGGTGCGCGTTGTGGTGGGCGTTCTTCTTCTCGAGTGCTTCACGGAACTTCTTCTGCAGATCGTCCGCCGGCTCGCTGGACTTGTCGCTCATACCGTCTCCTTCACAAACCGTCAGGCGTACGGACACCACGCTAATTGAGTGTAAGGACAGACCGCGACTGGAATACCGTCACCCAGGCTCACCGGACGGGCAGCCAGGCTGACCACAGTCCTCGGATTCGGCCACCTCGCCGTTGAGATCGTGCTCGTACGCGTAGTGGAAGCAGTCCCAGTGCATGCGCTCGAACACCTCGTAATCCTCGCGGCTCGACTCCACCTGCTCGCCGCACCGCATGCACGTCTGGTCGCTCATGCGGGCAAGGTATCTCAGCCTGAGGAAAACCCCCGCGGACCGTCGCCGCCCACTGTTAGCTTCGTGACGGAATCGAGGAAAGGGGACGAGGGTGCTGGTCAGTGGTGAGGCGATGCTCGGGATCGCGCTGGTCGAGCTGGGTCTGGTGATCGTCCCGGGACCGAACATGATCTATCTGGTGTCGCGGTCGATCGCACAGGGTCGCCGGGCCGGGCTGATCTCGCTGGCGGGCGTGGGGATCGGCTTCCTGGTGTACCTCCTGGCGGCGAGTGTCGGTCTGGCGACGCTGTTCGCGCTGGTCCCGGAGATCTACCTGACTCTGAAGCTCGCCGGCGCCGCCTACCTGCTCTGGCTCGCGTGGAACGCGCTGCGCCCCGGCGGGAGCTCCGTCTTCGCGACCCAGGAGCTCGAGCCCGATCGCCCGCGGAAGCTGTTCGGCATGGGCCTGCTCACCTGCCTGCTCAACCCGAAGATCGCGATCCTCTACATCTCGCTGCTCCCCCAGTTCCTCGACCCGGGCCGCGGTCACCTCGGCGCGCAGAGCCTGGTCCTCGGCCTGACCCAGCTCGCGGTCGGAGTCGTGATGAATGCCGTCTTCGTCATCACTGCCGGCTCGATCGCCGTCTTCCTCGCCCGCCGCCCGACCTGGATGCGGATCCATCGGTACATCACCGGCACCGCCCTCGCCGTCTTCGCCATCCGCTTGGCCACCGACCGAGCCCGCCCTCTCGCCACCCACTGAGGACTGTCGGCGGGGCTCACTAGCGTGACGCAGGATGTACGCCTTCGTTGCCGCCGAGGTCGATCGACTGGTCGCCAGCGGCTGGAGTTCGTGCGCGCCCATCGCCGCGCTCGTCCGCGACCGCGGCCTGCCGACGATCACCCGCGAGTACCTGCTCTCCGAGTTCCCCCCTGACGAATGGCAGCATGCCGAGGAAGTGGACGTTCACGCTGTTCGCCGGTGAGGAACTGGTCGACGGGCGGGCGGAGTCGGGGACGGTGCTGAAGGGCAGGGTTCGTTTCCGCCTCGGCAAGGCCGATCGCGGCATCGGATCAGCACGGATCGCCCCGACTCTCCTCGTCTGACGGCAGACTAATTGACGTGCGGCAGTTTGAGGGCTCACGGATACTGCAGGGCGTGGCGATGCATGCTGGGCAGTTGGACGTTACCACCGAACTGGTGGAAGGACTGATCCGGGAGCAGTTCCCGGAGTGGAGCGCTCTCGCGGTCCGCGCCGTTCGTTCGCACGGCACCGTCAACGCGTTGTTCCGGATCGGCGACGAACTGGTCGCGCGGCTGCCGATCAGGCCCGGCGACCAGGCTGCGACGCGCAAGGAGCTCGACGACGAGGCCGACGCCGCACGCCGGCTCCGCGCCATGTCGCCGTACCCGACGCCGGAACCGATCGCGATCGGCGATCCCGGTGCGGGGTACCCGCTGCCCTGGGCCGTCTACAGCTGGCTGGACGGGACCATCGCGTACGACGCGGATGTCGCCGGATCGACCGAGTTCGCCGAGGATCTGGCGCGGTTCGTGCTGGCGCTGCGAGCGGCGCCGACCGAGGGCCGCGTGTTCACCGGCCCGTGGCGGGGCGGCGTACTGACATCGCAGGACGAGGCCGTCGCCGACGGACTGCAGCGCAATCGCGGGATCATCGACGTCGACGCGCTCGCCCGCCTGTGGGCCGAGCTGCGCACCACCCCGCGCACCGAGCCGGACGTCTGGGCGCATCGCGACCTGATGCCCGGCAACCTCCTGGTCGCGGACGGCCGCCTGGCCGGCGTCATCGACGTGGGCACGCTCACGGTCGCGGACCCGGCGATCGATCTCCAGGCCGCCTGGAACCTTCTGGACGCGCAGGCCCGCTCGACCTTCCGTGCCGCGCTCGGCAGTGACGACGACGAGTGGCGTCGCGGCATGGGCTGGGCCTTCGCCCAGGCCGTCAACTGCCTCTGGTACTACGTCGAGACCAACCCGGTCATGTCCCGGACCGCCCACCACACGTTGACCGCGCTCCTCACTGCCGCGTAGCCACGAACACGAACTCCTTGCCCGGCCGATCCGGAGCCCCCCGCACCTCGTCGATGCTGAACCCGGCCAGCGACTCTTCCAGCTCACCCCGTTCGCGGAATCGCAGCGTCGAGTCCGACGTGAGTACGGCGCCATCCGACCCGAAGACGTAGGTGCCCCGGAAGCACACGAACGGCAACTCCACGCCGATCAGGTCGGACCAACTCTCCACCGTCTCGCCGCCCGCGACCAACTTCTGCTGGTACGTGTTCTCCCGTGTCCACTCCTCCCACGCCCGCTGCGCCGGATCGCGGGTCTCGAACACGAACCGCCCGCCGGGCCGAAGTGCATCCCGTACGCCGCGCACCGTCGCCGACCACTCCTCATCGGTCAGGAACACCTGCGCCACGTTCCCCGTCATCACCGCGAGATCTACCTGCAGCGGCGGCAACGTCGTCGCGTCACCGTGAATCCAGCGCACCCGATCGGCGAACTCCTTGCCTCGAGCAACCTCCAGCGACGCCTCCGCGGGATCGACCCCGACGACCTCGATCCCGTCCTTGGCCAGGAGACAGGCCAGCTCACCCGTCCCGCAGCCGACATCCAGCACCTGCCGCGCGCCGAACTCCGTCACCATCGCGGTGTAGTGCTCCAGATCGCCGCGATCCGCATCCAGCGCGTCATACACCGCCACCAACCGAGGCACCCCGAACAACGCATCAACCATCCCGCGACGCTAACCCCACCATCCACTTCCCGGCGACCGAATTCCGAAGCACCACGTCGACAGGTTGTGCCGTTCGACAGGACGTAGAGGTCTACGCATATGCCCCACCCCGCCTGCCGAGTGACCGGGGAACGGCTGCGAGCCCCCTACCTCCTGTCGGTCTGCACACCTATGAGGTGGCACCGGTGTAGCGGCGCAGGCCGGCTCGCCAGGCCTGGGTTGCCAGCACAGCGGCACCTGCGGCCGCTGCCACGCCAGCCGCAAGGACACGAACCTGCGGGCCGCGCAGCAGAGCGGCGGTTGGAACCGATGCGATCAGCGCCATCGGGAACACATACGTCAGCAGCACGCGGATCGGCCGGGCGAACACATCCGTTGGATACCGCCCGAGCTGCCAAGCGGAGTGGTAGAACACGTCGAGCTGCAACTTCGGCGCCCAGAACGCCAAGCAAGCCAGCAACACTCCAAGCGCCCACGTCACCACCAGCGCCGCCACGACCAGCGCAACCCAGCTCGCCACACCGCCCGGACTCGGCGACGCGTCGGCCGCGCCGATGCCCCACCCGAGCACCCCGAGCCCCAGCACGAACTGGATCAACGCCAACGGCGACGACAGCGACAGACTCGCCAGGAACAAACTCGATGCCGGCTGCAACAAATACCCGTCGAGCCTGCCGTTGCGGATCCCGGTCTCCGGGAACCAGGACAGATTCGGATCGATGAACGTCCCCCGCAACCCGGTGATCAACTGATACGTGCCGATCAGCACCAGGAACTCCGCCTTCGACCAGCCCGCCAGGCTGTCGGCCCGGGTGAACACGATCAGTACGGCGGCGATCGCCGTACCGAGGCCGGTGAACGCCAGCAGCACATCGAAGACCAGGTTGATCCGGAACGCGACGCTGCGCCGCAACGACATCGAGAAGCCCGCACCCAGCAGGCGAAGCAGCTTCACGATCCCACCGCCGTGTACCGCCGTACGCCGGCTCGCCAGACCGCTGTGACAACGACGATCAACACCGCCACCCAGAAGAGCTGATATCCGAGCGCGGCCGTCAGCGATCCTTCGTACGGCGTACCAGCCGCGATCTCGGCCGGGAGCCCGTTCATGCCGTAGAACGGCGACGCCTGGGCGATCTGGCGCCACAGGTCCGGCAGGAAGTCGATCGGCGCCGCAGTACCACCGAACAGGAAGATCAACTGACTGCCGAAGCCCACGACCGCATGGACGCGATCGGTCCAGAACGCGGTTGTCGACAAGAGGAATGTCCACAAGAAGACAAGCACCGCGGCGAGTGCCACGCACGGGACGCTCAGCAGCACCGACCGCCAGTCGAAGCCGGCCTGGAGCGAGATCCCGGTCAACAGCACGATGGGCGCACCGAGGAGGGTGAGCCAGGCACGGATGGCGAGATTCTCGCCGAGTACGCCGATCACCACCGGCTGCGGGCGGAGGAGTTCGTGGCTGAGTGTCCCGTCGTAGATCCGTTCGGAGAAGGTGTGTTGCTCGAACGACTCGGTCATCAACGTCACGAGGATGATGGCGACGTAGTACCGCGCGATCCCCGGATCGTCCGGGTACACCGCCGACCAGACGAACAGCCCGATCAACGGCGCGACGACCGCTTGGACGACGAGAGTCAGCAGGAACCACCAGGCGCCCGACCAATCCAGCACCTGTTGACGGATGCGGAACCCGAGCAGGTGCGCGGTTCTCATCGCAGGCCTTCACGATATGCCCGGTCGATGACCTTCTCCAGCGGTGGTTCCTCGATCGACAGGTCCACGACGTCGAGAGCTTGGAGCAGTCGAGAAGTCGTCTGCGCGACGTCATCCCGTGGGACCCGGAGCACCCACTGGCCCTCCGATGACTCGACCACTTCGCCGAACTCGTCCGGGTCCCCATCGCCGCGCGCCGCGATCCGGATCAGCTTGTACGGCGACAGTCGTGCGGACAGCTCCGCGAGTGGACCGTCGTACTCGACCCGGCCTTGGTCGATCAGGATCAGCCGCGGGCACAACGACGCGACATCGGCCATGTAGTGGCTGGTCAGCAACACGGTGGCGCGCGTCTGTCGCACGTAGTCGGCGACGAACTCGCGGATCTGACTCGCCGCGGTGACGTCGAGCCCGATGGTCGGTTCGTCGAGGAACAGCACCTCGGGCCGGTAGATCAGCGCCATCGCGAGCCCGATCCGCATCCGCTCGCCGAGGCTCAGCGCGCGCAACTGCCGCTCGAGCAGTGGCCCGAGTTTCAGGAGTTCTTCCAGGTCGCCGAGCGTACGGCGGAAGTCCGGGTGCGGGATGTCGTAGAGGAGGCGCTGGTACTCGAGCGAGTCCATCGCCGTCAGCTCCTGGGAACCGCCGACCGGCTGACTGCCACGCACGAAGGCGATCCGCTTCAGGAAGGTGGAACGACGCTGCCACGGGACAGACTCGAGGACGCGAACCCGGCCGCCGGTCGGGTGCAGGATGCCCGACAGGATCTTCATCGTGGTGGTCTTGCCGGCTCCGTTCGGACCGATGAACCCGACGACCTCACCTGGCTCGATCGTGAACGACACCTGGTCGAGTGCCTGGACTTCGCGATACTCACGCCGTACCAGGGAACCCAGCGCCGCGCGGAGGCCGCCTTTGCGGACCGGGGCTTTGTAGGACATGGACAGTTGGTCGACCTCGACAACAGTCATGCGCCGACCGTAGAGAGAAAACACGCCAGCTGATGGCTTGTTTTCCTGACATAGTCGAACCATGCGCGCCGAACGGCTCCTCCGACTGCTGCTGCACCTGCAGACCCGCGGTCAGTCGACGGTGGACCAGCTCGCGCAGTCTTTGGAAGTCTCGCCGCGGACCGTGCAGCGCGACCTCGACGCGCTCAGCCTGGCCGGCGTTCCCGTCTACTCGATCCGCGGCCGCGGTGGTGGGTGGGCACTGCTCCCCGACTACCGGAGCCGGCTCACCGGGCTCACGCCGTCCGAGGTGATGTCGGTCTTCGTCGGTGCGACCGCCCAGGTGCTGGCCGATCTGGGTCTCGACGCGTCCAGCGATCAGGCCGTGTCGAAGCTGATCGCCTCGTTGCCCGAGGGGACGCGACGCGAGGCCGAGTTCGCCCGCCAGCGGCTGCTGATCGATCACGCCGGCTGGGACGACCGGCGCGAGGTGCCGCGCTGGCTCGACCTGTGCCGTGAGGCAGTCTGGGAGGAACGCCGGATCACGATCACGTACGCCGACCGGACCGACCCGTTCACAGTCGCGCCCTCGGCCTGGTCGCCAAGGCCCGCACCTGGTACCTCGTTGCGGCCCGCTCCGACGGCCGCCTCCGCACCTACCGCCTCGGCCGCCTCACCTCAGCAACCCTCACCGACAACACGTTCACGCGACCACCCGACTTCGACCTCGCCCACTACTGGGCCGACTCCCAACGCGAGTTCCGCGCCACCCGCCCGTCGTACCCGATCGTCCTCCGCGTCCGCGACCACGCCGTACGCCGCTTCCGCCCAACCACCCCACTCGTCCCCTCCGGCGACGACGGCTGGTGGATCATCCACGCCGACCTCGAAAACATCCACGAAGCCCGAGCCGCCGTCCTAGCCCAAGCCGGCGACGCCGCGGTCGTCGCCCCACCAGAACTAGCAGATCTGGTCCGCGACGCCTCGGACGCGATCTCCGTCTTACACACTCGGGCGACTCGCCCGACTGTCCATGGCGACAACTAGCTTCAACAGGCATGAGCACCCCATGGACCATGGTCTTGGCCGCCGTCGCCGAGCAACTGAACGGTGGCCGCATCGAGTGGATGCTCCTCGGCAGCGCAGCAACTGCGCTCAGCGGTTGGTGTGGCACGAGCGGGACACCCGGAACTGCGACGGACTGTCCGTCCCGACCGTCCGATCGAGGTGCAGCTCGCCACCATGGCCGCCCGGCAGCAACACACCCGGATCGACGCAACCATCGTCTTCTTGCATGACATGGACTTCAGTCGGCCAGCTCGGCCATCGCGGATCGGAGACCTTCCATGGCCTCCTCGAACCGCGGCAGTTCCGTCGCCGGTACACCGTTGCTGAGAGCAACTTCTCGCCACCCTGCAACACCGGCCAGGACCTCGTGCAGGATCCGCCGGCATTCCTCCGCCGGCAATCGGAAGGACTCCGCGTAGGCCATCAGCCCAGTCAGCTCGTCGCCACGACCGTGGGCGCCGCCAATCCCGGTCACTCGCTGGGCTCCGGCATCCGGGTTCGGGTTGATGTCGAACGCCGGCGCCAACCGCCAGCCTGAGGCCCCGTCCCGGAGAAAGCCATGGTTGCGCAGGTGGTCGTCCGTGTTATGAATAGCGACCGAGAAAGCGATCCGCCGCCATAGCTGCCGTAGATCGACGCTGACCCGCGACCCGAACTCGGTCAAGGTCTCGGCCACCTCGAGGTAGTCGCCCGGGCTCCCGTCCCGGCCCTGGACCAACGTCATCGCGCTCATGTACCCGATGCGCCGACCGTTCTCGCGATCGAATCGATCCAGCACGAGGACGGGTCTGCCACCGACCGTGGCGAGTTGTCGGGCAGGCACCTCGATGCCGGCACGTTCCGCCAGGTCTAGAGCTGTCTTCTCCCACGCGATGACATCCCAGTCATCGCCGTGATGCGGAAACTTGGCGATGAGCAAGCGGTCGCCGTCGCGCACCGAAGCCTTCGGCCGAGCACCACCGAGCGATCCCGAGCCGGCGTCCAGCAGATCCTTGACGGCGGCCATGTCGTCGGGATCGCGGGCCACCGCGTCGGCGGCACGCAGCAGCCTCGGCAGTTCCACAAGCTTGGGAACAGTCAGGTCCGGATCGACGTATGGCCCGTCAGCCTGGATGCGGAACCGCAGCGCTCCCTGCCGAGTCAGGTCGCTGACACCCAACAGAGAGTCGACATCGCTGATCGACGGCAGTGTCTTTTCGTCCCGAAGCGCTCTGAGCCGCATCAGCTTGGCGATCAGATTCTTCCCCCAGCGGTCCGGAGAGCAGTCGCTGAACGACCCCGGCAGACCGGCGAAGACGTGATTGCCCTGTGCCAGCGGGGCCGCGGGGTCGATGGCATACGCATCCGGCCGTGCGAGGTACACCTCGGCGTAGCGGAGCGTCGTCGACAGCACGTTGTGACGGCGGCTGAAGTACGCGACGCCGACGTCGATGGGTCGACCGGCAAACTCGACCGACACCAGCACAGCATCGCTCATCGCCGAACCCGCTTCGGCAGAACCTGATCGGCGCGGGCACGCCCCAGGTCGGTCTCATACGGGTCGAGCGCATCGACGAGCCGATCCAGAGTGCCGAGCACCCGGGCGACATTGAGGAACGCCTCGAGGCCGACGGTCGTCTCACCGCGCTCGAGGTTACGCAGGGTGGTCCGCGAGATGCCGGCCCGGTCCGCGACCTGCTCGGCTGTGAGGCTCTGAAGTTTGCGCCACGCGGTCAGGTGCGCACCGATCCGCTGGGCGGCGAGGCGCGTTCGCACCGGCACAGCCGATGGCGCCATAGCTATCACCTCTCCAATCGCCAGTAAGGGCAAGCACGCTAGCCATTATAGCCGCTAATGCTCAGCAGAGCTGCCATTACCGCGACGCGCTTCTCGAAGCCGGCGAGCGTTCAACCCGGGAGAGGTTCAGACATTGAAGCGGAACTCCACGACGTCGCCGTCTTGCATGATGTAGTCCTTGCCTTCCATGCGGACTTTGCCGGCGGAGCGGGCGGCGGTCATGGAGCCGGCGTCCATCAGGTCGGTGTAGGAGACGATCTCGGCCTTGATGAAGCCGCGCTGGAAGTCGGTGTGGATGACGCCGGCGGCCTCGGGGGCGGTGGCGCCGCGCTTGATCGTCCAGGCGCGGGATTCCTTCGGACCGGCGGTCAGGTAGGTCTGCAGGCCGAGGGTGTCGAAGCCGACCCGGGCCAGTACGTCGAGGCCGGGCTCGTCGATGCCCATCTCGGCGAGCATCTCGCGCGCCTCGTCCTCGTCCCCGAGCTCGACCAGCTCGGCCTCGAACTTCGCGTCCAGGAAGATCGCCTCGGCCGGCGCGACCAGATCCCGCATCTGCTGCTTGAGCGGCTCGTCGGCGAGCTCGTCGGCGTCGCAGTTGAAGACGAACAGGTACGGCTTGGCCGTCATCAGCATGAGTTCGCGGATCGCGTCGCGGTCCACGTCGGTCGCGATGATCGGCGTACCGGCCTCGAGGTGCTTCTGCGCGGCCCGGACAGCCTCCAGGACGACGGCGCTCTCCTTCTTCAGCCGGGCTTCCTTCTCCAGCCGCGGGATCGCCTTCTCGACGGTCTGCAGGTCGGCCAGGATCAGCTCGGTCTGGATCGTGGAGATGTCGTCGGCCGGCGAGACCTTGCCGTCGACGTGGGTCACGTCGTCGTCACGGAACACCCGGGTGACCTGGCAGATCGCGTCCGACTCGCGGATGTGGCTGAGGAACTTGTTGCCCAGCCCCTCACCCTCGGACGCACCGCGGACGATCCCGGCGATGTCGACGAACTGCACGGTGGCGGGGATCACCTTCGCGGAGTTGTAGAGCGCGGCCAGCTTGCCCAGCCGTGCGTCCGGTACGCCGACCACACCGACATTCGGCTCGATGGTCGCGAACGGGTAGTTCGCGGCGAGCACGTTGTTCTTGGTCAGCGCGTTGAACAGGGTGGACTTGCCCGCGTTGGGGAGTCCGACGATTCCAATGGTGAGTGCCACGGGCGTCAAGGTTACGCGGCCGGGGCCCTCGCACCCCAATCCGGAGGCTTTCAGAGCAGGAAGGCCTCCAGTTCGGCGCCGTACCAGCGGTTGGTGCGGCCGATCGAGCGCATGCCGAGGCGGCGGCAGACGGCGAGCGAGGCGGCGTTGTCCGGGCGGACCACCGCGTAGATCTCGCCGAGCCCGGCCTTGAAGCCGTGCGCGATCGCGCCGCGCGCCGCCTCCGTCGCCAAGCCCCGGCCCCACGCGTCCGGGTGGAAGTGCCAGCCGACTTCGATCTCGCCCTTGCTCGCGGTCCCGTCGGACGGCTGGGGCAGTGGCACGAGGAGGACAGTCCCCGCGACCGTGCCGGTCGACCGCTCCTCGACGGCCCAGACGCCGTACGTCGGGTCCTGGTTGCGCGCGTTCCAGCGCTCGATCACCTTCGCGGCGGCGCCACGGTCGGCCATCACCCGCGGCTCGGCGCCGAGCCAGCGCGACACCTCCCAGCGGCGGTAGATGTCGAACACCCGGTCCTCGTCGGTGTCCACCCAGTCGCGCACGACGAGCCGGTCTGTCTCGTAAACCACCTTGGGATCCATCGCGGCACCTCCCCATCGCTTGCCGAATCATCTATCCGTCCCAACCAGTCGAGGGCAAGCGACGTCTCCACTCTGTGACCAGTTGGAAGATCACCGGCCGAGTTCGGTTGCCTCCAATTCCTGCGGTTCGGGTGGCTCGAACTGGTGTCGTGCCTGTTCCCCGCGTGTCTGTTCGCCGGCCTCGCGATCTCGAAGTACGTCGATCTCCCGATCGCCCGGTACGACGCTCTGCTGCTCTACTGCCTCGGTCTGACACTCCTGTTCTGGGTGGTCGGGCTGGAGACATGGCGCGAGGTCGCGGTGATCTTCGCGTTCCACCTGATCGGGCTCGGGCTGGAACTGTTCAAGGTGCAGATCGGGTCATGGCAGTACCCGGGCGACGCGGTCACCAAGCTCGCCGGGGTGCCGCTGTTCGCCGGCTTCATGTACGCCGCGGTCGGCAGCTACCTGTGTCAGGCCTGGCGACGGTTCGACCTGCGGGTGAGCGGATACCGCCCGGTGCTGACCACGATCCTCGCCGTGCTGATCTACACGAACTTCTTCGCCCACCATTGGCTGCCCGACCTGCGCATCCCGATCGCACTCGGTCTGCTGATCGCACTCCGCCGTACCTGGGTCTTCTACACGGTCGGCGCACGGCGTCATCGCATGCCGCTCGCGGTGGCGTTCGGACTGATCGGCTTCTTCCTGTGGATCGCGGAGAACTTCGGCACCTTCCTGGACGCGTGGAACTACCCCGACCAGGTCAACGTCTGGCACCTCGTCCACCCGGCCAAGTTCGGCGCGTGGGCGCTGCTGGTCAGCATGAGCTTCGTCCTGGTCGCCAGCATCAAGTCCCTCGAAGGCCGCCTCTACCACCGCGGCGTACCCGCAACGGTCGCGACCCCGCAGGCGACCACCATCACAGCCGCCGACCTCGGCGCGGCGGAAAGCGCGACAGGGAGCCCGGCTGAGAGCGCGGCAGGAAGAGCGACGGGAAGCCCGGCGGAGAGCGCTGCCGAGACCACTGCAGAGCGCGCGGCGGAGAGCACTGCAGAGGCCAGGGCAGAGCGCGCGGCGAGGAGCCAGGTGGAGACTGCGGCGATCGCTGAGACCTCACCGCAACATGACGGCGCCAACCGGAGCGGACAGTAGGGCGTCTCCTTCCATGTGAGGCTCCTGAGCGGGAGCGACTGGGGAACATCCGCCCGATCTGCAAGGGAGCATCATGTCCCGAAAGTTCGCCGCGTTCGTCGCGACCGGAGTGGCGCTGGCCGTCGTCGTCGGATCGTTGCTGGTCCTGGCGCTCGGACATTCGCGGCCGCCGAAGCCGGCCGCCGCGACCACGCAGACGTCGCCCACCACCCCGTCCCCGACGCCAACCGAGACCCCCAGCGTCAACGCTCCGCCGTCGACGCCGCACCGGCCCGCCCCGAACCCGACCGCAGCGCTTGCCGCAGGCAACAAAAAGGTTCTGTTCCTGAGCTTCGACGACGGTCCGGACCCACTGTGGACACCGAAGGTCCTCCAGACGCTGGCGAAGCACGGCGCCCACGCGACCTTCTTCGAGCTCGGCGGTATGCAGGCCGCGCACCCAGGACTGCGCGAGCAGGTGCTTGCCGCCGGCAACACCATCGGCAGCCACTCGATCACGCACCCGCAGCTGACCGCGATCTCGCCGGCCAGGCGGCACCACGAGATCTTCGACGGACCGCGGTCGACCTGCTTCCGCCCGCCGTACGGCGCCTCGAACCCGAAGGTCCGCGCCGACATCAAGGCCGCCGGCATGGTCCAGGTCCTCTGGGACGTCGACCCCCGCGACTGGGCCCGCCCCGGCACCCAGGCGATCGTGCACAACATCCTGACTCACGCGCACAACCACAACATCATCCTCCTTCACGACGGCGGCGGAAACCGCTCGGAGACGGTCGCCGCCCTGGACAGGGTCCTGCCCCTCCTCGAAGCCCAGGGCTACTCGTTCCCAGCCATGGACTGCTGACTTTCAGCTTGCCAATCGAACCCGGTCCACACCCGGCACCGAGGCGGCATTCTCCCGGCACTTTCCCGGCGCTCCGGCGTGATGCGCCGAAACTGTCGGTGGAGTTCGGCACTATCTGTGACATGACCGGTACGACGGTGTTGTTGGTGCTGCTGTTTCTCCTGGTGGGGTTGCTGCTCGGGGCGGTGTTCGGTGTGCTCTGGGTGCGCGGGCGCGACGGGGCTCAACTGGCTCGCGTGACGGCTGAGCGGGACGCGGCCGAGGATCGGGTGGTGGAGCTGACCGGCGAGCGGACCGCGGTCGGACAGCAGATGTCCGGGCAGGCGGTGGTGAAGGACGCGCTGGATCGCCTGCACGCACAGCTGAATCAGCTCGAGCAAGGTCGCGCGGCCTGGCAGAGCCAACTCCATCAACAGGTCAACGAAGTGCGGATCAGCGGCGAGGCGCTGCGGCGCGAGACGGCGTCGCTGTCGACCGCGCTGCGCAAGCCTCAGGTGCGCGGGCGTTGGGGTGAGCTGCATCTGCGTCGGACTGTCGAGCTGGCCGGGATGGTGGCGCATTGCGACTTCACCGAGCAGACGACGACGGTCGGCGAGGACGGGCTGCTGCGGCCGGACCTCGTCGTGAGGCTTGCCGAGGGCAAGAATCTCGTCGTCGACTCGAAGGTGCCGCTGGCAGCATTCCTGGAGGCGACCGAGTCGGACGACGCCGACTTCCGCGAGGACCGATTGCGGGCCCACGCCCGGCATCTGCGGATCCACGTCGATCAACTGTCGGCGAAGGCGTACTGGACAAGACTGTCGCCGTCACCGGAGTTCGTCATCCTGTTCGTGCCCGGCGAGTCGTTCCTGTCCGCCGCGCTCGACGTTGAGCCGTCCCTGCTCGAGTACGCCGCTGAGCGCCGGGTGATCCTGGCGACACCGACGACGCTGATCGCCACCCTGCGCGCGGCGGCGTACGCGTGGAACCAGTCGGCGCTGACCGAGTCCGCCCAGCAGGTCTTCGAGCTCGGACGCGAACTGTACGAACGTCTCGGCACCATGGGCGATCACCTCGGCCGGGTCGGTCGCTCCCTGACCGCCGCTGTCGAGGCCTACAACGGCACCGTCGGCTCCTTCGAGCGACGCGTCTTCATCACCGCCCGCAAGCTCCGCGACCTCCACGTCACCGAAGCCGAACTCACCGCGATGGAATCCATCGAAGCCTCCGTCCGCCCACTCACCGCGCCCGAATTCGTCGCCCTGGAAGACCCCCACTCCACCCGACGCTGGCCCCCGCCCCAGACCGGCTGACCGAGTACGCGCGGCATACTGGCCACGCCGACCTCATCCGCGAGTCGATCGACGGCCTCGTCGGCGAGGGCGCTCCGCGCGGAGACGCGTCGGCCTGCCCATCGCTGCACGCACCCCACGCCTGTCGGAAAGCCGACAGGCGTGGGGTGTTGACAGTGGGGGGTCGGATTGCGGAACGATGAGAGCGCTCTCTCGGTCGTTCGGCGGTCTACCGTCCCTCGCCGTTCGGACCTGAGCGCCGGTTCGGATCCTGCTGCCGCCTGGTGGTGCGGCAGGTCGGCCGGCGCGTCGCCTTCTCGTACGGGACTGACCTGAGGAGGAACTGTGCGGTCCAGAATTCGCGTACTGGCGATCGTCGCGGCTGCGGCGAGTGTTGCCGGCGTCATCACAACAAGCGTCGACCGGTCGGCAGAGGCTGCTGTGCCGGCAACCATTCCCTTGCAGATCACTAACAACTCCGGCCGCGGTGACGCGGTCTACGTCTACAACCTGGGCACCAACCTGGCCACCGGACAGCAGGGGTGGGCCGATGCCGCAGGCAACTTCCATGCCTGGCCGGCCGGCGGCAACCCGCCGACTCCCGCCCCGGACGCGTCAATCGCCGGGCCCGGCAACGGGCAGTCGGTCACGATCCGGATGCCGAAGTTCTCCGGCCGCGTGTACTTCTCCTACGGACAGAAGCTGGTCTTCAAGCTGACCACAGGCGGATTGGTCCAACCCGCCGTACAGAATCCGACCGATTCGAACCGCAACATCCTGTTCAACTGGTCGGAGTACACGCTCAACGACTCGGGGCTGTGGATCAACAGCACTCAGGTCGACATGTTCTCCGCGCCGTACGCCGTCGGAGTGCGGCTGGCGGACGGGAGCACCAAGACCACCGGTCACCTCGTGGCCGGCGGCTACAACAACTTCTACAACGCGCTGCGCGGTCAGCCGGGCGGCTGGGCCAACCTGATCCAGACGGCACCGGATGGTTCGGTACTGCGTGCGCTCTCGCCGACGTACGCCGTAGAGACGGGTGCGCTCCCGGCGAACGTGATGGACGACTACGTGAACCGGGTGTGGGCGAAGTACAGCAACGAGACCCTCACGGTCACCCCCTTCGGCGACCAGCCGAACACCAAATACTTCGGTCGCGTCTCCGGCAACGTCCTGAACTTCACCAACAGCTCGGGCGCCGTCGTCACCTCGTTCCAGAAGCCGGACGCGGCCAGCATCTTCGGCTGCTTCAAGTTGCTCGACGCACCCAACGACCAGGTCCGCGGGCCGATCTCGCGCACCTTGTGCGCCGGCTACAACCGCTCCACCCTGCTCGTAAACCCGAACCAGCCCGACCCGAACAGCAGCAACTTCTACAAGGACACCGTCACCAACCACTACGCCCGCAAGATCCACGCCCAGATGGCTGACGGCAACGCGTACGCGTTCGCCTTCGACGATGTCGGCAACCACGAGTCCCTCGTCCACGACGGCAACCCCCAGCAGGCCAACCTCACCCTCGACCCGTTCAACTGAGGGCTTGACTCCGGACTTGGTTAGTGGCAGCTTACCGTTCGTGGGGACTTACGGATTGCTGGAGGCGGCGGGCCCGGTGCTGGACGCACTGGGAGATCCGACGCGGCGGGTGATTCTGGAGACTTTGCGGCGGGGCGGGCCCAGCTCGGTCACTGCGTTGGCCGAGCGGGTGCCCGTCAGCAGGCCGGCGATCTCCCAGCATCTGAAGGTGCTGGGGGCCGCCGGGCTGGTCGACCACGAGTCGCGCGGGACGCGGAACATCTACCGCGTCGACCGGGCCGGGCTCGACGAGCTGCGCGAGTGGCTCGACCAGTTCTGGGGTGACGCACTGGATGCGTACGCCGATCACGTCCGGCGGACCGAGATCCGTGCGGACGAGCCGCCCACGGCTGGGCGCCGTACCAAGGAGGAGCGGGGATGACTGTGGAGCAGGGGCTTGCGCCGCTGGTGAAGAAGGTTGTCGTGCCAGTTGGTGTGGAGCGGGCGTTCGAGGTGTTCACGGCGGAGATGTCGGCGTGGTGGCCATTGCCGTCGCATTCGGTCGGGGAGGACCAGGCGCGCGAGGTGCGGCTCGAGGGAGCCGTGGGTGGGCGGATCGTCGAGTACGGCGACGACGGCGAGATCGCAACCTGGGGCACGGTGTCGGACTGGGATCCGCCGAAGTCGGTCAGCTTCACCTGGCACCCGGGCAGCGATCCGCAGCAGGCGGGGCAGGTGACAGTCACGTTCACGCCCGTCGGCGACGGTACCGAGGTCGAACTCGTGCACAGCGGCTGGGAGCGCCGTCCCGACGGCGTCCGTGCTCGCACTGGCTACGACACTGGCTGGGACTACGTCCTGGGCCGGTACGTGACCTCCTGGCAGTAGGCCTCGACTTGGTCGCCGTACACGCCTGATAGTTGGCAGATGGCGAACGCTCCCGTTGATGCTCGCGCCCTGGAGGCCTCGCTGCGGCCGCATGGCGAGTCGGTCATGCTGCCGCGCGAGGCGTACACCGATCCGGCCGTACTCGCGTGGGAACGCCGGCACTTCTTCGCCGGAAGCTGGACGTGTCTCGGCCGACTCGACGAGTTGTCGGCTGGTACGACGCATCGCGCGGTGACCGTCGGCGACATAGGGGTCGTGCTGACCTTCAGCCAGAGGCCGCGCGCGTTCGCCAACACCTGCAGGCATCGCGGGCACGAACTGCTCCAGCGGGACGAGTCCAGCGATCGCCGCGCCGTGATCTGCCCGTATCACGGCTGGTCGTACGAGCTCGACGGCGCGGTGAAGACGGCACCCCGGATGGGCGAGGACTTCGACCCCACGCCGTACAACTTGGTCGAGTTGCCCGCCGAGGCGTGGCACGGCTGGCTGTTCGTGAATGCGACCGGTACGGCGGCGTCGTTCGCCGAGCATCTCGGTGGGATCACCGACCTGGTCGCGCCGTACGCGCCGGAAAGTCTCGTCCTGAAGGCGCGGCACGAGTACGACGTGGCGTCGAACTGGAAGACGATCGCCGAGAACTACCATGAGTGCTACCACTGCCCGCTGATTCACCCGGAGCTGTGCAAGGTCTCGCCGCCGACCTCGGGCGACAACTGGAACCTCCCGGGCGCGTGGATCGGTGGGCTGATGGACCTCCGCCCGGATGCCGAGACGATGTCGCTCGACGGGCGGTCGCGCGGGATCCCGTTGCCGGGCGTGGACCCGCGGCGGGTGAACTACCTCGGGCTGTTCCCCAACCTGCTGCTCTCGCTGCACCCGGACTACGTGATGACGCACCGCTTCGAGCCGCGCGCGCCGGGACTGACCGCGATCGAGTGCTCGTGGTACTTCCCCGCCGAGGTGACGGATCCGTCGTACGCCGTCGACTTCTGGGACGTCACGAATCGCGAGGACTGGGCTGCCTGCGAGTCGGTCCAGCGCGGCGCGGAGTCGCCGCACTTCCGCCCGGGCCCGCTGGCCCCCGCGGAGGACGCCGTCTACCAGTGGGTGACAATGATCGCCCGCGGATACCTGGGCAAGCCACTCAGCTGAGTCGGAAAGGTCACAACCTCCGCTGCGGCCGGTTGCGACTCAACCTTTTGATCCCACCCGGTCATCACACTTCTGACCGAGATGGACGAGATGGGGGTTGGGATGGATCCAGGACGCGACCACGAGTTCGCCGAGTTCGTGGACGGGCGGTTCACCGCACTGCAACGGTTCGGGTATCTGCTGACCGGGGAATGGCATCTGGCCGAGGATCTGGTGCAGACCTCGCTCACCAAGGTGTGGTTCCACCGCAACTCGCTGCGCAGCGGCAACGCGCTGGAGAGTTACACCCGGACCGTGATGGTGAACACCAGCACCCAGTGGTGGCGGCGGAAGTGGCGGGGTGAGACGCCGACCGAACAACTGCCCGAGGCGCACGCCCGGGAGCAGTACGGCGCCGTCGACGACCGCGACCTGTTGCTGCGGGCACTCGCCGAACTCCCCCGCCGGACCCGCGCGGCGCTGGTGCTGCGGTACTTCGAGGACCGGCCGGAAGCCGAGATCGCCCAGATCATGGGCTGCTCGATCGGCACCGTGAAGTCCACTGTCTCCCGCGGGCTGGCCAAGCTCCGCGAACACCACCTGCTCGACGCCGTTTCCGCTCCGGCCCAGAAGGAGGGCTGACCTATGACCGACGATCTCAAGGACAAGTTCGAGCGGCTCGTCGCCGATCCGCCGCCGCCGAGCGCGGTGCCCAGCGAGGCCGTGTTCGCGAAAGTCCGGACGGTACGGCGTCGCCGGACCGCCGGCGTGCTCACGCTGGCCGCGGCCGCGGTGGTCGCCGTCGCCGTTGCCGCAGGCAACATGACCGACATCGACAGCAGCCCGCCGGTGAGCCACACGCCCAGCGCACCGACCACCATCGTCACCGGCCCGCCGACCACCACGCCGACCACCGTGCCGACGGTCCGGCCACCGGCGAAGACCACGGGAACCTCAGGCGTGACGGGCGCGGTGCACACGCCGAAGAACAACACTCCACCGCCGTCGACCCCGAACACACCGGCCGCACCGCCGCTCGGGGTGCACATCAGCCTGAAGCCGACCGTGAAGGGGCGGCTCTTGACGATGAAGGTGACGCTGTCCGGGACCGCGCTGGTGCCGACGGCCGCGGGTGGCACGCCGCTGTCGACGGCGACCACGCCCTTCCTCGACCTGCTGGGCGGGACGCAGTACTTCTTCGGCGACGGCGGCCAGAGCGGCTCCGACGCCGGCGCGGTGAACTGCCTGAGCGGCACCAAACGAACCACCGGACACCAGACCTACACTCTGCAGGCCGAACCCGTAGGCACGCACACGTACTCGAAAGCCGGCACGTACAACTTCAGCTACACGGTCCGCTACTGCAGCACCAAGGGCTGGGTGCCGGTGACCAAGACCACGCAGGTGACGGTCAAATAGTCCAGGCGTGGTCGGAGGTGCCGGTCGTGGGGAGGCCGGCGGCCTTGAGGTCACTGCGGAGCTCACGAGGCAGGGCGAACGTCAAGCTCTCCTCGGCCGTGGTGACCTCTTGGACGTCGGCGTACCCGCGCTCGGCCAGCCAGCGCAGCACGTCGCGGACCAGGATCTCCGGCACGCTCGCGCCGCTGGTGACGCCGACGGAGTCGACGCCTGCCAGCCAGGACTCGTCGATCTCGTCGGCGTAGTCGACCAGGTAGCCCGCCTTGGCGCCATGCTCAACGGCGACCTCGACCAGGCGCACCGAGTTCGACGAGTTGCGGGAGCCGACGACGATCATCAGGTCGGCGTCGGCGGCCAGCTTCTTGACCGCGGCCTGGCGATTCTGCGTCGCGTAGCAGATGTCATCACTCGGCGGGTCCTGCAACTTCGGGAACCGCTCGCGCAACCGCCGCACCGTCTCCATCGTCTCGTCGACCGACAGCGTGGTCTGGGACAGCCAGACCACCTTCTCGGGGTCGCGGACGGTCACATTCGGTACGTCGCGCGGCCCGTCGACGAGGTGGATGTGCTCCGGCGCCTCGCCGCTGGTCCCGATGACCTCCTCGTGACCCTCGTGGCCGATCAGCAGGATGTCGTAATCGGTGGCCGCGAACCGCTTGGCCTCGTGATGCACCTTCGTCACCAGTGGGCAGGTCGCGTCGATCGTCTTCAGCTGCCGCGCGGCAGCCTCCTGGTGCACCACCGGGGCGACACCGTGTGCGGAGAAGATCACCGTCTGGCCCTCGGGCACCTCGTCGGTCTCGTCGACGAAGATGGCGCCGCGCGCCTGCAGGGTCTGCACGACGTGCTTGTTGTGCACGATCTCCTTGCGCACGTAGACCGGCGGCCCGTACAGATCGAGCGCCTTCTCCACCGCCACGACCGCCCGGTCCACGCCGGCGCAGTACCCGCGTGGCGCAGCGAGCAGCACCCGCTTGGTCCGCACGCCGGTCGTCGTACCAGGGTCGTCAGGCTGGGCAGTCACGCTCCCCATGGTACGGGCCACATGTGGCCCGCCGATCCCTACCTTTGTGAGCAGCATCACGACAGACGGTGCGTCGAGGAGCCGTCCGCCCTGTCCGGACGGCTCCCCCGTGGGAGGTGTTACCTGTGTTCAAGGATGCGGCCCGAACGCCTTGCCCGCAAAGGATTTTCCGCGCGCCCAAGCGCGGATCCGCGAGGGCGTTCAGCTCGAGGCCGTGGTGCTGGTTGAGCAGGACGCGCCAGGTCTTGGCGCCCTCGGTGATTTCGTGCGGCTGGTAGCCGGGCGGGACGGTCTTGGCCCGGTGGGGGTTCAGCGGGCCGTCGAAGTCGAGGAGCAGGAGTGGGCGCATCACTCAACGTTAGGTGCGCCGCGCAGGGTTTGTCGGTGCGGGGTCGTAGGGTCTGGGGGTGGCTTTGGAGACGTCGCCGGATGCACCCGCGGCCGTTCGCACGATTGCGAACGGGATCGCCAGCTGGATCAACCAGCTCGGCGCCGTGTGGGTCGAGGGGCAGCTGACGGACGTCTCGATCGGGCGCGGTACGACGACAGTGTTCGGGACCCTGCGCGACACGGACGCGGACATCTCGTTGCGGTTCACCTGCAATCGGAGGGTTTTCGAGGCCGTCGATCCGCCAGTGACCGACGGATCGCGCGTCGTGGTGAACGCGAAGCCGAACTTCTTCGCCCGGCGCGGCACGCTCGCGCTCGCGGTCAGCGAGATCCGGCACGTCGGCATCGGCGAGCTGCTGGCCCGGATCGAGCGGTTGAAGCAACTCCTCGCGGCCGAAGGGCTGTTCGCGTCGTACCGGAAGCAGAAGCTGCCGTTCCTGCCGCACACGATCGGGCTGATCTGCGGGCGTGACTCGGCGGCGGAGCGGGACGTCCTGGAGAACGCGAAGCGGCGGTGGCCGGCGGTCGCGTTCCGGATCGAGTACGCGTCGGTGCAGGGGCCGGCCGCGGCCGGCGAGGTGATGACGGCGCTACGGAAGCTGGACGCGGACGACACGGTCGAGGTGATCGTGATCGCGCGCGGCGGCGGATCGCTGGAGGATCTGCTGCCGTTCTCCGACGAGGGGCTGATCCGGGCTGTATCGCAGACGAAGACCCCGGTGGTGAGCGCGATCGGGCACGAGCCGGACTCGCCGCTGCTCGACCTGGTCGCGGACCTGCGCGCGTCCACGCCGACGGACGCGGCGAAGCGGATCGTGCCGGATGTGCGCGAGGAGCTGGACGGCGTACGGCTGCTGCGGGAGCGCGGACTGCGGGCGATCACTTCGTGGCTGGAGCGTGAGACGCATGCGCTGGCGGCTATCCGGAGCAGGCCTGCCCTGGCGGCGCCGGTGACGGATCTGCAACGGCGTTCCGATGAGATCGCGGCGCTGGTCGAGCGGAGCCGGCGGACGCTGACGCACCGCCTGGATCGCGCGAGTGACGACATCACCCACCGATTGGCGAGCGTACGGGCGCTGTCCCCGAAGGCGACGCTGGAGCGCGGGTACTCCGTGCTGCAGCTGGCCGACGGGAGCGCCGTACGGGAAGTGGCGCAGGTGGCGCCTGGCGACCTGCTGCAGGCGCGGGTCAGTGACGGCCGGTTCGCGGTCGAAGTCAAGTCCGAGGAGAACACGTGAGCGGCGACCGACCGGAGATTTCCTACGAGCAGGCCCGCGAGGAGCTCGTCGAGGTGGTCCGCAAACTCGAGGCCGGCGGCACGTCCCTCGAGGAATCCCTCGCACTGTGGGAGCGCGGCGAGGAGCTGGCGTCCACCTGCCAACGCTGGCTGGACGGCGCCCGCGAGCGCCTTGCCAAGGCCCAGGCCGCCCACGAGGAGAAGCCCACGCCCTAAGGGCTCAGCAGGTTCGTGGCGATGGCCTGAAGACCTGCCTTCATGCGCTCGAGGTCGAAGCCCTGCGTGCGCAGCGCACTGTGGAGGTCCGCCGCCAGCGGGGCCAGGAGGACATGGGCCGTGTAGTCGGCGTCGAGGTCCGGGCGGGCGGCTTCGATCAGGTGGGACAGGTGGCGGTGCCAGAGATGGTACGAGCCGATGCGGTAGCGCGCGCCGTCCGATGCGTTCTCGCTGTCCATGAACAGCTCGACATGACGATCGAGTAGGTCCAGGTAGGCGTCGAGGAAGGCCATCACCCGGACGACCGGCGGCGCGCCCGGGCCCAGCGGCGGCGGGCCGGTCAGGATTTTGGCCTGCAGTTCCTGCTCGCGCTCGTCGAGCAGCGCGACCGCCAGGCCGGCGCGATCACCGAAGCGGCGGAAGACCGTGCCTTTGCCGACGCCGGCCGCGGCGGCGATCGCATCGAGCGACACGTTCTTCACGCCCTGCTCGGTGAACAGGCGGTCGGCCGCCTCCAGCACCCGGAGCCGATTGCGCCGGGCATCCGCGCGTTCCGGGCGGGGTTCGCCGACGAGCGGCAGACCCCGTTGTGAAGCGGACTGCGGTCCGGTACTGTCGTTCATAAGACGGACTGTAGTCCGCTAACGACGTGGGAGGAAGCACATGAGCAACACCCCCGCCCGGATTGCGATCGCTTTTCACTCCGGATACGGCCACACCGCGAAGCAGGCCGAGGCGGTTGCCGCCGGTGCCAAGTCCGTGCCGGGCACGGTGACCGACCTCGTCCTCCTCGACGAGCCGCTGACCGACGACGTGTGGGCGCGGCTGACCGCTGCGGACGCGATCATCTTCGGAACACCGACGTACATGGGCAGCCCGAGTTGGGTGTTCAAGAAGTTCGCCGAGGAGAGTGTGCGGATCTGGGCCGCCGACCTGGCCTGGCGGGACAAGATCGCCGCCGGGTTCACCAACTCGAAGGCGATGTCCGGTGACAAGCTGAACAGCCTGGTCGACCTCGCCGTGTTCGCGGCGCAGCACGGGATGATCTGGGTCGGGCTGGACATCTACCCCGGCTGGGCGGAGAGCACCGCGAGCATCGAGGACCTCAACCGGCTCGGCAGCTGGCTGGGTGCGATGGCGCAGTCCGATGCCGATCTGTCGGCCGAGAAGGCACCACCGGCGACGGACCTGCGGACCGCGGCAACGCTCGGCGCTCGGGTCGCGACCGTCACGCAGCGGCACCTGCGGGGAGCGCTGGCGGCCTGATGGCGTGGCTCGTACTTCTCGCTGCTGCGGCGTTCGAGATTGCTTTCGCGCTCAGTCTGAAACCGAGCGAGGGCTTCAGCCGGCTCTGGCCGACGCTTGGCGTGCTCGTGTTCGGTGTCATCTCCGTCGTCCTGCTGGCCAGGACCCTGGACCGCCTCCCGGTCGGCACGGCGTACGCGGTGTGGACCGGCCTGGGCTCGGTCGGGGTGGTCACCCTCGGCATCGTCCTCTTCGACGAACCCCTGACCCCGGCCCGCCTCGCGTGCATCGCCCTGATCGTCAGCGGCGTCGTCGGCCTGCGGTTGGTCGGCGCCGAGTAGACGAACCGCCGGAACTCACTGCGGGGCGGCGAGGGCTAGTGCGGGGTGCGGCGGCGGGGGCGGGTGCGGCTGGGGAGGGGGACGGGGTGGGTGTCGTCGAAGGCGCCGGGGGTGACCGTGCCGGGGGCGGGGCTGTAGCCGGAGACCAGGCGGCGGTAGGAGTCCCAGGTACTGGCGCGCAGCGGAACGTTGCCGATGGCATCTACCTGGGTGATCGGGTAGTGGCCGTCCTCGATCAGGGCCCAGAGGTCGCCGTCATGGCGCAGCTGCCGCAGTTCGCCGAACAGCTCCCGGCCGAACCAGCACGGGTACCCGTGGCCGTCGGCGTACCGGATGACTCCGATCGGCGTCGCGGGTCCGGCAACCTCGGCGACGAGCGACCACACGGCGGCCGGCGTCACGCCAGGCTGATCGCCGAGCATTACGACGATGCCGTCGGAGCGGCGGTCGACCGCGTCCAGCGCCGGCACGATCGACGAGCTGCCGGTGTCCGCATGCGGTGACTCGACCACGCGAACGCCGTCCAGGTTGACCCGCTCATGGATCTGCTCCGACGCGCTACCCAACGTCACGATCAACTGGTCGAACCCGCACTCCTGGGCCGTCTCCAGCGTCGCGCCGAGCAGGGTTTCACCGTGATAGGCAAGCAATTGCCGCGGTACGCCGAGGTGCGGTGAACTCTCCGCGGCGAGTAGCAACCCCGTGACGAACATGGCCGCATCAACCCCCCGCCCGGGATGGCGCACTCACGTGAGGCTCCTTCGCGCTGTTTCCCCGAGCGTGGACAAGCCGAGCATTGATGGAAACCCGCGGCGGACAGTTGTGTCAACGTGCGTCCGGTAAGTGGTCAGGAATGCCCGGAAATATGGTCGCTCCGGCGGTGACAGTACGCAGTTGAATGTCAGCGCAACGTCGAAGCAAAGGCTTCGAGCGCGGGATATCCCGCATTCCCGGTGACGATCGTCGTGACGCCGGAACCGACCAGCACCAAGGCGTTCTCCTGCGTGCGGTCGAGCAGAACCTTGCGCTGCCAGGTCACGCCGCCGACCGCCGAGGTGCCGTCGTCGGTGGTGCGGCCGAGCTTGTCGGCCGGGAATTCCCCACCGGTGACATTGGACTGCTCGAGGCCGACGTATTTCTTCGCGTCGGTGACGACGCCGAGGTGCCAGGTGATCGGCTGCTGCTCCGGGGCGCGGAATTCGACGCTGGTCGCCGCCCAGCCGGCCGGCATCGGCTCCGGGCCGCGGACCCAGGGGGCGACCTTCCGGGCGTCCTGCAGCTGGGCGGTGTATTCGACCGCGCGGACCTTCTCCTCCTTCGGCCGCCAGGTGACGATCATCAGGAACGCGACCACGACGAAACAGGCCAGCAGCGCCCAGACCATGTTGGTCAATGTGCGCGCCTTGGCCCGGTCCTTCCGGTTCTGCTCGCGGTAAGTGATCGCCTCGGCCCGGGCCCGCGCCTTCTCCCGCGCCTCCGCCGCGACCCGCGGGTCCTCTGCCGCGGCCGTTGGGTCCTGCGTCCCGGCCCGCGGGTCCTCCGCCGCGGCCTGCGGCGCTTCCGTCGCCGCCCGCGGGTCGTCGGTCGGCGCGGGTGCGCTGTCGCCGGATGGGCCCTGACCTGTCGTACTCATGGCACCAGTGTCTCGCGACGCCCAATGCGCCCGAACAGCGCCCACACCGGTTGGCTACGATCCGTTGACATGAGCGACCCGACCACGCCACCTGCCCATCTGGAGGTCGACGCGCACGCGCCTGACCGCAACCTGGCCCTCGAGTTGGTCCGGGTCACCGAGGCCGCGGCGATGGCGGCGGGCCGCTGGGTCGGTCGCGGCGACAAGATCGGCGCCGACGGCGCGGCGGTGAACGCGATGCGCACGCTCATCGGCACGGTCGGGATGAACGGCGTGGTGGTGATCGGCGAGGGCGAGAAGGACAACGCCCCGATGCTCTACAACGGCGAGCAGGTCGGCGACGGCGACGGCCCGGAGTGCGATGTCGCGGTCGATCCGGTCGACGGTACGACGCTGGTCGCGAAGGGCATGAACAACGGCATCGCGGTGATGGCGGTGTCCGCGCGGAACTCGATGTACGACCCGTCCGCGGTGTTCTACATGGAGAAGCTCGTGGTCGGCCCGGAGGCGGCCGACGTGGTCGACATCCGGCTCCCGGTCGCCGAGAACATCCGCCGGGTCGCAAAGGCGAAGGGCTCGTCGGTCGACGACGTCACGGTCGTCGTTCTGGACCGGCCGCGGCACGCGGAACTGACCCAGCAGATCCGGGCCACCGGTGCGCGGATCAAGTTCATCAGCGACGGCGATGTGGCCGGCGCGGTCGAGGCGGCCCGGCCGGATACCGGTCTGGACATGCTGCTCGGCATCGGCGGTACGCCGGAGGGCATCATCGCCGCCTGCGCGATGAAGTGCGTGGGTGGACTGATCCAAGGCCGGCTCTGGCCGCGCGACGACGAGGAACGGCAGAAGGCGATCGACGCCGGCCACGACCTGGACCGGGTGCTCAGCACCGACGACCTGGTCAGCGGTGACGACTGCTTCTTCGTCGCGACCGGGATCACCGACGGCGAACTGCTCCGCGGTGTCCGCTACGGCCGCTCCACCGCCCGGACCCACTCGCTGGTGATGCGCTCGCGCAGTGGCACGATCCGCAGCATCGAGAGCGTGCACCAGCTCGAGAAGCTGCGCGCCTACTCCGCCATCGACTTCGAGCACGCCCGATGAGTGCACCTGTCCTCGTTATCGGTGAGGCGCTCGTGGACATCATTGCGCCGGCGCCGCGTACCACCCGCAACGGCAACGGGAAGGGCAAGGCGACCCCGGGCGGTTTCGCTGCGAATGTTGCGGTCGGTCTCGCGCGGCTCGGCGTACCGACCGAACTGGTGGCACGCTTCGGGACCGACGCGTACGGCGACCAGCTCGGAGCACACCTGTTCGGGAACGGCGTCCAACTCGCCCCTGGGGCGGTCGACCCCGGGTTCCGGACCAGCACCGCGACGGCGACGCTGGATGCGGCCGGAGTGGCGTCGTACCAGTTCGACATCACCTGGGATCCGCCGGCGTTGTCGTTGACACGCGGGTGCCCGGCGATCCACACCGGTTCGATCGCAACCATGCTCGAGCCGGGGGCGACGGCGATCCGGAGCTTCCTGGAGTCGGTCGCGCCGCAACCGGTCACGGTGACGCTGGACCCGAACGCCCGGCCGTCGATCACCCCCGACCCAGTCGCGACGTGGGCCGCCGTACGGCAGCTGGCCGGGCTGGCCGATCTGGTCAAGCTGAGCGATGAGGACTGCGAGTTCCTGCGTCCCGGCGTGGCACCGGACGAGATCGCCGCCGAGCTCCTGGCGGTCGAGCGGACCCAGTGCGTGGTGATCACGCGCGGCGGGGACGGTGCGCTCGGGATCAGCCGCGACGTACGCGTGGAGGTGCCGGCGCCGGCGATCGAGGTCGTCGACACGGTGGGCGCGGGCGACTCGTTCATGGCGGCGCTGCTGGCCGGGCTGAACGCGCGCGGCCTGCTCGGTGCGACGCGGCTGACCGGGCTGACCCCCGAGGACCTGCAGGATGTCGTCGACTACGCGGTGAAGGCGGCCGCGATCACCTGCACCCGGCCCGGCGCCGACCCGCCGACCGCCGCCGAGCACAAGGCGAAGTGGGGTTCCTGAGAGTGTCCGCCGAGACCTGGACGTCGGAACTGGAGTCCAAAGGCAGCGTGGTGTTCCGGCCGCGCCGGGGGCGACTCGCGCTCCGGCTGGCCGGGTTCGCCCTGCTGATGGCGCTGTCCGCGTGGTCGAACCTCGACCATCTCCGCGCGGATGACGTGTCGGGGATGCTCGGCGTACTGCGGATCACGGCGCTGGCAGCGTTCGTCTACGGCACCGGGCTGACGCTGTGGCAGCTGATCACCAACCGTCCGGTCGTCCGGGTCGATGCCGACGGCATCACCCGCGGCCGGAGCCTGCAGTGGTCCGGGATCACCAGCATCGACGACCCGGCCGGACTGCCGGGGTTCCGGAGCGTGCTGATCCGGCCGGTCGATCGGCGGACGCGGCCGATCAGCATCCCGCAGGACAACGTCGAGGATCTGGACACGCTGACGCCCTGGCTGCGCTCGCTGCTCGATCAGCACCAGCCTTAGGACACGCTGCTCCGGACCGCGCTCAGGTGTTCGCGGGCGCAGTCCGCGGCGAGGTCGGGATCGCGCGCCCGGATCGCGTCGGCGATCGCCTCGTGAGCCGCCTGGTCGTGGCGATGCCGGTGCTGGTCGTCGAGCTTCAACATGTCGAGCATCGCCCGCCGGATCCGCGGCACGAATGTGTCGAACAGTTCCGTCAGTACGGCGTTGTGCGCGGCCGTGACGACCGCGCGATGGAAGGCCAGGTCGGCCTCGACGTACCAGTCGTCCGGTGACTTCTCGGACGCCCGTTTCCGGTCCGCCAGCGTGTAGCGGAAGTTCTTCAGGTCGGCCGGCGTACGGCGGGCAGCGGCGAGCCGGGCCGCCTCGGTCTCGATCGCAAGCCGGCCTTCCAGGACGTCGGTGATGTCGGCGCGGCGGAGGACTTTGTCCCAGTCCTCAGCGGCCTGGTGGGCGATCACGAACACACCGGCGCCCTGACGGCTCTCGAGCACCCGGCGACCGGCCAGCTCCCGGACCGCCTCGCGGATCGTGGACCGGCCGACGCCCAGCTGCGCGGCCAGCGTCGTCTCGCCGGGGAGCTTCTGGCCGAGCGCCCACTCGCCACTGCCGATGCGGCGGAGCAGCTCCTCAGCGGCCTGCTCGGCGAGCGGGTGACGGCGAATCATGGCGGTCAGTCTAGTCGCCTGAAGTTCTCAGCTTGTCTGAGGAGTTGGTTTCGGGTTAGCGTGGTCGGCATGTCCTCGAACCTCTTGCTCGGCCTTCTCCTCCTCGGCCGCCACGGCGGGAGCTGATTCGATCGGCGCTCCCTCCGTGGAGTGCCGTCGTCCGCCGGTCTCACGCCAGCAAACCGAAGGACAGCTCATGGACTGGAACCGCCAGCAGCACTCCCCCCTGCCCAGCCACCGCTACCGCGACATCTTCCGCAAGGTGCCGGTCGCTCCGGTCGACCGCGAGTGGCCGGACCGCCGGATCACCACCGCACCGCTCTGGGTGCCGGTCGACCTCCGCGACGGCAACCAGGCTCTCGCCGACCCGATGGATCCCCAGCGCAAGCGCCGCTTCTTCGAGCTGATGGTTGCCATCGGCTACAAAGAGATCGAGGTCGGCTACCCGTCCGCCTCGCAGCCGGACTTCGACTTCGTCCGGATGCTGGCGACATCGGACCTGGTACCGGACGACGTCACGATCGTCGTGTTCACGCCGGCCCGGCCCGACCTGATCGGACGGACCGTCGAGTCCGTGGCCGGGATGCGCGGTCAGGTGGTGATCCACATGTACGCCGCCACCGCGCCGGTGTGGCGCGACGTCGTACTGCGTCGTACCCGCGACGACCTGGCGTCGATGATCTACTCGGGGTCGGAGGAGATCCTGCGACTCACCGACGGGCAACCGAATATCAGGTTCCAGTTCTCGCCCGAGGTGTTCAACCTGACCGAGCCGGACTACGTGCTGGAGTTGAGCGATCAGCTGACCAAGCAGTGGGATGCGACGCCGGAGCGGCCGGTGGTCCTCAACCTGCCGGCCACGATCGAGGCCGCGACGCCGAACGTGTACGCCGACCAGATCGAGTACATGCACAAGAACCTGCCGCGGCGGGACGGCGTGATCCTGTCGGTGCACCCGCACAACGATCGCGGCACGGGCATCGCCTGCGCGGAGCTCGCCGTACTCGCCGGTGCTCAGCGGGTCGAGGGGTGCATCTTCGGCAACGGCGAGCGGACCGGGAACGTCGACATCGCCACGCTCGCGCTGAACCTGCACGCGCAGGGCGTCGACCCGATGATCGACTTCTCCGACATCGACGGGATCCGGCAGGTGGTCGAGTACTGCACGCGGATGCCGATCCATCCACGGCACCCGTACGTCGGGGAGCTCGTGTACACGGCGTTCTCGGGGACGCATCAGGACGCGATCCGGAAGGGATTCGCCGTCCAGGGTCTGGTCCTTGGGAGGTGCCGTACCTGCCGATCGATCCGATGGATGTGGGTCGGGGCTACGAGGCCGTCGTACGCGTGAACAGCCAATCGGGGAAGGGCGGGATCGCGCACGTACTGGAGACTGCGCACGGCGTTCGGCTGTCAGCGTCGCAGGAGAGGGCGTTCGCGCAGCACGTGCAGCGGCACACCGACCGGACCGGGCGGGAAGCGAGTGCGGAGGAGTTGAAGGGGTTGTACGAGGAGGTTTTCGGGTGCTCGAACTGAAGGACGTCGACTTCGTCCGGGACGGCAAGCTGCTGCTCGGCGGGGTGTCGCTGACGGTCGGCGAGGGTGAGCGATGGGCGCTGCTCGGGCCGAACGGCGCGGGGAAGAGCACGCTGCTCAACCTGTGCGGCGCGATCACCCACCCGACCCGAGGCACGGTCGAGATCCTCGGCCGCCGCCTCGGCACCGTCGACATCCGGGAGCTCCGCGAGTCGATCGGCCACGTCAACCCACGACACCCGCTGCGGTCGCCGCTCAGCATCGTGGACATTGTGCTCACCCGGGCTGACGGGGACCATCGAACTCATGCCTCGCTGGCAGCCGACGGCGGCTCAGCGAGCGCAGGCTCTGGAGCTGATCGAACTGCTGGGCATCAGCGCCCTGTCCGCGGCGCGCTGGACCACGCTGTCCCAGGGCGAGCGCGGCCGGGCGTTGATCGCCCGCGCGCTGATCCCCGACCCTCGTCTCCTGCTCCTCGACGAGCCGTCGACCGGGCTCGACGTCGCGGCCCGCGAGCAGCTCCTCGAAACCCTCGACCAGATCCACGCGTCGCATCCCCACCTGGCCTGGGTCCTGGTCACCCACCACCTCGAGGAACTCCCCACCAGCACCACCCACGCCGCCCTCCTCCGCGACGGCCGGGTCCTCACCGCCGGCCCCGCCGAAGAGGTCCTCACCACCGCCCGCATCTCAGAGACCTTCAACCACCCCATCCAGATCCACCACACCACCGGCCGCTGGACCGCCACCGCCCAACAAGCCAACCGACCCCACTGAGAACTCCCAGCACGGCGCATCCGACGGCCACCGCCAACCCGAACACCCGTCCGACCGCGCCGCCACAACGGCCCAAGTACTACGACCATCCGCCGGACGGGCGACGACGTACTCGACCGGTACGACGTCTCCCGCCCGAGGAACCGGTCGCCGGGATCCCTTGCGGTCTCGAACGGGCAACTTCGGGGGATGTCCGGCGCTCCGGTCGGTTCCGTGGGCGTTGCCCGCGCCGTCGACCGAATCGCCAGGCCATCACAACGAGGCGACGACGAAGGCCTCCCACCGACGATCGCGGCGTCTCGGTGATTGTGATGGCCTGCAAGTCCGCCACACCCCGGCCGGGCGGCGGTGGCGGGTCTGGTGATGCCGCGCCGCGGACCGGACGCGCACCACTCACAGTGAGGATGATGGGTGTGGTCCCCCGCAGTGGTCGTCCTGACTCG
>NZ_JBSXMZ010000013.1:0-229790 GCF_054073265.1 Kribbella sp. CWNU-51
GTCGACAGGACTCAAACAGTCCAGGAGGTATCAGTGCTCACCCACCAGCGGCTACCAGCCACCGAGTCTGTCACCAACCGACCCGATAACACCCATTAGGAGGAACAGAGCGGTGCCCAGCCCGACCATGACGTCCCACGCCAAGTGGACGACGTCCGTGTCCGAGATTGTCGGCCGATCCCCGACCGGAACGCTGTCCAGGCCTTGAACGACGGTCGCCGTGCCGGTGCTCGGATCGGACAGCCAGGACGCCAGTCCCGGGATCGGGATCCCACCGGAGATTGTGCCGTCCGCGTTCAGCTTGCCCAGCAAGATCTCGGGTACGTCGGAACCCGTCGTCGGCACGAGCTCGATCGCGGCGAACTTCTCCGGCTGGTTGTTGTACACCCACCGGGCCAGCGCATCGCCGACTCCCATCTGGATCGGCGTCATGACCGCGGCGACCGTGAACGCGATGGTGAACCCGATCCGGTGGTACCGGTCGTTCCGGCCGCGCAGCATCCCGGTCGCGTAGACCGACGCGACCAGGAACCCGCCGACCAGGTACGCCGCGATGACCATGTGCGCGGCCTGCAACGGCATCGCGTCGTTGAAGATCACCTCGAGCGGTTCGACCTTGGTGATCTCACCGCTCGCGTTCATCGTGAAGCCGGCCGGCGCGTTCATCCACGCGTTCGCCGCGACCACGGAGATCGAGCCGAAGACGCCGGCGATCACGATCGGTACGCCGGTCCAGAAGTGCGTCCACGGTTTCAGCCGGCGCCAGCCGAAGATGTAGATCGCGACGAAGATCGCCTCGGTGAAGAAGAACAGCCCCTCGAAGGCGAACGGGATACCGAACGCATCGCCATAGATGCCCATGAACCGCGGCCAGAGTAGGCCGAACTCGAAGCTCAGCACGGTCCCGGTCACCGCACCGACGGCGAACGTCACGGCCATGTACTTCGACCACCTCTGCGCCAGCACCAGCGCGTCGTGGTCGTCACGCTTGATCCCGCGGTAGTTGGCGATCAGCGTCATGAATGCCCACGACACCCCGAGCGGCACCAGGATGATGTGGAAGGCGAGTGTGAACGCCATCTGCGCCCGCGCCCACGGGACCGGGTTCACGGCCGCCGCGACGGCCAGACTGGTGACGGTCTCGATCATTCGTCAGACCAGGTCGAGGTCCCACGCCCGGCGGACGGCCTCGTTGCGGCTCGACACCGAGAGTTTCCGCAGGATGTTCCGGACGTGCGACTTCACGGTGTTGGCCGAGATGAACAGCTCGGCGGCGATCTCACTGGTGGTGCGCAGCTGCGCGAGCAAGCGCAGGACGTCGAGCTCCCGCTCCGACAGTTCCTCGACGATCAGTGCCGGATCGTCGGCCGGACCCGTGGCCGTTCTCAGGTCCGGGCGCAGCCAGCCGGCCATCGAGCGCAACGCCGCATCCTCGCGGATGATCGCCCGGAGCCGCGCGGGCGTGTGCGTGAACGGGCGGCGGATCCGCTCGCCGCGAGCGAGCGACAGCGCCTCGGCGATCCCGGACCGGCCGCTACCGGCATCGCCGTCGAGCCATTCGGCCCGCGCGAGATCCAGGAGGTCCTGCACCCGCTGCGATGCGGTCATCGTCCGGCGGTGGCTCACGTCGTCCCGCCCGGCCTGGTCCAGACCGACTCCCGCCGCCTCGGCCTCGACGTACCCGCGCAGCCAGCCGTCCGGCGGTGCCGAGTTCCTCAGCGCACACCGGGCACCGACCCGGTCGCCCCGGTCCCGCATCAGCCGCACGCGCAACAGCGCGGACACCGAGCTCAGCAGGCTGTCGTCCTGCGTCTCGCGGAGCCGGCGAGCGCGGTCGAGGGAATGCTGGGCCCGGGTGAGCTCCTGACGCTCGAGCGCCACCCACGCGTGCGCCAGATGTGTTGCGGCGGGACGCTCCGCCGCGGCGACGGACTCCCCGGCGAGACGCTCGGCCGTGTCCGCGAGCACTTGTCCGCGGGACAGATGCCCACGGCAGGCCTCGGCGAGCGCCAGCGTGGCAAGGCATCGCAACCGGAGATCCTCGCAGTCACCCGCAGCAGCCGTCCGGACCGCGTCGGCGAGCACAGTGCACGCGATATCGAGGTCGCCGCCACGGAGGTGCGCCGTACCCTCCGCACTCAGAACCAGCGCCTTGAGTGCTGCGTTCCCGTGCGCGGCCAGTTCGTCCCGCCCCGCGCTGGCGGCGAGCAAGGTCTGGTCGATGCTGCCTGACTTGTCGTGCAGCAGGGTGGTCACGACAGCGGACGACACGGCCCAGCCGCTGCTGACAGGCGGGTCCACCGCGCAGTGCGCAAGGCTTTCCCTGGCTGCGGCGACATCGTCGTTGGCGACGGCGATCGCGGCGCGAACGAGCTGGACGTCAGCGGACTCCACTTCTGGCATGGCCGACAGACAGCTGGCCAGCTCCGAGCCCACCCGGGTCGGCAGCAGCAGGTCACCGACGCCCAGCCCGTTGACGACGAAACCGGCGGCGCGTGCCCAATCGCCCCTCTCGCCGGCATGCCTGACGGCCTCCAGCATTCGTCCGTTCGCGGCGTACCAGTCCGCGGCCCGCCGCTGCAGGTCGCCGATCGCCGAGGGCAGCGTGCGGTCCAGCTTGGCGCGGAGGAACTCACGGAAGAGCGGGTGGATCCGGTAGTGATCGGCGCGGCCGCGCACGGGTTGGACGAAGGTGTTGCCGCTCGCCATCCGTTGCAGCACCTCGTCGGCGTCCGGGCGATCCGCGAGCGTAGCCCCGAGCTCCGGGGTGACGTCGTCGACCAGGCTGATCCTGAGCAGGAAGTCTCGGTCGTTCCCGTCGAGATCACCGAACACCTCCGCGGCCAGGTAGTCGGTCGCGAACCCCACGGGCAGGGTCCGGTGGTCGCCGGCGCGGAGTGCGAGCGCTGCCAGCCGTACGCCGGCCGCCCAGCCCTCGGTCCGGTCAAGCACGTCCCGGGTCGCTGCCTCCGGCTCCGTGATGTCATGGGCGCCGAGCAACGCTTCGACTTCCGCGCCCGTGAAGGCGAGGTCGTCGTACCGGATCTCTGCGAGCGTTCCGTCCAGTTTGTAGCGGTGCAACGGCAGCGGCGGATCCACCCGGGTCGTCATCACTACCCGGACCCGGTCCCCGGTCGTGTCGAGCAGCCGGACCAACTGCTCCAAGACCGACTGGCGCCATACCCGTTCGGCGCCATCGAGAACGAGGACAACCGGTTCGGCCTCCGCGGTCCCGGCGGCGAGCGCGCTGCGCACATCCGGGATGAAGGTGTCGTCACGGCCGGCCAGTGAGAGCCAGGCCACCGGTGTCTCTGGGTGGCTCCTCGCCCACGCCGCGATGAGCACCGTCTTGCCGGACCCGGCCGGTGCGCTCACCAGTGTCAGCGGAACCTCTTGGACGGCCTGCGAGATGCGGTCGAGCAACCGCGGCCGCTGGACGACGCGGAAGGGCGGCGCCGGCGGCTGGATCCAGCTGGGCGGGACGGCCGGTTCGATCACAGATCTCAGCGCGGGTCCGACCGGAGTGTGCTGTCCGATGCGCTCCGCCCGCGAATCCACCCTCATGCCCCCGGCCCCCTCCGTACAGCCTGCTTCGCACCCGTCCCTTCTTTTCGACTGTGGGGTTCGCGGCCGACACCCGGCATCGCCCTGATGGGGTGAAACAGGAAGACGAGCGCCGCGGTGACGCGGCGGCTCGAGGAACAGGTGCTCCGTCGACGAACTCGGGCGGCTACGGCTGAGATCAGATCGCCTCGACCACGGCGTCGAGGAACTGCATCGGGCGCACCAAGTCGTCGTACTCGATCGGTGGCCGGCGGGTCTCGGCCATCTCCAGGAACGCACGCAGGCCGGGTTCGACGTACGACTTCCCGAGGGTGAGCTCGCGGGCCGCGAGACCGTGCCGACCGACGACCATGCCGTGGAACGGGACCTGGCCGTCCGGTCCCGGCCGCACCAACTGGACCACGACCCGGACCCCACCGACGTCGGCCGTGGCGATGACCATGTCGGCGATCTGTTCCACGCGTACGTCGCCAACGGCACCGGGCGCGAGCCTGAGCGCGACGTCGATCGGGTGGATGCCGTAGAAGTAGATGCCGCCGTACTGACTGGCCGGATCCGCCGGGCCAGTGGTGATCACCGTCTGTGGAACGCCGAGCGCCGCCGCCTGCTCGGCGAGCGCGTCCGTGTCCGGCACCCAGCGGACGGCAGACGACGAGGTCAACGGCGCATCGTGTTCGCGCGCCGCGGCAACGATCGCCCGGGCATCGGCCTCGGTGCAGGCCAGCGGCTTGTCCACGAACACCGGCAGGCCTTCGACCAGGAACGGTACGGCGTGCTCCCGGTGCAGACCGCCGTGCCGGTCGGTGACGATCACCGCGTCGACCAGGCCGAGCAGGTCCGTGGGCGCGTCGACGAGCCGCTCGAGCTGGCCGGTGGCGCGGAGCTTCTCGTTGCGTTCGCCGGCACCGCCGCTGATGGCAACGACGCGGGTGTCCCCGGCTCGGCGCTCGACGTTCAGGTACTCGATGATGTGGTCGACGTGGGAGTTCTCCGTCCCGATGATGCCGATGCGCACGTCACTCTCTCCCGGTCAGCTGGACCGGGGCACCGGTCCGGGCGGATTCGTAGATGCCGAGCACCAGTTCGAGCGCACGCCGGGCGTCCCGGGTGCCGATCGCCGGTGGGCGGCCGTCGCGCACCGCCGCGATGAAATCGAGGTACTGGTCGCGGTGGGCGTCGGCGACCGATCGCGAGACGCTCGCCTCGCCGGCATGCTCCCCGGTGGTGTCCGGCGGGGCCGCGCTCGCCTGGTCCGTGGGTTCTCCGTCGGCGGTGTCGAAGGCGACGAGGTCGTCCTGCTCGATCACGGCGCTGCCGCGGTCGCCGTACACGGACAGCCGGACCGGCCGGCCCGGGTACGCCGCAGTCGTCGCCAGGATCGATCCGATCGCCCCACTGCGGAACCGCACGGTCGCCGCCACGGTGTCCTCGACGTCGATCCGCTCATGCGCGAGCAGCTCGCTGTACGCCTGCACCTCGACGGGCTCGCCCAGCATCCATAGCAGCAGGTCGACCACGTGGATGCCCTGGTTCATCAGTGCTCCGCCGCCGTCGAGCTCGACCGTGCCGCGCCAGCCGCCGGAGTCGTAGTACTCCTGCGAGCGCCAGAAGGGCGACTCGGCGATGCCCGCGGTGATCCGGCCCAGCCGGCCCGTGGCGACCGCCTGGTGGACGAAGGCGGGGGCGGGCTGGAAACGGCGCTGGCTGATCACCGCCACGGTCAGCTCGGTCCGCTGCTCCACGTCGATCAGCCGGTCGGCCGCTGCCAGCGTCACGTCGATCGGCTTCTCCACGATGACGTGTTTGCCGGCCTCGAGCGCGGTGATGGCGGCATCGGCGTGCAGCCCGCTGGGCAAGCAGATGCTGACCGCGTCGATGTCCGGCCGGGCGCAGGCCTGCTTCAGGTCGCTCATCGGCTCGCCGCCGTACTTGCCGCTCAGGGCGGCGGCCCGGTCCGCCTCCACGTCGACCACCGCGACCAGTTCCGCTTCGTCAGGCAGGGACGAGATCAGACGCGCATGGGTCTCACCGATGGCTCCGGCACCCACCAGTGCGAACTTCATTCGGACATTCCTCTCAGTTGCCACGGCACCATGACACCGCCCGCGTCGGCGCTCTCCTGGGCGAGCAGCGCGACCCGCGTCGCAGCGAAGCCCGCCGCCGTACTGATCTCGGGCTCGAGGCCCGCCGCGAACGCATCGAACGCGTCGGCCGCCGGTCGCCGGGGGGGCGGCAGTTCCACCTGCCAGGGCGGACGTTCAGTGGTTGCCGCGATCAACTTGTTCTGCGCCCAGAACAACTCGGCCGTGCCCTCGGTTCCGGTCAGCCGCATCCGGTAGTCACCGTGGTACGGCGATGCCGCGGGCGTCAGCCAGTTGACTTCGATCGTCGCGGCAACCGGGCCCGCTCTGAGCAGCAGGGACCCGGACAGCGCGAACTCACTGCCATCCACGAGCCCGGTGACCGTTCCTTCGGTCGCTTCCGACAACAGCAGGACGAGGTCGATGTCGTGGACCGCGAGATCGCCGAGGATCCCGCCGTACCCCTTCCTGGTGAGGAACCAGTCCGGCCGCGTCGGCCGGTTGAGCTTGTGTGGCCCGGTCGATGCGACCTGGACGAGCTCTCCCAGCGAACCGTCGGCCAGCAGCGCACGAGCGGCGAGGGTTTCCGGATAGTTCCGCTTCTCCAGCAGCAAGGTGACGATGCGCCCGGTCTCACGCTGAGCGGCCTCGATCGCGTCGAGCTCGGCGAGCGTCGTACAGAGTGGTTTGTCCGCGAGCACATGGGCTCCGGCGCGGAGTGAGTCGACGATCGCCTCGGCCCGGTCGGCGTAGATCCCGGCGACCATGACGATGTCGGGCTGCAGCTCGGCGAGCAGCCGCCGGTGGTCGTCGTACGCCGGTACGTCGAACTCCGCGGCGTATCGCCCTGCCGTGGCCGGATCCGGATCCGCGACTGCGACGAGGTCCAGGTCTGCACGCAGCGGCACCTCGTCCAGCGCGTACCTGACATGGGCGTGGGCGGCGCCGATCACGGCCAGCCGGAGGGATGCGGGCATGGATCGAGTCAACCCCGCAACCGGACCGCCAGCAACTCGAGGCCGTCGGCGCGAAGGTCGGCAAGACGCCGAGCGAGACCGCGGACCTGATGCGCGCGATCCTGGCCGTGGACGAGGTGGCGGTCTAGCTTTTCCGTGGTGGCGCGGTGCTGCGGCGGACGATGAGTTCGGTGGGTACGGCGACCGGGGCGTGGTGATGTTCGCCGGCGCGGATCTCGGCGATCAACGCATCCACGCTCCGGCGGCCGACCTCTGCGAAGGTCTGGCGGACGGTGGTGAGCGGCGGCCAGAAGTGAGCCGCCTCTTCCATGTCGTCGAAGCCGACCACGCTGACGTCGTCCGGCACTGCGCGACCGCGCTCGTACAGCGCCCGCAATAGTCCGAGCGCCATCTGGTCGTTGGCCACGAAGACTGCCGTCACCTTGTCGTTGACAGCGAGCCGGCGGCCGGCCTCATACCCGGAGCTGGACGTCCAGTCACCATCGAGCACCGGTGGCACATCCCGGCCGTGGTCGATCAGAGTCTCCTCCCAGGACCGGCGGCGTCGATCCGCCGCGAACGACGTGGGTGGTCCACCGAGGTGCCACACCGTCTCGTGCCCCAACTCCAGCAGGTGCTCGGTGGCCAGCCGTGCGCCCTGCGCCTGGTCGGTGTCGACGATCGGATAGTCGTAATGCGCGCTGGAGTCGACGACCACGACGGGCAGCCCGTCGGGTAGCCGTACGCCGGCCTCGTCCAGGGTGTGCGCCTCGATCAAGATGATCACGCCGTCCACCGCCTGCTCGTCGAGCCGGCTGAACGCGTTCGTCACCGCGTTCTGGGTGACGTCCAGCACCGGCAGCAGGTTGATCGCGTACCCGCTGACGGTGGCCGCGGTCGCGATCGCGTCGAGGGTGCGCGTCGTACCGAAGCTGGACAGCTCGAAGACGATCACGCCGATACTGCGGAACTCGCCGTTGCGCAGCGCGCGGGCGGCACTGTTCGGCCGGTAGCCGAGCTCGCGCATCGCGGCCCGGACCCGGTCCCGGGTGGTCGCGTCGACGTTGTGCCGGTCGTTCGCGACGCGGGACACCGTCTGCCCGGACACACCGGCCAGCTGGGCCACGTCGGCCATCGACGGCCCGCGTCGTCGTCGTACCGCTGATTCCTCCGCTGGCATCGACCCCTCCTCGACTTGTGCCTGAGTGTAGACATGTTGACGTCAACACGCAGAGCAGCGATGAATCGGCGCCGGGCCGGCGGTATGTACCCGTGACAGTTCGTTCGGACAGAGCAGGAGCGCATCATGGGCCGCGTCATCGTCAGCCAGTTCATCAGCCTCGACGGCATCGTCACCGACCCGGACGGATCGGACCGCACCCCGGCCGGCGGCTGGGCCTTCCGGCACGGTCCGGGCCCGGTCGCGGGCGACAAGTTCCGGCTCGGTTCGATCCTGGACACCGGCGTCACGGTGTTCGGCCGGACCACCTGGGAACTCCTCGGCCGGCTGCTGTCGCCCCGCACCGACGACTTCTCGGTCCGGATGACCAAGATGGCCAAGCTCGTCGCCTCGCACTCGCTGACCGACGTCTCGGGCTGGGCCAACTCGGCCCTGATCGACGGGGACGTCGTCGACGCGGTCCGGTCCGAACGGGAGTCCCGCGACGTCACCGTGGTCGGCAGCCTCAGCGTCGTCCGGGTCCTGCAGGCCGCCGACCTGATCGACGAGTACCGGCTGATGACCTTCCCGACCGTCCTCGGCACGGGCGAGCGGCTGTTCCCGGCCGCGGACGCGCCGATCCACCTGCAGTTGGCGTCGACGGTCCAGAACGGCCCCGCCGTACTGACGACGTACGAGCGGTCAGCGGGTCAGGGGTAGTCCGAAAGCGGCGAAGATCCCGTCGTCCTGGAACGTGCGGTTGTGGGTGATGCCGGCCGCAGTGATGGTGAACACGTGCAGGGTGTGCAACCGGTGCACGTCGCCGTCACCGCGGTAGACCGCGATCCCGGCCTGCCCGTTCGCCGCGATCGGCACCACCCGCCAGTCGGTGCCGCGCAGGGCGAAGACCCGCGCCACGAACCGCAGGTGGTCTTCGCGCCCGGCGTACCAGTTGTAGAACGGCGGCATCTCCAGTACGACGTCCGCCGCGAGCAGCTCGGCGAACGCGGCCACGTCCGCCTTCTCGAAGGCGACGATGTACTTGTCGACAATCTCCCGGCTGCGCGGATCGTCCGGCTCGAGAACGTCCTCCTCGACGAGACCGGTCTCGGCCAGTTTGGCCCGGGCTCGTTGCAGCGCACTGTTGACCGCGGCCGGGGTCATCTCGAGCTCGGCGGCGATCTCCGCCGCCGACCAGTCCAGCACCTCGCGCAGGATCAGGACGGCCCGCTGCTTGGCGGGGAGGAACTGCAGTGCCGCGATCAAGGCAAGCCGGAGACTTCCGCGCGCGCCGACGACAGCCGCGGGGTCACTGGGGAACGGCTGCAGCCACAGGACGTCCTCACCGCGGACAAGCGGTGCTTGTGGATCCTCACCGCGGGCGACCAGGCCCGAGGGCAGTGGACGACGGCTGCGACTCTCCAACTCGTTCAGGCAGGTGTTCGTGGCGATCCGGTACAGCCACGTGCGCAGGGACGCGCGCGTCTCGTCGTACCGGTCGAAGGCGCGCCAGGCGCGGACCAGCGTCTCCTGGAGCAGATCCTCCGCGTCCTGGATCGACCCGGACATGCGGTAGCAGTGCTGGAGAAGCTCCCGCCGGTACGGCGCTGTCCTCGTCTCGAAGGTCACGCCCCATTGTGTTGGCACGATGGGGCAAATGAGCTGGCCTGCGATGATGTGGATCGGTGGAGCGCGGGCGGATCGTCATCGACGCGGCAGGCGGACATCGGGCTGTCACGGTCTGCTGACCATGCTAGGGTTGTCGACGGTTGCAGTTTTGCAGTTCCACGTTCGTTTCGAAGCGCCCGCGGATTTGTGATCCGCCGGGCGTTTTTCTCATTTCAGGCCACTGGTCTGTGTGGGTGGGCTCGTACCGCAACCCGGGAACCGGCACCTGCCGGGTCCCATCCCCCACTGAAGGAGCAGATCATGGCCAGCGGAACAGTGAAGTGGTTCAACGGCGAAAAGGGCTTCGGCTTCATCACCCAGGACGGCGGCGGCGCCGACGTGTTCGTGCACTACTCGGCGATCGCGACGGACGGCTTCCGGTCCCTGGATGAGAACCAGAAGGTCGAGTTCGACGTAGCCCAGGGCCCGAAGGGCCTGCAGGCGGAGAACGTTCGCCCGGTCTGAACCACCGCGCACAGCAGGCCCGGCCGATCACGGCCGGGCCTGCTGTCATGTGGTCCAGAGATATTCGCCGTCGTCCAGCTGCTCGGTGCGGGTCAGGCCGGCGGCCGCGGTGACCGCGGCTGACGCGGCGTGGTCCGGGTGGACGTGGGCGATGATCCGCTGGATGCCCTGGGCATTCAGCCAGATGACGAGGCCGCGTGCAGCTTCCTTCGCGTAGCCGTGGCCCTGCCAGTCGGTGCCGATCACCCAGGCGATCTCCGCCGTAGAGCCGGTGACCGTGGTCTGCACATAGCCGACCAGCTCGTCGTCGTGCCGGATCACCCAGTTGAACCATTGCTCGTCAGTCCAGCCCGGACCCTCGAGCTGACGACGGTAGCGAGCTTGGAGGACGTCCACACTCGGCGGCTCGCCGCCGGTGAAGGTATAGAGGTCCGGATCGGACAGGACCTTCGCCATCTCGCCGGCGTGCTCCACCTGCAGCGGAAGCATGCTCAGGCGGGCTGTGTCGAAGGGCGTGATCACGGCTCAACGGTAGCGCCGGACTGTCCAGGGGAGAGACGTACCGAAGGACGGGTGGTAGTCGCCTTCGCGCCCGGTCACGCCGACGTTTCACGCGGGGACCTCCGCAGTGGCAGGCACTACTACCCGTCCTTCGGTACGCCCGAGTCCGGAATTGCTGGATCGGCAACAAGATGCGGGGGTCGGCCGCGGGCGGGCGGAGACTGACGGCATGATCGAGATCGATTGGGCGGGAGAGGCTGGGCGGCTCCGGACCGCGGCCGAGAGCGAGAGCGACTGGAACCGGACGGTTGCCACCAGCCTGGTCCGCGACAGCGACAAGGTGGCAGTGGACGTCGGCTGTGGCGGCGGTGGGATGGCCAAAGCGCTCGCCGAGGCCCTGCCGGCCGGTACGACGGTGGTCGCGATCGACGCGGATCCCGACGTACTGGACCAGGCGCGCCAGCACACAGCCGGCGCGGTCCGGTGTGAGCTGGCCTCGATGGACGACGGCGCGGAGCCGTTGCGTAAGGCAATCGATGCACCGGCCGACCTGATCTGGGCGTCGGCTTCGGTGCATCACGCCGGCGACCAGCAGGCCGCGGTCGACGCACTGGCGTCACTGCTGGCACCAGGCGGTCGGCTCGCTCTCGCCGAGGGCGGTCTGCCGGCCCGGAGCCTGCCGTGGGACCTGGGCGTCGGCGAGCCCGGCCTCGAGCTGCGACTCGACCTGGCCCAGGACCGTTGGTTCAAGGTGATGCGTGACTCGCTCCCCGGCTCGGTGCCGATGCCGTACGGCTGGACCGAGGCGCTCACGCGTGCCGGGCTGAGCGACGTCACCACCCGAAGCATCCTCAGTGAAACCCCACCGCCGCTCTCCCACGACCGCCTGGAGCATCTGGTCTCCGCGTTCCGCTTCCGAGTCGAACGTCTGACGGCTGAGCCGGCGGAGGACGGGCACTCACATGGACACGGTCACGGGCATCTGGTGCCGGCCGATGACGAGTGGTTGAGTGCTGACGACGTGGCGGCATGGAAGCAGTTGCTGGACCCGGCCGGCCCGGACTACCTCGGCCACCGGACCGACCTCGCCGTACTGTCCGTGCGCAGCGTCAACGTCGGCCACGCACCTCGCTGACCACGCTCCGGCCCCGGCGTACGGCGTACTGGGGACGAACGCCACGCCGGGGCGTGGGCTGGTGGTGGCCAGGGTGTCGGCCGCTCGCCGTAAGGTGGGTGCCCATGAACGACCGGCTGGTGTGGATCGACTGCGAGATGACCGGCCTCGACCTGGCTGCGGACGCCTTGATCGAGGTCGCGGTGCTGGTCACCGACTATGAGCTGAACGTGCTCGGTGACGGGATCGACCTGGTGATCGCGCCACCACCAGGCGCGCTGGAGCAGATGGGCGACTTCGTCCGCGACATGCACACCGCCTCCGGTCTGCTCGCCGAGCTCGAGCACGGGATCCCGCTCGCCGACGCCGAGCAGCAGGTGCTCGAGTTCATCTCCGGATACGTGAAGGAGCCCCGCAAGGCCGCCCTCGCCGGGAATTCGGTCGGCACCGACCGGACCTTCCTGGTCCGCGACATGCCGCGGGTCGAGGCGCACCTGCACTACCGCAACGTCGACGTCAGCTCGATCAAGGAGCTGGTGCGCCGGTGGTATCCGCGGGTGTACTACGCCACCCCTGCGAAGACCGGTAATCACCGTGCGCTGGCCGACATCACCGAGAGCATCGCCGAGCTTCGCTACTACCGCGAGACCGTGTTCGTCCCGCAGCCCGGTCCGGACTCCGACACCGCCCGGGCCGCCGCGACCCTGATCACCACCCCGGACGCCCCGCCGGCCCCCTGACTCAGGGCGCGGGTGGGCCGATTTCTGGTCCACGGGGTTCATCGCTATGATTGCTCAGCCGTCGCAGTCAGGGCGGCAATGGTGGGTGTAGCTCAGCTGGTAGAGCACCTGGTTGTGGTCCAGGTGGTCGCGGGTTCGAGTCCCGTCACTCACCCGAAGGCGAGGGCGATCTGTGTCCGCGGAAAGCGCGGACCTGGTCGCCTTCGGCATTTTGTGCGGCTGCGCTTCGCTTGCCGCGGGTGGGGGCTTCGCCACCCACACCCCCTGCGCCTTCGCTTCGCTGGGCTCCGTGGCTGGGGTTGTCTTTTGGCTTTCGGCTGTGGCTGGGGTCGTCGTTCGGCTTTCGTCTGTGGCTGAGGTCGCTGTTCGGCTTTGTCGGTGGCTGGGGTCGCTGTTCGGCTTTGTCGGTGGCTGGGGTCGCCTTTCGGCTTGTCCGGGTTGGGGTTGTCTGCGGCCTTCGCTGGGCGGCTGATGGGAGGATGCTGCGGTGAAGTCTTCTGGGAGTTTGTGGTTCGGGTACGGCGTGGTGCTGGTGGTCACGTTTGTGGTGGGGTTCTTGGCGTTCGCGGTCTGGGTGCTCTCCTTGGTGTTCTGAAAAGTCGGGTGTGATCTTCCCGGCGGGTGGGTGCGTCTGTTGAGGCAGAGGCATCGACCGAAAGGCTGCGATGAGGGCAACTGAAGACTTCGAGGAGTTTGCGCGGGCGCGGATACCGCAGTTGTACCGCACCGCCTGGCTGCTGACAGGTGATCGGCACCACGCCGAGGATCTGGTCCAGGACACGCTCGCGAACATGCTGCGGACCTGGCACCGGGTCGAGAATCCGGCGGCGTACGCGCGGGCCGCGTTGGCGCGGACGTTCATTTCACAGCGGCGGCGGAAGAGCTGGACCGAGCGGCCGACCGCGGACGTGCCGGAGCGCGCCGAGCGGGCCGGGGATCCGGAGCTGCGGATGGCGCTGCAGAGTGCGTTGGCCGAGTTGGCGCCGTTGGATCGCGCCGTGCTGGTGCTGCGGTTCTTCGAAGATCGCAGCGTCGAGCAGGTCGCGCTCGATCTCGGCAAGAACGCCAGCGCGATCACCACCCGCACCGCCCGAGCCCTCGACCGCCTCCGCGCGGTCCTCGGCGACGGCGCCGCCCAGCTGATCGCGCACTGAACCCGAGGAGCACCGATGAACAACCAACTCACCGATCTCATGCAGCGGGCCACCGAGAATCTCGAGCCGGTCACGCCCGACCTGCTCGAACGGAGCGTCCAGCAGGGCCTCCACCTCCGGCGTCGTCGTACGACGGTCCTCAGCGTCGCCGGAGCCGGAGCCGTCGTGGCCACCGTGGGCCTGATCGCCGGCGGAGTCCAACTGCTCGGCGGCCCCTCGGAAGCAGCAGTCGCCGGTACGCCGGCTCCCTTGACCGCACCACCGGCGGCCAAGCCGAGCCACGTGACCCCGCAGCAGACACTGGTCACACTCCGGTCTCTCGTCGAGGCACCTGGCCGGACTCTCACCAAGCCCGAGCTGTGGGGCGAATCCAAGGACGGTTTCGTCGCCGCGGCGTACGTCGTCGACGACGGCAAGGGCGCCTCCCGCGTCGACGTCCTGCTCTCCGCCGGCGGCGAAGAGAACCCCTGCGCTACCGCGTCGACCGGCTGCACCAAGTTGCCCGATGGCTCGTCGGTGTTCGCCGTGGCCGAGCAGCCCGAGTACCCGGGCGACCGCAACAAGGACGGCGTCACCAGCAACTACGTCGCCCTGTACAGGCGAGACGGACGCTTCATCAGCATGACCAGCTACAACGCGCCGGCCGAGAAGGGCTCGCGGCACACCCGCCAGAAGCCGTTGTTTACGGTGGCGCAGCTCACCTCGATGGTGAAGAGCAAGACCTGGAAATTCCCGCCGGCGAACCAGGTCAAGCCCAGCGGTACGGCGGTCAAGCCGTCGTCGAAGGTCCAGCCCAACAAGTGAACGCAACGGCCCGGCTACCCAGGTGGATAGCCGGGCCGTCAGCGCCGTCCTTAACGAGGGCCGGCGAAGCGGTCAGGCGATGGGGTCGACGTACCAGGCTGGGAGGGGGACCGGGCGGAGGTCGGTCGGGTCACCGGGGCGGCTCAGGGTCAGGACGGCCCGTTCGATCTCGGGGCGGGCGTTCAGCGCCTCCTCGATGTCGTTCAGTCGGACGGCGACGGCGGACTCGGGGTCGTTGCCGATGACGTCGACCGCGGCGACCAGGAAGATCTTGTCGGCGCCGACCCACTCCATGTGCAGGAAGCTGACCCGTTCGATGTCCTTGTGATCGAGCAGCGCCCGCAGTGCCCGGTTGCGGGCCAGCGGCGTGACCGCCTCACCGGTGAGGAAGTCCATGTTCCGGCTGATCAGGAACAGCGCGACCCCGCCGAGCAGCAGGCCGACCACGATCGACCCGAGCGCGTCCCAGGCCGCGTTGCCGGTCAACTGGTGCAGCAGGATCGCCAGCGTCGCGATCACGATCCCGATCAGCGCCGAGAGATCCTCGACGAACACCGCGCGGAGCACCGGGTTCGAGGTGATCCGCACGTACCGCAACGGCCGCAGCATCCGCTTGAGCGCACCGGCCTTGGTCTGCCGCAGCGCCTGCGCGAACGAGATCCCTTCGAGCACGAACGAGATCGCGAGCACGGCGTACGCCCAGCCGTACGACGGGTTGCCCTCCTCCCCGTGCTGGAGCGACTGGATCCCGTGCCAGACCGACACCGCCGCGCCGACGGTGAACAGTCCGAACGCGGCGAACATCGACCAGATGTAGCCCTCCCGCCCGTACCCGAGCGGATGCGTCCGGTCGGCCGGTTTCCGGGCCCGCCGCTCGCCGACGAGCAGGAAGATCTCGTTGCCCGTGTCGGCCCAGGAGTGCGCGGCCTCGGCCGTCATCGAGGCTGAGCCGGTGATCACCGCAACGGCCGTCTTCGCCACCGCGATCAACAGATTCGCGGTCAGCGCGACCACCACGGTCAGAAAGCTCTCGCCCCCCGCGTTATTCGAGCTACTCACAGCACGACAGTAATCCCCCGCCCCCGCCGGTCACCGCAACCTCGCCTCAGGTGCCGCGGATCACGAAGCTCTTGCTGTAGCCGGCCTGGAATCGGCCGCAGGTCGGGAAGTACACGCGGTAGATCACGTTCCCGACGTACGGCGGCTGGGCAAGTACCGTGAACCGCCCGCTCTGCCGGACGATGTCCTGGCTCACTCCGCGCCACGCCGTCGCGCCGGTCAGGCGCTGCAGGACCACCGCGCACTTGGAAGGAGCGCCCGCCACCGTGCCGTTGACCGGCACGATCGTGCCGACCGGGACGCTCGTCCTGGCGGGCGTCGCGCCGACGATCCCCGGCCGGCTGACCGACCAGCCGAGCCCCGCGGTGTCGAACGCGCGGCCGCGCAGCCGGACACAGTTCAGGGCGTCCCCGGCAGCGGCCGGATAGACCCGTTCGGCGATCCCGGCGGTGTTGGTGAGATAGCGATCTCCGTCGTGCTCGACGCAGAGGTTGTCCCAGGTGATCTGGACGTTGATCCGGCTGCCGTACGCCTTACCAGTCGCGGAGTCGGTGATCGCCACCCGGGCCTTGTACGCCGACCCGAACGGCACCACCTTCGGGATGATCGAGACGCCGATCCTCGGCAGGTGGACGCCGGTGACGGCGATGCTCGGACCGGCGAACGGAGTCGGGGTCGTCATGCTGCCGTCGGAGCCGTCGATGATGGTGCCCTCCATCACGCCGGTGACCTTGAAGGTCCCGTTCGCCGTCGACGGCACGTACAGCGAACCCGTCCAGGTGCCGCTCTGAACGGTCCCGGAGGACAGCCCAAGGAGCGCCGCGACCATATAGCGCGCCGGCCCCGTGCCGCCGGTGCGATCCAGGAACACGTTGAGGAACACGGTGCCCGACTCAGTCGTCTTGTACCCACCGGCCACGGTGACCGATACGGCCACGGTGTTCAGCCCGGACACGGCGACCGCCGATCGCCCGAGCGTCACGCTGGTGACCGTCAGGTTCGGATCCGGCGAGCTCACCTTCTCCGGTACCGCGGAGGCGGCGGGCGCGACCACCGCCGCGAACACCAACGAAACCCCCGCGGCCAAAGCCGCCCACCCCTTTGACTTCAATCCCCCTGTGATCATTTCCGCAGAATGTCACGGGGATCCTTCGTTGCCTATCTCCGAACCGCTTTTATCATTGCCGAATCCCGAAATGCCGCCGGCGCACAACAATCGCGGCACAATTCGCCGCCGATCGCAACTTCGGCGTCCGGACGCGCATCGTTACCCAGGTGGGCGGATGATGCGTTGCTCGATGGCGCGGGCAACGGCGGCGGCCCGGGTGTCCACTTCGAGCTTCGTGTAGATGTGCGAGAGATGCGACTTCACCGTCGCTTCGCTGACGAACAGGCTCCTGGCCAGTTCCCGATTCGACCGGCCGGTCGCGAGCAACCCGAGGATCTCCACCTCCCGCTCGGTGAGCAACGGCCCCGACCGCCGCACCAACCGCGCGGCGACTGCCGGCGCGAGCACCGTCTCACCGCGCGCGGTCCCGCGGATCGCGCGAAACAAATCCTCGGGCGGCGCGTCCTTCAACAAATACCCGGACGCTCCGGCATCGATTGCACTCATGATGTCCGCCTCGGTGTCGTACGTCGTCAGCACCAATACGTGCGGCGGTTCCGGCAATGCCCGCAACCGCGCGGTGGTCTCGGCACCACCAGGCCCGGAGCCGAGGTTGAGATCCATCAGCACGACATCCGGCCGAACCGCGGCAACCAACTGCTCGGCACTGTGCGCGTCGGACGCCTCGCCCACCACGGACAGGTCCTCCTGGCCTTCCACGAGCGCACGCATCCCGGCCCGCACGACGGGATGGTCATCCACCAACGCGACCCGGATCATGCGCGGACCAACGGGATCGAGGCGGCCAGCGCCGTACCCTCGCCGGGTTCGCTCTCCAGGACCAGCGTGCCGCCGAGCTGCTTCAGCCGGTCGCGAATGCCGGTCAGTCCTCGCCCGCGATCCGGATCGGTCGACCCACCGTCGGGAAGGCCGCGGCCGTCGTCGCGGACGTCCAGGACAACTGCGTCCGGCTGGTAGGTCAGCGTGACCACGGCGGTCGTTGCAGCCGCGTGTTCGAGCACGTTGGCCAATGCACCACGGGCAGTGCGCAGCAAGGCGGTCTCGACCTCCGACCCGAGTGACACCGGCGTACCGTGCACCTGAACGCGCACGTCCACAGTGCTGTGGGCTGCGAGTCGCCCGCACGTCTGGCGGAGTGCATCCGGCAGCGCGGGCTCACCCGGCACCACAGTCAACTCTGCGGGAGCCAGGTCCCGGACCACCCGCCGTACCTCATCCAACCCATCGCGAGCGGTCGTCGCCGCCTGCGACGCATGCTCGCGTGCCGCGGCCGGTCGGTCGTCCCACTCCCGCTCTGCAGCCTGGAGGAGCAGATTGATGCTGGACAGCCCTTGCGCAACGCTGTCATGGATCTCCCGCGAAAGCCGGGCCCGCTCGGCCAGTGCGCCGGCCTGATGCTGCGCGTCCGCCAGATCCCCCTGCGCTGCATGCAGATCGTCCAACAGCGCCTGCCGCGCCACTGTGTCCCGCTCGAGGGCCCGATACGCACCAACAGCGAGTACGGCGATGCAGACCGGCCCCAGCACGATCGTCGGATCGAGCCGGTCAGCCATCCGGGTCCACATGACCACTGTGGTGACCACCATCCCCGCAACGACCGCACAGGCCGGCCAGAACGCCAGCACCCGCAACGCGACGAACGACAGCGGTACGGCGCACCACGCGAACGAAGGCGCCAGCATCACCAGCCCGAACCACACCACCACCAGCAACGCGAGCCATAGGCGACTGGGCAGCGCTTTGTGCGCGGCGTACGTCGCCAGTAGCACCAGCGCGCCCGCAAGCACCCAGGGCGCGCGGTCGCCGAATCCGTGCCCGGTCAGGTACCGGACCGCGGAGGCGAGCACCAGGACGACGAATGCCGCGTTCAGCGCGACCACCAGCCCGTCGGCGTGGCCCAGGATCCCGGTCGCCCAGCCCGGTGTGCGTGAAGTGGTCATGGTCCTGCCGATGGTAGGCCGAGCCGGCCGGCTTCCGAATCATCCGATCGGCTATCCGATGCTGGCCGAACACCCGTCGTACGGGCATCTGCGGCGGACCAGGCTGGAGGCAGTCCACCTCACCTCGAATGACGAGAGGTTCTCATGTCTGTCCGCTCCCTGTCCGCGACGCTGGCACTGTCCGCGGCCCTGGTCGGCGTCGGCGTACCCACGGCGTCTGCCCGGCCCGCTACCTACGAGCTCTCCGGCGACGCCGGTGGGTCCAAGTTCGAGGGCATCGGGTACGACGCTCGCACGCAGCGGTACTACGTCTCGGAGACCACCGGTGGCGAGATCCACCGCGGACAGTTGCGATCCGCGGCCGCGACCGAGTGGCTACCGGGAGACGGGACCGACGGCCGCTGGACCGCGCGTGGAGTCACGGTCGACTCACGCGGCCGGGTGTACGTCGCAGGTGGCCCGAACGGCATCGATCACCCAGGGGCGCCGGACCTGTGGGTTTACGACCGCGATGGCCGGCTCCTCGCCGCACTGCAGACAGGTGTGCCGAACGCGTTCCTGAACGACCTCGTGATCGGACCGGACGGAGCGGCGTACGTCACGAACTCGAACGCGCCGCAGGTGTTCCGCGTCGCCGAGGAGCACGGCCGCTGGACCATGCGGACCTGGGCGGACGCCACCGCGACCATCCCGACCCAGACCGGCTTCAACCTCGGCGGCATCGTCTTGTCCCCGGACCGGCGCGCGCTGGTCGTCGCCCAGGGCAACGTCGGCAGCCTCTGGCGGTTCGCCCTGAGCACCGGCACGGTTTCGGCTGTCGACACTGGCGCGGCTGACCTCGTCAACGCCGACGGTCTCGTGCAGGACGGTCGTCAGCTCTGGGTGGTCCGCAACTTCCCTCGCGTCCTGACCACGCTGCAGCTCTCCAGCGATGGCCGTACGGCGCGATTGGCCTCTGCGACCCCTACGGACCCGGACCGGGTGCTCACCACGGCGAAGCTCGCCGAGGGCAGACTGCTGTTGGTCGACAGCAAGTTCGACGAGACCACCGCGGTCCCGCCGTACCAGGTCATCACCCTTACCCCACCGCGCCGATGAACCGCACCATGGCAGCGGCTGCCGTCATCATGGTGACGGCAGCCTGCACGACCACCGACAGCACCTCACCCCCGTCCCCTCAGAGGACCAGCGCAGTGTCGACAGTCAGCACCCTCGATCAGCAACTGATCGCCGCCGCCTGGAAGAACGACGTCGCCGCAGCCCGCCGGCTGATCAACGCCGGCGCGAACGTCAACGCGGTCGACGACTCCGTGCAGAGCGCCTTCCTGATCGCCGCGAGCGAGGGGTATGTCGAACTGCTCGACCTCACACTGCAGCACGGCGCCGACGTCCGCAGCCTCGACAGCTACCGCGGTACGGCGCTGATCCGCGCCGCCGAGCGTGGTCACGCGGCGGTGGTCGGCCGGCTGCTCCAGGCCGGTGTGGCAGTAGATCACGTCAATCGCCTCGGCTGGACCGCGCTGCACGAGGCCGTCCTGCTCGGCAAGGGCACCCCGCAGTACGTCGACACGGTCCGGCTGCTCATCGCCGCCGGAGCCGACCGGAACAAACCGGCGGAACGCGACGGCATCACACCGGTGCAGGCAGCGCGGAGCCAGATCGAGGTGACGGCTGTCCTGGCTACCAAGCTCCCGAGCTCCCCCACCGCCGCTCTGCTAGCGGCTGCCGCGGCTGGTGACGCTGACCAGGTCGCTGCAGCCCTGGCCGCCGGTGCGCCACTGGAATCCCGCGACGACAACCGCCGTACCGCTCTCCTCCTCGCCTCCCTGAACGACCGCGTCGACGTAGCTCGGCTCCTGGTCGCACTGGGCGCCAGCCCCGATGCGCAGGACAACCGGCAGGACTCCGCGTGGCTCGTCACTGGCGTCACCGGCAGCGTCGCGATGCTCGAGACCCTCCTCCCCGCGAAGCCGGACCTGACCCTCCGCAATCGCTTCGGCGGCGTCTCGGTCATCCCGGCGAGCGAGCGCGGCCACGTCGACTACGTCCGCCGCGTGGTCCAGACCGGCATCAACGTCAACCACGTCAACGATCTCGGCTGGACCGCCCTCCTGGAAGCCATCATCCTCGGCCAGGGCACCAAGCCCTGGCAGGACATCGTCCGCATCCTCCTCGCCGCCGGCGCGGACCCGTCGCTCCCCGACAGCGACGGCATCACTCCCCTCCACCACGCCACCAACCGCGGCTACGCCGAAATCGCCGCCCTCCTCCGCTCCGCCGGCGCCCGCTAGGCCCAGATGGCAGCCAGCGTCACCGAGAGCTTCGGGGGGATCGGGGTACGGGACGGCTCGGCCCTCGGCGTACCGCTTGGCCGCCAAGCCGCCGCGGCGTGACACGATTGCGGGGTGCGGCTCTTCTCTGGTGGCGGTGGCGACAGGGCGAGCGAGTTGGCTGTCGGGCACGCGTTGGTTCGGCGGGTATCGGCCGGCGAGTTGGAGGAGGCGCTGCGGGTCTATCGGCCGTCCGGGCCTGTCGTGGTCTTCGGACGGCGCGACACGCGGCTGCCGGGCTTCGGGGCGGCGGTGCGTGCGGCTCGGGCGGCCGGGTTCGAGCCGCTGGTGCGGGCGGTGGGTGGACGCCCGGTCGCGTACACGGATCAGGCGTTGGTGGTTGATCACGTCAAGCACGAGCGGCTGGCGCCCGACGGCATGGAGACCCGGTTCAAGCAGTACGGCGCGCTGTACGCCGACGTGCTGCAGACGCTCGGGATCGACGCGCGGGTCGGAGCGGTGCCCGGCGAGTACTGTCCGGGCGCCCACAGCGTCAACGCGCGCGGTGTGGTGAAACTCGTCGGCACCGGGCAGCGCGTCGTACCCAACGGGTGGCTGTTCAGCGCCCTGATCGTGGTGGGCGACGACGCGCGCCTCCAACCACTATTGGCCGATGTCTATCGACACCTGGAGTTGCCCTTCGACCCGGCGTCCGTCGGCTCGCTCTCGACCGAAGTTCCGGGCTTGACGGTCGAGACCGTGGAGCGCCAACTGCTCGAGGCGTACGGCGCGACAGACCCGCAGGCTCTCGACGACGCAACCCTCGAGCTCGCGAAGTCACTCGCCGCCGATCACCGAGTCGCCTGAATCAGTCGTGGGTCAGACAGCGGGACGGCAGCTCGAACCACCTCAGGTGATCGAAGTCCGTGTTCACGCGGCCCTCGGAGTCGGTGCTCTGCTCCTGACAGGTGGACAGGAGTTCGCGCGCCTCGTTGAGGTAGTCCTCGAGTGCTGACTCCGGCGCGGTGTGATCGTGGCGTGGATACCTCAGCTTGCCGTCGGCGTCGTACCCGACCTGCGACAGCCGCATCGGCGGCTCGACCGGACCACGATGGTGCCGCCACAGGCCTGTCGCCGGGTCGAAGCGGTAGTCGCCGAGCAGCCGCCATCCGTCACGGGCGACCAGCTTCACCGCCTCCACGACGTACGAGAAGACCGCCTCCGAGATGAAGTAGTTGAAGTTGACCCGCACCCACCCGGGCTTGATCCCCTCGCAGCCGTGCAGGATCTCCTCGGCGAACTCGTGCGACCGCACCAGGTCGATCCCCAGCAGCGTGTGTCCGTACGGACCCGCGCACGAGCACCCGCCCCGCGACTGGATGCCGAACAGGTCGTTCAGCAGCGCGACCACGAAGTTGTGGTGCAGGTAGCGCCCGGACGGCGCCTTCACCTCGAACGACACGATCGACAGCCGCTCGGAGTCCAGGTTGCCGAGGATCTGCAGGTGCGGCTCGTCCTTCCACGCCTCGACCGCGCGGCGCAGGTACGCGTCCTCGTGCGCGCGGATCACCTCGATCCCCACCGCCTGCTTGAGCTGGAAGGCCAGTCCGGCCCGGATCGACCCGATGATCGCCGGCGTACCGCCCTCCTCCCGGTGCACCGGGTCGTCGAGGTAGCGGTGCTCCAACGGATTCACGTACGCGACCGTCCCACCACCAGGTACGTCGGGAACCCGGTTGCGGAGCAGCTCACGCCGGGCCACGAGTACGCCGGGAGTCCCCGGACCGCCGATCAGCTTGTGCGGACTGAGGAAGATCGCGTCCTTGTACGACAGCGGGTCGATGTCGCGGCCGCCATACATGTCGATCACGACGTACGGCGCCGCAGCCGCACAGTCCCAGAACGACAGAGCGCCGTACCGATGGAGCAGCGCCGAGACGCGATGGGTGTTGCTGACGATGCCGGTGACGTTGCTGGCGGCGGAGAACGAGCCGATCTTGAGCGGGCGATCGGCGTACTCGATCAGGCGCTCCTCGAGCTGCGGGATGTCGATGTGGCCGTCGTGGTCCTGGCTGATCAGGACGACGTCGGCGATCGACTCACGCCACGGGAGCTCGTTGGAGTGGTGCTCGTACGGCCCGATGAAGACGACCGGGCGCTGGTCGGGCGGAATCTGGTCGGTCAGGTGATAGGTGTCGTCCAGTTCGGCCGGGATGCGCAGGCCGAGGATGCCGATCAGCTTGTCGATCGCGCCGGTCGCGCCGGAGCCGCAGAAGATCAGCGCGGTCTCGTCGTCACCGCCGACGCTCTGGTGGATGATCCGGCGGGCGTCCTCGCGCAGGCGCGTGGTCTGCAGCCCGGTCCCGCTCGACTCGGTGTGCGTGTTCGCGTACCGCGGCAGGACCTCCTCGCGGATGAAGTCCTCCAGGAAGGTCAGCGCGCGACCTGACGCGGTGTAGTCGGCGTACGTGACCCGGCGGGGACCGTACGGCCCCGGCATCACCTGGTCGTCCCCGATCACCGACGCCCGGATCCGCCGCAGCAGCGGCGTGTCCGGCGGCATCTCCCCCTGGCTGTTCATGCCTCAGAGTAAAGCGACCGAGTGACGTTCGTCTCGTGCCGTCGCGGCGAGCTGTGGATAAGGTCGGTCCCAGTCGACGGCGAGGAGTGGGGATGACGTTTTCCGGCGAGCTGTGGGACCGCGGTGGGACGTCCGTGTACGACGAGATCGTCCGGCATCCCTTCATCACCGGGCTGACCGACGGGACCCTCGACCACGATGCGTTCCGTTACTTCATCGTCCAGGACAGTCACTACCTGCGGGCGTACTCGCGGGCGCTCAGCCTGGTCGCCGGACGCGCTCCGGACGAGGACGCGGTGAGCATGTTCGCGCTGCACGCCGCCAACGCGATCGCGGTCGAGCGCTCGTTGCACACCTCGTTGCTGGAGTCTCTGGGGTTGACGGTGGCCGATGTCGACGCAGCCGGGTCCGGACCGACGACAACGGCGTACATGTCCTATCTGACCGCTGTCTGCGCCACGGGCACGTACGCCGAGGCTGTCGCCGCCGCACTGCCCTGCTACTGGATCTACCGCGACGTGGGCCGCGAACTGCTGAAGCGGTCGTCGCCGGACCCGCTGTACCGGCAGTGGATCGAGACGTACGGCTCGGACGAGTTCGACACCGTGGTGGAGTCGGTACTCGCGGTCACGGACGGACTGGACGTGAGCACGTCGGAGCGGGAACGTTGTCATCAGCACTTCGCCACGACGTGCCGCTACGAATGGATGTTCTGGGACGCCGCGTACCACAAGCTCGATTGGCCGGTGGGATGATGGACTTCTACGACGTCGTGATCGTCGGCGGCGGGCACAACGGCCTCGTCGCCGCCACGTATCTGGCCCAGTCCGGGCTGACAACGCTCGTACTGGAGCAGCAGGCCCACACCGGCGGCGCAGCGGTCAGCCAGCAGGTGTTCCCTGGTGTGGACGCGCGCCTGTCCCGGTACTCGTACCTGGTCAGCCTGCTGCCCGACAAGATCGCCGCCGACCTCGGTCTGTCCCTCGAGCTCCGGTCGCGCGCGGTGGCGTCGTACACGCCGGTACGCCGTTCTGGACGCGATCTGGGCCTGATGGTCGAGCGGCCGGAGGGGGCGGCGACCCGTGCGTCGTTCGAGGCACTCACCGGCAGCGATGCCGACTACGCGGCGTGGACCTCCTTCTACGGCGCCGTCGGCTCCCTTGCCGCCGCCATCGCCCCCACACTGCTCGAACCACTGCAGTCCGGAGCCGTACTGCGCTCACGTGTCGACTCGGCCCTCTGGGACGAGCTCATCGAACGACCTCTGGGCGAAACCATCGAACGACGCTTCGCGGACGACACCGTGCGCGGCGTGGTCGCGACCGACTCGGTCATCGGCACATTCGCGTCACTCCACGACGAGTCACTGATCCAGAACCGGTGCTTCCTGTACCACCTGATCGGCAACGGCACTGGTGAGTGGCGGGTGCCCGTTGGCGGCATGGGTGCTGTCACAGACGCACTGGCTGCTGCAGCCCGCCGCGCCGGCGCCGCACTGGTCACCAACGCCGAGGTGACGTCTGTCGAGGCCGACGGTGTGCGCGGGTCCGTCACCTGGATGGGTGGCGACGGCGAGCGGTCAGTTGACTGCTCCTACATCCTCGCGAACGTCGCACCGGCCACGCTGGATGCTCTCCGTGGTCGGTCGGTCGAGGTGCGGCCTGAGGGGTCGCAGCTGAAGATCAACCTGCTGCTGCGCCGGCTACCTTTGCTGAAGTCCGGCGACGACCCGGCGCGGGCCTTCGCCGGGACCTTCCACATCGACGAGGACTACAGCCAATTGGAGTCGGCCTATTCTGAGGCGGCTGCCGGCGGGCTGCCCGCCGTACCTCCCTCAGAGGTCTACTGCCACTCCCTCACCGATCCGTCGATCCTCTCGCCGGCATTGGTTGCCTCCGGCCACCACACGCTGACCGTCTTCGGTGTCCACTTCCCGGCCCGGCTGTTTGCCGACGACAACGACGCAGCCCGGGACCTGGCGACCCGCCGGGTGCTGGCCGGCCTGGAGTCCTACCTCGCCGAGCCGCTGGAGAACTGCATCGCCCGCGACGCGGACGGCAACCTGTGTGTCGAGGCCAAGACGCCGTACGACATCGAGGAATCCGTCGGCATGCCCGGCGGCCACATCTTCCACGGCGACCTCCAATGGCCCTGGGTCACCGACGACGCCGACGCCGGCCGCTGGGGCACCGAGACCGACGTCGCCAACCTGCTGATCTGCGGCTCCGGAGCGCGCCGCGGCGGCGCCGTCTCCGGCCTCGGCGGCCACAACGCCGCCATGACCATCCTGACCGCCTAACCGATTTCGCATCTCCCCCGCCCCCCTGCTACGATCCTCATCGTTCGAAAGCACCACAAGCGCCGCTAGCTCAATTGGCAGAGCAGCTGACTCTTAATCAGCGGGTTCGGGGTTCGAGTCCCTGGCGGCGCACAAAAGCCCAGGTCACGCGAGTGTCCTGGGCTTCTTGATGTCCGCAGGTCGCCCTTTACTCGCCTCTTTGCCATCGCTGCCTCGGCGTCAGACCTCGGCGACCACTGATCTGCTGGCCCTCTGAGCATTCATCTGATCGTGACTGTGCGTCACATCACATCGCTTCGCATCGATTCGCCGCGGGTTGATCGTCTGGTGAGGTGGCGAGGCGAAGCTTGCCGGAGGCCTCGTATTGGCCTTCACACCATCGCCTACGTGTTCGCCGGCATGGGCATCGTCGCCACGATTCGTGCGCTCGCAGATCGAGCGCTCTCCTGCACAGCGAGGTGGGTACGCCGCTCAGCCTGCGAGGTGGTCTCGATTGATCGAGCTGGTTGTCGCCGGCTCTGGGGACCAGCGCTCCTCGATGTTGGCGAAGTGCCAGATCGCGAGCGCGAGGATCCACGCTGTCACGAAGAGGCCCACGATGCCGTAGCCGGCGTAGTCCAGAGGGATGGCTGCGACCGCGGCGACGGGACCGGTGGTGATGTTGCCCTGGTCGGCGATGACTCCGATCAGCTCGATCGTGCCGATGACGAGAGCAACCGTCACCGAGATGGTGGTGATGGTGAGGTTGTAGAAGACCTTGCGGACCGGACGGGCGAAAGCCCAGCTGTAGGCGGCGTTCATGAACACCCCGTCGACAGTGTCCATCAGGCACATGCCGGCGGCGAAGAGGATCGGTAGCACGAGGATCGAGTAGAAGGGCAGGCTGAAGACCGCGGCGCCGCCTGCGAGCACCAGGAGCCCGACCTCGGTGGCGGTGTCGAAACCGAGTCCGAACAGCACCCCGACCGGGTAGATGTGCCACGGCTTGCGTACGGACCGGGTCAGGCCGCCGAGGATTCGGTTCATGAACCCTCGCTTGTCGAGGTGAGCCTCGAGCTCCCGGTCGTCGTACCGGCCGCGGCGCATGTCGCGAAAGACGCGGAGGATGCCGAGCAGCACAACGGCATTGAGGATGCCGAGTATCCAGAGGAAGGCTCCCGAGACCGATGCGCCGACAACACCGGTGATCGAGTGAAGGCCGGAGTCACCGTGCTCGACCGGCCCCGCCAGAGCTTTCACCCCCGCCGACAGCAGGAGCGCCAGACCGAAGACGATGGTCGAGTGTCCGAGTGAGAACCAGAAGCCGACCGACAGCGGCTTAGGGGTACCAGGGGCGACGCCGGCCTGGTCCGCGAGGAGCTTGCGTGTCGTGTTGTCGACGGCGGCGATGTGATCGGCGTCGAAGGCGTGCCGCAGTCCGAAAGTGTAGGCGAGTACGCCGACTCCGACGGAGAAGACAGGGTGGTCGCCGCCGATGTGGTAATGCCGCGGCACGACGAGGCCGAACAGAACACCGAAGCCCAGTACGTGCAGGACCACGATGAACGCGGACATGCCGGCCAGGCTCCGCCAGTCGGTTCGGCCGAGGGAGCGGCGAAACCGGGAGAGTCCGGCGGCGTCGGTGCGGGGGTGTGGCATCGGTAGTTCTCCTTGTCTGGTGACGCTGATGAGCAGTGCTGGAGTCCCGCCCGAGCCGGCCGCCGACTCTTGTTCGAACAGCAGCCGGCCAGGGCGGAACGAAGGTCCGCGGATCGGTCTACGCGCCGAGGCCGGATGGATAGGCGTCGTCCCAGTTGCGCTGCTCGACATCGAGATCGAAGTCGCCGGCCGCCTCGAACGTCACGTGGGTCATCCCTTCGCCCGGGACGGCTCCGTGCCAGTGCCATGCGCCTGGCGGGTTGCTGATCACGTCGCCCGTGCGCACGACGTGTACGCCGTCGTCGTCGGCGACCACGCCGACTCCATCGACGATGACCAGGTGCTGACCGCCGACATGCTGGTGCGGCACCGTCCTGGCGCCCGCACCGAAGTGAACAGCCAGTGAGTCCAGACCAGGCAGCGCGCAGGGCAGACCCTGCACTCGTACGTCGTCTGGGTTGTTGAAGAGCGAGCGAAGCTGGTCCGGGACCGGATCGCCTGTCTGCCCTTTGGTGTTGCCGAACGCATCCATAATTCTTCCTCTGTCCTCGATGGGTGAGTGGGCGGCCGGATCATCGGTGTGTCCAGGCCGCCGAGATGAATCGAACGTAGGTCGCGAGCGAGGGCCAGGGCTTGAGTCATCCGACTGCACGTGGCCCGTTGCGACGCGCGGAGTCGAGATCGGCGACATCGAAGCAGTCGAATGACCCAAGCCGCGCGCGGCGCGAAGGCGTCACTGTGGCGGAGGCGGTTCGACCAGCTCGCCGTCGCCACATCCGTTACCTGGAAGGGAACCGACATGTCCCACCACCTCGACTCGCCGCTCGCTCGCAAGGACCCGCGGCTGAACATCACCGATCACTACGTCTTCGACTCGGGTTCCAGCACGGTCCTGATCATGAACATCCGGACGTCGCTCGCGGGTGACCCGGATGCGGACCCGTTCCACCCCGAAGCCCGCTACGAGTTCAAGGTCCACTTGGACGGCGACGAGCGGGAAGCCCTGACCTACCGCTTTGCCTTCGGCCCGACGGCGGACTCTGGACAGCCGTTCACCGTCGAGATGCTCACCGGCCCGGCAGCTCTGGACGACACCGGCAGCGGACCGGTGATCGCCCAAGGCGTCACCGGCGACATGCTGCAGACGACCGAGGGCGGTCAGGTGTGGACAGGAGAGGCGGTCGAGCCGTTCTTCCTCGACCTCAAGCAGCTCGACGTCGTCGATCAGACGGTCCTGCACGGCCAGGATGGTGACTTGACCCGGTGGGTCGCGGGCGTGGCGGAAGACACCTTCGCAGGGGCGACGGTCCGATCGATCGTGCTCACGGTGCCTACGGGCGCTGGTGCGTTCACCGCGGGGCGTCGCATCGCCACCTGGTGCACCAACAAACTGGCGACCGATGCCGGCGGCTGGCGACAGGTGGGACGGACCGCATTGCCGATGATCTGGCCGATCTTCCGGGACGCCGACTCCGACGAGGCGAGTCACTCCAACGAGACGCATCCCGCCGACGACGTCGCGCAGTACGGTCCGGTCATCTCTGGCCTGGTGGCTTCGGTGGTTCGTCGTCGAGGAACCTCTGATCGTCCCGAGATCTACGCCGCCGACGTCGTGAAGCGGATCGTTCCCGACCTGGTCCGGTACGTGGTGGGTACGCCGGCATTGTTCGGGTTCTCCGGTTTCAACGGCCGCCGGCTCACCGACAACACAGCGGAGGTCATGTTCTCGCTCGCGACGAACTCGGCCGTGACCAGCGGCCTGACCGCCGATCCGGGGCGCAGCCAGGACGTCTTCCCCTTCGTCGTCCCAGCGGCGCGCTGATCAGCCCAGCTCGTCGGGTACGGCGGTGGACAAGACGCCGGCGAGCTCCGAGCGCGAGCTGATGCCGAGTTTCGGGAAGAGCCGATAAAGGTGGGAGCCGATCGTCCGGTGCGAGAGGTAGAGACGCCGGCCGATCTCGCGGTTGCTCAATCCTTTCGCGGCGAGCTGCGCGATGCGGAGCTCCTGAGGCGTCAGGTGATCTCTCGCATCGGGTGTTCGGGGCATGCTCGTCTCTCCCGACGCACGGAGCTCCTGACGCGCCGCCTCAGCCAGCCCGCCGAACGCGAGGGCATCGAGGTTCTCCCAGGCGGCTCGAAGCGGCGCGCGGGAGTCGGCGCCTCGTCGCTGGTGGCGGAGCCACCGGCCGTAGTTGAGCAGCAGGCGTCCTCGGTAGCAGGGCCAGTCGGACAAGTCGGCGCTCAAGGCCGCCTGGTAGAGCTCCTCAGCCTTGTCGTCGGGCGAAAGAAGCGGCCTCGCGTAGCTGAGTGTGGCCCGCAGGAACGGTCCTGAGGTCGCGGCCGCCAGCGACTCGAGCTGTTCGAGGTACAGCCGTGCCTTGTCGATGTTCCCGGAGCAGGCCGCGGCTTCGACGAGGTCGGCGAGCGCCCAGGCGCCGACGAAGGGATGGTAGGCGATGTCCCTGCGGTCGAGTATCCGCCTCAGATGATCGAAGCCGACCGAGTACCGCTGGTGGGCGATGGCGTCGCGACCACGCGCGAACTGGACCAGCGAGAGCATCGCGTGCGGGCCGATCGGCAACAGCTCCTTCTCCGCTCGATCGGCGAGCGCGAGCGCGACCTCGGAGTCACCGCGCTCGCCGGCCAGGACCGCGATGGCAAGATCGGCGGCCAGCGCCCATCGAGCTTGGCCGGTCTCGCGGGCAAGCCGGGCGGCTTCGTCGGCCGCCGACAGGGCGAGTGTCTCCTTTGCGAGATGGATCGCAGCCCACGACTGGGAAACGAGCGCCTGGGCAAGCAACCCGAACCGGCCTTGCGCGCGCAGACCGTCGACGGCGCTGGTGAGGAAGCCCAGGGCGAGGTCGAACGCCCACACCGCGGACGCGGCCGCGCCGACGAGATGCAGAGCTACCGGGTCGCCGGTCGCATCCGGCGTCAGCTGCGAGATCCGGTCGATGACGAACGCGCCCTGCTTCACCGGATCGGCCCAGGCGAGAACCGCAAGCCGGGCAGGGTCATCCTCCGCGACCGGGAGACGTTCCACCGCGGCGACGACCAGATCGCGGGTCTCTTGCGTGGGATTCCCCCACCAGCAGCCCAGGGCGACCGCCAGGAGAGACTTCAACGCGTGCCCGTTCGCGGTTGTCATCTCGCTTGCCAACTCGGCAAGGGCCGCCAATCCGTCGGCGCTCGACCAGCTGTCCTGATCGCACGCTTCGAGCATGAACGTCAGCTGTGTCCGCTCCTCCTGCCCGAGCTCCAATGCCTTCGCCTCCGCAACATGCCTGCGGGCGAGATCCGAGCGCCCGATCTCGAACTCGATCTCGGCGGCACGAACCAGTAGGTGGCCGCGACTGGATGCGAGCTCAGTCAGCTGTGCCGCGCGTTCGAGCGCCGCTGCCGCCCACGCAGGTTCCCCTTGACGCAGCGCCCGTTGCGCGGCGGCTGTCAGGTCGGCGGCAACTTCCTCGTCGGGGCGCGTCAACTCCGCTGCCCGGTGCCAAACGCTCCGCTCCGGATCCGCCGCGCACGTCTCCGCCAGCGCTTGGTGGGCTGCCTGCCGCACCGAGAGCGTGGCCGTAGAGGAGATCGCCGCCCGCATGAGAGGGTGCCTGAACCGCGCAGCCTCACGGTTCACCGACACCAGCCCGGCCGCTTCCGCCGGGGCGAGGTCGTCCACCGTGACAGGGCGGTTCTCGACGAGCGACGCAGCCGCGAGGATCTCGCTGAGACCTGAGCCGTCGTCCAGTGCCGCGACCAGGAGGAGCGAGCGCGTCGCCGCAGGAAGCTCGGACACTCGACCGGCGAAGGCTCGCTCCAAGCGCCGTGTCAACGGCAGCGGAGCGGTGGTCGACAACCCACTGCGTTCCTTCGAGTCGAGGGCCCGCGGAAGCTCGACAAGCGCGAGCGGGTTGCCGCCTGCTTCGTTGAGCACGCGCCGTCGAAGCTCGGAATCAAGTCTGGGAGCGCCGGTGTCAAGAAGGGCCTTCGCGCTCGCGTCGTCCAGCGTTTCGAGTCGAAGCTCTCGCAAACCTGCGTCGTCGAGAAAGGTGGCGTACTCGTCCCGGACCGCGAAGAGGAAGACGATCGGCTCGGTGTCCACGCGTCGCGCCATGAAAGCAAGGACATCCCGGGTGGCGGCGTCGAGCCAGCGCACATTCTCGACAGCGAGAAGAAGCGGGGATTCGCGCGCTCGGTCCGCGACCACGTTCAGTGCTGCCAGCGCTACCAGGAAAGTGTCCGGCGTCGGCCCGCCACTCAGACCGAATGCGACCGACAGGGCCACACGCTGAGGCTCCGGGAGTCCGCTGACCTCATGCATGACCGGCCACAGCAGTCGTTGCAGGCCGGCGAAGGGCATCTGCGCCTCAAAGGGCGCTCCGGAAGTGCTGAGCACCGACATACCGAGCTGCTCCGCGCGTCTCTTCGCCTCGGCGAGCAGAGCGGACTTGCCAATACCGACCTCGCCCGTGATCAGGAGCGCTCCGCCATGACCGCCGAGGTTTTCGAAGAGATCGCTCAGCACCGCGAGCTCGCGGTCGCGACCGAACAGCTGGGTGACAAGACGTTCGGCCACCACCGGACCGATACCGCCGGTGCCGATGGCAGCGACAGGGACCAGGGCTCGATCGACGAGCGTGAGCGTCGCCTCTCTGCCTGTATGCATGCGGACCTCGCAAAGATTCTCTGGGTGTGGCTGCGTGACGACGTCACTGTCACCCTGGAGCGGTCCGCATCGCCCCCGGTAGGCCCCGGGGTCGATCCCCGGTCTTCCCGACGAGGGCATCAGGCGGTTCCGGCGGACCAGACAAATCCACTGACTCAGGCTGCGCACCTCGTCCTGGCTACGCCGACGAGGTGGAAGAGCCCGGATCTGGCAGCGCGCGGCGCAGTTGTCTGCGGGAGGTGATGCCGAGCTTGGCGAACACATGGCCGAGGTGCCACTCGACGGTGCGAGGACTGATGAACAGCTGGGCGCCGATCTCGGGATTCGTGAGATCGTCGCGAGCCAGCCGGGCGATCTGCGCTTCCTGTGCGGTCAGCTCCTCGGACGTCTCGGCCATCCGCTTGCGCACGGACTCGCCAGTGGCCAGCAGCTCTAGGCGGGCACGCTCGGCGAACCCATCGGCCCCGGCTCGGCTGAACATGTCATTGGCCCGGTGGAGCTGCCGGCGAGCGTCCACACGCCGGTTCTCGCGACGCAACCATTCGCCATACAAGAGGTGGGCTCGGGCGAGGTGCACGGCGATACGGCTCCGGCGGAGGCGCTCGATCGCCTCCCGGTAGAGCGCTTCGGCAGCGTGGCCGTCGCTCAGCAATGCCCGTGAGCGGGCCTCCATCCCGAGCGCCCAATCCGTGCCCACGGCGCAGGTTCGTTCCTCGAGTCGTCGCAGAGCGCCACTGCCGATCTCCAGATTGCCACTTCGCGCGGCCGCCTCGATCAATTCGACCAGCCCCCAGCCGAAGAGACCCAGATCATCTTGCTCGCAGGCCCGTTGGGCGGCAGCAAGCGAATCCTGGTAGCGGCCGAGACCGTTGTACAGCACTGCGGTCACGTATTCCGCCAAGGCGATCGCCCTTCCCTCACCCCTGCCTGTCGCATCCTCGACACTGGCCCGAACCAGCGCCAGTGCCTCAGCCTCCTGACCACGCCAGGCGGAGAGCACCAGGGAGGTGTACATCAGGCGGACGCCGGCGGTTGCTTTGGAGATCGCATCGGCCTCGTCGATCAGCTCCGCCGCGGCAGTGAACTCGCCGGCGTGCACGTGCACGCCGGCACGGTAGGTGAGCGCGATCGGCAGGACGGCCAGCGCGCCGGCATCGCGGGCCAGCTGCACCTGGCGGGTGGCCAGCTCGTGCCATGACTCGTCGTCCCACAGATCCGCGGCGATGCGGCACCCGAGCCAAAGCCAGCGGATGTGGTCCTGACTGCGGCCCTCCTCTCGGCGAAGTGCGTGCAGCCCTTCTTTGAGCGGGCGCACGCCTGCCGCGTAACCCTCGGTAAAGCGTGCCACCAGACCATCAAGGAGGAGATCGATCGCACGTGGCTGCTGCGGTGCGGGCGGCGCGGCGCGAGCGGCCTCGGCTGCCTCGACCACTCCGTGGCCGCTGCTGAGGCGACCGGCGAAGATCACTGCTCCGAGCGCTTCGAGGTACGTCTCACGCGCCAGCTCCGGGTCCAGCGTCTTGAGGTGTTTGGCGGCGCTCAGCAGTAGCGGCGGAGCGTCGTTGCCGCGTCGCAGTGAGAACGCCAACTCCGCGCGCAACCGCTCCAGCCCAGCGCGTCGGACGTCATCGAGCGGTCCGATCTCGGCCGTCGCCAGCAACGCCTCGGCCTCATCCGGCGCGGCCGCCTCGAACTTGGCCTGGGCGGCGGCGAGTGCACGCGCTCCCCTGCGCGCAGGGTCCGGCGTGAGCTCGGTCGCTCGTTCCAGGAACGCGGCCGCCGCTGCCGCGCCGCCGCGGGCCCGCGCCCGGTCGGCAGAGCGCTCCAGTTCGTCGGCCACCACCTCGTCGGGCCCCGAGGCCGCACGGGCACGATGCCACGCGCGACGATCGGGATCGACCTCCGGATCGGTCGCCTCAGCCAAGACCCGATGCACAGCTTGCCGGTCCGCCAATGACGCGGGCCGGTAGATCGCCGAGCGGACGAGCGGATGACGGAACCTGACCCGGGCGCCGAGTTCGACCAACCCCGCGGCCACGGCCGACGCGGCCGCGCCGGCATCGATTCCCTGCAGTTCGGCCGCACGCCACAACAGCGTCGCATCGCCGATCGGCTCAGCGGCTGCGGTGAGCAGAAGCAGTTGTGTGTCGCGCGATAGTGATTGGAACTGCCGGTAGAAGCTCTGTTCGATCCGACTCTCCACTGGCTCCCTGGCCGGCAGACCGAAGCCGCCCGCGAGCTCCGTCGGCGTCAGCCCTCGGGGCAACTGCAGCAAAGCCAACGGGTTACCGCGCGTCTCGGACACGATCCGGTCTCGCACCCGGTGGTCGAGGCGTCCACGAATCGCTGATGCCAAGACCAGGCGGGCGTCGCGTTCGCCGAGCCCGTGGACCTTCAGCTCTGGCAGGCCGGTCAGCTCGGGTTCGTTGCCGGGCTCACGTACGGCGAACACCAAGGCCACAGGATCGGCCTTGACGCGTCGCGCAACGAACGCAAGAGACTGTACGGAGGCCCTGTCGAGCCACTGCACGTCGTCGATCAGACAAGCCAGTGGCTGTTCTTCCGCCACACCGGCCAGCAGACCCAGGACGGCAAGGCCGACGAGGAAGCGATCCGGAGTGTCGCCCCGTTGCAGTCCGAATGCGACGCGCAGCGCATCCCGTTGTGGCACCGGTAACTCCTCGACACGATCGAGCATCGGCGCACAGAGTTGGTGCAGGCCGGCAAACGCGAGTTCCATCTCCGACTCGACGCCGACGACTCGTGCGACGCGGAAACCCGACGCGCGCTCGACCATGAAGTCGAGCAGCGCCGACTTGCCGCAGCCGGCCTCGCCGCGCAGGAGCAGCACGGCGCTCCGACCCGAGTGCACTGCGTCCAGCAGTCCGGCCAGTGTCTCGCACTCGCTGCGCCGCCCATATAAGACGGACAGCGAGGGACCTCTCGACACGCCCATGATCGATGGTAGGGACCGCGTCCACTCGATTGACAAGGCGGCGCAGCGTAGGCGCCTTCGCTGCGGCGATGGGAGAGGGCGCAGCGAAGTTCGCCGTACCTGCGTGGGCCATCCAAGAGCTGGGATAGGAAGAGGGTGCGACGCTACTCCGCCGGGGGGAGGTCTTCCGCCGGATGCATGGTTCGCAGTACCGAGTCCGGCCGTAGTCGGTGTTGCCCGCGCTGGTGGTGCGACGGCGACTCTGCATGACGCTGGGGCCGTATTCGCCCATTCGGGAGCTGACTATGCATCTCGACGATGTGGTCCGAACCCGCGGTTCCAGATACGTCACGCCCGCGTCGTCGGCTCCCCGCCGAGTGTGGTGTGGGATGAGCTGCCGCGAGTCACACTGTCGGCGCTCCCCTTGGGGTGGGCACTCGCGGCCGCGCGGCTGATGCCTGCCCGGCTCTCCGGCAGGAAGCATCAGCCGTTGGCACGACGCTCCTTTCTCGACGTCACGCCCATCCCGGTTCTGTTCTCCCGGCGACCCAATGTTGTGATCTCGGCAGGTCTCAGCCAAGCGTGGCGCCTATTGGAGGGATCGACGCCCCCGCCTCAGGACGCTGCGGCTTTGCGACCCTGGTCTGAGCCTGGCTGGATCAAGGTCGGGATGGAGTTTCGCTTCGAACCAGACCGTGTTGGCACACTGCTGACCACCGAGACTCGTGTTCTCGCGACAGACCGGAGTCACAACGGGCCTTCGCCAGGTACTGGTTCTTCATCCGCCCGGGCAGTAGTGCGATTCGCGAGGTACTGAGAACTGTTGCGCGCCGCGTGGAATCCCCGGCCGGATGATGTCCGCTTGGCCCAACGAAGGACGAGCCGACCACAACACCCGTCAGCCGGTGTCGAACGGCGAACGTCTGCGATACCACCGAGACCGGCGGCCACTGGTCGTAGCGATTCAGACGAAGACACCCTAGTCCGGTCCGCGTGCTCTCTCGTGGCCACCGGGCGCTCCGCCGGGGCAACGACCCGGGTCTTCACTGGGGCGACGGGCCGTACGACGGACGACAGTTGTCGTACGAATCATCCACTGCAGGCAGAGGAGCCAATGATGACGCAGCAGATCGAGGGCTACGGCTCATCGGCGATCTCCGCACCGCGGATGTCAGGCGAGAACATCCACGCAGCAAAGGAAGGTCACGAAATGTCGGTCATTCCGTTGAGACGAATCCTCTACACCGCCGAGGCGATCACCGAAGGCGGCCGGTCCGGGCACGGCCGCACCACTGACGGCCGCCTGGAAGTCGAGCTTGCGGTGCCCGAGGACATGGGAGGCAAAGGCGGCCCAGGCACCAATCCCGAACAGTTGTTCGCAATCGCCTACGGCGCCTGCTTCCAATCGACCATGCTGGCAGTCGCCCAGGGGCGCAAGCTCGATGCCGGCGACTCCCGGTTCACCTCCCGGGTCGACATCGGCCCGACTGGACACGGCGGCTTCGGCCTTCGGGTCGCCCTGGATGTCCACGCACCGCACCTCGCGCCTGCCGAGGCAGCACGCCTGATGGCCGAGGCGGACCAGCGTTGCCCCTATTCCAATGCCACCCGCGGCAACATTCAGATCATGCTCACCGTCGACGGCACGCCGATCGAGAAGGTCGTCAAGAACGACCAAGGCGCTGCGTAAACGAGGTTGGCGTGACGGGCTGTCCGGTGAACGGGGCCACCGGACGAACCTGCCGAGCGGCGATGCCAGGGCTTCGGCACCGAGGTCCAGCCTGTCACTGCGCGCGCCCGCCTCGACCAGCTCGGTCATGCCCAGCCAAGTAGACCGAGATCATCTTCCGCGGCGGCCAACTCGCCGGCATGCACGTGAACGCCGGCGAGATAGTCAGCGCAAGCGGGAGGGCAGTCAGCGCGCCCGGCATCGGGTGAGCCGAACCTGGATGCGTGCCAACTGGTGCCACGACTCGTCGCCCCACAGATCCGGGGCGATGCGACACCCCAGCCACAGCCATCGGATGTCGTCCTGACTGCGATACTCCTCCTCGCGCAACGGTCGCCGGAGCGGTTACATGCCCGCCGCATGACCCTCGGCGAACCGTCTGATCAGACCATCGAGGAGGAGATCGATCGCAGGTGCTGGCTGCGGTGCGCGGCACGGGGCACGCGGCGTCAGCCGCCTCCCCCACACCGCCGCCTTGACTGAGGCGGCCGGCGAAGATGGCCGCTCCGAGCGCTTCGAGGTACGTCTCACGCGCCAGCTGCGGGGCCAGCGCCTTGAGGTGTTCGGCTGCGTTGAGCGTAGTCATGGAGCATGGTTTCCGCGTCGCAGCGAGAACACCAACTGCGCGCGCAGCCGCTCCAGCCCGGCCTGCCGAAGGTCGTCGAGCGGTCCCAGCTCGGCCGTCGCAAGCAGCGCTTGAGCCGAGGCCGGCACGGGCTCCCCGGCGCACACGATCGGGCGTGGGCTCGGTCGCTCGTTCCAGGAACGCGGCCGCCGCGACCGAGCCGCCGCGAGCACGCGCCCGGTCGGCCCAGCGCTCCAGCTCATCGGCCACCGCCGCGTCGGGCTCTCGCGCCGCTCGGGCGAGATGCCACGCGCGGCGATGGGGATCGATCGCCGGATCGACCAGGCACGCGAGTGGCTGTTCCTCCGCCGCGCCGGCCAGCAGACTTAGGACGGCAAGACCGATGAGAAAGCGACTCGGTACGTCGCCCTCTTGCAACCCGAAGGCGACGCGCAGCGCATCGCGTTGTGGAACCGGCAACCGCTCGACCCGGTCGAGCATCGGCGCACAGAGCTGATGCAGTCCGGCATAGGCAAGCTCCATTTCGGACTCGACGCCCACGACTCGTCCAACACCGAACCCGACGCTCGCTCGGACACGAGTCCAGCAGCGCCGACTTGCCGCAGCCCGCCTCGCCGCGCAGCGCCAGGACCGACCGCCAACCGGTTTGGCAAGGTTCACGACGCCCTGTCCGTTCGTGCCCTGGTCAGGCGGACCCGGTATCCACCCAGGGACCTACCGGGGGCGACTGCGGGCGATTGTCCGCGAGCGTGGATCCGTCAGCACAACAGCTCACGACCAGCTCACCCGTAGGAGCGATACATGATCACCGATCGGAACTCTGAGACGAACCACCGCCGGCACTTGCAGATCGCAGCGACTTCCTTCGCAGCCGCCGTCTTCGCACTCGCCGCGGCCGCCTGCGGCAGCGCTCCCGGCGACTCTGCCGGATCCGATCCGATGCCGTCGGCGACCGGCGACGCAGTCAGCGCGCAGCCCACCGCTCTGGGCACCATCCTGGTTGACGGCCAGGGCCGCACTCTGTACCAGTTCGCCAACGATATGACCAACAAGTCGACGTGCGCCGATGCCTGCGCGGCCAACTGGCTCTACGCTCCGGCCCCGGACTCGCTGCCGACGTCCCTACCCGGCGTCACCGGCACGCTCGCCACGACCACCCGCGACGATGGCCACCACCAGTTGAGCGTTGCGGGCCACCCTCTTTATACCTTCGTCGGCGACTCCACCCCCGGCCAGACCAATGGTCAGGGCATCAATCTCAACGGCGGCGTGTGGACTGTCGTGTCCCCGGCCGGCGCGCCCCTGACGAACCCGAGCCCGGCCGGCGCACAGAGTCCCGCCCTACCCGGCTACTGAGACGGACAGACAAGGCGTTGTCATGAATACCACAGCACACCCTCCCCAGGACGTCCTCATCCCAGCCCGGCAGGTGTCACCGTTGAGCGTGACGGACCGCACCTACGATCTCAGCGAGATTTGCGCCCGCTGCGGGCCCAGCACTCAGGCCCAGTTCAAGTGGGTGTTCCCGCAGATCAGCGAGCTCACCAAGGAGCACCACGACCTCTATCTCTGCGCACATTGCTCCCAGCTGGGTGAGCGACGGCTCCTCACCACCAGCATCCTCTACGTGGATCGCACATGAAGGGCGCGCTCACCGTCGCTGCGCCGACTCTCGCCCTCGCAGGCGCTGCCGTCGCCTGCGGGAACGGTGGCAGTGTGAGAAGCAACGGCCCAAACGCGTGGCGACATTGCCGTCTGGCTGTCCAACGGTGCCGAGGAAGTGGCCTGGGGCAAGCAGATGGTGGTGGCCGGGAGCGCTGCCCACGCGGACCAGAAGGTCATCGCCCAGGAGATCCCGACCGGGAAGAGCTCCGGGAGGTCATCGGCGCCGCGATCGCCGCGGCAACGCGCCGTGCCTGATCTTCAACACCTCGCCGGCGGCTCGGGATAGCAACTCGCGCCGGCCAGACCACTCAAACGTCGTGAGGCCTACGCTCGGCGGCTCAACGCCTCTGCCTCCTTCACCCACGTGGACGTCCATCATCAAGGCGATCTCGCCAGCATCGGCGATGAACTACGGGCGCTCCTCAACTGCCCAGAGTCCTTCGAGTCAGCGTTCAGCAGGGACGGCATCGCGGCATATCTGCTCGATCAGCAGCCGAAGGATCCGCGGTTCCCGAAGGAGGTGCGCAGGTTCAGGGCATCACTCATCGACCTGGTTCAAAGGGGCACCGACTCCGATATCGGGCGATCCACCAAGGTGGACGCCCGCTTCTGCAATCGCCTTACGAACGCCGACACTTTCGACCTGGTCACCGACATCATGCTCTGGTTCCCAGAGGACCTCGTCGCGGTCCGATACCGTCCATCCGAGGGAGCCAACCTGATTCCTGTCGATCAAGGATCCCCCGGTCAAAAGACAGCGGCTCTCCTCACCGTCATCCTTCAGACGGGAACCGATCCACTCCTGCTCGATCAGCCGGAGGATGACCTCGACAACAAGCTCATCAAGCGTCTCGCAGTCGAGACTCTCAAGAACATCAAGACCCGTCGACAAATTGTCGTCTCGACCCACAACGCCAACATCGTCGTCACATCGGCTGCCGAGAATATCCTTGTGCTCCAGCACGGAGAGCACCTTCCCCGAATCGAAGCCGAAGGCACACTCCAAGTCGAGGAAGTCAAAGCCAACGTTTGCGAGATCCTTGAAGGTGGCGAAGACGCCATCAAGACCCGGTGCCGCCGCCTGGTCGGGCCTGCCAACGTCTGACCTACTCCGCCATCTCTCATGTCCGAAGTCCTCCAGAACCAGCCGATCCTGAATACCGCAACAGCCAACTGTGCCTCACACCCCACAATCAACGCGTCTGGTGGCGCTCAAGGAGTAGCTCCGGCCGGCCCTCCTGCCGGTGTCGTTACCTGCCGTATCGAGCACCACCTTCGCCCCCCGAACCGCCTCGTGGCCAGGCATCATCCGTACACCGGTGCGTTTCTGTCGCCTGTGTCGGCGTCTGGAACCTGGTCATGTGTCGCCTAGGCGAGTAGTCGGACTCAGCTGCGGTTCGCCACTCAACGCAACCGTGATTGCCCCTGGCACCGAATGATCTGTCGACGCACGATCGCCATCGGTCACCCCTTTACGCACCTGAATCAATGCGTGCCGCTGTCCAAGCGCGAAAAGCGTTGCACAGCCTTGTCCAGGGATCTCACAGGTCACGAGGGTTTTCGCCAAACATCAGCAACCAGCAGTCATTCTCGGCTGTAAATCAGCGGGTTCGGGGTTCGAGTCCCTGGCGGCGCACAAAAGCCCAGGTCACTAGAGTGCCCTGGGCTTCGTTGTGTCTCCCGCACACTCAAAACGCACTCAATTGCGATGGTGCTTCAAGTCGCATCCGCCCCAGTCCCTGACCGGAGACCATCAGGCCACCTCGTCGGTGTTCATCTGATCGTGACTATGCGTCACATCACACCGTTTCTCATCGTTGCCGTGTTCCCGGACTCGCCGCCTTGGCCAGCTTTGAGCTTCCATGGTGGCGGAGTCCACGCTGCGTTTACGAGCCCAGTCGCCCAGCCCATCGCCCGGGTCTGGGATCGTGCGTTCGAGGATCTGCGCTCGTGCGATCCGGCCGCTCCGGCACAGTCCGGCGATCATTCGCCCGTACGCCGCCACGCGCCCATCCTGTTCATCGGAGTTGTGCAGCAAGTGCGCGGGGCCCTCGATCCTCGCGACTGCGATCAGCCGCGGCGGAGTGGATCGTGAACTGCGCCGATGGAGGATCGCGTGTCCAGGATCCGCAGCGAACTCGCTTCTCCGGGCAGCTGCAGGTAGCCATGCCGGCGAGAGGTGAGCACATTGGCCCGGTACGACTGGTCCTTGCGCCAGGTGCGGATGGAATGGACGACATGCAGGACAACCCAGCGGTACGCCGGCAATCCCTCCAGCCGACCGAATGCGATCATGCCGCAGAGGAGCGCCGAAGCCAGCCCAACGAGTCGCTGGGGCGCAGGCTAGCCGGCGAGCAGCGACAACGCGGACAAGACGACCCCTCGCTCGTAGCGACCGCGATCGCTGTTGGTCCTGAGTCTGCGCCTGTGGTCGGCGGCGATGCTGCTGGTACGGGCTGGGCCTCCGTATCCAGGTAGCCTTGCGGATCCGGTGCGTTCGCCGAATCCGACGCGTGGTGGGATGTCTCGCTCGAGTCATCGCGGCCACCGCCCGTCGACTGGCCATCAGAGACCTCGTCGCCGACGACCGGTGACGGCTCGTCGTTGTCGGAGCCGCTGAAGTCACCCGCCGCCCACTGCTGAACGCGTTCGAGCTGGTCCTTGCCTGCCTCGACTGCCGCTGCTCCATGTTGCGCACGATCGCGGTCGGCCGGTCCCCGCGCGGGCCGGTGGCCCAGTTCGCCGACGGCAACTTCACCACCGCAGTGACCCACGCCGCGGCCCGCACGGTCGTACTGGTCGAACCCGGCAAAAGCGCCGTACCGGTTGCCAGCCTGATAGCTGCGTCGCTAGGCGAGCGACGGACGGCCGCCTAGTCCCGCGGCAGCGTCGGGCACCCCGATGGTGAGCGGGTAGTGGCAGGCAACCGCGTGTGGGCCGTCTCGCTGGTCCAGAGCCGGCTCTTCCCGCGCGCACAGATCGGTGGCGAACGGGCAGCGGGTCCGGAACCGGCAGCCGGAAGGTGGATCGATCGCCGAAATGATCTCGCCGGACAAACCGGCCTTCCGCTGCTCGGCCCGCAGGCCCGGGTCAGGAATCGGGACGGAAGCGATCAGGCCCGCCGTGTACGGGTGTCGAGGTGCCGCATAGACCTGCGCGCTTGGTCCGAGCTCCACCAGCTTGCCCAGATACATGACGCCGATCCGGTCCGACAGGTACCGGAGCAGGGACAGATCGTGCGAGATCACCACGTAGGTGAGGGAATAGGCGGCCTGCAGCGAGCGCATGAGGTTCAGGATCTGTGCCTGGATGGAGACGTCGAGCGCCGAGACCGGTTCGTCGGCGACCACCACCTTGGGCCTCAGGACGAGAGCGCGGGCCATGGCGATCCGCTGGCGCTGACCACCGGAGAATTCGTACGCCCGCCGCTCGCCTGCCGTGCGAGGCAGGCCGACAGCGTCGATCAGCTCCATCACCTTGGCACGTCGCTCTGCGCGGTCGCCGAGGTGCTGGACGGCGAGCGGCTCGGCGATCAGGTCGGCGACGGTCATCCGCGGATCAAGCGCGGCCGCCGAGTCCTGGAACATCAACTGCAGGTTCCCGGCCCTGGCTCGTTGCCCGGCCCGGGTCAGCCGGTTGATGTCCCGGCCGTCGAACCGGACCACGCCGCTGGTGGGCTGCTCGAGACCGACGATCATCCGGCCGACCGTCGTCTTGCCCGATCCGGACTCGCCGACGATCCCCAGCGTCTCGCCCTCGAGCACCTCGAGGCTGACGTCCGAGACCGCGTGCAGTACGCGCCGGGCCCGGAACGCTTCGGGACTCTTGATCCGGAACTGCTTCACGACCGATTCGAGCATCACCAGTGGCCGGCCCGGCCCGCGGTCCGACCGGGGCCTGGCAGGCTCCTCTGCGTAAAGATGCTCGTCGACGGCGTCGGTGAGTTCCGTCGGGCGGGGGTGAAAACAGGAATGCGTGTGGCCGACCGCCACCCGCACGGACTCGGGGTCCTCGGTCCGGCACTCGTCGGTGGCGAACCGGCACCGGGGGGCGAACCGGCACATCGGTGGCAGTGCGATCAGCTGTGGTGGCAGTCCCGGGATCGAGGCCAACGGGCGGCCCGAGTCCAGCTCCATCGTCGGCATCGACTCGAACAACGCCTGGGTGTAGCGATGCCGGGGTGCGGCGAACAGCTCGGTGGTCGGCGCCTCTTCGACGATCCGGCCGCCATACATGACCGCGACCTTGTCGGCGTGGCGGGCGATCACGCCGAGGTCGTGGGTGACCAGGATGATGCCCATGCCCAGCCGGTTCTTCAGCTCGTCGAGCAGTTCCAGGATCTGTGCCTGGATGGAGACGTCTAGCGCGGTGGTCGGTTCGTCCGCGATCAGCAGCCGCGGTTCGCACAGCAGCGCGATCGCGATCATCGCCCGTTGCCGCATGCCGCCGGACAGCTGATGCGGGTAGTCCCGCAGGCGCTCCTTCGGCCGCGGCATCCGGACCAGCGAGAGGACCTCCTCCGCGCGGAGGTCGGCCGCGGCGACCGAGGCCCCGGGACGGTGGATGCGGTACGCCTCCCGGAGCTGGCTGCCGATCGTGCGGGTGGGATTGAGCGACGTCATCGGGTCCTGGAAGACGGCGGCGATGTGGTCGCCACGCAGCCGGCGGAGTTCGTTCGGGCTCAGTGTGGTCAGCTCGCGGCCGTCGAATTCGATGGACCCGCCAACGATCGAGCCGCCGGTGGGCAGCAGTTGCAGTACCGACATCCCGGTCATCGTCTTGCCCGAACCGGACTCGCCGACCAGGCCGACGGTCTCGCCGGTCCGGACCGAGAAGGTGACGCCGTCCACCGGGCGGACAACGCCGTCCGGGGTGCGGATCTCGACCCGCAGGTCGCGGATGCTGAGGACGGTCTCGCCGAGGCCGCCGGGCGGGGCGGGGACGACAGTGGATGGTGCGGTCATGCTTGCTCCTCACGGGCCGTCGTACGACGGGATGCGTCGGCTGAAGCGTGATCTGATGTCTCGGCAGGCGCCACGGGCAGGCTGGTCCGAAGGCCGCGGAACGCGCGGAATCTCGCCAACGCCCGTCGTCCGCCCGGGTCGAGCAACGTCATCACCCAGTCCCCGGCGAAGTTGGCGACCAGGATCGTGACCGTGATGGCCAGGCCGGGGAAGGTGGACAGCCACCAGGCGGTGGACAGGCTCGTGGCGCCGGCGGCGAGGTCGCTCCCCCAGTCCGGGCTCGGCAGCTGTACGCCGAGGCCGAGGAAGCTCAAGGTGGTCGCGGTCAGGACCGCCCAGCCGATCGCGCTACTGATCATCACCACCACCTCGGTGACGAGGTTGGGCAGCAGGTGCCGGATCGCGGTCCGCAGGCCGGAGGAGCCGAAGATCCTGGCGGCCTGGACGTACTCGATCGAGCGCAGCTTGCGCACCGACGCTTCGACGATGCGGGCGAATCCGGGGGTGTAGGCGACGCCCAGGGCCAGGATGATGCTCTTCAGCCCCGCCCCGATGGTCGCGATCAGGATCAGCGCGATCAGCAGCACCGGCAGGGCGAGCAGTACGTCGACGATCCGCATCACCAGCACGCTGATCGGCCGCGGCGCCATCCCGCCGATCAGGCCGATCGCCACCCCGGCGAGGGTCGCGAGCAGGACGCCGCCAAGGCTGGCTACGAGCACCGGCCTGGCCCCGAAGATCACTCGGCTGTAGACGTCCCGTCCGAGCTGGTCGGTCCCGAACAGGTGAGCCGTCCCGGGTGGCGCCAGCGAGTCGTCGCCGTTGCTCAACGGATTGGTGTGCGCGAGCAGTCCGGGATGCACGAGCAGCACCACGAATCCGAGCAGAACGATCATCATGACCGCCGAGATGACGGTCCCGCCGTGACGGCTGCGGGTGCCGCGACGGGCGGCCCGGGTGATGGAGATGGTGGTCATCAGAATTCTCCTGGGGACAGGCGGCCGGCGGTCATGACGTGGTGCTCAGCTGGGTGCGCGGATCGATGGCACCGACGGCGAGATCGACGACCAGGTTGATGACGATGTAGCTGAGCCCGACCAGCACGATGGCTCCCTGCACCACGGGGATGTTCTTCGAGGTGATCGACGTGGCCAGGAAGCTGCCGACTCCGGGTCGGCCGAAGATCACCTCGGTCACCGCGGCACCGGTGAGGATGTTGCCGAACTGCAGGCCGATCATCGTGACGGCCGGGATCGAGGAGTTGCGGAACACGTGCGCCAGCAGCACCCGTAGCTCCGAACATCCCCGGCCCCGGGCCGACTTCACGTAGTCGCTGCGGTACTCGTCGATGACCCGGCCGCGGATCAGCCGGGTGAGGATCGCGGCGTACCCCCAGCCCAGGGAGATCGCCGGGAGCACCAAGCCGGTGGAGCTGCCGTTGTCGATCGCCGGCAGCCAGTTGAGGTGGAAGGCGAAGACCAGCACCAGGAGCAGGGCCAGGAAGAAGTACGGGATCGCGACGCCGAGAAACGACACGAACCGGGCGATGTTGTCGAGCACGGAGTTGGGCCGGAGACCGGCCACCAGCCCGAGGGGAACGCCGATGACGACGGCCACCAGCATCGCCGCACCGGTGAGGGCGAGGGTGCTCGGCGTCCGGGAGACCAGCTCATAGGTGACCGGGTTATGGGTGACGTAGGAGGTCCCGAGATCGCCGTGCAACAGGTCACCGGCGAAGGTGAGGTACTGGTGCCACAGCGGCTGGGTCAGACCGAGCTGGTCACGCAGCTGGTCGATCTGCTCCGGGCTCGCGTTGGAGCCGAACAGCATGGCCTGTGCCGGATCGCCGGGGACCAGGTGGATCAGCAGGAACGCGATGATCGTGACGCCGAAGATGACGGGGATCGAGGCAAGCAGGCGGCGGAGTACGAAGGACATAGAGGATTTTGTAGCCCCGTATTGTCACGCCCAGATTTCCAGGCGTCCTGCGATCACGGGTTTCCGGCCGGTCGCAAGCTTCGGAGTCGAGCTTGTTTTGGCGGATATCTTCAGCGGCCGTCGGGATCGTCCGGGTGTTCCAGCCGGTCGTCCCAGATGTTGATCGGCACCACACCGACGGCGCGGCCGTTGGTGTCCAGCAGGCGGCCCATCCGCTTCACCGTCCGCAGCACGACGAGGCGGTCGATGATGCGGACCTGCGGGAGCCGGCTGGCGATCGCCAGCTCGAGCCGGTGCACCTCCTCGACGGTCTGCAGCCACGCGCACAGCAGCATGCTGGGAGCCGACGACACCGTGGCACACAGCCGCACCTGCCGGATCTGCGAGATCGTCCTGGCCGCCCCAGGGAGCCCTTCGACGGGCGCGTCAGCCCAGAGGTACACCTGCACCGGAGACCCTGACAGCTCGGCGGCCACGTCGGTCCGGGGAAGCAGCATGCCGCTGCGCAACAGCCCGGCGACATGTCTGCGCACTGTCGTCGGGCTGAGGTCCGTTGCGGCCGCGAGGTCCGCGTACGACGCTCGTCCGTCGACGGTCAGGAGTCCCGCGAGCCGCTGCACGTCCGGCGTCATCGTGACCGCCTCGTCGCCGCGGTCCGGCTCGGGTTTCGGCCGGGACCGCTCGAGCACGGAGACAGCCTCCTCGGGAAGATCGACCAGCCTCCAGCGGGATCCCTCGGTGTAGATCTGGGTGGCGATCCGCGCCCTGCTCCTCAGCACGTTCTCCATCGCGCCGAGATGATCCAGCAGGTAGTGCGACAGCATCTGCAGGTTCGCCGCCGCGATGGTGAGCATGATGTCCGCGGTGCCGGTGGTGATCTCGACCGTCACGACCAACTCGTGCCGCGAGAGCTCGGCCGCCACCTCGATCCGCTTGCCCGGCAGGCAGTCGACCTCCACGTAGGCAACGCACTGCTCGGCGCGCCGGCTCATCCCGGGGGCCGCCGTGACCCACGCGACCCCGCTGGCACTGATCCGGTCCCAGCGGCGCGCGGCCGTGATCCCGCTGATCCCGAGAGCCTCGCCGATATCGGTCCACGGCGTGCGCGGACCGACCTGGAGGGCTCCGATGAGCTCCCGGTCGTCAGGGCTGAGAATGGCGGATTCCTTCACAAGATCCCCGATCGTGAATGAAATCAAGCACGAAACCACAATGTAACAGACATGATCTTAGCTTGAAGCCAACTCCCGCGAAGCAAGGAGAAGGCATGACGATCAGCGGCACCCTCGGTTCCGACCTGGCGGAACTGGGCCCGGAGCTGACCGAGCTCCGGCATCAGCTGCACCGCCGTCCGGAGATCGGGCTGCAGCTGCCGATGACCCAGGAGACGCTGCTCGAGGCGCTCGGCGACCTCGGTCTCGAGCTCACGCTCGGCAGGAGCATCACCTCGATCACCGGCGTCCTCCGCGGCGGTCGCAGTACCGGCACAGCCGTGCTGCTGCGGGCCGACATGGACGCGCTGCCAGTGCAGGAGCGCAGCGGCGAAACGTTCAGCAGTGAGATCGACGGAGCTATGCACGCGTGCGGTCATGACCTGCACATGGCCATGCTCGTCGGCGCGGCCCGGCTGCTCGCCGACCGCCGTGACTCCCTCACCGGCGACATCGTGTTCATGTTCCAGCCCGGCGAGGAAGGCTGGGACGGCGCCGGAACGATGGTCGGCGAGGGTGTCCTGACCGCGGCCGGTCCGATGGTGAGTGCGGCGTACGGCATGCACGTGCGGTCGAACAAGACGCCCAACGGCGTCTTCACCACGCGCGGCAACACGATGATGTCGTCGAGCAGCAAGCTGAAGGTGACGGTCCGGGGACGTGGCGGACATGGCTCGTCGCCGCACCTCGCCCGGGACCCGATCGCGGCCGCGGCGGAGATGATCACCGCGCTGCAGACGATGGTGACCCGGCGATTCGACGTGTTCGACCCGGTCGTGGTCACGGTCGGGACCGTGGCGGGTGGCACGGCCGCCAACATCATTCCCGACACCGCGGAGTTCCAAGCGACCGTCCGGACGTTCTCGGCCGCCACCGGCGATGCGATCGGCGGGCTGGCGACCGCGGTGTGCGAGGGCGTTGCCCAGGTGCACGGGCTCGACGTCGAGGTACAGCACCTGCGCGAGTACCCGGCGACCGTCAACGATCCGGGCCACGCGGCCTTCGTCGCGGACGTGGTCGCTGACGTCTTCGGCCCGGAGCAGTTCGTGCCGATGGAGTTCCCGGAGCCAGGCTCCGAGGACTTCTCGCGGGTGCTGGCCGCCGTTCCCGGCAGCTACATGATGCTCGGCGCCTCGATGACCGAGGACCTTGCCAACGCGCCCAGCAATCACAGTCCGCTGGCGCGGTTCGACGACGCCGTGATGACTCGGGGCGCACTGCTCCACACCGAGCTGGCCGTCAGGTCACTCGAGCGGCTCGGAGCACAGACAGCAGATCAGGAAAGCAGAAGGAGTCCCTCGTGAGTCTCGAACCGACCATCCCACCCGTGAACGAACCGGCGCTGTTCAGCCGTCGGAGCCTGCTGAAGGCGGGTGCGGCCGGCCTTGCCGCGCTCGGCGGAAGCTCGGTGCTGGCGGCCTGCCAGGGCAGCGCCTCCGGCGCCGGATCGGGTGCGAAGACGACCAACCTCACGGTCGGCATCTACCAGGAACCGGACTCGCTCGACCCCGCGGCGACCGGGCTGGCGATGGTATCGATGATCATCTCGCACATCTACGACCCGCTGTTCTGGTGGCTGCCGGACAGCTCGGGCAAGAACGTCTTCCATCCGGGCCTGGCCAAGAGCTACCAGGTGTCGAAGGACGCCACGACGTACACGTTCACGCTGCGCGAGGACGTGGACTTCCACGACGGCACGCATTTCGACGCGAACGCGGTCAAGGCAACGTTCGACCACATCGCCGACCCGGCGACCAAGTCCCGCTCGGCCCGCGGCGCGCTCGGCCCGTACCAGCAGACCGTGGTCGTCGACCAGTACACCGCGAAGGTGGTCTTCAGCCAGCCGAACGCGGCCTTCGAGCACGAGATGACCGGCGTCATCTTCGGCATCCAGTCGCCCGCCGCGCTGAAGAAGTACGGCGCCGACATCGCCTCCCACCCGACCGGGACCGGCCCGTTCAAGTTCGTCGACTATGTGGCCCAGGACCACGTCGGCCTGGCGAAGAATCCGGACTACAAGTGGGGCCCCACCGCGTTCGGCCCGGCCGGCGCACCGAAGCTGGAGAAGCTCAGCTTCAAGATCCTGCTCGACACCAACGCCCGCTACAACGCGTTGCGCGCCGGTCAGGTGCAGATGGCGATGAATCTCGACCCCGACACGATCGCCACGATCAAGAAGACCTCGCAGTTCAAGCACTACGACGTGCCGTCGACCGGCCAGCCGTACGGCTTCCCGATCAACGTCGACAAGGGTCCGACGAATGACCTCAAGGTCCGCCAGGCCATCCTCCACGCGGTCGATCAGAAGAAGCTCAACGAGGGTGTATTACGGGGCGCGTTCACGCCGGCGTACAACGTGCTGACCCCGAGCACGCCGGGCTACGTCAAGGCCAACGACACGATGTACGCCTACGACCCGGCCAAGGCGAAAAGCCTGCTGGAGCAGGCGGGCTGGGTGGCCGGACCGGACGGTAGCCGGAGCAAGGGCGGCCAGAAGCTCTCCCTGGACATCCTGATCCAGAGCGCGAACGGGTTCGACCTGCCCACCCAGTACGTCGTCAACGCACTCAAGGAGGTCGGCTTCAGTTCGACCACCAAGTCGCAGCCGTTCACTACCGCGGCCGCGTCCTACAACCAGGGCGTACAGAACCTGTCAGCGATCTTCTACTACGACGTCGACCCGTACCTGCTGAACAACCTCGTCACCAGTGGCCAGATCAAGTCGGGCTTCAACTGGGCGCACTACAAGAACCCCGAGATCGATGCCGCCATCCCGAAGGCGAACACCATCGTCGACGCGGCCGCGCGAACCGCTGCGTACGAGAAGATCACCACCACGCTGATGGAGGACGCGATCTTCCTGCCGCTGTGGAACGTCAGCGGCGTGTACTCGGGTGCCGCGAACCTCGCCGACGTGCACTTCGGTCCGACGGGATATTCCTACTACCACGCGGCGTCGTTCCGGTGATCGAGATCGCGGGCAAGCAGGTCCTCACCGAGTTGACCGAGCTGGTCGATCCGTCCCGGGCCGCGCTGGTGGTCATCGACATGCAGCGGGACTTCGTCGAGCCTGGCTTCGCCTTCGACCGGCTCGGCGTGGACCTGTCGATGTATCCGCCGGTGCGGGCCCGGATCGCGACACTGCTGGCGGCGGCTCGTTCGGCCGGGGTCCTGGTCGTGCACGTACAGATGACGTCCCTGTCCGGTGGGATGAGCGAGTCGCCCGCGCAGTTGAGGTTCAACCTGCGCCTGCAACGGCAGGGCGACATCACGGGCGGACGGTTCCGTTTCACCGAGCAGGGCGACGCCGGCCACGAGTTCGTGTCCGAGCTCGCTCCGCTGCCTGGTGAGCTCGTCGTCCCGAAGTGGCGTTCGAGCGGGTTCTGGGGCACCAGCCTCGATCTGCTGCTGCGAAGCAACGGCATCGAGACCGTCGTGGTCGCCGGGTGTACGACGGAAGGCTGTGTCGAGTCGACCGCGCGTGACGCACTGTTCAACGACTACTACGTGGTCATCGTCGAGGACGGTGTCGGCAGCGACGACCGGGCCCAGCACGACGCGTCGATGCTGCTGATGCGGCATCGCTTCGACGTCGCGTCGTCGACCGCCGTCGAATCCGCATGGGAGGTTGCCGTGAGCAACAGAAGGGCGAGTGCATGAGCCTGAGATCCGATCTGGTCCTGAAGAACGGGATTGCCCTGACCGGGGAGGAGCTGAGGGCGGAGCCGTTCGGTTCGCTGGTGGTGCGCGACGGCGTGATCACTCAGCTGACGTCGGAGCACGTGCCGGCGGACGGGATCCCGGAGATCGAGCTGCACGGCGCGACCGTGCTGCCCGGGCTCATCGACTGTCACGTCCACTTCGACCTGGCCGCCCACCCGGCGCCGTACCTGCACTGGGACCGTACGCCGTTCGTGCGCTCGATGACCTGTTTCCACAACGGCTTGCTGGCGCTGCGGGCAGGCATCACATCAGTGCGCGATCTCGGCTCGGCCGACCTGATGACCCTGCACTACGCGGGGCAGGTGAACTCGGGGGAGCTACTGGGCCCACGGGTGGTCGCCGCGGGCCGGCCGATCACCATGACCGGAGGGCATTGCGCGGACTACGGGCGGATCGCCGACGGACCGGACCAAGTGCGGCGGGCCGTCCGCGAGCAGCTGGCAGCGGGGGCGGGCGTCGTGAAGCTGATGGCGACCGGCGGGATCTCGACACCCGGCAACCCGGGCGTACCGCAGCTCGGGATCCCGGAGCTCGCAGCCGGGATCGAGGAGGCCCACAAGGCAGGCGTCCTGGTCGCCGCCCACGCCCACGCACCGCAGGGCATCACGAACGCGATCGCGGCCGGCGTCGACACGATCGAGCACGCCGCATTCGCCGATGACGACAACCACAAGCAGATGATCGACGCGGGGGTCACGCTGGTGCCGACGGTGACCGCGCTGAACCCGATCGCCGAGGGCATCGGCATTCCGGCCGCCACCGTCGCGAAGAGTCTGAAGGCGCGGGAGATCTACCGGGCAAGCACCGCCAAGGCGATCGCGGCCGGCGTCCGTATCGCCGCGGGCACGGATGCCGGTACGGCGCTCAACCCGATCGGTGGTCTGCTCGACGAACTGGCCATGTACGTCGAGCGCGGTATGAGTACGACCGAGGCGCTGCGCGCTGCCACGGTGACGGCAGGAACGCTGGTCCCTCGCGCGGACGAGGATGCGCCGGTCGGCATCCTGACCGTCGGGGCGCGCGCCGATCTGGTGATCGCCGAGCAGGATCCGAGGCAGGACCTGGAGGTCCTTCGCCGCCCGCGCGGCGTCGTGGCCGGCGGCCGGCCGGTCGACCTCGATTGGGTCGAGCGCACTCTCGCCGAGGTCGAGCCGGTGCTGGCCGAGGCCCGGGATCGCAGGACGACGACGAAGGAGGACTGCAGATGATCTTCGACATGCACATGCACATCGAGGAGGGGACCTCATTGGGCTGGCAGATGTCGGCCGAGGACTGTATCCGTGCGATGGACGAGGCAGGGGTCGAGCGGTCGGCGGTGATGACGCTGACCGACCTGCCGGGACTCAACCCGCGCGGCCTGGAGCTGATCGCCGAGGCTTGCCATAGCTACCCTGACCGGCTCTACGGATTCGTCCGGCTGAATCCGGCGTACCTGGAGACCTCGCGGCAACTGCTCAAGCAGGCTGTCACCGAGCTCGGCTTCAAGGGCCTCAAGCTGCATCCGGTGTCGACGCTGCAGCACCCGGGCGGGGCGGCGACGATCGACCTCATCCGGTACGCCGGGGAGCTCGGGGTACCGACTCTGTTCCACTGCGGCGACGAGCCACTCAGTACGCCGCTGTCGATCGCCCAGGCGGCGGCCGCGTGTCCGGACGCGATCATCATCCTCGGCCACATGGGCGGCTACTTCCACGTCGACGAGGCGCTCGAGGCCGCCGAGCGGTTCCCGAACATCGTCCTGGAAACGTCCGCGATGCCCTACCCGGACAAGATCCACACCGCGGTCGAGCGGATCGGCGCCGAGCGGGTCGTGTTCGGCAGCGACGGGCCGGTGAGCTCCCCCGCGCTCGAGCGGCAGAAGGTCGTCATCGCCTCGCTCGGCGCCGGGCCGGCCGGGCTGGTGCTGGGCGGCAACGCCGAGAAGCTGCTGGGGCTGGCGGCATGAGCACTGTCGACGGACTCGTCTACCTCGGGACCTCCCACTTCGGCTACGGGCAGGACGCCGCCACTGCGCTGGCGGGAATGAATGCCATCGGCACCGACATGGCCATCGCCGTTCCCATGCACCCCCATCGTGGCGATCTCCCAGCCGCGAACGACATACTCTTGGCCGCCGCCACGGCCTCAGGCGGCCGGTTGATCCCGCTGTGCCGGGTCGATCCGTGGGAAGGCGACGACGCGGTCGCCGAGTTGCGCCGCGCGGTCGCCGGTGGTGCCCGCGGGCTCTTCCTGCATCCGTCGGAGGAGCACTTCCGCATCAACGACGTACCACTGGTCCGGCCGATCGTGGAGTGTGCCGCGGAGTTGTCGGTGCCTGTGATGGTTGCCGCCGGCTTCCATCTGTTCGCCGAGCCGCTGCAGTTGGGCGCGGCCGCGGCCTGGACCCCGCAGAACCCGTTCGTGCTGACCAACGGCGGTCAGTTCAACATCTCCGGGCTGTCCGGGTTCGACGCCGAACTCGCGCTCGCGAACGCCAACGTGCATGTGCAGACAAGTGCCATGTACCGCGAGGACTTCCTGGAGGGCGTGGTGGCAAAGTTCGGACCGGAGCGGCTGCTGTTCGCCACTGCGGCTCCACTGTTCACGATGAGGTACGAGCGCCTGCGGGTCGATCTGGCCCACTTCGGCGACACCGAGCGCGACCTCATCCTCGGCGGCAACTCCAGCCGGATCTTCGGCGAGGTGAGCGCATGACCGCGGAACCGATCAGGACCAGCGGCGTACCGATCGCCGCGCTGGACGGACTGACCGCACTGGTGACCGGTGCCGCGAGCGGCATCGGGGCCGCCATCGCGATCGCGTACGCCGAAGCCGGGGCGCGGCTGTGTCTGGCCGACCGCACCGGTGGACCGGCGCTCGACACCGTGCGGAACCGGTGTGCCGCCTTCGGCCATGACGTGGTGACCGTCCAGGTGGACGTGTCCGGCGAGCCCGACGTCGAGCGAATGTTCGGCGAAGCCCGCGATGCACTCGGCGCCGTGGACGTGGTGGTGAACAACGCGGGCATCCTGACCGAGTCGCCGGTGCTCGACATGCCGACGGCGCTGTTCGACGAGATGCTCTCGGTCAACCTGCGCAGCGTCTTCCTGTGCTCGCGGGCCGCGTTGCCGCCGATGCTCGAGGCCGGCTTCGGCCGGATCATCAACGTCGCGTCGCAGGTCGGTCAGCGCGGTGGGGCCGGGCTGGCGCACTACGCGGCCGCGAAGGCGGGCGTCATCGGCTTCACGAAGTCGCTGGCGCGCGAGGTGGGTGGTACCGGGGTCACGGCGAACTGCATCGCCCCCGGCCCGATCAACACGCCGCTCGGCGGCACGCTGTCCGACGAGTGGACGCGGACGCTGATGGCGGAACTGCCGTTGCAGCGATCCGGCGAACCCTTCGAGGTCGCTCCGACGGCCGTTCTGCTGGCCAGCGAACCGGGTGGCAACCTCTACACCGGCCAGACCCTCGGGCCGAACAGTGGACACGTGATGCTGTGAAGGCGCTGCTCGTCACGGGAGCGGCCAGCGGTATCGGCCGCGCCACGGCTCTCACTGCGGCAGCAGCCGGCTACGCGGTAGCCGTCGGTACTTTCGCGGGCGATCCGTACGACGCCGATGCCGTGGTGGCTGAGATCACCGCTGCCGGCGCCAGGGCCTTCGCCGTACCAGCTGATGTGCGTGACTCCGACGCGTTGGACGCGGCCGTGGATGCGACGGTTGCGCAGTTCGGGCGGCTGGATGCGGTAGTGGCCAACGCGGGTGTGCTCAAGGTGGCGCCACTCGAGGCATTACGCGACGACGATTGGCAGCGGATTCTCGACATCGACCTGACCGGAGTGATGCGGACGGTCCGGGCCGCCGTACCGAAGCTGTCTCCGCACGCCGCGATCGTGGTGGTGTCGAGCATCGCGGGAGCGGCGGTCGGGTGGGCCGGTCACACACCTTACACATCGGCCAAGGCCGGTCTGATCGGGTTCGTCCGCAGCGCGGCGCTCGAGCTCGGGCCACGGGGAGTCCGGATCAACGCGGTGCTGCCCGGGGTGATCGAGTCACCCCAGTCGCTCGACGCCGTCAACTCGGGCGGCCCGGCCGGGCTCGAGCGGTCGGCTCTAGCCATTCCGCTGGGCCGGGTCGGTCAACCGGCAGACGTGGCCGGCGCCATCCGCTTCCTCCTGTCCGGTTCGGCCGGCTACATCACCGGTCAGTCCCTCACCGTCGACGGCGGCCTCACCGCGGTCTGGCCGACCTGATCGCCACGCGCATCGTCGTACGGCCAGGAGGGCGTAGGTGCGGGCGGCCGGGAAGAAATCCACCTGCGCGACCACAGCCCGACGACGCCAACCACGGACCCGCGAGACGGCTCCCCCAATCACACCAGCCCGGGACCACGGGGTCGACCCGCCACGAACTCCGGACCGCGATCGTGACCTGGATCGAACTGGCCCACCACGCCGCAGACGACAAGCCGCCCTCGGCCGATTGACCCCATCGAGTACAAAGCGATCATGACCACGCCAGCCAGCCAGGCTGCGTGAGCAGCTGTCACCTACTCGTGCAGCAGACCCCCCAGTGTTCATGTTGTTCGCGGTAATGGATCCGGCACGGAGGCCGCGTGGGCCTACACTCACGTGCCGCAGTTGATCCGCGGTGACGCCGGCGGCGAGCTCACCGGGCAATGGGACGCTGCTGACGCGGAAGCAATGGCCGAGCGGATCGAGGCACGCGTCGAGGAGTACGCCCCAGGCTTCGCCGAAGCGATCACCGCTCGTCGAATCCTCTCGCCGCTGGAGCTCGAGCGGCGCGACGCCAACCTCGTCGGCGGCGCCGTCAACGGCGGGACGTCCGCTTGAGGCAGGAACTCGTGCTCCGCCCGATGCCTGGTCTCGGCCGGGCCGAGACCGCGATCAAGTCGCTATATCTCGCTTCCGCCTCAGCCCACCCGCGCGGCGGCGTACACGGCGCCTGCGGTTCCAACGCAGCTCGCGCCGCCCTCTTCCGCTCCCGCTAACGACGCAGGACCTTCCAGCCTGTCGCAACGACCGCGGCCGGAGCCAGTGGCGGCCCGAACGACCGTCCACGCGGTCGCCTGCTGGAAGGCCCCATCACGTTCCCTCGATGCGGCCGATCTCGTCGCGAGACAGGCCGTCTGTCTTCATCAGCGGGGTGACCAGCACGTCGAAGACCGCAGGTAGACGGCGAAATCCGAACAAGGTAAAGCGATTGGCCACTCCTACGGAGGTCGAGCGCGAGGGCCGGTCAGCCAGCCGCACGATGCGCTGTACGACCTGTTCCGGTGGTCGATCGGCGGCGGTGGCCGGCCGATGATGGCCATCGTTGTGGCCTGCGGCTACGAGAAGTGGTGCATCGGCCTGGGCTCGCGGTGGCGATTGCGGAGATCGAGCGCGCCAGAGTAGGACCAGATCCGAATTTGAGTCGAGAACGGATCTTTGGGTTCATCTCCTGGCGGGGCCATCGCCCGTAGTTTGGCGAGACAGGTGATGGTCGTTCGGACGCGGGAGGTATCAGTGAGCCGGATCCTGGTTGCCGATCGACCGTCTCCAATGGTTGACGCGGTCAGAGCTGCGATCTCGGGGGAATCGGACCTGGAGCTCGACCTCGCGTTCGGCACCGACGTGGAGTTGATGCTGTGCGTGGCTGAGGCCGGGGCCGATCTCGTGGTCGTCTCGATGTCGGATCGCACCGTTCCGTCGCTCGTCGAGCGGCTGCTCGACGAGCATCCGGGACTTACCGTCGTCGCGCTCGACGTGGATCGAGCCGAGGCCTTGGTCCAGACAGTGGCAGCCGATGCGGATCTGATCGAGCACCTGTCCGGCGGGCGATTGGCCGACGTACTCCGATCCGCGACGACGTGACTGGCAGTGCCGCAGGAGGGAAGAGGGAATGCCTGACACCAGTTACCCCTATTTACGCGATGCGCTCGACGATCGGTTCTCCGGCCTGTCCGACGCCGAGCTGGACTCGGTGTTCACGACGGCCTTCGGAGACGACGTCACACCGCTCGAGTACGAAGAGTTCTTCTCCGGTCTGGGTAAGGCCTTCTCGAACTTCGCGCAACAGGCTGCGCCGGTCGCCGCGACCGCGCTGCAGGGCGGCCTCGAAGGCGGCATGCAGGGCATGAAATACGGCCCGTACGGCGCCCTCGTGGGAGCGCTGGCAGGCGGTACGGGCGCTGCCCTGCAGAAACACACGACGGGAACTGGCCGAGACGTCGGGTCCGTCATCAGCGGCGTCGTGAACATTGCGGGCGGAGGTGGACTTCCCGGAGCCGGGAAGCCGGCCGGTCCTCCCCCGGCCCCGACCCCGGCCCCGGCCACTCCTGCTCCGGCGACCGACCAACTGTTGAGGCTCCTCGGCAGACCGGAGATGGTGCAGGCGCTCGCGGCGCTCCTCGGCGGCCAGAACGCCGCCATCCCGGCTGGGCCGTCAGGCACCCCCGTACCGGCGAACGCCTATGCCGGACTCCTGTCGGCCCTGGCCCGGGAGTCGGAGGCCGAGGCCGCGAGTTGGGACGAGGCGACGGGCTGGGACGAGGCGACGGGCTGGGACGAGGCCGTCGTCGTACCGGGCTACCTGTTCGACTCGGATGGTGAATTGGCGGCGGATCCCGACGACCCCTACCAGCGTTCGCAACGCGTGCTGGAGCTCCTGGCCGGATCCCCACGTGAAGAGGACGAAGCCTTCGAGGAGGACTTCCCCGATGACCTCGATGCCTACGACGAGTACGACGTCGTCCTGAGGTGAGTGTGATGGTCGCAACCGACGTCCTGGAACTGCTCAAGCAACAACTCGCGAGCGGACAGAGCCTCGAACAAAGCGTCAGGGAGTTGGCCCAGGCGGATCCTGAGCTGGCGCCCGTGGTCCAGCTGATCTCCCAGCGCGAGACGGAGATGCAACAGGGCCTCGAACAGGAGGAACTGCAGGCCGAGGAGGACCAACGGGACCTCGAGCAAGAAGCCGAGCGTCGAGAGCAGGTCGCGGCGGTCCGGGTCCAGTTCGACGAGCTCACCGGCGAGCTGCAGGCGTTGCGTAGCCGTTGCCTGGAACTGGCCGCTGCGTTGGGCGCATGCCCGGCGTGCTTCGGCGACGACCAGGACTGCAGTTGGTGCCGGGGCCGCGGCCGGCCGGGCTTCATGCCTCCCGATCCGGGTCTGTTCGAACGGCTCGTCATACCCGCGGTCAAATTGCAGGTTCGCCTGCAAGGTCGACCATCCGCCGCGGTGGTCCGCGGCAGCACCGATGAGAGGGGTGCTCAGTGAACGGATACACAGAAGACTTGGACTCGTTGCTCGACAGCCTGGACTACGAGGCGTTCGAGGAGGCCGCTCCGGCCCGCCGTACCCTCGTGCGGACGCCGGCCCGCCAGAGCAGCTTCGTGCCACGTCAGACGACCACACCCGCCAGCCAGACCCAGGTGCAGAGCGCGGCCCGCAATCTCGACAGCAAGATCGAAACCCTCAGTACGGCGGTTACGGCGCTGGAGAATCGGACCAACATCCTGTCCACGGGTCAGGATCGCCAGGTCGCGCTGGTACGGCGGGAAGTGGCCGACCGCCGGAAGTCGACGGACGCCATCCGTTCCGACCTCCAGCAGACCAAGATGCTGGCGCTCTTGCTTCCGCTGTTGACGCAGGAGTCGATCGAGGCGACGGACGACAGCGGGAAGAGCGTCAGAGTGCTCACCGAGTCGTCGAACCAGTTGGGCATTCTCCTGCCCTTGTTGCTCCTGATGCCGGGGTACGGCGGTGGTGACAGCAAGGGCGGCCTGATGGGCGGCGGCGACTCCAGCATGCTGTTGCTGCTGTTCGTGTTGCTCGGCCGGAAGTGAGGAGGCGCGGCCATGACGGTGACGAGCCTCGTGATCGGCGGCGGTGCGGGCGGCGGACTGGTCGGCGTACCCAACGTCCAAGGTCTGTCGCAGGCCGATGCCGAAGCAAAGCTGCGTGACTTCGAGCTGGTTCCCAAGGTCCAGACCATCGAGGCCGAAGGGACCGAGGGCACGGTCTTCAGCCAGAATCCGGCGGCCAACACCGCGAGACCCAAGAAGACTGTCGTCACGCTGCTGATCATCAAGGCACCGGTCATCCCGCCGAACCTCGATCAGCAGCTGACCGACATCGAGAACGCTGTCGCGGACGTCGGTACGTCGGTAGGTCAGGTGGCAACCGCCGTTGCGGACGTGGGCGCTCAGGTGACCGGGGCCGACGGGAAACTCGACAGCATCGTCGCCGCCTTGAGCGACCTCGACGCCAAGGCGGACACCATCGGCACGAAGATCGACGGTATCGACGCCAAGCTGGACAGCGTCGGCGCCAAGGTCGACGGGCTCGACGCCAAGCTGGACAGCGTCGCAACCGGCGTGGACGGTCTGGCGACCACAGCGGGCGAGATCGCTACCGCTGTGGCGGCCGTGGAGACCGACACGGCGGCGGAGACCAGGTTCCAGGCGATCATCGACAAACTCGACGAGGAACCGGTGGTCCGTCAGGGCGGGGGGACGTCCAAGCGGTCCGCGACGAGCCGGGGCGGATCGCGCGGGTGATCCTCGATGGATCCCGCGCTCGAGGAGCTCATCCGCGCTGGGGGGCCGGAGGACGAGGTGGCGGTCGTTCTCCGCCTCCGGCACCCCGGCGACTCACCTGTCTCCGCTCGCATCGTCAGCCGCTTCGGTGACATCGCCACCGCGCGAGTAGCCCGGAGCGCGATCTCCGACCTGCGCACCGAGACCGTCGTCGTCAGCGTGAAGGCCCCACGTGTCTACGCGCCGGATCTTGAGCCGGCGACCCTCGAGGATCCGGTCGATCCACGCGACGACCGGTCCGTCGAACTCGGCGCAACCGGTCGCGACGTGGTGGTCGCTCTGATCGACTGGGGCCTGGACCTCACGCATCCCGACTTCAGGAATCCGGACGGGTCGACGCGGGTGATGGCGCTGTGGGATCAGCGGCCGACCGCCGACAGCACCGCCACGAAGTACGGCTACGGACGGATCCTCGACGCAGCCACCATTGACGAGGCACTCGAGAGCCCCGATCCCCTTCAATCACTCGGGTACGACGCCGCGGACTTCGACTCCGGAAGCGGAGCGCACGGGACCCACACGGCGAGCATCGCCGCAGGGAACGGGCGAGGCGGAGGCCCGGTGGGAATGGCGCCGGAGGCCGGCCTCATCTTCGTCAACCTCGGTCGCCGTCCGGCTACTGCCGAGGTTCCCCTCGGTGACTCGGTGGAGCTGCTGGAGGCTCTGGACTTCATCGTGGAGACCGCCCAGCAGCGGCCGTGCGTCATCAACCTCAGTCTCGGGCGGCACGCCGGCGAACACACCGGTCACTCGCTCGTCGAGCTGGCCATGGACCAACTCGTCTCATCGAGATCGGGTCTGGCCATCATCGCGAGCGGTGGCAACTACTTCGGCCGCCGGACCCACGCGGCGTGGCGGCTCCGGCCAGGCTCGGTACGGCGCTTCCGCATCGAAGCGCAGCCGGGAGACCTCACCGTCAATCAGGTCGACATCTGGTACCCCGGACGAGATCGCCTCGGCGTCGAGGTCGCGCCGGGGACAGGCCCGGCGTCCGTCGTCCCGCTCGGCTCGAACGGCACGGTGACGGTCGACGGGCGCAAGGCAGCGCGGATCTACCACCGCGCGTGCGACCCCAACAACGGCGACAACCAGATCAGCGTCTTCGTGGACCCCGGCGTATCGACGGGCGGGTGGGAGATCACCTTGACTGGACAGGACATCGTGGACGGTCGCGTCCATGCGTGGATCGAACGCGATACCGCCTGCCCGCCCTGTCAGGCCCACCTCGACGACGACCAGGCCAACCCCCGGACGACGACCGGGACGATCTGCAACGGCTACCGCACCATCACGGTCGGCGCCTACGACGCTCACCGGCAGGACCGGCCGATCGGCGACTTCAGCAGCTCGGGTCCCACCCGCGACGGTCGGCAGAAACCCGACCTCGTTGCGCCTGGGGTGCTCGTGCTCGGAGCCCGGTCCGGCACGAGCGACGACGACGTACCCCGGTACGTCCGGATGAGCGGCACCAGCATGGCGGCACCGGCGGTGACCGGGACGATCGCGTTGATGTTCGAGGTGGCCGATCGGCCGCTCCCGATCGACGAGACCCGCCGTGCGCTGCTGTCCAGCTGCGACCTGCCCGCACCGGGCACGGACCTGTTCCGGCTCGGCAGCGGCTATCTCAACCCGCGCCGCGCGCTCGAGGCAGTGCGGGAATCACGTTCCGAGGAGGAAGCGGTGTCAGAACTACCTGCGGACCTCGTCCTCGAACCACTACCGTCACCCGACCTCTCTGCGTCAGAAGCGGTTGCTGCCGGCTGCCTGCCCGCCACCAAGGTCGCCGTCATCGGGGCCGGCTTCGCCGGTCTGATGGCCGCCTGGACTCTCGAGACGGGTGGCACGAAGGTCACCGTGTTCGAGGCCACCGGCCGACTGGGGGGTCGGGTTCGCACCGATCCGACGCTCGCCACGGGCAAGATCGCCGAGGCGGGCGCGGAGCTGATCGGGGAGAATCACCCGACCTGGTTCCAGCTCGCCCGCCGATTCGGTCTCGAGCTCGAGAAGGTGAGCAAGGACCCCGATTACGAACGGCGAGGCCTCAAGGTCCGGGTGCGGTTGGGCACGAAGGATCTGACCGACGCCCAGCTCGCAGAGGTCGAACGGGAACTGCTGCGCGTCCGTACCAAGATCGCTCGCGAGGCCTCGACAGTCGACGCACTCCGCCCCTGGACGTCGCCCGACGCGGTCGCCCTGGACCGCAAGTCACTGGCGCAGCGCCTCGACGAACCCGATCTCTTCGGGCCCGCATCCAGCATCCCCCGCAGGTACTTCGAGTTCGTCACCGAGAACGACCAGTGCGCTCCCCTGGCACGGCAGAGTTACCTCGGCTACCTGGCGGCTGTTCGCGCCCACACGCTGCCCGGCGATCCACTCGCCTACTGGACCCGCATCGAGACCCACCGGTGCAAGGGTGGCAACGAGCAGCTCGCGACCCATCTGGCCAAGACGCTGCGGGACGTCCGGCTGAACACGCCCGTCACGTCGGTGGAGATCGGCTCCCGATCGGTCCGGGTCGGCTTCGGTACGCCGACAGCCTCCGAGGAGTTCGACTACGTCATCCTCACGACCGCGCCGATGGTCTGGCCGCGGATCCTGGCCGGTACGCCGTTCCGCGCGGCCGACTACACCATCAGCCACGGCCCCTGCGTCAAGTTCCTGAGTGGCGTCTCGCGCCCGTTCTGGGAAGACAAGCACCTCGCACCGCACGCACTCTGGGACCAACTGGGCAGTGTCTGGGAGGGCACCGACCACCAGACCGGCGGGTCGGCTGCCTGCCTGTCCGTGTATTCCGGCGGCGGTTTCGTGCTCGACTCGCGGCGCTATCAGGAACGGCTCGAGACCTTCTACCCCGGGTACGCCGCTCAGCGACCAAAGACCGTCTTCGCCGACTGGCCGTCGGAACCGTGGGTCTGCACCGGCTACTCGATCCCCGCACCCGGCGAGGTGACCACGATTGCGCCGAACCTCACCAAGCCGTTCCAGGGCCGGTTGTTCTTCGCCGGAGAGCAGGCTTCGCCGGGCTTCTACGGCTACATGGAGGGCGCACTCAGTTCCGGCGTACTCGCGGCCTACCGAGTCGTCGGCGCGGTGACTGCCGCATGCCGCAGCTCGGAGACGGTGGCCGAGGGCAACGACCTTGAGCAGGCCGGCGAGTGGTGGTGGCAACAGGTCCTGCGCGAGGCCGGACTGTCCGCGCGGCCGCATCTCGCCGCGACGACCCTGTTCGACCTGTTCGTCTCCGGTGCCGGGCCCGCGCAGTTGCTCCCCCGCTTCGACCTGATCGCCGGCCCGAAGGCTCCCCTCAGCCCTCTGCGTCCTGGGGATCTCGTCGTGAGCCGTGGTCGTGGCAGCCCCTTCGGCACTGTCGCTGTCATCGCGACCGGCGATCTGCGCCACCGCGGGCAGCTGCACGCAGCCGGCTACCGCACGGACTCACCGCTCCCCGGGCTCTACGTCCACGTGCTCGATCCCCAGTCCCATCCGTGGTCTCACCGCTACGCTCGTCGGGTCGCGGACCAGCAAGGCGTCGTACCCGCACACATGCTCGTCCTCCGCCCGACGACGACCGACCTGCCGACCGAGACCGTCAAGGGCCCATGCCCCGACGTGGTGGTCGCGCCGGCGAGCCGGCCTACTGTGCTGCGCTTCGGCTCGCAGCACTCTGCCGTCCGGGAGATCCAGCGGAAGCTCAACGCCTTCCACGCGTACCGGTTGGCTGCCGGACAGACCGGCCTCGCCGACGCGCCGTTGGAGGAGGATTGCCAGTACGGCGTACACACGCGGGCGGCCGTCGAGTCGTTCCAGCGGCTGGTGTTTCCGACAACACCGGCCGAGGTCGACGGCAAGGTCGGGACCCGGACCTGGGCACAGCTCGACGCGATCGTCGTCGGCCCGGCTGGTACGGCGCAAGTCGTGGTCGAGGGGCTGTGGTTCGCCGGACCGGGCGGTGCGGGCACTCCCCTGCGCTGGGACGAGGTTCTCGGTCTGGACACCCGGACTGTCGACGTTCTCACGACCGCCTCCGGACTGCCGGCCGCGACCATGCCGCCGGAGATCACGGTCGAGCTGAAGAGCCGGCCGCCGAACCGCGAAGCAGGCGCCGGGACGCTGGCCACGGCAGTCTCCTGGACCATCGCCCTGGAAGGCCCGGACCCGGTGAACCCCAACAGGCTGCGCTACCGGGGCAGCCGAACTGTCAGCTCCCTCGGACCACTCCTGGCCGTCGACTCCAGCATGACCGAGCTCGCGACTGTGGTCCGGTCCGGTGGAACCAGCGACGCGGCCTTCCGCTCCAGGCTGGGCGCAACCGTCCGGGGCATCGCGACGCAACCGCAGACGCTGGGAGCTTCGACCGGCGACGAGACCCGCGAGGTGCCGGACGCGATGGCGCTCTTCCGGGCGGGCGGCGTCGAGGTCCTGGAGTTGACAGTCCCTCAGCGCACCAACTGGCAGACCGGACGTCCCGTCCGCCGCCTCGTTCGCAGCCCCGCCGACATCTTCTACTATTCAGGCCACGGCCTGTCGGCGAGCGGAATGCTTGCCATCGAGACCACCGGCGCCGCCTGCGGATCGACCGGCACGTATGTGGACTGGCTCGGACCGACCGAGCTCGCCGCTTCCTGGCCGGCGAACCTGGATCTCGACTTACTGATCATCGCCGGGTGCTCGGTGCTGCGGATCGACCTCTCGAAGTCGCCACCGACCGGCCCAGGCCTTGCTTGGAGCCGGCTGTTGAACTCGCGGGGCGGACCGCTCATCGCCCTGCTCGGCTACCAGGGCCAGGCGCCGTGCGACAGCCCCAACGGCGACGCGGTCGCCGCAGCCATGGCAGCCAAGCTGAAGAGCGGATCGACGGACTACGTACGCGACTGGCTCACCGTGAACGGTGACAGCAACGCCAACAACGCCATCGCCATGGACAGCCGCGGCCTGTGGACGATCGAGACAACGTTGACCGGTGGCTACAAGATCCGCGGACCGCTCTCGCTGTCGAGCAGTGCTGAGTCGGTCGGCGAAGACCTCGCCGAAACGCCTGACTGGTCTGCGGTTCAGTCGTCGGCAGAGGCGAAGCTTCCGGCCCGCATCGGCGCGCAAGCACCGCAGGCGTGGGAAGGCCTGGCACCGATCGCCGCCAGGTCAGCCGGTGCCTGTGCAGGCGGGCTGAAGAATCTCGGCACGCTGCTACTGGTGCACGACGCCGAGACCGAGATCGACCTGCGCGACTACGGCGGCTACACCGACGCGGACACCTGGATTCTGGTCCATACCGTCAGCGATCTGGTCGAGGCGATCCGCGCGCACGTCGGGACCTGCGGCTACCTCACCGGCATCCACATCGAGGCGCACGGTGGCTGGTCGGGAAGCGGAGGCTTCCGGCTCGGCAACGACACCGACGGCGACGGGCACATCGAGTCCGGCGAAGCCAATGACATGGTGTCGACCACGAGCCAGGCGACGAAGTTCGGGACGATCATCAAGAACGCACTCGGCTCCGGCCCGTCGTTCGTCTCGATCGCGGCCTGCTCGTCAGCAGGACCCGCCGACATCTTCATCAAGGCGGTGCAGGCCGCGACCGGCGGCATCGTGATCGGATCGGTCGACTCGTGCCGCTCCGGAGGAAACTGGTGGCACAAGGCCTGGTGGGAAGCCGAGAAGGGACGCAGCCAGGTCAACCGCGACGGCTCGACAAAATTCGACAGCACCGACGAAGGCCGCGGTATCTGGCGGCCGTTCTGAGAACAGGTGGACCACGACATGCCCGAACGATTGACCAACTTGCGGACGCGGATCGTCCATCAGGACAAGGCGACCGTGCAGGCCCTGCTCGGACGGCCGGCCAAGATCGGCTACTGGACCACGACGAGACCGCCGCAGAACGCGAGTACGGCGATGCTGACGGAGTTCCGCGCGCGCAGCCTCGACGAGATCTGGATCTACCCAACCGGCCGAGTCCACTTCACTCTCGACGGCCGCGCGGCCAAGGTCGACGACAAGACGGCGTACGACCTGCCTCCCGCACCGAACCTGGTCTGATCCTGCTGTGTGATGGCACCGGCTAAATCGAAAGATCCGGGCCTTCCAGGTTTGGGCCTCCCGCGACCGGCACCGGTGTAGCACTCTGTAGGAGGGGAGAATTCGCCGCGTTAGGAGTGCGGCGAATCGCGGGGCGCGACCCGGAACGTCGTACGTCGGGGAGGGGCCATGGCACAAGCACTGGTGGATGCAACGACGACGAGCCGCGACGCAACGGGACGGCCTCGCGACACCAGACCGCTCGTCATCACGATCATCGGTCCCGTTCGAGTTCATCGCGAGAATCTCGCGACGGCCCTGGGCCAGATCGCCGGAATCGACGTCATCGGTACGGCGCCGACCTTCCCGGGCACCACGTCACGAGATCCTGTGAACCCCGACATCATCCTCGTGGACGTGTCCGGCGAGTGCGGAACCCAGCTCATACCCGCGCTGCCCGCAACCTGTCCCGGAGCGCGCCTGGTCGCCCTGGGAACGCCGGAAGACGACGAGTCGATCATCGCGTGCGTGGCGGCCGGGGTCGCCGGGTTTCGTCGCCCGGGAGGGAACGCTCCGCGACATCGTCACGACCGCGCGGGCCGTCGCCCGGGGCGACTCGGCCTGCCCACCAAGGGTCACCGCCGCCATGCTTCGCCGGATCGGATCCTCCGGCCAATCGCCGCATGACCAGTCCAGCGCGACTCAACTGACCGCCCGGGAACGCGAGATACTCGGACTGATCGACGACGGCCTGTCCAACAAGGAAATCGCCGGTTGTCTGTGCATCGAGCTGAGCACCGTCAAGAACCACGTCCACAACATTCTCGCCAAGCTCGGCGCCCGCCGTCGCTCCGAGGCCGCCGCCAAGGCCCGCTCACGCCTCCTCTTGGGCGCCGCAATGCAGCGGACCTGAAGCTCGGTGAATGAGGCGATCCAGCTAGCGGCATCACCTACCGCTTGGAATCGCCGCTCGGCTGCCTCCAGCAGATCGTCGACCTGACCGGTCGGGGATGACCACACTGAACCTCAGCCCGGTTGCCGACCGGATGTCCCACGGTGGTTCGTGGCCGGCCGGCCGGCTACGCAGCATGGGCGCCACCTTGCCGGCGCAGCGACACCAAATCGAGCAGTACCGACCCCCTGGCCCGGACTGTTCGGCGCGAAAGGAGGGTGCTGAGACCAAGGGCGACGCCGCCACCCTGGCCGACACGACGAGCCAACCCGATCGGGCGTCACCATCGGCCGCGACCAACTCGATCACCAAGACATCGGGCTCGCGCTCGCTGCCGGCGATCACGTCACCGTCCGTCCGCGCTCGATCATGCTCCTGCGCGGCCACCGCGCCTGACGACCGGATCCACGGACCTGAATTCAGACCATGGGTACCGGCTACGCAACTGAACACTCGGACGGACAGGAGAGGCGAGATCAATGGCGATCAACGCAGTACCAGCAGTGATACCGGTCGCAGGGTTCGACGAAGCCTGCGACTGGTATGCCGCCTTCTTCGGGCGTCCAGCCGATCAACGCCCGATGGACTCCTTGGCCGAACGGCATCTGATCGACGGTGGCGTGATCCAGATCTTCAACGACGCTGAGAAGGCCGGTCGTACGGCAGTCAACTTCTTCGTCGACGACCTGGACGAGCGAGTGGCCCAGCTGACCAAAGCGGACATCTCCGCTACCGATCCCACGGTCCACCGTCGAGCTCGACGTCTGGATCCGCGACAACGGCGAGTGGCTGGGCCGCGTCCGCGGCAAGGAGCACGTCGCTAGCCGCACCGGTCATCGTCGAGGCACCCTGCTCGGTGATCGTCACCTCCAACAAACAGGACATCCTCGACCACACGCGGCTTGCGAAGGCGAGGAGTACATCTGGGCGTTCGACCCTTAACAGGTCGCCGCCAGAGAACCCACCTGGCGCGCTCAGGTGACTCTCAGGTTGGGGGTATTAGCGTTCGGGCCTATGCAAACACGAGTGTTCTCGGCTCCGAAGGTCCCTGCGGTCTTCCTCATGTTCTGGGTGGTCAAGTTGCTGACCACCGGGATCGGCGAGACGGGCTCGGACTTCCTCGGCACCGTCAGCATCCCGCTGGCCGCCGCCATCGGGGTCGGCGGCTTCTCCGTCGCTCTCTACCTGCAACTGAAGTCCGAGACCTACCACCCGGTGCGCTACTGGGCCACCGTCCTCAGCGTCGCCGTCTTCGGCACGATGATCGCCGACGGACCACACGTCGCACTCGGTACGCCGTACTGGTTCGACTCCATCGTCTACCTCGTGCTGCTGTGCGGCCTGCTGATCTGGTGGCGGCGCAGCGAGGGCACCATCTCGGTGCACTCGATCACCACCGCCCGGCGCGAGCGGTTCTACTGGGGCGTCGTCCTGATGACCTTCGGCCTCGGCACCGCCGTCGGCGACGCCACCGCCATCGACTTCGGCCTCGGCTTCACCTGGTCGATCCTGCTCTTCGCCGTACTCATCGTGGTGCCGCTCGGCCTGCGGAAGCTCGGCCTCAATGTCACGGTCGCCCTCTGGGCGTCGTACGTACTGACCCGACCACTCGGCGCCTCGGTCGCCGACTGGGTGGGCAAGGGCACCCACGACGGTGGCGTCGGCTGGGGCACCGGCCCGGTCACCGCGCTCGGGCTGCTGCTCTTCGCTGCCCTCGTCGTCTACCTGGCCGTGACCCACAGCGACGTCGACCACGCGGCCATCCACGCCCGTGACTCGGCTGTCAATGAACCTGACCTGGTCCACGACGCATCGTCCTAGAAATCGCGTCGTCGCGCAGCCATGGCGCGCAGGACCTCCGGGCGGCTCCGGGCACCCGGGCTCATGCGCGCTGGGCCACCACACGAGCGACCGCGAGCCATGCGGTCCCGCCTAGGAGAGCGACGACGACCGGAGACCTCACCGCCAGTCGTTCGGACGGTGAGCTGTGCGCGCCGTCCCCTGCTACGACCAGCACCGCTGCTCCTGGTCGGTGTTCCACTAGGTGCCCTGATCGGCTTCTGCCTGGGATGGTTGTCAGGAGATTCAATCGGAGGCTCCGTACTGCAGGCGCTCAGCTTCACCATATTCTTCACCTACGTAGTGTGTGGAATTGTCCTCACCCGAGTCCGTTCGTGGCACCGCGGTCGGCGGAAACGAGAACAATAAGTCGCTTGCGCACCAGTTGTCCGCGGAGCACGGCCGTCGCGATGATCAGCGAGCTCCAGTTCGGGAATCTCGACGTCTCCCTTGATCTTCACCTCTCCCCCGACCACGGCGGCGAACGCACCCACCGCGAAGACCACCGGCAGCGGCGGGACATCGGTCATGGCACCCAATCCCCAGACAACAGCACGCCGTGCGTCACGACACCAAACACCTCCGGCCCGAACTGAGGCAACGATCTGGCAGGACGGCGGCACGATCATCGAGCAGGCGGACGGCGAACTCACCGCGTTCCAAGGCCAGTCACTGACAACCGACGACAACGGTCTACCGCTCTAACCCGCTTTCAGATCGAGGCCGATGCCGGATCGGGCCAGCAGTGTCATTTGGTTGTGGTCGATGGTGTAGGTGACCGGTGATCAACCTCAGCTGGAAATCAGCGGGTTCGGGGTTCGAGTCCCTGGCGGCGCACAAAAGCCCAGGTCACGAGCGTGGCCTGGGTTTCTTGGTGTCTCCAGGTCATCCTTTACCCAACTCTTTGCCATCGCGACCGTTGCAACGGACCTGAGCCCGCGCCCCGCCCACGACGGACCATGGCCTGCCTTAGCCATCGTTTGACCGTGACTGTGCGTCACGTCACAACGATTCGCATCGTTGCCACGTTCGCGAATTCGGCGCCCCATCCAGCGTTGAGCAGACAACCGCGACACGCCGGGCATGTCTCGATCGTGCAGGGCGCCTTCGGCCGCGGACCACCTCGGATAGGAATGGGACCTCGGACAAGGCACGCGGTTCCGGGTCCCCGGAGGGTGTCCGAGGTTCCCAATCGTTCAGCGGGATCGGCGGTCGGTTCCGGTGGACGTGTAGAGCTCGAGGCTGATTCTCGGATCGTTCAAGTGGTTGATGGCCTGGATCAGAGTGTTGGCGTGTTCGTGGTTGCGGTCGACCAGCAACTGCACCCGGCTCGCGCGGTAGTCGACGCCGCCGCCGATGCCCGAGGAGTCGGACGGCGAGTTCCCTCAGTTCCAGGGTGGAGTACTGAACCTGCACGAACATCACACGCAACCACGTCGGGTTCGTGACCAGCAGGAGCCGTCGTGCTTGCTGAAGGGCGTCCTCTGTCGTCATCTGGATCGTCAGCGTTGACGTCGATGGATCCCACAGCATGTCCCCGTCGTACGCCTGCAAACGCTTCAGTGTGGCGCGAACCCGATCCCGCTCCTCCGAGTACCTGGCGTCGCCCGTCACGTCCAACGGCAGCGACCATTCCTGCGCGCCGGTCACCTTGGGGTCGTCTGCAGCTGCCACAACTGGATGCTAAGCAGGAACCAGTAGTTGACGGCTGGCCGCAGTGACCAGGTTCACCAGTCCGCCGGCCTCCTGGCTGGCGGCGGCGTACATGCTCGGCCCCAGCATGCGCCCAGTACATCACCTGGCGAGGGGTTGCGGCGCCGGGCGGATCGGGTCGACCCTGGTCGAGGGGCGCGATGGCCGAGGACGCAGCGCGGACGCGGGACGGCATCTCGGGTCGGACACCGGTGGCCGTACGGGTGGTCCGCGCCCTGTTGTACGTCCTGCTGTTCATCCGGATGCACAGCGGAAGAATGTATCCAGTCCTGTCCTTCGTGGCGATCAACTCGGTCGTCCTTCCCGCCTACGTCGTCGCGCGCACTGGAGCGGTCATCCTCGTTTCGGTCGTCGCGTACTTCGTCCTCGGGGCCGTTCTCGGTCCGCGCCTGGGACGATCCGAGTACCGGATGCTGTACGGCGACCCGCTGTTCGGCCGCTACGGTGGCATCCCGCACCGGGTGGCCCGGGCCACCGTCCAGTCGGCCGGTGACGTGACGGTCCGGGTACCCGAGCCCGACAGGCAGCCGCTGCTCGACCAGGTGACGCTGTCCGAGGACGTCGTCGCGCACACGATCGAGAACAACTACCGCAAGCTGGATCCGCCGGAGGCCTGGGACGACTACTGGAACCGGGAGATGACGCATCCGTTCGCCGGCTCCAGCTATCGCGAGGCGCTGACGACGTCTCCGGGCAGCTTCCTCGTCATCCCGAGCTGGCTGTACCGGCTGCGGCTGCTCGAGCCGCTGGTGCCGACGTTCCTGACCGTGGTCATCGTGCTCAGCTCGTTCGGCCCGACCACGGCCGGAGCGCGGGCGTTCCTCGTCCAGGTTGCCGTGGTCCTCGGGCTGCTGTGCGCCCTGCTCGTGCTTGCGGTTCGCGGTCTGCGGCGCGGTGAACCGATAAAGCTCGGCCTGCCGCCGGAGATGATCGAGCACGTCAACAGCCTGGACCGGGTCAGCCCGGAGACCAGGGCCGAGCTGGTACGGCGCTCCGAGCAGCTCGCGGGCCGGTCCACGACGGTCCTGGCAACCTCGGTCGGGCGACGGGCGAACGGCGTCGTGGTCCGCTTTTTCGCCCGGAGCCTCGTCGTGATCATGGCGCTGAACCTGCTCCAGCTCGCGGTGATCGGTGCGGTCGCGATGCTCAGCGGGTTGCTGTTCTCGTCGCACGACCACGCGGTGCTGACGGCGTATGGGCGGATGTCGTGGGCGCTGGTCCAGGGCGTCGTGGTGCTAGTGGCGGCGTATCTGTTCTGGACGCTGGTCCTGCTCCAGTTGCGCCACCTGGCCGGCGTGGCGGTCGGCACCCTGACGACCGTCGCCGTGGTCCCGCTGATCCAGTACGTCACGACCGGGCGGGTGTCGTTCGACCCGGCGACGCTGGCGGTGGTCGTGCCCGCGGTGATCGCGGCCGCCGTCGGTCCCCAGGTTGCGGAGTACTTCAAGCGGAGTTGACCGATGCGGGGCCACGGTTGGCGCCCGTGGCCCCCGGCAACTAACGCTCAGGCCGTGAAGGCCTGGAACTCCGAGATGCGGACCTGGCTGGCGACCAGCGGGCCGCCAGCGAACCCTCAGCAGACGCCCTCTAACGAGCCGCTCGTCGGGCCCAAGTCCGGCGAGCGGTCGCTGTAGGAAATCAAGACTTCTTGAAGTTCTGGGGCGGAGAGTCCCTGGCGGCGCACAAACTGGCGGCGCACAAAGCCCAGGGCGCCGAGTGGCCCGCTGGGCCCAGGTCAGCCACATCATCCGCAAGACCGACGACACCATCGAGGAAATCAACATCTACGGCCCCGACCGTTCCCCAAGCAAGACAGTCCGCCGACCCGTCGAATTCCCTACGACACCGCCCGCCAAAGCCGCCGCCCCAAGCGCTCCACCCCACAACAACCGCACGAGGTGACTCTCGTGACGAGTTCAGTGAAGAACCTGACGCCACACCCGTGGGGACCCCGGATCGTTTGCTAGTCGATCTCAGCTTCGCGGCGGTAGCCGAACAACTACAGGCAAGAGCCAATTCAGCCGTGGTCTCAGGAACCGCCTTGGTCTCGGACAGGAGCGGTGGCGTGTTGGGTGGTGGCCCAGCTGGACAGGAAGTGCAGCGCTTCGCTGGCCGGGCTGTCGGGTTCGGCGGTGTAGGTGATGATCACCAGCCCGTCGCCGGCCAGTTCCATGGCTTCACCGGTGAGTTCGAGATCTCCGACAAGGGAGTTGTGGAGGCGTTTGGTGGCGGTGCGATGGTATTTGACGTTGTGACGTGCCCAGCGGGTGCGGAACTCGTCGCTTCTGGTCGCCAGTTCGCCGACCAGGTCGGTGAGCGACTTGTCGTGCGGATTGCGGCCTGCCTCGGCGCGCAGGGCGGCGACCGAGTCGTCCGCGACTGTCTCCCAGTCGAGGAAGAACTCCGGCGCCCGGTGGTCCAGGAACAGGAACCTGGCGACGTTGAACGGCAGCCGGTCGCGGTCGAGGATGCCGCCGTACAGGGCGAAGGCGAGGTCGTTGGCGGCGAGGATGTCGGTGCGGGCGTTTCGCACGTACGCCGGCGTAGTGAGCGACTCGAGGATCCGCAGTACCCCGGGGCGCACCTTGGATACAGCGGTACGGCGTGAACCGCGGACCGGGCCGACCGATGCCCGGGCGAGGTCGAACAGGTGGGCTCGCTCCGCGTCGTCGAGGCGGAGTGCCCGGGCGAGGGCGTCGAGGACCTGTTCGGAAACGCCGGCGAGGTTGCCGCGTTCGAGGCGGGTGTAGTAGTCGGCGCTGACGCCGGCGAGCAGGGCGACTTCTTCGCGGCGCAGCCCACTGACGCGGCGCTTGTCGCCGAAGGTAGGCAGCCCGGCCTGTTCCGGGGTCACTTTCGCGCGCCGGCTGGTCAGGAACTCCCGTACGTCGTCCTTGGTGCTCACGATCTTCACCGTACGGGCGGGCGTGTTCGTACTGGGAGGGTCTGCTGGTACCTGTTACACCGGGGACTCCCACCTGTGATGCAGACAGGTGTTGGCTGGGCGACATGGATCAGACCGTCACCTTGAACAACGGCATCACCATGCCCATCCTCGGGTTCGGAGTCTTCCAGATCCCCGAGAACCAGACTCAGGCGGCGGTCGAGGCCGCGCTTCAGGCGGGCTACCGCCATCTCGACACCGCCGCCGCGTACGGCAATGAGGAAGCGGTCGGCGCCGCCATCGTCGCCAGCGGTGTCGCCCGTGACGACCTGTTCGTTACGACGAAGCTGTGGATCCAGCACGCCCCGACCGGCAGCGTCGAGGACGACACCGTGCGCGCCTTCGATGCCTCATTGCGCCGGCTCGGCCTCGATCACCTCGACCTGTACCTCATCCACCAGCCGCTCGGCGACTACTACAGCGAATGGCGAGCCATGCAGCGGCTGTACGCCGAAGGCCGCACCCGGGCGATCGGCGTCTCCAACTTCCATCCCGACCGGCTCGTCGACCTCATCGAGCACAACGAGATCACCCCGGCGGTCAACCAGATCGAGACCCACCCCTTCCACCAGCGCGTCACCGACCAGGAGCTGATGCGCGAGCGCGGCGTACAGATCGAGTCCTGGGGGCCGTTCGCCGAAGGCCGCAACAACCTGTTCACCGACCCCGTCCTCACCGCGATCGCCGAGACCCACGGCAAGTCGGTCGCCCAGGTCGTGCTCCGCTGGCTCGTCCAGCGCGACGTCGTCGTCATCCCCAAGTCCGTCCGCCCCGACCGGATGGCCCAGAACCTCGACATCTTCGACTTCACCCTCACCGACGACCAGCTCAAGCAGATCGACACCCTCGACACCGGCAACAGCCTGTTCTTCGACCACCGCGACCCCGCCATGGTCAGCGCTCTCGGCGGCCGCAGGATCGACTGACGTCCCATGCACGCACAGCGACGCGGTGGCTTCCGCTTTGGGCTGCACTGACAATCTCCGAACAAGGATCCAGAAAGGAACACCATGACCACCTGGCTCATCACCGGCTGCTCGACCGGCCTCGGCCGCGCGTTCGCCGAGGCTGTCCTCGACCGCGGCCACAACGCCGTCGTCACCGCCCGCGACGTCGCGAAGGTGCAGGACCTGGCCGACAAGTACCCCGACACCGCACTCGCGCTGCCGCTCGACGTCACTGACGACACCCAGGTCACCGCAGCTGTCGATGCCGCCGAGAAACGCTTCGCCGCCGTCGACGTACTCGTCAACAACGCCGGCTACGGCTACCGCGCCGCTGTCGAAGAAGGCGAGGACGACGCCGTCCGCCAACTCTTCGACACCCACGTCTTCGGCACCGTTCGCACCATCAAGGCCGTCCTGCCCGGCATGCGCGCCCGCCGTAGCGGCACGATCGTGAACCTTTCGTCCATCGGCGCGCGGATCTGCCCGGAAGGCTCCGGGTACTACTCGGCCGTCAAAGCCGCGATCGAGGCACTCACCTTGTCGCTGCGCAAGGAGGTCGCGCCGCTCGGCATCACCGCCATGGTCGTCGAGCCAGGCGGCTTCCGCACCGACTTCGCCGGCCGGTCACTGACCCAGTCCGCGACACCGATCGCCGACTACGCCGACACCGCGGGCAAACGTCGCAAGGAACACGACACCGGGCACGGCAAGCAGCCCGGCGACCCGGCCAAGGCCGCCACCGCGCTCATCCAGGCCGTCGAGTCCGAGTCCCCGCCGTACATGCTGCTGCTCGGCAACGACACCTCCGACGGCTTCCGCGCCGCCCTCGACGCGCTCCGCACCGAGGCCGATACGTGGGAAACCCTCAGCCGCAGCACCGACTTCGACGCCTGACCGGAGGATCCACCTCATGCCCGAACCCACCCCAGCGCAACGAGCCATCGGCGACTTCGCCCCCAAACTCGTCGAACTCACCGACGACGTCCTGTTCGGCGATGTCTGGAAGCGGACCGAACTCCCCCCGCGTGACCGCAGCCTCATCACCGTGGCCAGCCTGCTCACCTCCAGCAGCTTCGAACAGCTCCCCAACCACCTACGCCTCGCCCGGCAAAACGGCCTCAGCGAAGCCGAGCTCAAAGAGGCGATCATCCACCTCGCGTTCTACGCCGGCTGGCCCAAAGCGATGTCGGCCATCCAAATTGCCAAGACCGTCTTCGCCGAGGACCGCTGACAGCCCGACCTCGAAGATGCGTACCAACTGCAGGCTTGCTGCCAAGTCTTGCCTCGAGAACCCTCACAGTGTTGAGCCCGCCGCGGCGCGGGATGCCGTGGACGGTTCATGTCGCTACTCCCTCATTGTCGCGGCGTGCCGCCATCTACTGACCTCGGGCACAGCTCGTCGGCGTGGCTGCAGCATTCGCCGCGTGGATCTCTTTCGTTAGATCGAGGATCTCGTTGGACAGGCGGAGCAGCCTTTCGTTCTGTTGCTCCTCGTCCTTGACTGTCCGCCAAGCCTCGTCCGCGATCACCTGGCGCTTCTCGTCGGCTCGGTTCTGGCTGATCATGACGAATGTCGACAGGAAGATGGCCTCCAAGGACACGATCATCGTCAGCAGGCCGAACGGATAGTCCTCGACGCCGAGGCTGATCCACAGGCTGAACCAGATGGCATGGATGTATACGAACTTCATCGAGCCTGCGAACAGCGTGATCTGGTCGGCAACCCGGTTCTCCCGGCGCTTGCTGCGCTCGCGGAGATGCCGCAGCAGTGCCGGGCTGACCGGAGCGCTCGCGGAACTGGTCGCTCGGCCGGCCGTCATGCGACCAGCCGGTGCGCCTGCTTGCCGACCTGGCGCAGCGTGAAGCCCGCGAAGATCTCGATCACCCCCGCGGCTGATGGCCCACACTCCGACCAGTGTCACCAGCGAGCGATCCCAAGAGCGGGCCGCCCACGCCCCCAGCACCATTAGTCATTGCAACTTCCTTTCAGTAGTGCCGCCCGGGCAGGTCGTCAACCATTCCTGCCCGGCGGCGCGAGTGCTGTAAGGAGGACTGGTGCTTGCCGACCACCGGTCCGACTGGGCCTACGAGTTGTCTGCAGCCTTGGCGAGCTTGTCGGCGTAGGCGCGGGCGTGGATGGAATCGAGGATGAGCAGCTGCGCGTTCTCGACCGCCCAGTCGGCGAAGTCGAGGGCTTCGGCCGCGTCAGCTTCTGCCCAGTCCGCGTCGTTCGCGGCGGCCTTGGCGTCCACCTGGCGGGTCCGCTTGTCCATGTTTGCTTTGACGTCGCTCATCTTGGCCGCGGCGCCGGCCTTCACCTGCGCCCACTTCACCCGAGCGTTGTCGGCGGCCTGCGAGACCTCCTGCCGTGCGTTCTGGGCTGACTGGTCCAGGTTGGACTGGGCTCGGTCGATCCGCTCCTCGAGTTGCGCTTCGGACTCGGTCGCGGCCGTCTGCACCGCCGACTTGGCCGTCGCAACCCGCTTCTGCAGATCATCCAGCCGCGTGGAGAAGTTCGTGTGCTGAGTCATGAGCTACCACCTTCAGATTCCGGCCTGATGAGGCCACTTGTAATGTATGTGCAGTACTGACGTTATCGTCAGTACTGCAGATCGGTCAACCGGCTGGCTGTGAAGATGTGCCGAAATCCTCAGTTGCCTGGCTCGAGATGAGTAGCCGCCGGTTGTGAGAGAGCCGCCCGGGGAAACCCTGCTGACGCGCCACCACTGCGTTGTCCGCGCTGAGGCGAGACATACGTCCACGACCTGTCGTCGGGTACCAGATCGACTCGCGCCTGCGCCAACTGAACCGACAGGGTTCGGCGCAGGCTCGGTTCTGCCGACAGGACCGGGTTCGTGTCGGTTCTAGTACGCGCAACCCAACTGCCCAGCAGCCGTCCAGTCGCTCGCGTCGGCGGACATCGTTCCGTGGGCTCGTCAGGGTCGAGCGGTTGCGGCTGCCGCGGGAGGCGCTGGTAGCCGGTTCTCGCCGAACGCTGGGCAGGAGCGAATCGTCAGGTCGCCGAGCCGTTGCCGGGGGTGGCGTCGATGTCCGGCAACGGCAGCGTGGAGATCCGCTGCGCCCGTCGCCGCGGTACGCCGAACATGCGCAGCAGATCCTCGGTCACCCGGTCCGTGGTCTCCTCGACGTCGCGGTCCGGCTGCGCGTGCAGCAGGTGGCCGAGGGCGATCAGGGCTCCGGCAGACATCGTGACGGCTACGTCGAGGTCCTGGACGTCGAAGACGCCGGCATCCACGGCGGCCGCGATGTCCCGCCGGACGCGTGGTGCCAGGCCGTTGTCGGCGTTCAGCAACCGCAGCACGTTGTTGAGAAGGACCCGGCTGAGTTCGGGCTCCCGCCGGTGCAGCCGCCCGGTGAGCCGGAAGCTGCAGGCGAACACCTCGGCGGGGTCCTGGATGTCGGCCGTCAGGTTGTCGAGCAGCTGGCCGTAGGCGTCCATCACTGCCTCGACCGCTGCCTCGAACAACTGCTCCTTGGTCTCGAAGTGGTTGTAGAAGGATCCCATCCCGACGTCAGCGGCCTGGGTGATCTCCAGGATCGGCACGTTGGTCCTGCCCTCGGCGATGAGCGTCTGCGCAGCCTGGATGAGAGCTGCTCGCGTCCGGGCCTTGCGACGGTCCAGCCGGTTCGTCTGCTGCGTGGGTGCGTTGCTCAAGACCGCTCCTGTGCGTCTTCGTCTCGGTTGTGTGGCACCCATCCTAGCGTGGCCCCAGTCAGAAATGACGAAAACCTCAATGACCTCTTGACTGATCATGTACTCATAAGTGACGATTACGTCAGTAGACCATCTGAGGAGTAGCAATGAGCAGTCACCACGGGACGCACAACGACCTGCACAGCGAGCGGGGTGCGCTGCCCGCCGAGCACCCGGGACGCGCGAAGAACCCTGTCATCAAGGTGCTCGACCTGGCCTGGCTCGAGTTCGTCAAACCCGACCTGGTCGGCTCGGAGCGCTTCGCGCACGCGTTCGGGTTCACCACCGTGAGCCGTACGGCGGACGAGCTGCAGCTGCGCGGGACAGACTCCGGCGCGCCCTGTGTGATCGTCCGGCGCGGACGACGCTCGAGGTACCTCGGTGCGGCCTTCCGCGCCGCCGACTCCACCGACGTGGCGCGACTCGCCGACGCCACCGGAACGAAGGCCGAAAAGCTGCCGGAGCACCTCGGCGGGCTCACCGTGGATCTGACCGACCCGAGTGGGGTCATGGTCCGGGTTGTCGCCGACACCCACGAGCTCGCAACCCTGCCGTCGCAGCCGACGCAGGTGCTCAACTTCGGACACGACGTGCGGCGTTCCAACACCACGCAGCGCCCGCCGCGTGCCCCCGCAAAGGTCCAGCGACTGGGCCACGTCGTGCTCCAGACAACGAGGTACGTCGAGTCCCTGAACTGGTACCTGGAGAACCTCGGTCTCATCGTCAGCGACTTCAAGTACTACGAGGGGCAACGCGAGCGCGGCCCCACGATGAGCTTCATCCGCTGCGACCGAGGCATGACTCCCACCGACCACCACACGCTCGCGATGATGCTCGGTCCCAGCAACCGGTACGTGCACTCGGCGTACCAGGTCGGAGACCTCGACGCGATGGCCGCCGGCGGTGAGTACCTCCGCGAGTTCGGCTTCCACCGCTCGTGGGGGATCGGTCGTCACATCGAGGGGAGCCAGATCTTCGACTACTGGCGCGACCCGGACGGGCTCCTGGTCGAGCACTTCGCCGACGGTGACCTATTCGACTCCAGCCTGGAGCCTGGCTGGTCGCCGATGACGGTGTCCGGGCTGGCCCAGTGGGGACCGCAAGCCACCAAGGACTTCCTGGGCCTCACCCCAGGACGAGAGGCGCTACACGAGCTGGTGTCGATGGCTCGTTCGCTGCGTGACGACAACGAGTTCGACCTGACCCGCCTGCGCGGCCTCCTGAAAGTGACGAGTTCATGAGCATCACGATCCTTCGTACGCCCGACGCCTGGTGGGTCCGCACTCCCGGCGGAGCCGCCCGCATCGACACCGACGCCACGACCACCGGCGGGCTGCTCGCCGAGCACGACCAGATCGAGGCCGCCCGGGGAAGCGGAACAACCGTCGACCCGGCCACCCTCGACGTGGTGGCCCCGGTGACGGCGCCGTGCCGGGTGGTGGCGCAGATGACGAACTTCGCCAGCCACGTGAAGGACTCAGGGCTCGACCCGGAAACCATCCCGCTGACGTTCTTCCGCAAGACGTCGGGATCGCTCAGCGGCCCGTTCGACGACATCGTCCGCCCCGATCACGTGCGCTTCCTGGACTACGAGGTCGAGATCGGCCTGGTGATCGGCCGGGAGCTGCCGGTGGGAACGCAGGTCACCGCAGACAACTGGACCTCGTTCGTCGCCGGCCTGGTGGTGACCAACGACGTCTCGGCGCGCGACGTGCAGCTGCCGAAGACCCAGTTCTTCGAGTCCAAGTCGTACCCAACCTTCACACCGGTCGGGCCGTCGCTGGTCCTGCTCGACGACGACGAGCTCAAGCGCTTCGGCGACCTGCGCCTGCGCCTCTGGGTCAACGGCGAGCTGCGCCAGGACTCGGTGGTCGACGACGACATGGTCTACTCCCCGCTCGAGGCCCTGCAGGCGCTGAGCCGGTTCCAGCGGCTGGACGCCGGTGACCTGCTCCTCACCGGGACCCCGAAGGGCACCGCCCTCAGCGCACCGCCGAAGCCGGTCGAGATCATCGCCGCGTTCCTGCCGCCCGCGCTGAAGTGGAAGATCTTCTTCCAGCGGCAGGCCCAGAACCCCAAGTACCTCAAGCACGGCGACGTCGTCGAGGTGGCCATCGGCACCGATGACGGCGCGATCGACCTCGGTCGGCAGCGCACTGGCGTGAGGGCCGCCTGATGGGCGAGCTGATCTGGCCGACGTACGACGGGCCCGGCGACGTCGCTGCGATCGAGGTCGTGCCGCTCGCCGACCGCGGTCTTCCGGGCACGACGTACGAGCTACTTGTCCGGGCCGCCGGCCTCTGGCCGGATCGCGTTGCCCTGTCCGTGCTCCCTGACGGCGAACGGTGGGAGCAGCCGGCGGAGCGAACGTACGCCGAGCTGCTGATGGACGTGCATCGCTACGCCAACGTGCTCCACACGCTCGGGGTACGCCGAACCGACGGGGTCGCCCTCTTCGCCCCGAACTGCGACGAGCTCGTGACCGCGATCCTGGCCGCCGAGCTCGCCGGGATCGCGGCGCCGATCAACATCGGGCTCTCCGGGAAGCACATCGCCGAGCTCCTGCGCAGGTCGGGCGCCCGGGTCCTCGTGGCTGCCGGTCCTGAACTCGCGCCCGAGGTTTGGGAGAGTGCCCGGGAGCTCGCTGTCGAGGCCGGGATGGAAGCCCTCCTCGCCCTAGGCCCGACGCGGACCGGCTCGGCCGAGGCGGAGCTACACCCGATCGACCACGTGCGCGTCGGGCGCTTGTCCACTCTCGCGGCGGAGCAGCCACCCGACGCCTTCGTGGGTGAAACACCCTCGGCCACCGACCTCGCCGCTGTCTTCCACACCGGCGGCACGACGGGCACGCCGAAACTCGCAGCACACACCCACGCCAACGAGGTCAGCGACTCCTGGATGATCGCTGCCAACGGCCTGTTGCGCGACGCGGTGGTGTTCGCAGCGCTGCCGCTCTTCCACGTCAACGCCCTCCTCGTCACCGTTCTCGCGCCCCTGTTCAGGGGCCTCCGGGTCGTCTGGGCAGGCCCAGACGGCTACCGCGACCAGGCGCTCTACAGGCATTTCTGGAAGCTCATCGAGCGCTATGGCGTGACAACGATGAGCGCCGTGCCCACCGTGTACTCCGTCCTCGCCGGCCATCCCATCGACGCCGATATCAGCAGCCTCCGCTTCGCCGTCGTCGGCGCGTCCCCCCTTCCTCAAGCCGTCCGGGACGGCTTCGAATCCGCAACCGGCATCCGGCTGGTCGAGGGCTACGGCCTGACCGAGGCCACCTGTGTCAGCGCACTGAGCTTCCCCCACTATTCGCGTCCCGGGTCCGTCGGCCAGCGCCTGCCGTACCAGCACGTGAAGGCCGTCCAGATCACCACCGACGGTGAGTGGGTCGACCTTCCTGCCGGTCAGGTCGGGGTGCTCGCCATCAGCGGGCCGACCGTGTTCCCCGGCTATGTCACAGGCCGGACGCCCGATGGGCCCGTGCTGGACGGCATGGGCAAGCTGCGCGACGGCTGGCTGGACACCGGAGACCTGGCCTGGATCGACCCCGACGGCTTCATCCACCTCGCCGGCCGGGCCAAGGATCTGATCATTCGCGGCGGTCACAACATCGACCCGGCGGTCATCGAGAGCGTGCTGCTGGCACACCCGGCGGTCTCGGCCGCGCAGGCGGTGGGTCGTCCGGACGTGCACGCCGGCGAGGTGCCGGTCGCGTTCGTCACGCTCGCTCCGGGCGCCGGCGCGACCCCTGAGGAACTGTGTGCCTGGGCGTATGACCGCGTGCCGGAGCAGGCGGCGGCGCCCAAGGCCGTCACCGTGCTGGACACACTCCCCGTCACCCTCGTGGGCAAGCCGTTCAAACCCGCGCTGCGCGCCGAGGCCACCCGAGCGGCCGTCGCCGACGCGCTCCGCGACATGCCCACGGTCACCGGCGTCCGCGGAGAGCTCGAGGACGGTGCGGTCGTCGCCGTCGTCAGCCTGGCCCGTGGCGCCGACGAGACCTCGGTCAAGGAAGCACTCGACCACTTCGCAATCACCTGGAGATTGGAACTGTCATGACCACCACCTCGATTCTTGCGGGCATCCTCGTCGTCGCCTTCGCCGCACTCGGCTCGGCCAAGCTCGCCGCCGTACCCGCCATGCGCGCAAAGGCGGAACACGTGGGCTTCAGCGTCTCGGCGTACCGCCGGATCGGCCTTCTCGAGGTCCTCGCCGTCGTCGGCCTGCTCGTCGGCGCGTTCGTCCCGATGATCGGTGCCCTGGCCGCCGCGGGACTCCTCATGCTCCTCGGTGGGGCCATCGTCGCCCATCTGCGCAACGGCGACGGCCTGCGCGAGATCGCCCCGGCCGTCGTTCTCGGCCTGGTGGCCCTGAGCTTCCTGCTTCTCGTGGTCGGAGACCTGCGATGAACCGTTCTCAGCAGACCCGGGCCGACCCGGTTCCCGTCGTCATCGTGGGGGCCGGCCCCGTCGGTGTCACCGCCGCCACCCTTCTCGGGCAGTACGGCGTCGACTGCCTCGTCCTGGACCGCTGGGACGGCGTCTACCCCCAGCCGCGGGCTGTGCACCTCGACGACGAGATCTACCGGGTCCTCGCGCGGCTCGGCATCGCCAAGCAGTTCGCAGCCGTATCCCGGCCCACTCGCGGGCTGCAGTTGATCGACCGGAACCACCGGGTGTTCGCGGTGTTCGACCGCGACGGCGACCACGGCCGGCACGGACACCCCAGGGCCAACATGTTCGACCAGCCCGAACTCGAGCACCTGCTGCGCACCAACCTCAAGGACCAGACCACGGTCAGCCTGCGCGGGAACGTCGAGGTCACCGACGTCGCCCAAGACGGCCAGGGCCGGGTCCGGGTGGACTTCACCGACGCGCTCACCGGCGAGCACGAGTCCGTTCTGGCAACCTATGTGCTGGGCTGCGACGGAGCCAACAGCGTGGTGCGCACGGCGATCGCTTCGACGATGGAGGATCTCAAGTTCGAGCAGCGCTGGCTTGTGATCGACGTGGCCAGCACGGTCGAGCTCGACCAGTGGGAAGGCGTGCACCAGGTCTGCGACAACGAACGCGCGGCGACGTACATGCGCATCGGCGACGTCCGCTACCGCTGGGAGTTCCGGCTGCAGGCGGGCGAGACCGCCGCTGACTTCGAATCGATTCGAGCCCTCCGGCGCCTCATCGGACCATGGGTCGAGGGCATCCCCAGCGACCAGCTCGAGCTGGTGCGTGTCGCGGAGTACACCTTCCGGGCCCAGCTGGCCGACCGCTGGCGAGACGGCAATGTGTTCCTCCTCGGCGACGCCGCCCACCTGACGCCCCCCTTCATCGGACAGGGGTTGTGCGCCGGACTCCGCGACTCGATGAACCTCAGCTGGAAGATCGCCGGCGTCCTCTCCCACGACCTGCCCGAGTCGGTGCTAGACACCTACGAGGTGGAGCGCAAGCCACACGCCCGGACGCTCATCAAACTCGCCAAGCTCATCGGCGTCTCCATGACGCAGGGCGGGCGAATGGGTGGCCTGCTACGCAGGGCTATCGCTCCGCGGCTGCACTGGGTCCCCGGCCTCCGCGACCGCCTCCTCGACAGCGAGACACCACCGCTGCCCCGGTCCGATCTCGTGGATCGACCCAGACTCCGCAAGTCCCTCAACGGACGGCTGTGCCCGAACGCGCCTCTGACGGATGACATCCGGTACGACGACGTGACTCGTGGCGGGTTCGTGTTCGTGACCGCCGTACCGCTCTCGCCCGAGCAGCGGGCGGCACTGGCGGACCGCGGGACCGAGGTGCTCGAGGTGGCACCCGGCTCAGCCCTGTACAAGTGGCTCGCAGACGGCAAGGCTGCCGCCGCACTGGTACGACCCGACTTCACGGTGCTGCGGGCCGGCCGCGACGTCGCAGCGCTCTGCGAAGTAGCACCGACGTTCCTGGTCGCCGGTGGAACGCGTCCCCGCGAGACGGCGGCAGGCGGCGACGAGTGAAGTAGCCCAGGTAGACCAGATCAAGCTGGACCGGTCGTCTCCGCTCGTGGCGTCAGCTTGTGTGGCGAGGTCCATCAGTTCGGCTCGGACGCTACCCACGACGCGGCTCGACCCGCGCGAACCGCGACACGATCCGCTCCAACAGCTCGTCGAAACCCGAGCACGCGATTGTCACCACCAGCGTCAGCTTGAGATGCATCGGTGAAGCCACCACCCGACGCATCGACACCGTCCTGTCCAAGCACCTTGCCGCCGACGTCGTAGGGTCGACGGTCACGTCCGCCAGCCGACAGAGCGAGCCCAGGACTCGGCCGCCTCTTTGCGGGCGGCCGCGTTGTCTGGTCGCTGGTGGCCGTCCCGCAGTGCATTGGCGCGGATGCGCGCAACGTTCTCGGCTAGGGAGTCGAGGCGTACGGCGCGGCGGCGTACGTCGACGTCCGCCGGGTCGGCGATCGGGAGGGGGTTGAGCAGGCCGTCTTCGTCCCAGTCGAACTGAGTGCCGTAGCGCTGCGGCTTCCCCTCGAAGCTCAGGATGCGGTCCTCGAGCATCGCAACCTGGACCGGATCTACGTCCCCGCCCATCGCGGCCGCCTGTACGAGCGGCAGACCACGCCGCATCACCGCCGGCGAGCCGATCGCATGCTGAAGCACCAGGAACGCCGCTCGGCATTTCGCCGGTGGACCTCCGCCATCCGGGAGTGATAGCCCTCGAACAGCGACCCGTCCGCCACCAGCTCCGCTCGCACGGCCTCATCCTCGGCCGCCATGGCCAGCAGCTCCTGCGCCAGGTCGAGGCCCGGTCCCTGCCTCATCGACATGCCGCCTCTCGTGTCTCCGCACCCTCGACGGCCATCCCAAGCCACTACAGGACGGTGCGTCAACCGTCCGATCCAGTGAGCACCAACGGATTCCCAACACCGAGCTCGTACTCGCGCCCTGGGGTCGAGGAACACCAGGGCGACCTGACGAACATCGCCGGGCGTCGTCGCCTCCACTCAGGCCAGGAAGTCGAGCAAGGACTTCGTGACGAGGTCCGGGTCTTCCTCGCACAGCCAGTGGAGGGCCTTGTCCACGGTGATGATGCCGCGGATGTCGGTTGCGATCTGCGGCAGTGTGTACTCGAACCACTGGCGCGACGTGGCGGCGATCAACCCCAGCAGCGGCATGGTGACCTTGGCGTAGGTCTTCATGTCGGCGATGTCCTGGTGGACGGCCTGGTACCACCCGTTCGACGCCCGGATCGCGTCCGGATCGTCGTACCAGGAGGTGTAGACGCGGCGGTCTGCGTCGGTGACGTTGTCCTGGTCCCGTAGACCGATGCCATAGTGCCAGTCGATCAGGTGCCTGGACCGGTCCTGCAGGAGTTGGCCGGGAAGCTGAAGGCCACCATCACCCCGATGTCGTGCCCGGCGATGTTCACCTGCCGGTAGCCGAGACTGCGGACCAGCTCGTAGATGTCGCGAGCCATCGTCTTCTTGTCGTAGCCGCCGGCCGGGCGTTCCGAGGCGCCCATGCCGCGGATGTCGACGACGATCACCCGATAGTGCTGGGCGAGCAGCGGCATCACCTTGTGATAACTCCACCAGGTCGCCGGCCAGCCCGGCACCAGCACCAGCGGCTCACCTTTGCCCCCGGCAACGTAATGCAGTCGTACGCCGTTGACACGCGCGAAGTGGCTGTGGAAGCCGCCGTCCAGCCGCATGGCCAGCAGCTCGTCGTCCATCCCTCTCGCCGGCCGGCGATCCGCCGTACCGAAGGCCTCGCCGGAAGCCGACGCGGCCAGTGCTGCGCCCACACCGACAGTGGGTGACATCTGCATCAGTCACCTCGGCCCGGTTTGATCCGTCAGGTCTCTGACAGTGGACGGAGAAGGGTGAGCGATGAACCGGCAGGACTATCTGACCGACGGATTCGAGAGGCACCGGCCGCAGCTGAAGGCGGTCGCCTACCGGATGCTCGGCTCCTTGAGCGAGGCCGACGACGCGGTGCAGGAGGCGTGGCTGCGGCTGAACCGCACCGACACCAGCGATGTGGAGAACCTCGGCGGCTGGCTCACGACGGTCGTCGGCCGGGTCTGCCTGGATCTCCTCCGCCGTCGCACCACCCGCCGCGAGGCGCGGTACGAGGCACATCTCCCCGACCCGATCGTGAGCCGCGACGAGACGGTCAATCCTGAGGACGAGGTCCTGATCGCCGACTCGGTCGGGCTTGCGCTGCTGGTGGTTCTCGAGTCGCTCGGGCCGGCTGAACGACTCGCCTTCGTCCTGCATGATCTGTTCGGCGTGCCGTTCGAGGAGATCGCGACGATCCTCCAGCGCACGGTCCCCGCGGCCAAGCAGCTGGCCAGTCGCGCCCGGCGCCGGGTGCGTACGGCGGCACCGGCCCCGGATCCCGATCTCGCCCTGCAACGTCGCGTGGTCGAGGCATTCCAGGCGGCATCGCGCGACGGGGATTTCGCCGCACTGGTCACTCTGTTGCGTCCAGACGCCGTACTGCGTGCGGACCGCGGTCTGATCGCGGGCGCCGGCTGGACCGAGATCCGCGGGGCTGCCTCGGTGGCCGGCCAGGCCCCCTGACATTCCGCCGGCTGTCCGCCTTCCCGCGGCCGGTGCTTGTCAACGGCAACGCCGGTCTGATCACCGTGGCCGACGGGCAGCCGATGGCGGTGATGAGCTTCACCATCACGAGCGGCAAGATTGTTGCCATCGACATCCTCGCCGACCCCGCGCGGCTGCGGCAGCTCGACATCGACGTACTCACCGCGGACTGAGGCCCACCGGCACCCTTCCCGGTCCGGTGCGCCAGTGCAGCGCGTACTACACGATCGGCCTGTTGTCGGTGGCGGTCGGCGCGCTGCCGCCTTCAGCCGATCGGCGGACCATCCGTCCTAGGCGGATGGACGTCGAGCAGAAGGGCGGCCAGCTCGTGCGGCCGGGTGAGCATCACGTTGTAATCCCGCCGCCAGATCTCCGCTCGTCGCATCACTCTCACTTGCGAAACTTGCATCTATGAAACTATCATCTATGCAAGTATTCTCGAATGGAGGTTCTCACAAGTGGACGGATTCGTCGGACGGCAAACCGAGCTCGGTCTCCTCGACGAGTTGCTCGGATCCGTCGGTACTCGCGGCCGCGGGACCCGGCGGGGGCGCGCCGTCCTCATCCGGGGCCGGCGGCGAGTCGGAAAGTCCCGGCTGGTCGAAGAGTTTCTTGACCGCGCTGAACTCCCGCACGTCTTCTTCACCGCGGTCGGCGGATCCCGGGAGGGGGATCTGGCCGCCTTCAGTGCCGAGGTCGCGGCATCGTCGTTGCCCGAGGCATCACGCTACACGGACTTCACCGTTCCGCAGACGTGGGACGCAGCCCTGAGCTTGCTCACAACCGTGCTCCCGACCGACAGACCCAGCATCGTCGTCATCGACGAAATGCCCTACCTCGTGCAGGAGGACCCAACCTTCGAGGGCGCGCTACAGAAGGCCTACGACCGGACCCTGTCCAAGCTTCCGGTCCTGTTGATCCTGATCGGCTCCGACCTCGCCATGATGGAGCAGCTGAACACCTACGGCCGGCCCTTCTACCAACGCGGCACCGAACTGGTCGTCCCTCCGCTCAATCCAGCCGAAGTCGGCCGCATGCTCGACCTGCCACCCGCCGATGCACTCGACGCCTACCTCATCAGTGGCGGCCTCCCGTTGATCCTCGAGGAGTGGCCCTCAGGCGCAGGCCCGATGGACTACCTGGAGCAGGCAGTAGACCGACCGACCTCGGCGCTACTCGTCAGCGGAGAACGCACACTCGCGGCCGAGTTCCCCACCGAAGCCCAGGCGCGCCGAGTACTGACCACCATCGGCCACGGCGAGCGCGCCTTCACGTTGATCGGACGCGCGTCCGGCGACCTCAATCCAGGCTCGGTCAAGCGCTCACTGGACCTGCTGACAGCACGCCGGATCGTCGCCGCCGACACACCCCTGTCCACTCGGCCGAGCCGCGAGACGCGCTACCGGATCGATGACCCGTACTTGCGCTTCTGGCTGTCCTTCGTAAACCCGGCAATCCCGCTGATCGAACGCGGTCGAGGCGATCGGGTCCTGAAAACGATTCGTGCGAACTGGACGACCTGGCGCGGCCGAGCTGTCGAGCCCGTGATCCGCGGCGCCCTCTGGCGCCTGACCGACGGGTCCCTCCCCGAGGAGACGAACGCGATTGGTGGCTACTGGACCCGCACCAACGACCCCGAGATCGACATCGTCGGCGCCGACCGGGCGCCGATCGCCAAGAAGATCACGGCGGTCGGATCGATCAAGTGGCTCGAGAACAAGCCATTCGACTCCCGCGACCTCGCACGCCTCATCCACCACAGATCACAACTACCAGGGGCCTCCGACAACACACCGCTGATCGCGGTCACCCGCAGCGGCTGTACCGCACCAGACATCACCCACCTCACGCCCGAGCACATCATGTCCGCCTGGAACTGACTCGCCGGATCCGAGCTGGACAAGACACGATCCCGTGACGGCGGAACGAACGGCGATTCGGGATCGGGCAGACATCACCGCACTCGTGCACGCACGAGCGGTTCGGAGGTGTCTGCTGGATCACGGGAGCTCTGCGACCCCATCAGTACTTCCATAGCGCGCCGACCCTGCCGAAATCTTGTCAGGATGAGCCGCGGTCGCTCGACCGTGTCGGGGCCGTGGTCCAGAATCAACTTCTCGCCGAGTTGAACGATCGACGAAAGGACCTTGATGCCGGTCAGCCCACGGATCAACCGCCTGTACGACGAATTCCGGGTCGCTGGACCCGCTGCAATCGAAGCCTTCTGGAACGACGTCACCGCCTCTGGTACGCCGATCGTCGAGCCGCTGGACGAGGACCGCGTCCTGGTCACGTTCGTCTGGCGCGGAGATGCCGAGTCGACGACGATCGGCTGGGAGCTCAACCTCCCGCTGGAGCGCTTCGAGCAGACAGACCTGTGGTACGGAACGCAGGAGCTGCCCGCCGATCTGCGCACCATCTACTACATCCGGCACGGCGATGCCGACTCCACCCCGCACGACGCCGACGGCGCGGGCCCGTCCCACATCGACGCCGCCAACCCGCGGCCGTTCCAGTTCCCGCGCGATCCTGCCGACGGGACGGACTGGGACACTTGGCTGTCCACCTTGGAACTGCCGGCGGCACAGCCGGAGACCTGGTCGACGCCTTGCCCTGACGTTCCCCGTGGTTCGATCACCGAGGAGTCGCTCGAGAGTGAGGCGATGGGGGAGACTCGGCATCTTTCGGTGTACTGCCCGCCGGGAACCTCGACCGAGGGCCTGGCGACGCTGGTGGTGTTCGACGGGTATCTCGGCCGCACTACCCTCCGCATGCACACCACACTCGACAACTTGATCGCCGCGGGCAGGATCCCACCGGTGGTCGCCCTGTTCGTCGGTCAGGTCGCCACCCGGCGGCTGGAGGAACTCAGCCCGAACCAGGCCATGGCCGACTTCGTCACCCGTGAGTTGATGCCGTGGGCGCGACGTCGCTGGAGCCTCAGTGACAACCCTGACGACTGCGTCATCGCCGGTTCGTCGCTGGGCGGGCTCACCGCGGCGTACATCGCGCTACGCGCTCCGGAGGTCTTCGGTGCGGTCATCTCCCAGTCCGGAAGCTTCTGGTGGCCGAAACTCCAGGAGGGTGAACCAGGATGGCTGATCCGCGAGTACGCGAAGGAACCACGCAAGCCGCTCCGGTTCTATCTCGACGTCGGCAACCGCGAGACCCAGGTGTACGACGACGGCGTTCCGGATCAGCTGTCGATCAATCGCCGGATGCGTGACACCTTGCAGGAGCGCGGATATCCGGTGACGTACGCCGAATTCACCGGCGGGCACGACTACATCAACTGGCGGCGAACCTTCGCAGACGGCCTCCTGACGGTGCTACCCGCCGCCGGCTCAGTCCGGAATGCGCCTGACCACCTGACGGCCCGGTGACTTCCACCGTCGCGATCAGCTGAAGATCAGCGATCGTACGTCGGCGGCCCGGCTCCCGTGGGGAACAACATGCGTTCGGCAGCTTGTTCCGTAAGTGGTTGGCTGGTGGGGTGGACCGGTTGGTAGCGTGCTGTGGTCCGTGACATCACGCCTGGAGGTGAGACCCATGAACGCTGTAGAGCAGTGGGTGCTCCCCCTCTCGTGGTCACGGGCGGGCGATTGACATAGGTGTCGCCGGGAGCGCCTCGAGAAGTTCGGCACTCCCGAAGGGAAACACCTATGAACTCTTTGCCTAACAGTGCGGGCCTCGGTGCCCACGCGGTGACGATCTCGCGCGTCGCGGAGAATCAGTGGCACGCGGTGGAGAACGACCTGGTCGTCGGCCGTGGTCACGCATCGCGGCGGCTCGACGGCCGGACCTTCCTCAGCATCGACACCTGGCGCGCCGCCGTGTTCGATCGGCTCGCCGCCGCGATGCTGGCCGACCAGTCAACACCGCTCTACACGGTGGTCGACGAGACCGACCGCGACCTCACGGCCAATTGGGTACGCGCGGGATTCGCGACGTGGCGCCGCGAATCGGAGTTCGTCGTACCCACGGGACTCACCCGGGCGACCGTACCGTCAGGGGTGCTCATCGCGACCGCCGGCGACGTGGCCGAGGCTCCGCTGCGTGAGCTGGACCAGGCGATTCGCGACGAGGTCGAGTCCACCGTCGGCTGGGAGACGATGCCCGCGGAGGTACTGCCCTGGCAAGGCGGGACGAGGCCGATCGACCCATCGAAGTACACGGTCGCGGTGCGGGACGATCGGTACGTCGGGCTGGTCCGGGTAGCCACGATGACCCGGCGCCCGCGCATCGGGCTGGTCGCGGTGCTGGCGGCCGAGCAAAGGCACGGCATCGCCCGGGCGTTGCTGAGTCAAGTGCTGGGTCGGCTGCGCCGCTCTGGTTTCGAAGCAGCCACGGCAGAGATCGACGAGACCAACACGGCCGCGATGGCGCTGTTCGAGGGGCTCGGCGCACGCCGTACGGGCGGCAGTCTGGAACTGATCCGCCGGCCGGGAAAGGCCTGACAATGCCCAGAACAGCAGGCGGCATCGAAGTCGAGGGCACCGTCGTCGAGTGCCTCCGCAACGCCAACTTCCGGGTCGAACTCACCAACGGCCACCAGGTCCTCGCCCACATCAGCGGGAAGATCCGGAAGAACTACATCAAGATCCTCCCCGAGGACCGCGTCCTCGTGGAGCTCAGCCCCTACGACCTGACCCGAGGCCGGATCATCTTCCGCTACCGAACCTGACCCCACAGCTACCGCGCTCGGCAGTCCGCTGCCGAGCGCGGGTTGTCTTGGCCGATCGCCCACACCTCCCGTTCGGCGACTGGGCCTCTCAGTCGTCAACGGGCCTGTACCGCGGCGGCGATCGGCTCGAGCCCCGCGACCAGCTGGTCGAGCTCGTCCACGCTGAGCACGTCGTACGCCGGCGCCGCCAGCTCGTCGGTGAGAGCCTCGATCCGCTCCTTGGTCTCCCGGCCGGCGTCGGTGAACCCGCCGGCGGCGTTCACGAGGCCGCGGTCGCGCAGCCCGTCGACGACAGCGGCCAGCTGTGCCTTGGGTAGGTGGTGGATCCGGCCGAACTCCTCCGCCTTCATTCCGAGGGCGAGAGCCATCAGGACGTGGGCCTCGGTGCCGCCGATGCCGTGGGTGACCAGGGCGGCGTTGTGGCCGTCCCCGCGGTGCTCCCGCAGCAGCGTCGCCGCGTGCCAGAGCCTGGCCACCGGCTCCTCGGGTACGTCGAGCGTCCGGAGCCCGGCGTACAGCACTCGACCCTCAATCGGCGCGCTGACCGCTGCACGGGTGGCGAGGTCTGCGAGCCGCACCAGACCAGGGGCGTCGGCGAGCTCCCCGATCATCTGCCGCAGCGCGGCGGCGCTCCCCCGCTCGCGCACCGCGATCGCGTCCTCCGGCGTGGTCTTCCCCCAGACCCACGGGATGTGGCGCGCCACCTCGCCGTCGGCGAAGTTGTAGAAGACCGCGTGCACCACCTCGGCAGGTGCCATTCCCAGCGGCGCAGCGCGGCCCGCGAAGTATCCGTCCCAGTAATTGCGCATGCCGATGGCCAGGAACGCCTCGTTCGGCACCTCGGAGAAGGTGACGGTGGCGATCGGCTCGACGAGCTCGAACATGCGGTGGACCTTGGCCTGTGGGTGCAGCATCGTCAGTATCTCCTCTGACCGTGACAGCGCCCTTGTGGGCAGCCTCTCACCCCTAGCGACGAAGACGGTGGCCCGGATACGACATCTGCCTGCTAAGTCGCGCACCCAGCACAGACGCGGGTCAGTGTCACACGAGCAGCGTCTCGAGCTCCGGAAGTCGGCCGAACATGTCGGGTAGGCCGCGTACGCCGTTGCGCACGGACTCGTGCGACAGCGCGAGGTCAGGGCCTGTGCCCGCCTCGACACCGGCCAGGCAACGGAAGATGTTCCACCTCGTGTGCCCCAGCCAGCCGCCGATCATGAACACGAACCAGCTCGGTCCCGGCGGCGGCAGCGCTCCGCCCCCGGCAACGTAGCCGTCGAGGACCGAGCCGAAGATGGCAGGCTCGATGGTGTCAAAGCCAGGTCCCTTCGCGAGGCTCAGCGCGGTCGAGCCGAGCTCACCGGCCAGGTCGAGCATCCCCGAGAGCTCCCAGTCGAGCACCACCGGCCGACCGTCTCGAGCGAGCAGGTTCCACGGTTGGATGTCCTTGTGCGTCAGTACGACGGGGCCTGGCCGTTCGCAGGTGGCGACGAAGTGGGCAATCGCGAGCAGCGACTCGACCTGGGAGGCGAGTTCGTCAGCCCACGGCTGTCCGGTCGCCGTCGCACGCGCGGCGAGCTCGGGCCAGTCCCGTGGCGTCGGGTCCTCGAGCGAGACATCGGTCCACTCGACGTCCAGCGCGTGGAGGCGCGCGAGAATCTCACCGATCTCGAGCGCGTACGCCGCCGACACTGGTGCTTCGGGCACCTTCTCTCCCTCGACCCACCGGTGGACGAGCATGTGGTCGTTGGCCGAGATCGGCTCTGGCATCGGGATGCCGGCGGCGAAGGCCGCCCGCTCGAACCTGAACACGTCCTCGATGCGGTAGGTCCAGCGGCGGTCGACGAGGTTCAACTCCTTCACCGCGAACGACCCCTGGTCGGTATCGAGCCGGTACGTCCGGTTGGCGAACCCGCCGTGGACGCGGATCATCGGCCCGATCGGCGCACCGAGATGCGAAAGATTCACCACACGCACTCTAGGACTCGGAGTTCATCGGTGCACCGGAATTGCCCGGGATGCAGGCACCGGCCTTCCAACTCAGCGAAAGGCCGGTGCCGCGGGGAAGCGGGTCGTACGTCAGATCGGCAGCGGATCGTAGTTGGCGCCGAACGGGGCGTCCGGCCTTGCGAACTCCCCCATCAGTGCGCGCCTCAGGGGCGTGGTGCGCTCGAGGAACTCGGGGTCGTTGCTGAAACGGTCGGCCATGCGGACCCACGGCGGGCTGTAGACGTAGTGCGTTGTAAAGCGGTCGTAGTCGCCATCGTGGCGGAAGCTTCGATGCCAGACGCCGTTGTGGAACACCAGAGCAGCCCCGGCCTCGGCGCACACGACATGGCCGATCGCGACGTCGTCGTTGCGCTCACGGATTGCATCAGGTAGACCGACCCGGGAGCGGTGGCTGCCGGGAATCAGCTCCATGTTGCCCATGCCGGGCACAGTCTGATCGGTGAGCAGATACGACACGCGGAGCTGAAGCAAGGGAACCGGGAACCCCAGGTCCTTGAAGTCGAAGGCGGACGATCCGTCCTGGTGCCAACGGCCGTTCCCCGCGTGCGCCGGCTGCATGGTGTTCCAGCCGGCCTGCAGTACGAATCGGTCGCCGAGCAGACCCTGCACCTTCGGAAGGACGTCAGGATGATCGATGAGCCGCTCGAGAACCGGCTCGCTCTCGTAGGTCCGGCCGATCTGCCCGAACTCGCGGTCGCGGTTCTGGTGCAGACGCCGCGAAACGTCGTACGCCTCGGCGGCCTCGTCCTGCGTCAAGACGTTGGGAATCATGAAGTAGCCCCACGACTCGAAGATGAAGCGGTCGGTCTCGGTCAGCTGACCTTTGTCGACGACGGGATCGAGCATCACTCTGTCCTCTTCTTCACGTTGTTGGAACGGCTTCCCGGATCTGGCATCACAGCGACCAGGGAGTCGGACGCGACCATCGCCGGAAACGGGGCAAGGCGATGGGGTCCTGAGGTTCCGCATGAACCTCGTGCGGGTGCGAGCGGAGCTCGTGGCCGTCCGCCGGCATGCGGCTCGCCAGGCCATGCACGAGGTGGATGATTGCGGTCACGATCCAATTCTGACGCGAGTCGTATACCGATAAACATCCAACTCACCCAGATTGGCACCAACTCAGAACTCGTCGGCGACTCTCCCGAACGGCGGCCAGCCACAAGTCCATGACCGTGCCGACCTCGATGAACATAGTGCTCTGTGCCCGACTCGCCACGTCAGTCACAACCATCCTCGGCGGCTGCGGTTCCGACGACGGCAAGCAATCCGCACCCAGCACGAGCCAGTCCGCCACCGTTGCCAGCACCGAGGCGTCGACTGCAGACAGCAACGAACCCCAGGCCACCGCGCCGCCGGCCACGGCGCTGGACCGTGACAGTCTCCCGTACCAGCCCTCCGGGTAGACCTCGCTGAACAGCGAGTCCCCTGTGTCCAAGGACCTACTTTGTGGACGGAAGCACGAATGCCGGGACTCGCATCGTCGGCGCGGACTTGGACATTGACGATCCTTGCTGATCTCCTCCGGGTGAACCGCCCTGCCCGATCACCACGGCCAGCGACTACGACCCGCGCAAGACGTGTCCAACATTTCAACTAACTCGCGGCGCTCGTGCCCGCTAGCCGCGGGATGCGTAGTACGCCGTTTTCACTGCGACCGGGCGTGGGGCGGGGAGGCTTGTCGCGGAATCGTCGAGTTCGCCGACTCGGACAATCCAGGTCGGACGCGACTTGTCGATGTCCTGGTAGTCGTTCGAGGGGTCGGCCAGCACAACGAACTCCACTCCTTCACACCCGTAGGAGCCGACCCATCCGTCCGGACGGCCTGACCACGACCCCCCGATGCGCCGCAGACACTGTGTTCCGTCGGCGAGGACGAGACCCCACGGCTGCGGGTCACGGGTCGGCTTGACCGCAGGTACGGGCGATTGGGTCAGATCGAATCGCCTGAGCTTCTTGTCCCAGGGTGAAACGTCGCAGTAGGCATGATCGGACCCTGGCTGAATCCAGCAGACGTCGGCATTCGTCGCAACGCTGCCGCACGCATAGATGTTGTCGCTAACTGCAGACGGCGATGGATAGACGTACGCCGTGCAATCGAGCGTGAAGTCCTGAGACTCCACGGCGTATCCCGGCTTGGGCGTACCGTCTGCCCCGACAGGCTCGATCTTGATCACGGCAGTCGGAGTGGCTCGCGGAGTGAGACGGATGATGTAGACGGGGTTGCCGCCGCCGCCGAAAGTGGCGAACGAGTCCCAGATCTCCCGCCCGATCGAGACGAGCAACTGTGCCGCACTCACGATCGCCGCCACGATGGTCGACACCGCGTCGAGCAAGACGCTGGCAGGGAAGATCAGCGGACCGGACTCACTCGCCGAGACCTTGCCCATCGCGATCGCGCAGGTGCCTGCGAACGTGAAGATCTTCAGCGCGGTGTCATTGAGTTCCACCGGCTTCAGCAGGTCATCGGTGAATTGCTCGGTGTACGACTTCAAGCATTCCTGACCAGCCTTGCCCCAGCCGTCGAGCTTCGCCGGATTGGTCACGATCCCGATCAAGCGGTCGAGCCCGTTCTTCTCCAGTTCGATGCCGGCCAGCTTCGCGATCTTGGTCTCGATGTCGAGCGCGAGTCCCAGTGCCTGCAAGGCCCACGAGTAGAAGCTGATCTGAGCGATTACCTTCGCCTGGCTGCCGGTCGGCACACTGAACTCCACCGTCTTGCCGCCCTGCACCAGAATCGTTTCGTATCCAGGCCTCTCCAGTGCATTCGCGAACGTCGTCACCGCAAAGTCAGCCAGCGCGCTGAGGCTCACCCCGAAACGTTGGCCTGCGATCACCTTCCAGCTCTTGGGATAGCTGATCTGGGTGTACGTGATGCGGTTGTTGGCGATCTTGAAGACGGTCCGTCCGCCTTCGGTTCCCAGGCACCACTTCACACTGTCCCCGCTGCCGGAGGTGACCTGGAGCTTCGCCCGCGCAGCGTCCTGCCCTGTACACGCCGGCTGAGTAACACCCGCTCGACCGGTGAACCAGGTGCCGAATCGATTCGCTGCTTCCCGAGCTTCGGCGCCTATGTCGAGTCCACCAAGGAATCCGTCCGAGAAATGATCGGTCTGCGCGGTCACCGTCGTTCGACCCGGCTTCCAGTCGGTTGGGAGCCAGCGCCAGCCTCCTGCGCCGTCCTGCCAGACCACGACCGGAATCACGTTCTTGTTCCAGCGTGGAGATATGTCGAACGAGACCGTGGCGAGACCACGCAGACGTGCGCCGCCGAGGTCGACATGCACTCCTGAGCCGATCCGCTTCACTCCGGCCGCGCTCGCTGGAAGGTTCGAACTCTGGACAGCCGTCAGCCGACCCGATCCGGTCACCGCCGAGGCCGGGACCACCACCCGGAACCCGCCGACCGCTGCGGTGCCAGTTGCACCGGCACCGATCGGTACCCCAGTGACCTTGGCCTCTGGAGTCGACCTCGCACCCACCGGGTCGTGCGTGCATCCAGTCAGCCCGATCACGCAGACCGACAACAGCACCGCTACGGAGCGCGCGCACCGCATCATCTCGCATCCCCCTCAGCCACCTGCTCCGGCAGGTGCCCCCGTCTCGTCCATCGCAACAACGGCCCGCGCGTTACAGTCCGCACCGGCGTGGCCCGCTGCGCGACCTCGATTCTTCGGCTCGTCCACGTCCAACATTTGATCAACCCTCGGCCGGCGCGCTTGCAGTCCTCACAGGTCTACAGTCGCGGCATAGACAATCCGTCAGCATTGGAGCTCTGGTGAGAATGGCTGCTGAGACCCCGACGATCGTCCTGGTCCACGGTGCATGGGCCGACGCGACCGGCTTCGACGCCGAGATCCGTGCGCTGCAGAACCGCGGGTACTCGGCCATCGGGTTCGGCAACCCGCTTCGCGATCTCGCCGGCGACGCCGCCTACCTGGCCGACTTCCTGCGGACCCTGAGCGGTCCGATCGTGCTCGTCGGCCACTCCTACGGCGGCAATGTGATCTCCACCGCCGCCATCGGCAACGAGCAGGTCAAGGCGCTCGTCTACCTCAACGGCTGGATGTGCGACGTCGGCGAGAGCCAGCAGGAGCTCCTCGAAAGATTCGAAGGCAGCCTCGTGGGGCCCTCGATCCGGCCCGTTCCGTTCACCAACCCTGATAGGAGCGAGGGCGCCGACCTCTACCTCGCCCCCGAGGCCTTCCGAGAAGCCTTCGCCGCCGACGTAGATCCTGCGACGGCCGCAGTGATGGCTGCGGCACAGCGGCCCTACGCGGCCGCGGCATTCGCAGCCACGCCGTCGGTCCCGCCGGCGTGGAACACACTGCCGTGCTGGTATTTGCTCGGCACCGAGGACAAGGCGATCCCGCCGGCGCTGCAACGGTTCATGGCCGAGCGCGCCAACGCGACGATCGTGGAGGTCGCGGCTTCGCATGTCTCGTTCGTGTCCCAGCCCGAGGCCGCGACCCAACTCATCCTGCAGGCCGCCGAAGCGACAGCCGTCGCCGGCTGACCAGCGCGCTCGCCGCCGGCACACCCGCACCTCTGCGTGTCAGTGCACGCGCGCCGGCATCTCAACCGATCCGGGTAAGGCTTCGAGGTCGGCAGGACTCGGCACGGGCGCGGGCGGCCGAAGCCGCTCGCGCAAGGACTTCCGGCCACGATGCAGCCGCGACATCACGGTTCCGAGGGGAACGTCGACGATTCCGGCGATCTCCTTGTAGCTGAACCCCTCCACGTCGAACAGGAGAACCACCCGCCGATAACGCTCGGGCAGGGCGGTCAGCGCCTCCTGGAGCCGCTGGGCGGGGATCGCGTCGATGACGACACTCTCGGCGGAAGCCTCGACGGCGGGCCGGAAGCCCTTGCGGTGCCAGGAATCCTCGGGCACTGTCCTCGGTTCGAGCAGTTGCTTGCGGTAGGTGTTGAAGAACGTGTTGCGAAGGATCCGGAACAGCCATCCGGTCAGGTTCGTCCCGGGCTGGAACCCGGAGAAGCCTCGGTAAGCGCGAAGGTACGTCTCCTGCAGCAAGTCCTCCGCATCGGTGGGATTCCCGGTCAGCCGCACGGCAGCGCCGTACAGACGAGGACGAAGCGGAACGGCCTCGGCTTCGAAGCGGTCCTTCAGCTCCTGGCGGCAGCGGAGTGATGTCACCATCAGAGCATCGCGCGGAAGAACGGTGTTGCCGTCGACGTCAGCCCCCAACCCACGGTCCTGCTGGCGAGAAACCCGACCCACCTGCTGGCAGGAACGGCCCGAACACGGCCATGGACGAGGTCGCGACGAGAGGCCAGCCACAACGTTGCGTCAGGCAACAGCAGTCGTGCACCGCGGTCGGCTCTGATGAGAGGACGGCTCTGCATCGCTGGTCACCAACGGATGAGTTCCGCTGCTCGCTCGGCGATCGCGAAGACGGTCGCGTTGGTGTTGGCGGAGATCGGCGACGGCATCACGGATGCGTCGGCGACTCGCAGGTTCCTGATGCCGTGCACGCGCAGGCTCGTGTCGACCACGGACTGCTCATCGGTACCGATCGCGCAGGTTCCGCCATAGTGCGAGTAGCTGCGAAGGTTGGTCCGGGCGTAGTTCCGCAGGTCTTCGGTGTCCCGCACATCGGGCCCGGGTTGCGCTTCAGTACCGCACCAAGGCGACAACGCCGGCGCGGAACCGATGTCGCGGGCGATGCGCAGTCCGGCGACCACGATGTCGACGTCGCGCTCGTCGGTGTAGTACGCGGGATCGATCACCGGGTGTGCACCAGGATCGATGCTCGCCAAGCGAACGGAACCGCGGCTGTACGGCGCCATCAGCGAGACCATGATGGCGTAGCCGTCACCGATGCCGGGGCCCGGCAACGAGTCGGCGCGCAGCGGAACGTCCACGAACATGATCTGGGCGTCCGGGCCGTGCGCGCCGATACCGGTGCTCAGCAGACCCTGGACCTCGCCGTGGTTGTTGACTCCCTGCGGCACCGGCCGGGCGGATTGGTAAACCAGGCTGCACATCGGATGGTCGTGCAGGTTGGCGCCGACACCGGGCAGGTCCGCAACCACTTCGATACCGAGGCCTCGCAGATGGTCGGCCGGCCCGAGCCCGGACACCATCAACAGTTGCGGCGTACCGACCGCCCCCGCGGTGAGCAGGACCTCTTCCGAGCAGTCGGCGACGAAGGTCTCGGCGCCGACGCGATACTCGACTCCCCGGCATCCGTCGTCGTCCATCAGCAGCCTTGTCACCAGCGCGTCCGTGACCACCTCGAGATTCGGCCGGCCGAGGACCGGGGTGAGATAGGCGTCGGCCGCGCTCTGGCGCCGGCCGTCGACGATGCTCAGGTCGCACCAGCCGAAGCCCTCTTCCAGGCCACCGCTGATGTCTCGCGCCATCGGGTATCCGGCCTGACCGGCGGCCGCGAGCCCGGCCTCCGCGATGGGATGCCGCTGGACGGCGGGACCAGGCGTGAGCGGGCCGCCGGCACCGCGCAGCGCGGGATCGCGACCTTCGGTGTGTTCGCTGCGTTTGAAGGCCGGCAGCAAGTCGTCGAAACCCCAGCCCTTCGCACCGGCCGTGACCCAGGCGTCGTAACTGGATCGATGCCCACGCACGAAGTTCATCGCGTTGATCGACGAGGACCCGCCCAGCCCGCGGCCACGCGGCCACGCCACAGGGGCGCCGGTCGCTTGCTGAGGCACGGTCTGATCAGCCCAGTCGGCCGTGGATCCCATCAGGCTGGGCCACGCCGGCGGGATCGCCATCGAGTCCAGCTCCCGCGCACCACCCGCCTCGAGCAGCAACACCCGTGCGCTGCCCTCTGACAACCGTGCAGCCAGCACGCAACCCGCCGTACCACCGCCGACCACCACGTAGTCATAACTTCGCATTGCAGCTCATCCGCCCATCTCTGGTCCGAACAGCGCTTCTCGGCCACCGATCGCGGCGCGGACCGCGCGCAAGGCGTAGTACGACCTGGACTTCACCGTGCCAGGCGGTACGCCGAGCTCCCGGGCGGCCTCCGCGACAGTTCGGCCCTGGTAGTACAGCTCCTCGATGACCTCGCGGTGTTCGGCCGACACCTGGTCCAGCGCCTCGAGGATCAGCAGTGTGTTCACCACCGAGTCGGAATGATCTGTGCCGACCGAGCTGTGCTCATCCACCTGCGCGACTTCTACTGGACGGACGGCTCTGGCCCGAGCCCGATCGGTGACGATGTTCCGCGCCACCTTCAGGAGCCAGGCCCGGATCGAGCCCGTGCCCTCGACGAGGCTGGCCGCATGTTTCCAGGCGCGGAGCAGGGTTTCCTGGACGACGTCCTCGGCCGCGGCACGATCGCCCGTCAGCTGGGTGGCGTACCTGAGCACGCTGGGACCGTGCTCCGCATAGAGCACGCGGATCAGCGCGTCGGCCGGCTCCGGGCGGCGGTGTGGTTCCGCCGCCGTTCTCCCGGACCCGGTTGTCGCGGTCGATCGTGCCATCTGCGATTCCTCCAAGGCGGCCTGCGAAGCCGCGCGCCGTCGCGCACCAAGGCCATGCGCCTCATGCGAGGTTTCTCCTTGATCTGTTGAGCTTTCGATACCCTTTGTACGGCCGATTCGGCAGCCGGGTTCGCCGGGCGGAGCAGGATTGCGGCTGACACCCAGCGCGGGGTTACTGCTATCCGGTACAGGTACTGCCAGCTGGTACGGGCGATTGGCGTCCGCCGGGACGACATGACGCCTCGATGCGCGCACGGTTGGCCCTATGACGGCTCTCGCTGAACTTCCGAACCGAGACGCAGGTGTCAGCCCAGCCCGTCGTCTTGCGAGCCTGACGGAGAGCACGGTGCCGGTCGGGCCGGCCATTCGAACTTCCGGCCGGGTCCGTCGGTCGGCGAAGGCTTCGTCCGGACGACTTGTCGCAGGTCGATACCGGCTCCAGTCGCTCCTGGGAAGGGGTGGCATGGGACGGGTCTGGCTGGCAGAGGACGAGCTGCTGCGCCGACCGGTTGCCCTCAAGCAATACCTCACCGTCGGCGCACAGTCGGAGGACGCGAATCGGGCGGCCCGGACGCGCGCGCTCAACGAGGCACGCACGGCGGCGCGGGTCAACCATGGCGGAGTGGTCCGCGTGCATGACGTCGTGCGAGACAACGGCCTCCCCTGGATCGCGATGGAACCGCTGTCAGGCCGAACGCTGGCAGAGACGCTCGCGGGCGAAGGGCCGCTGTCGATCGACCGGGTGACCGACCTCGCGTTGCGACTGCTCGACACGCTGAAGGCCGTCCACCGGGCGGGCGTCGTCCATCGCGATGTCAAACCCGCCAATGTGCAACTGTGTGACGACGACCGGGTGGTGCTGACCGACTTCGGCATCGCCTGCATGGCGGACGAGGAACTCGACAGTCCCCGGGGGGCTCTCGAAGGTAGCCCGGCGTTCATCTCCCCCGAGCAACTCCGTGGCGACAGGCCGGCACCGGAGTCTGACCTCTTCTCGCTCGGCGCGACACTGTACGCCGTCGTCGAGGGCAGACCACCTTTCGCCAAGACCGACGTCATGGCGACGCTGACCGCCGTTGTCGAAGCCCCTCCGAGGCCATCGTCACGCGCCGGCCGACTGGGGCCGGTCATCGCGGGACTGCTCGCCAAGGAGGCTGCGCGACGGCTCACCGCGGACGCCGCACAGGCCGCCATCCTCGAGCTCCGACGGTTGTGAGCAGTCGGTCAGCTGGGTTCCGGCGGTCGGCTTTGTGGAGCCGTGTCGCCCGGTCGCTCGAGCGGAAGCGAGACGTCGATCACCGTGCCGTGTCCCACGGGGCTGACGACGTCGATCGACCCGCCGAGAGCCTCCACCCTGTCGCGCAACCCGACCAGCCCCGATCCGCCGCGCGGCTCGGCGCCGCCGGCGCCGTTGTCCCGGACCCGCAGCCGCAGCGCGCCGGCCAACTCCTCGAGGGAGACTTCCGCGCGCGACGCGTCAGCGTGCTTGGCCATGTTGGTGAGTGCCTCGGACACGACGTAGTACGTCGCCACCTCGATCGGTGGCGGATACCGGGACCGCGTCCCCACGTTCAGGTCGACCGGGGCGGCCGCGCGGCGGGCCAGAGTCCGCAACGCCGGACCGAGGCCACCCTCGGCCAGGACCGCAGGATGAATGCCACGAGCTATCTCGCGCAACTCGTCAACCACCTCGGTGAGGTCGACGGCGGCCTGGCCGATCCCGGCCCGGAGCGTCGGCAGATAGCCAGGGACCGCGGCCTGCGCGAGGCGTAGTTCGAGCGCGAGCGACACCAGCCGTTGCTGCGCTCCATCGTGCAGGTCCCGCTCCAGGCGGCGCCGCATGTCGTCTCCGGCGGCGATCACCCGCGCGCGGGACGCCCTGAGCTGCGCCTGGCTGTCCGCGTTCGCGATGGCGGTGGCGACGATCTCGGTGAACTCGACCATCCGCTGCTCGGTGGCCAGGGGAAAGGGGTCACGTCGCGACGCGATGCTGATGCCACCCCAGCAGCGGCGCTCGACGATGATCGGACTGCCGACCGCCGACTTGATACCCCAATCGCGGAGGAACGGCGGTAGGCGCTGCCGCTGTGCGTCGTCCACGTCGTACCGGGCGGACTGACCGGTCGCCTGCACTGACGCGATCGCCGAAGGCGATTCCGGCCTCCAGCGCTCACCTATCCGCAGCTCGCCCTCGCCGATGCCACGGCTTCCCATCAGTGTCGCCGTTCCGTCCGGCTCGAACCGGAAGATCCCGGTGATGTCCGCGTCCGTCAGCTGACCGAGCTCCTCTGCCACCGCGGCGAACACCAGGTCGGGTGCACCCCCACGCGCGACCAGTGTCGCGACCCGCCGCAACGCGGCCTGTTCATCCGCCATGCGGCGCAGCTCGGCGCGTGCTTCGGTGTTCTCGATAGCGGTGGCCACCAGCTCCGTGAAGCGGGCGATCTGTGACTCCGTGTTCGCCGCGAACGGTTCATCGCTCCTCCTCGAGGCGGCGATCACCCCCCACACCTGCCCGGCGACCATGATCGGACAGCCGACCGACGAGCGGATGCCGAGCGCACGCGCCTCGCTCGCGATCTCCCCGGTGGCACCCGCGAAGCTGTCGAGCCGGACCGGCTTGCCGGTCTGCCGCACATCGCTGGCCACACTCAGCCCGTCCAGGTTGAACCGCGTACCGACAGTGAGCTGGGCCGGCACCCTGCTCCAGGCGGCGACGCCGATCACGGTCCCGTCCGCCTCGTAGCGCTCCATCCGGGCCAGGTCGGCTCCGAACAAGAGCCCTACCTCCCGGGTGACCGCCTCGAAGACCACCTTCGGCGCATCGGACTCCGCGACCAGCGTCGCGATCCGCCGCAAGGCGGACTGAGCTGTGATCAGGCGCTTCGATCTCAATGCCGCCCGCCGTGACCGCGCCGCCAGCTCGGCCACCACTACCGCCGTCACCAGAAACACGCCGAGCGCCACCACGTTCCGGGAGTCGGCGATCAAGACCGAACCTTCAGGTGGCAGAAGAAACGCGAAGACCACGACGCTGACAACCGAGGTGATCGCCGCCCAGCGAGCTCCCCAGACCACGGCAATCGGCAGCACGGCGAGCAGGTACAGGACCAGCAGACTCAGCACAGGGACGTACAGCTTCAGCAGCGCGACGACGCCCGTGACCGCCGCTACCAGAGCAACGCTGACCAGCAACCCATGCAACCAGCGCGGGCCGGGCAGATTCAGTCGGGTCGGTGCCATCACATCGGTTCCCTCGCCACCTGCCGACGGACGCATACGCAGCAGACCGCCGACCTGTTCGATTGTGTCACCAGTCCAGGTGGGCCGCTGGGCGATCTACTCGCTGGGTTCGCTCGCGGCGGGAACGGGAAGGTCGCAGGTCACCGACGTGCCGTGATCCGGTGGGCTGTGTACGTCGAAGGTCCCGCCGAGCGCCTCGATCCGGTCCTTCAGCCCGACCAGGCCCGAGCCCCGACGGGAGTCGGCCCCGCCGATACCGTCGTCGCGCACGTGCACCCGGAGTCTGCCCCCGGACGCCTCGACGTTCACCTCGACCACCGAGGCGCGCGCATGTTTCGCAGCGTTGGTGAGCATCTCCGAGACCACGTAGTACACGCCCACTTCGACCGGCTCGGGGAGTCGGCCGGCGACCCGTACGTCAACCGTGGCCGGGACGGCCGAACGCCGCGCGAGCGCACGCAGCGCGGGGCGCAGTCCCGACTCGGTCAGGATCGCCGGGTGGATGCCACGGGAGATTTCCCGCAGGTCGTCGATCACGTCCATGATCTCCTCGGCTACCTCCGCGATCTCGCTACCGACTCCCCGGGTCTCGCTGGACGCCACTGCCGAACGCAGCCTGAGTGCCAGCGCGACCAGGCGTTGCTGCGCGCCGTCGTGGAGGTCGCGCTCGATCCGCCGGCGGGCCTCGTCCGACGCGGCGACGATCCGCGCGCGAGACGACATCAGCTCGGCCCGGCTCTGGGCATTCGCGACTGCTGTCGCGACCAGGTCGGTGAACTCCGTCATGCGCTGCTCGGTGTGGGGCGGCAGTGGCCCGCTCGCCGAGCCGACGGCGATCATCCCCCACACCCGGCCATGGACGTGGACCGGCATCGCGACCGCGGCGAGCAGTCCCTCGCGGACGTAGGGCTCGCCACCCTCGATGGCGCGGTAGTCATCGATCCTGGCCGGCCGGCCAGTGCGCAGGAGGGTCTCGGTCAGCCCGTTCGGCGGATAGCCTTCCCAGCGCTCACCGACCCGCACATGAGGACCCGCTGTGCCCTCGTTGGCGACGACCGTCGCGGTCCCGTCGAGCTCGAACCTGATCATTCTGGCCGTGTCATGACCGAAATGCCGCAGGACCTCCCTGGTCACGGCTGCAAACAGGACTTCGGGCGGTTCCCCCCGCGCGACCAGCATGGCCAGGCGGCGCAATGCCGCCTGCGTCTCCAACAGGTCGCGCAGCTTCTGCTCGGCCTGAGCGTTGGCGATCGCCGTCGCGGCGAGCTCCTCGGCGAGCTGACGCAACCGCGCCGGACTGTGCGGATCACGACCTGTCCGCGGGTCTAGGGCACGATCCGCGTCGGCTCCAGAGTCCGGCGCGTTCACAAGCCGACGGTAGCCCTTTGCCGAGAAGGAGGGTAGCCAGGCCACCCAGCTAGCAGGGATGCGGCCCCCCTCTTGGCCAGCACTCTGAATTGCCGCTGGCGGCGATGCCCGCGGGCCATCCGAAGGCGAATCCTGGTCACCGTGGACAAGCGGACCGAAACTTCGCGCCGGGTTGGCCTTCAGCTCGGCACTTCATCAGATTGCCGTCGCCCGAGGGGTGGTCAGGGATGACGTCTGAGGCAACGACACGGCCGGTCTGGCTGAAGATCTGGCAGTCCGAGCGCCAGGGGTCCGTGATGCCGTCCGCCATAGCGATCTACCGGTCGGTCGAGATGCACGTGGCGTCCAAGGCTGGCGTCGCGCTGACCATCCAGCAACTCCGCCAGGCCGCGGTCTACACAGTGCGGTACGACGAGGAGAGCGACCGCCTGCTGCACGAGGTGTTCGCGCCGTACGGCATCCCCTATCGGCAGCCGACCGCATGAGCGCCGTGGACGCGATGGCCGCATCGCCGGCGACCGGCCATCCGCTGCGCTGGCGGACCTTGGCGGTCACTCAGCTCGCCGCGTTCATGGCACTGCTCGACGTCAGCATCGTCAACGTGGCGCTGCCGTCCATCGAACGAGGGCTCGGTGTCTCGGCCGGAGCCGCGCAGTGGGTGGTGTCCGGGTACGCGCTCAGCTTCGGGCTGGCGCTCGTACCGGCCGGTCGGCTCGGCGACGCGCTGGGCCGGCGCCGGATGTTCATGATCGCCCTGGCAGCGTTCGTGCTGACCAGCGCTCTCACCGGTGCGGCACCGACCATTGGTCTGTTGATCGCCGCACGGCTGCTGCAAGGGGTCACCGGCGGCATGCTGGTGCCGCAGAACTCCGGCTTGATCCAGGAACTCTTCCAGGGAGCCGAGCGGGGCAGGGCGTTCGGCATCCTCGGTGCCACAGTCGGACTCGCCACGGCGACCGGACCGGTGGTCGGCGGCCTGATCATCACGCTGATCGCCGGGCCGGATGCTTGGCGCTGGGTGTTCTACGTCAACGTACCGATCGGCCTGGTCGCCCTGCTGCTCGCCGCACGGTGGGTCCCGGCTCGCTCGGGAGGCGAACGCCGCAAGCCCGATCTGGATCTGATCGGTTCACTGCTGCTCGGTGCGGGCATACTCTGCCTGCTGCTCCCGGCGGTGGAAGCCGCGGGCAACGGTCTGCGCCATGATTGGTGGCTGTTCGTGGTAGCCGTACTGCTGCTCGCCGTCTTCGCCTGGTGGGAGTTACACACCGTACGCCGGGGCCGCGAGCCGGTGCTCGATCCACGGCTGGCGCATACTCCGGGCTTCGCCGCCGGCTCGATCATCGGCCTGGTCTACTTCATCGGCTTCACCGGCATCTGGCTTGTGCTCGCACTGTTCTACCAGGACGGGTTCGGATACTCACCGCTGCGCTCCGGCTTGGCAGTGACTCCGTTCGCGATCGGGGTCGCGGTGTCCGCGGCGATCGCCGGACGCCTGGTCTCGAGATTCGGTCGCCTGCTGACCGTGGCAGGTCTGACCGCGACGGTTGCCGGACTGGTGACGACCGCGCTCCTGCTGCGGCACGTCGGTGGCGACGCCGCGCAATGGGCGACCGCCGGACCGTTACTGGTCGCCGGAATCGGCGGCGGCATGGTCACCTCCCCCAACATCACGCTGTCTCTGCAGAACGTTCCGGTACGGATGGCCGGCGCGGCAGGTGGTGCGCTGCAGACCGCTCAACGGATCGGCTCGGCGATCGGCACCGCCGTACTGGCGACGATCTTCTACCGCGTCCTGATGAGCTCACACCACGACTATCCGACGGCGGTGTCCGAGGCGCTGTTGAGCGCCTCGGGGCTCATGGTCGTGGCCCTGCTGATAGCCATCGTCGACCTCGTCCGGCACCACCGACCTGGTGTCGCAGGCCGCAGATCGAAGGAGTGATCGCGGCTGTGGTCATACCGGACGTCCTCCCCCGTCCGAGGTGATGGTGGGGATCACCGCCGAATAGTCGAGGTCGCCCGCGCCGGCCACGGCAGCCTCCTCGAGCCAGTCACGAGACGCCGCCGCCACCTCCAGCCGCCGGCCGTTCTGCTCGGCGATCTCGATGACCAGGTTGAGATCCTTGAGAGCCAGGCTGAGCTTGAAGTTGGCAGGGTAGGTGCCGGATTCGACGTTGGCGCGTTTAGCCTCGACCGTGCCCGCGATCGGGGTGTCACTCAGTACGTCGAGTACGACGGAACGCTCCAGCCCGAAGTCGTCCCCAAGGGCGAGGGCTTCGCCGAAGGCGGCGATGGCCGCGCCGAGCGTGGAGTTCACGACAACCTTGGTGGCGGCGCCCGCTCCCAGCCCGCCGACGTGGTGGAGCGTGCCGAGTGGCGTGAGGATCCGCTCCACGCGCTCGAAGTCGGAAGGGTCCGCGCCGACGTAGATGGCCAGCCGGCCCGTGGTGGCCTGGGGAACGCTGCCCCGCACGGGTGCGTCGACCATGGCAACGCCGTCTGGCAAGCGCGATGCGACCGAGCGCACCGCGTCCGGACCCACCGTCGACATGTCGATGAGCAACTGCCCTGGTGCCAGCGCCGCGGCCACGCCGTTCTCGCCGAACACGACCTGCTCGAGCGCGTCCGCGTTGGTCACCATGGTGATCGCGGCATCGACACCCGCGATCGCCTCCATCGGCGTCGATGCGGCAGTAGCGCCGTGGTCGGTCAGCGGTTTGGTCTTCGCAGCGGTTCTGTTCCACACGGTCACGTCATGACCGGCCTCGAGCAACCGAGTGGCCATGGGTGTGCCCATCAGACCGAGACCGATGAATGCCAGCTTCGCCATTGTGTTCTCCTCTCACATACCTTCCGGGTGCGGATCACGCCGCGGGAGCGATCACCGAGTAGATGTGGTGGAATCCGATCAAGTCGAGTTTGCCGTCGAGGAAGCTCTGCGCGCTGATCCGGTCCACCGTCGCGTAACCGGGCTCGTAGATGAGAAGGTCGGGACCGTCCCGGCCGATCAGCAGGATGTAGTGCCGTGGAATCCGGTTGCCGATCAGTACAGGTACCGGCTGATCGTGGCCGGCGGCCTCGACCGCATCCTGTAGGGCCGACCTACCACCGGGCCCCGCGACCAATCGCGGTTCGTACCGGGCTCCCAGCGCGTCGGCGTGCCGGTTCAGCTCGCTGCTCAGTCCGACCGGTGTCGAGCCCAGCCGCTGCGGCCAGAAGCGGTTGGTCGCGTTGTGGATGCGATGTTCCTCCGCAGTCAGCCGCACCTGGAAGTGGGCCGCGCTCGCATCCGCACGGTCGGCGCTGTCGCCGGTCGTGAGGTACAGCGCGTACAGCGGATCCGTCATCGCCCGCGCCACCAGGACCGTCATCGATCCGCAGGTCGTGTCGTCGGTCTGCTCCACCGGAGAGGATCGGTACGTCGCCGAGCCGGACCAGTCCGGATCGATCAGGCTCAGGTGGCTACGCAGCCACCCGGGCTTCTTTCCTCGGATCAGCCACGCGAACGTGGCGATGTCGTCGGCGCTGTGCCCGGCCGCCCACGCCTTGACGAGATACGGCCGGTCCACGGAGGCGGCCGCAGCCAGCGTCGCCTCCACGCGGGCCCGGTCAGCAGGCGAAGCGTTGTCCAGCCTCTCCGCCGCCCGGGTTGCTGGTGACTCGGTCCGGACCGGAACGTGATGTCCCTGCACCAGGGCCGCCACACTCAGCGGATAGCAGTCGATCTCCACGTGGGGACCGATCCCGGACCCTGCCAGGGAGAGCAGGAGCGTCGACACCACCACCGGCCGGCGCACGATCGCGGTCAAACGCCACAGCATCCGGGCCGGCTTGAATACCGTTGCCCTGAGCATCGATCCGGTTGCCACGATCAATCCCTTTCGACCATTGCCGGCGGTTCTTCCCATCCGTCCGTCCCACGATGTCGGCGGAACGACCGGATGTCGTCACGGTGAGCGGCCATTCGCCGTACCGGCTGGCGGTAAATCACGGTGTTCAACGGACCCCGTGCCTCTTTCGGATGCGGAGAAGGACGAAGACGGCCGCGGCCACCGCGATCAGCACCAAGGGCACAGAGGTCAGGGCGTGGTCCAGCGTCGTCAGCGAGGCGGAGAAGCCGTAGCCGAGCAGTACGCAGCCCGCACCCCAGACGATGGCGCCGGCCACATTCCACGGCAGGAACGTGCGCAGGTACGGCATCCGTGCCATGCCGGCCATACCCGGCGTCAGTGCTCGCAGGCCGGCGGTGAATCGGCCGAGCAGCACGGCCCGTCCGCCGTGCCGCCGAAGGAAGTCATCGGTTCGCCGCCATCGATCGTCGCCGACCCGGAGACCCAACCGGGACGATCGCAGCCTCGGTCCGAGCCGGCGCCCGACCTCATAGCCCACGCTGTCGCCGAGGGCCGCCGAGCCGATCGCGACCGCCACCATCGGCCACAGGGCGATCCAGCCCTGGTGGGCGGCGAATCCGGCCACCACCAAGGCCGTCTCGCCGGGAAGAACCAGCCCGAGCATGACCGCGGCCTCGGCACAGGCCAGACCGCCGGCGATGAGGTAGAACCACCCCCCGAGCTGTCCGCCGAGCTGCTGCAGGAATCCGAGCATCGTCAGGTGGTCCTGGGCCGACGCCGGCTGATCGAGTGCCGCACACCAACCACGGTGCCAGCCGGTCCCGCCGTTCTCCTTACCGCCAGCGCGAAGACCGGGGTCACGACAGCAGGAACCCCGGCGCTACTGGTGGGTCCAGCTAGCTGGATTGTCCGTGAACCGGTCGGTTGGCATGCTGAACCCATGGAGTTGCGCTGCTTGATCGTTGATGACAGCCTTCATTTCCTGGCGGCTGCGCGCGGTCTGCTGGAGCGCGAGGGCATGGTGGTCGTGGCCGTGGCGTCGAACGGGGACGACGCCGTACGGCGCGCCACGGAACTCGGACCGGACGTCACCCTGGTCGACATCGACCTCGGCGGGGAGAGCGGCTTCGACGTCGTTCGGCGGCTGACCCGCGAGACCGACTTGGCGCCGGCGACGGTGATCCTGGTTTCCACCCACGCCGAGGAGGACTACGCGGAGCTGATCTCGGCCAGCCCGGTCGCCGGGTTCTTGCCCAAGACGAGGTTGTCCGCTCCCGCCATCCGCGATCTGCTCGGGCTGCCGGCCTGACCGCGGCCGGCCTGGTCAGCGGGATTCGAGGAAGGTGACTACCGCGAGCACCCGGCGGTGGTCGTCGTCGGCCTCCGGCAGGCTCAGCTTGGCCAGGATGTGCCGGACGTGCTTCTCCACGGTCCCCTCCGTCACCCACAGCCGTCGCGCGATGCCGGCGTTCGAACGTCCCTCGGCCATCAGCGCCAGTACCTCGTGCTCTCGCTGGCTCAGCCCGGCCAGCGGGTCGTTACGCCGCCGCGCTCCGACCAGCTCCTGCACCAGCGCGGGGTCCATCACCGAACCACCCCTGACGATCCGCTCCAGCGTCTCGACGAACTCGTCCACATCCGTCACCCGGCTCTTGAGCAGGTAGCCGATCCGCTGACCGGTGGCCAGCAGTTCCATCGCGTGCTCGACCTCGGCGTGAGCCGAGAGCAGCAGGATCCCGATCTCCGGGAGCTGCTTGCGGATCTCCCGCGCGGCGTCCAGTCCCTCGGTGGTGTTGGTCGGCGGCATCCGGATGTCCATCACGACCAGATCGGGCTTCAGTTCGCGCACGAGCGGAAGAATCCACGCGCTGTCGCCGGTCTGCCCGACCACGTCGAACCCCGCCCGCTCCAGCAGACCGGCCAGGCCGGCACGGAGGAGGACGTCGTCCTCAGCCAGCAGCACGCGCGTACCTTCGTCGCTCTGCGTGCGCTGGTGGGACGGCTCGGTCGGCATGTCAACGAGTATCCCCGGCGCCCGGCCGCTCCCGCTACCTGCCAGCCGGAAACCCTTGTGATTGCTGACGGGAGGACGTGGCACGCAGCGTGATCGTTTCGATCACTCGGCGCTGACCTGCAGGTGTGCGAGCAGGCTTGTCGCCATGAGCTCGATCTCCGCCAGCTCGGCGTGCAGCTTGCGAACCTCGTCGTCTCCCCAGATCTGCGAGCTGAACCGGTGATGCGTGATCGCCGTGATCATCAGAAATCGAGCCTGGGTGGGATCGAACGCACCGCCCAGCCAGTCTGCGCGCTCCATGTCTGCCTGCCTTCCGAGCGATTCGCCTTCGCCGGGATTGACGAGTGCGGTCTCACTTCATGCTGCCCGCGAACCGAGCGTCGATCGCTCCTGCCAGCAACCTTCCTGCCACCCGGAGAGCCGGAATCCGGCGTTACTGGCTAGCCGGTACCGAAGACGTTGGCAATCTCCAGCTGCTGCGAGCCGGGTCATCCATCGGCCGGAGGGACATCGTCGGCCTCTGTCGCCAGGAATCGGCTGGGATCGCCGGCGGCGCTGGCACTCGCTCCCAGCCAGGCCGTGAGCCCGATGGGGTCGCGTCGTTCGAGCTCGTCCAGATAGTGCTGCCGGGCTTCTACGATGCGCAGTCGAGCGGCCGCCGTCGTCGCGACCCGGAGTGCCTCGTAGCTCTCCTGCCACTGCCGGCACAGCTCGGCCGTCGTGAGCCCGCCGCTGCGGTCGAGCCTGGCGGGGATGCGCCTCAGCGTGCGACCGTACCAGCGCATCGCGGCTGGTGACGTGACACCGAAGACCACCACCAAACCCGGACCAGCTGCGCCGAAGAGGACGACGTAGCCCATGCACGCGAGGGTCGCCGACATCATTGTGCCGACGATGAGAGCCGATCGTCGACGTCTGGCCGTGGTCTCCGCCGGCTTCGACGAGGCAGTCGCGGCCACAGTCAATCCGATCCCGGCGACGACGACCAGAATCGGAAAGATCACCTGGGCGGGCGTGAGCAACACTCCCGCCACGAGGCCCAGTACGCCGACCAAGCCGCACAACGTACTCCACACGAGTCTGTAGACCGTCCGAAGACAGCGGACGCCCGAGCACATCTCAGTCTCCGGAGCCCGACGCAGCTGCCCCGCGATCGTGTCCCAGTGCCGGGATCATTGCCTCCAGCATCATCTGCCCCACGCGGCCGGTACCGCCTCCGGTGCGCATCATCGGGCAGGATGCGGTCGTTGTGAGCGCGCGCCGGCGGCTCGCCGCAACTGCTTGGCCCTGACAATGCCGGGATCCCGAGGATCGAGCGGCAGCGCGTCGGGCAACGCCAACCGCCGCTTTCGTCCGTCCGTCTTCAGGACGCGAATCTGCCGCATCTCACACCTCTCACACCTCGGCCGCCTGTCGCGCGGCGGCGATCCTGCAGCCAGCATGGCGTCGCGAATCGCTCCGGTCGTCACCACCAGCGCCCAACTTCGCTTCCCACTAGCCGGAATCCCGAGGGTTTGCCGCCGGGTACCGTCACTCCCGGCACGCCGAGACGGCGGCAGGGCGCGGCGCTAGTTCTCGACTGGCGCGGTCAAGGTACGACGACTACAACAGGTGCGTCCTTGCGGCAGATCAGGCGATGGCTGAGGGACCCGGCGACCTGGTGCCACCTCTTCGCGGACCGGCCGACCACGACGAGTTTGGCGTTGACGCTGCGCGCGATGTCAGCGAGGGTTTCGGTGGCGTTGCCGTACTCGCTGACAAAGCTGACCGAGATGCCGAGGTCGTGGGCACGGCGCTTTGCTTCGTCTTCGAGCTCGCCGGCAATCGCTTGTCTGGTGTTCTCGAGGCCGGCGTAGTCGTAGGGCACCGCGAGAGCGGCCGCGGGTTCGGTGAAAGGCATGACGTAGACGACGACGAGTCTGCCGTTGGAGCGCAGCGCTTCCCCGGCTGCCCAGGAGAATGCGTCCCAACTGGTCGGCGAACCATCGACTCCTGCGACGATGACTGGTGCCGCAGGGCCGGCCTGGTTCACCGGACTCCGTGTCCGCGCAACGGCGGGGTCTTCGGACATTGTGATCACCTCATCGGCAATGGATGTCAGTCTGTGCGGCTGTTCTGAGTGTCGGCAGCAAGTTCGGCCAGGCGGAGCAGCGCCGGCAGTGCCGCCATGAGCGCGCCGGCGTCCTGTTCGTCGAGCTCGTCGATCAACCCCGTGAGCATCGCCGCGCCGGCCCGGCGCATAGCGCGAAGGTGTTGCCGCCCCGCCCGGGTGATCGCGACCAGGACCACTCGGGCATCGGCAGGATCACGGCGGCGTTCGGCGAGGCCGAGCTTCTCCAGTTGGGTCACCAGAGCGGTCATCGACGGCTGGGTCACATCCTCGTTCACGGCAAGGTCCGTCAATCGCCGCGCACCCGTCCGCTCCAGGGTGACCAGCGTCGAGGCGGCGGTCAGCCCCAGCGTCCGGTCGCGTCGCCGGATCGCGACGCCGGCCAGCGCGAAGAGTGTCTCGCCGAGAACGGAGCTCTGTTGGACCACGCCATAAGTATAGACCGAACTATATAGATGCGTTAATAAAAACCTTGCGAACAGCCGGCTTGCCGGCAGCCACCTGCGCCGGAACCTGGTCCAACCACCCGCTGAACGCGGTGTCGCCTGATCCCAGGATCAGGCCCCCCCGCCACCGTGCGTCGTCCCGGGTGTGGGCGTTCTGAGGCGAAGTCGATGGCTCTTCTAAAAATATAGGATCTGCCAGATGATTCTCATCGTGGCATAAAATCGATTTACTCGATATGATCGGTTCCTCCGGCAACATCGTGTCTGCGATCTGTGATGGAGGTTCTATGCGCACGGCGAACCTGGACGGCCGCCTTGTCCTGATGACCGATTCGGGTGCCGTCGACGTGGGCGTCGCATCGTCCGGCCGATTCCGTTCGGACCCCCAGTCGGCACTGGAGCAGTGGGACGAGCTGCGCGAGTGGGCGGCGACTGTCGACGTGCCAGGCGAGCCCGTCAAGGAATCGCTGTTCGGCCCGCCAGTACCTCGGCCGCGCCAGGTCTTCGGTATCGGTATGAACTATTCGAGTCATGCGGCCGAGTCCGGCCTGGAGATTCCGCCTCACCCTGCGACGTTCACGAAGTTTCCTACCTGCATCACCGGCCCCAACGCCACTGTCGTCCTGCCAAGCGACCGAGTCGACTGGGAAGTCGAGCTGGTCGCCGTGATCGGGCGCCGTGCGTGGGCCGTCGACGAAGCGGATGCGATGGACCACATCGCTGGGTTCACCGTCGGGCAGGATCTGTCCGAGCGCAGCGTCCAGTGGCGCAAACCGAACCCACAGTTCTCGCTCGGCAAGTCGTTCCCCGGATTCGGCCCGATCGGGCCATCCCTCGTGACCATCGACGAGTTCTCCGATCCCCACGATCTCGCGCTCACCGCGACGCTCAACGGGGAGACGATCCAGACCGGCAGGACCAGTGACCTGATCTTCTCGGTTCCACGCCTGGTCGCCGAGTTGTCGTCGATCGTCGCGCTCCTTCCCGGGGATCTGATCTTCACCGGTACTCCGTCGGGAGTGGGCGCCACGCGCTCGCCCCAGCGGTTTCTCCAGCCTGGTGATGAACTGATCTCGACGATCGAGGGAATCGGTTCCATCCTGACGACGTTCAGCCGTGGGCATCACCGCAGGGATACACGTATGCCTCCAACCCTCCGCACAGTCGACCTTCCTGCCAACTCAGGAGCAGCCTGATGTCCAACCGTGCCCTCGTGGCCGATCCCGACCACCCGGTGACGATGCGTCCGGCCGAGGTTGCGGACCCATCGCCTTCGGACGCACAAGTCGTCATCGAGGTGCGCCACGCGTCACTCAATCATGGAGATCTCAACGACGCGGTCTCCGGCCGTCTGGCGCCGGGTGACGTGCTCGGATCGGACATCGCCGGAATCGTGGTGCAAGCCGCAGCCAACGGCAGCGGGCCCGCGCTCGGTGCCCGGGTCGTAGCGCTCGCCGTCGGAGGGTTCGCACAGCGGGTCGCAGTGGACTCGGACTCGGTGGCCGTCGTACCGGATGATCTCGACCTCGTCCTGGCGGCCGGGCTCCCGGTGGCGGGCCTTGCCGCGTTGCGGACCCTGCGTGCCGGCGGGTCGTCGTTGGGCAAGAGGGTGCTGGTCACCGGGGCCTCCGGCGGGGTCGGAACCTTCGCCGTGCAGCTCGCTGCGGCCTCAGGTGCCCACGTCATCGCCGCCGTCGGTAGTCCTGAGAGAGGGAAAGGGCTGAGCGAACTCGGTGCCACCGAGGTGGTTGTCGGACTCGATGGCCTCGACCCGGTCGATCTCGTGATCGAAAGCGTCGGTGGGCCGCTGATGACGCAGGCGTGGACCCTGCTGGCGCCGGGCGGGAGTCTGCAGAGTGTCGGCTGGACCTCAGGAGAACCTGCCGTACTACCCCCGTACGCAACGGTGGGACCGGTCAAGTCGCTGTCGTCGTACCTGACTCTCGGGCCGGTCGGGAAGGATCTGGCTGATCTGGTCGGGCTCGCGGTGGCGGGCCGGCTGACGGTCCGTGTCGGGTGGCGCGGGGACTGGGCTCGGATCGAGGAAGCGACCAAGGCATTGCGCGACCGTAAGGTGCACGGCAAGGCGATCCTCGACATAGCCGACCAGCTCACATGACTGCCCGGGACGAGGGTGCGTTCGTTCGAGCCAGGCTGGGCTGATGAAGCTCTTCGAGCCGATGACCGTCGGAGCCTGGCAATTGCCGAACCGCATTGTCATGGCTGCGATGACTCGGGCCAGAGCCACCTTGCCCGGGATTCCTACCCAGCTCACCGTCGAGTACTACGCTCAACGCGCGACGGCCGGCCTCATCGTCACCGAAGGAATCCAGCCCAGTTCCACCGGGCAGGGCTACCTGAACACGCCCGGCCTCTACACAACTGACCAGGTTCGTGGATGGCGTCGAGTGACAGACGCCGTCCACGACCGTGACGGGCGAATCATCGCTCAGTTGATGCATGCCGGGCGGGTAGGACATCCCAGTAATCGCCAGGGCCAGCCGTCGATCGCTCCCTCCGCGCTCTGTGCACCCGGGACGGTGCGGACCTCCGAAGGACTGCTTCCCCATGCACTTCCGCATGCCCTCGCCACGGAGGAAGTCGGCCGGGTAGCAGACGAGTTCGCCCTGGCCGCCCGATTCGCGATCGCCGCCGGCTTCGACGGCGTCGAAATCCACGCAGCGAACGGCTATCTCGTCCACCAGTTCCTCTCACCGGCGTCGAACGTCAGAACCGACCGGTACGGCGGGAGCCCGCAGTTCCGCGCACGGTTCGCGATCGAGGTCGCATCGAAGGTCGCCGGTGCTATCGGCGGGAATCGCGTCGGAGTGCGACTGTCCCCGGGCAACCAGGCCAAAGGGGTCCTCGAGTGCGACTCGGTGGCGACCGCAGCCACCTACACGCACCTCGTGGGTGCGCTGCGAGGGTTGAAGCTCGCCTATCTGAGCGTGATCGGCGATCCGACCGCAGCACTGGTTCAACGTCTGCGCACACAGTTCGGTGGACCGGTCATGATCAACAGCGGATCCGACTGGGCCACCAACCGGGACCGGGCGACCTGGCTCGTGTCGCAGAACCGGGCTGACCTGGTCGCCGTGGGGCGCGCATTCATCGCAAATCCGGACTTGGTCGAGCGCTGGAGGACCAGCGCCGATGTCAACGTGCATGACCCTGAGACCTTCTACGGCGGCGGATCCAGCGGATACACCGACTACTCCACCCTGTAGGCAGATCATCGTTGAGGAGAACCTGTGTTCGAGACGTCCGAGAAGGCCAGGGACTACCAGGATCGGCTCCGTGCTTTCATGGATGAGCGGATCTATCCCGCCGAGTCCGTGTACGCGTCGCAGATGGAACAGTCGGGCGATCCGCACTTCCATCCGCCGGTCCTGGAGGAGCTGAAGGCCGAGGCGCGCCGGCGCGGACTGTGGAATCTGTTTCACCCGCACGCCGAGTGGGGCCCGGGCCTGACCAACCTGGAGTACGCGCCGCTCGCCGAGATCATGGGTCGCAGCGCCCAGTTGGCGCCGGAGGCAACCAATTGCAACGCCCCCGACACGGGCAACATGGAAGTACTGACGTTGTTCGGTACCGACGAGCACAAGGAGCGGTGGCTGATGCCACTGCTCGCCGGTGAGATCGCGTCGGCGTTCGCGATGACCGAGCCGGCGGTGGCGAGCTCGGATGCGACGAACGTGCAGTTGCGCATCGAGCGCGATGGCGACGAGTACGTGCTCAATGGACGCAAGTGGTGGACATCGAACGCGCTGCACAAGAACTGCCGGGTGCTGATCGTGATGGGTAAGACCGATGTCGCCGCTCCGCCGCATCGACAGCAGAGCATGCTGGTCGTGCCGATGGACACGCCAGGTGTCACGGTCGTACGGAATCTGCCGGTGTTCGGCTACCAGGATCGCGAAGGGCACGGCGAGGTGCACTTCGACGAGGTTCGCGTCCCCAGAACAGCGCTACTCGCCGGCGAGGGCGATGGGTTCATGATCAGCCAGGCGAGACTCGGCCCGGGCAGGATCCACCATTGCATGCGCTCGATCGGTATGGCCGAGCGTGCCCTGGACCTGATGATCGACAGAGCGCAGCAGCGCACGACCTTCGGTGAACCGCTGGCGAATCGGTCCAACATCCAGGACTGGATCGCCGAGGCCCGGATCGAGATCGACATGGCACGGCTCCTGACGCTGAACGCGGCGTACCTGATGGACACGGTCGGCAACCAAGTCGCGCGGACCGAGATCGCCGCTATCAAGGTCGCGGCTCCGCAGATCGCGCTGAAGGTCATCGACCGGGCGATCCAGGTCCACGGCGGCGGCGGGCTTTCCGATGACTTTCCGCTGGCCAACATGTATGCACATCAACGGGCACTGCGGATCGTCGACGGTCCGGACGAGGTCCACAAGCGGACCATCGCCAGGATGGAACTGCGGCGACGAGACCCGAACTGGGGCAAGCGGCCATGATGGGCAGGCAGACCGAAACCGGTGCCCTGCTCGGCGTCGACCTCGAAGTCGTCGCTGGGTGGCTCGCCGACGCCGGCCTGGAGGTCAGCGCTCCACTGACCGGCCAACGGGTTGGTGTCGGGCAGTCCAATCTGACCTATCTGCTGATGGATGCGGCTGGGCGGCAGTGGATCCTGCGGCGACCACCGCTCGGCGCTCTCTTGCAGTCGGCGCACGACGTCGCCCGAGAGCATCGGATCATGGCCGCACTGAACCGCTCTGCGGTGCCGGTTCCCAGGGTGATCGGCCTGTGGCACGACCAGACCGACCAGCTCCTGATGGATTATGTCGATGGACTCGTCATCGACCGGATGGAGGTTGCGGCAGGTCAGCCGGAGCTTGTCCGGGCAGCGGCCGGACGGTCCATCGCCCGGACGCTCGCCGAGATCCACGCGGTTGACCTCGAGCGGGCAGGTCTGCTCGATCTCGCCAGCCACCGCCCCTATGCCGAGCGACAGCTCAAGCGCTGGGAACAGCAACTGGAAGCAAGCAAGACCCGCGAACGTCCGGACTTGGATCGGCTCACAGCGCGTCTTCGGGCAAGCATTCCCGCACAACGGGAACTGGTGCTCGTCCATGGGGACCTGCACATTCGGAACGTCATCTGCGCGGCGGGCACCGGGGAGGTGCTGGCTGCTCTCGACTGGGAACTGTCGACGCTCGGCGACCCCATCGCCGATCTCGGCACTCTCCTCGCGTACTGGCCGGAGAAGGCGGACAGCTCGGACTGGCGTTTCGCCGCCTCGACGCTGCCAGGTTTCCCGAGTCAGGCTGAACTGGTCGACGAGTACGTGCTTGCCACCGGGCGAGACATCGCTGCTCTGGGTTTCTGGCACGTGCTGGGAGTGTGGAAGGTCGCCATCATCGCCGAAGGAATTCGGCAACGCTTCCAAGGCGATGCGCGCAACGCGCCGGAGGTCGGGCCGCCATCTGCCACGTCGATCGACTATCTGGTCGACGAAGCCTGGGAGCTCGTCGACCACTACAGAATCTGAGGCGTTCACCCGAGGTTGATGTGGGCGAACGGTCGAGGTGACAAGGAGGTCCGATGAAGGCGTGGCAGGTCCAAGAACTGGGCGAACCCCGCGATGTGCTGCGGATGGTTGACATACCGATTCCCGAGCCGGCGGCTGGTCAGCTCGTCGTACGAGTGCTCGCAGCGGCGGCAAACTTCCCAGATGTTCTGATGAGCCGCGGTTTGTACCAGAACCGCCCGCCGCTACCGTTCACGCCGGGGGTGGAGCTCTGCGGAGTAGTGGTCGCCGTTGGTGCCGGAGTAGAGGGCCTGGCGACCGGGGACAGGGTGCTCGGCCTGAGCGTGTTGCCCAGTGGAGGGTTCGCGGAGTTCGCCGTCATGGACAGCGACATGACCTTCCTTGCACCGGCCGGTCTCGACGACGCGGAAGCCGCGTCCTTGCTGATGGCTTACCAGACCGGGTGGTTCGGATTGCACCGGCGTGCATCGATCGGGCCGGCTGACGTGCTGCTGGTCCACGCTGCAGCCGGCGGAGTAGGCAGCGCCGCTGTGCAACTGGGGAAGGCGGCCGGCGCGCAGGTGATCGGTGTCGTGGGCAGCGCCGAGAAGGTGGTGCATGCGTCAAGGCTGGGTGCTGATCTCGTCATCAACCGATCCGAGCGGGACTTCGTGGACGTGGTCAACGCCGAGACCGGCGGCCGCGGTGCCGATGTCATCTACGACCCGATCGGCGGCGATGTCTACCACCGCTCGACAAAGTGCATCGCGTTCGAGGGCAGGCTCGTCACTGTCGGATTCGCCGGCGGACAGATCCAGGCAGCGGCGCTCAATCACCCACTGGTCAAGAACTACTCCATCGTCGGCCTTCACTGGGGCCTCTACCTGACCCGGGATCCGGCCGGGGTTGCTGATTGTCAGCGCGCGCTGGAGGACCTTGTCCGTACTGGCGCAATACGGCCACTGATCAGCAAACGCCTGGCGCTTGACGAGCTTCCGAACGGGCTGCAACAACTGGCTGAGGGTGCCACGATCGGTCGCATCGTTTGTGAAGTGTCCAACAGCGGATAGCGCGGACGGCGCTGGGACGTGCTCTTATTCTCCGCGGCCTGCGAGGAGAAGGTCGGTTGTGTGCTGGATGTGGTCGCTCATGAGACGGACGCCGGTATCGGCGTCGTGCCCGATGGCGGCGCTCATGAGAGCTCGGTGCTCTCTGCGGATGTTGCGTTTGCGTTTGGTCTTCGCCAGGCTCACAGACCAGTAGCGGTACAGTTCGCCGGCGTCGAAGAGCTGCTGGCGTAGGCGCTTGAGAAGTGGGCTGGTAGAGGCCGAGGCCAGGGCTGCGTGGAACTCGGAGTGGGCTTTCATCCAGGCGTAGTTCGGTTCGTCGGCGGGCGCGTCGGGTGGCCGGACTGCGCCTTCGAGTCGATGGTGGGCGGCGACGACTTCGGCTTCCCAGGCCACATCGCCGGTCTGGATCGACTCACGCAAGGTCATGGTCTCGATCTCGATGCGCACCCGGGTGAGATCGAGCAGGTCGGGCACCGACAGGGGACGAACAACAAAGCCTTGTTGTGGTCGCGCCTCGACCAGGCCTTCGGAGGCCAGCCGGGTCACCGCTTCCCGGACCACGGACAAGCTCACGCCGTGGGCCTTGCCGATCTCCGCCAGACGGACCTTCTCGCCGGGCTGCATCCTGCCCATGCAGATGTCGTTCTTGACCTCGTAATAGACGGTGGTCACCAGTGTTGCCATCATTCGCCACCTTAACAGATCAACGACAAATGCCCAAGAAATCGGTTTCGTGTCCAGTATCGGGTACTGAGCACTGAATCGATAATGGGCGCCTTGGCCGCCCAGCCTCAGAGGCCGGCAAGAAACCCGACGAGAGCATCGCTGACAGCACCTGGCACCTCCTGCTGAATCCAATGGCCGGCCTGCGGAATCGTGATGATCCCGCGCAGGTCATCGCAGAATTCTTCGAGCGCCGCGCCGGACATGACCGTGCCGACGATGTCGTCGGATCCGGTCAGGAACAAGGCCGGCTGGTGGATCCTGGCGCCGTCGGAGGCCGCCGTCAGACGCCAGTTCCGGTCGATGTTCCGGTAATAGTTGAGCCCCGGGGTGAAGGTCGACCGCCGGAACGACTCGACGTACACGTCAAGGTCGGACTCCGACAGCCAGGGGGGCCGCACCGGCCGGTCGGGATTCGCAGCCCAGTGGGCAGTGAGCTGGCCAGTGGCCGTGAGAGTCCGCTCGATGTCGGCCATGAGAGCACGATCGGCAGGCCCCACGAGCTGGAACCACGACAGGTAGTGATCCTCGCCCATCCGACGCCGGATGATCTCCATCGGCGCCACCGGAGCCCGGCGCGTGAGCGGGACGCTCAGGCCGGCCACCGCCCGGACGGATCCAGGATGAGCCAGCGCGGTGTGCCATACGACGGATGCTCCCCAGTCGTGGCCGACGAGCACAGCCTTCTGCTCGCCCAGTGCCCGCACGAGCCCGACGATGTCCTCCCCGAGCGTCACGATGTCGTAGGCGTCGACGGCGGCAGGCCGAGAGCTCCCGCCGTACCCGCGCATGTCGGGAACTGCCACCCGGTACCCCGCCTCGACGAGCGGCCCGAGCTGATGACGCCACGAATAGGCCAGCTCCGGGAAACCATGACAGAGAACGACCAGCGGGCCATCGCCGATGACCCAGGTGTTGAGCGTGATGCCATTGGTCTCGATGGATCGCGCTTCAGTCTCCGGCCAAGCGGTCATGGCGTTCCAGCGTCGGCGACTCCGACGTAGTGCGCGAACAGGTCGGCCCCGAGCAGGTCCTGCGCCGTACCGGAGAAGGCGATCTCGCCTTTGCGCATGATGTACGCCGACGTGGCCAGCGCTAGCACCTGCTCGGCGAACTGGTCGACGAGGAGGATCGAAGCACCTTCGGCCGCCCGCGCACGGAGGAATTCGAAGATTTCGTCGACGATGATCGGCGCCAGCCCCAAGGAAGGTTCGTCGACCAGGATCAGTGACGGCTCCCGGACGTACGCCGCGGCGAGGGCCAGCATCTGCTGCTGACCACCACTCATCGTGCCGGCGCGCTGCCTGCGGCGTTGTCCCAGAATGGGGAAGGCGGCAACAGCCTTCGCCATGGCGTCGCCCTCTGACCCGAGACTCGCCTGGATGCGGAGATTCTCCTCGACGGTCAGACCGCGGAAGATACCGCGCCCCTCCGGGACGTGAACCAACCCCGACGCGGCACGAAGATTCGGCCTGGCATCCGTGACATCCTGACCGGCCAGCCGTACGTGCCCGGCGGTCGCCCTGACGAGGCCGGAGATCGTCCTCAGCAACGTCGTTTTGCCTGCACCGTTCGGTCCGAGCAAGGCGACAACCGCACCGGCTGGAACGGTCAGGGACACACCGCGGAGCACCTCGGTAGCTTCGTATCCCGCGTGAAGTCCAGTGACCTCCAGCGCGGGAGGCGGCTCGGCCGCGGACAGCGCGGGTTCCCGGTTCACGACCCACCCTCCGATACCTCTGTCAGCTGCCGCCGGTCGGCCACGAGTCCCGAAGACCCCAGGTACGCGACCCGTACGACGTCGCTGTCCGCGACAGCGGATGGCGTCCCCTCGAAGATCAGCTTCCCGGAGTCCATCACGTAGATCCTGGAACAAACTCGCATCACCAAGGACATGTCGTGCTCGATCAGCAGAATGCCCAGTCCCGTCTCACGGACGATCTCCAGCAGGATGGATCCGAACTTCTCGGTTTCGTCCGCGTCGAGACCCGCGGAAGGTTCGTCCAGCAGCAGAAACTCGAAATCGCCGGCCAGGCATCGCGCCAGCTCGACCAGACGGCGCTGACCGGTCGACAGGTCAGAGGCGTTCACCGTGGCCAGGTCGGCGAGCCCACACAGGTGAAGCGCCCAGAGCGCACGATCACGCGTGGTCTTCGCGGTGTCCGGCTTGGCCAGCAACTGGCGCAAGGGATTGATTCCCCCGCGGCCCGCTTCGTAGCCCATGGCGATGTTCTCGAGCACCGTCAGACTGTCGCAGAGCTCCGAGGTCTGGAAGGTACGGCCCAACCGCCGTCGGGCGCGGGCGGCCGGCCCGTAACGGGTCACGTCCTCGCCGAACAGGCGGATGCGTCCCGTGATCTTGCGATTGAACCCGCTGCACGCATCGAACGTCGAGGTCTTGCCGGCTCCGTTGGGGCCGATCACTCCGGTGATCTTCCCGGCCGGTGCGTCCAGGCTCAGCGCTTCCACGGCGATCAGCCCGCCGAAGCGGATTCCGACGTTCACCACCTCGATGCCCGGATCACCTGGCTGAGAACGCGCCGCGCGCCGCGCGTTCGAGAACTTGCCGGTCTCCGGCGGTTTCCTGGTGAGCCTCAGCCGGTCGAACCTGGCCCTCAGCCAGGCCGGCATCGTCGGGTTGCCACCTGACATCGACACGAAGATGGCGGACAGGCCGAACACGACGTTCAGCCAGAACGTCGTGTCCGACCCCATCACGTACGCCGGGATCACCGTGGCCACCACCGCAACGATGGCGTACCAAGGCTCGGCGAACGGTGCCAGCGCAAGCATGGCCAGCAGGAGCAGAGAGTTAAACGACCCGAAGAAGGGGTCTCCGCCGGTGGCGAAATTGCGCTCCACGCCGAGCAGGATTCCCGCCAGTCCGGCAAAGAACGCGGACAGACAGAACACCGTGACCCGTACGACCTGAGTTGTCAGCCCCAGGGCTTCCGCACTTCTGGGCGAGTCCGCGAGAACCCGGAGCAGGCGTCCCAGCCTGCTGCGCTGAATCGCGACGACCGAGATCGCCGTCAGCACCAGGGCACCGAGCACGACGTAGTAGTAGCTTGCCGGGTCCTCCGCGAAACTCGGATGCGGCATCTCGCGGCCTTGCGAGAACGTCGTGAACATCCATTTCTGCGGATAGAAGAGCTGTTGAACCAGGATGCCGAACCCAAAGGTCGCCAGGGCGAGAAACAGTCCCGACAGCCGGATGGCAGGGATCGCGACGACCGCTCCGACCGGAACTGCCACGAGACTCCCCAGCAACACCGCAACCAGCCACGGGAGCTGAAAATGGAGGGCGAACTGTGAGAACGCGACGGCGCCGACCGCTGCGAACGCGGCGTGACACAGCGAGACCTGTCCGGACATCCGGACCAGGAGACCCAACGACAGCAGCAGGATCCCGGTCGCCAGGCCAGTCGTGAAGAACGTCAGGTTGTCACCGGCGACGGCGGGAAGGAGAAGGAGCGGAACGAGCAGAACCAACGCCGTGCCGACCCGCACCGGCCCGGGAGCTCGATAGGGCTCCGGCAGCCTCCCTGTCGAGCGGGTGGGAGAGACCAGGTGTCGCCCTCTGACCAGCAGCACGACGAACAGGATGAGGAACGGCACTGACGCGGGAAGGCCGGTGAGCCAGGTGTGCCCCAGCGCAAACTGGTTCGCGACCGCCGACAGAACCCCTACGACGATGCCACCGGCCAACGTCAGAGGAATGTTGGCGAAGCCACCGATCGCAGCACCCGCGAATGCCTGCACGACCATGAACGTGAGCAAGATGGCATCGAGACCGACCAGCGGAGTGATGAGCACACCCGACAGGGAGGCGAACGTCGCACCGATGATCCAGGCGATCCGACGAACCTTGCGGGGGTCGACCGCCTGCATGGCAAGAAGATCCGGGTCGTCGACGACCGCCCTCATCGCCAAGCCGGTTCTCGACGAACGGAAGAACAGGTACAGAACCCCGACAGCCAGCACCGCCACCGCGGTGATGATCACCTTGTCGAGAGTGATCACGACGCCTGCCAACTGGAAGGACTTGTCCGCCCCCGGCAGGAACTGCTGCATCGGGATGGTCATCGTGCCGAACTTGAGAGCAGCCAGTCCCTGGACCAGCAGAATGAGGCCGACCGTGCCGACGATCTTCAGTGCCGTCGGACGGGGGGCGAGCTTGCGTGCGAACGCCTCCATGGCCAGCCCCAGGCCGGGACCGACCACCAGAACGCTGACGATCAGCGCAAGTCCGGTGCCCAGGCCGACGGACTTGGTCAGCCAGTAGAAGACGAAGGCCGCCGCCGTGGCCACAGCACCGTGACCGAAGTTGAAGATTCCAGAGGTCTTGTACGTCAGAACCAGCCCGGTCGCTGCCAGCCCGTAGACCGCTCCGAGAGCGATTCCGCTCACGATGAAGGGAAGAAGATCACCCATGGCGACCCACCCGATGCGGCGAACGCGCCGCTCCCGGCCGGTACATCAGGACCCCTTCTGTGCTGCGACGAGCGTCGCAGGGTCGCAAGCCGGCTTCGTCAGAGCCGCGTCGGCGAATACGCCCTTTTCGAAGGTGCCGAACCAGTAGCACGTGATGAGAGGAGCGGGCCGGTCTGCGGTGAAGGTCACCGGTTGCGGAAGCAGACCGCCGAGCGTCTCACCCTTCACATGGGCGCCGTACGCCGCGATCACGTCCTTCCGCCGCGGGTTTGCGGGCAGGTCGGAGGCGCCGGCGTTCAGCGCCTTGCGGAACAGCTCCATCGTCACGTAGCCAGCGGTGCCGTGTGGGTCTCCCCAGGCATCCTCGGGTACTGCCTGAGCGTTCATCGTTCGGCGGTACTGCACGACCGGCGCCTCCTTTGCGAACCATGGGAACGAATTGAGAGCGAGTGACAGTCGGACTCCCGGATCGGCTGCCCGCATCGTCTTCGGGACGATCACTCCCCCGAACAGACCCCACTTGCCTTCGTACTTCTGCTTGGTGCAGTCGGCGGCCAGGCGTAACGCCGCCGTCGCGGTGGCGGCACCCAGCATCACGTAGTCGGTCTTCCCGTCGATCAACTTGAGGCATTGCGCGGTGTAGTCAGGCGCAGCCGAGGAGACCTTGAACGTGCCGGAGTAGTTCAGACCCAGCACGGAGCTGGCAGTCTTGACGACGGGTTCGGCAGCCTCACAGCCCGCGATCTCGGCGCAGATGGTCATGGCGACGTTCTGCGCGCCGAGATGAGCACCCAGCGCGATGCCCATGGTGAAGATCGAGGGAATCGAGGTGGTCAGCGGGAGCCAGTTCGGCATCGCGCCCCAGACGTTCGGCGCGTAGCCCATTCCGCCCACAACCGGCAACCCGGCCTTCGTGATGTCCTCGGCGACCAGCCCTTCAGTCGCGGCATCGAACATCACCGCCGCCACTACCGAGTCGTCACGAACGATCCGGCGTACAGCTGTGGTCGCGGTCGGCGCATCCCCCTTCGTATCGGCGACGACGATCTCCACCGGATGTCCGGCCACCCCGCCAGTGGCGTTCACCGATTTGGCCCAGGCCTGCACCACCGGGGCGGCATTTTCTTCGCCACTCGGAAGCGGACCTGTCGCGTTGACGAAGAGTGCGACCTTAAGCGGTGACGCGCCAGAACCACCCTGCGCCTCAGGCTGGCCTGTGGAGGCGCACCCGCTCATCGCCAGCGCCGCAGCCGCGACTATGAACCCCAGAGCTCTACTTCCGGTTGCTCGCACAGTGACCTCCTACTGTCCGCGACCAGGGACGGCCTTCCGGCTGGGTGCCTTCGTGCTGCTCCACGCCTGATCATCTGACGATAGAGCGGGTAAATCGATTCGTCTACAGAAAATCGATCTTATTCTTTGAGAACCCGAGCCCGCAGTGAACTCTTCAAGGTCTTGCCCACCGAGTTCTGTGGAAGCGCCTCCACGATCCAGACGTCGCGCGGAGCCTTGAATCGAGCGATCCGCGACTCGCAGAACTCGATGAGTTCCGACGGACTCACCGGCGGGCCGGGCGACACGACCACGAACGCGACCGGTTCCTCACCGAAGCGCTCGTTCGGCCGGCCGACCACACCGGCACTCCGCACCCGGGGGTGAGCGGTCAGCGCCCGCTCCACCTCGGTGGACGAGATGTTCTCACCGCCCCAGATCACCATGTCTTTCAGGCGATCCGAGATCACCAGATACCCGTCCGGATCGAAGTACCCGATGTCGCCGGTGTGCAGCCAGCCATCGCGCAGCACCTTCGCGGTCTCGTCGGGCCGGCCGAGGTAGCCGCGCATCACCGTCTCTCCGCGGATCACCACCTCACCCGCCGGCCCGTCGATGAAGTTGCCGTCCTCGTCGACGAGGGCTACGTCGATCCCCGGGAGCGGTACGCCGACAGTCCCCGGCTTGGCTGGTCCGTGCAAGGGCATGATCGTTGCCGCGACGGTGCACTCGGTGAGTCCGTAGCCCTCGACGACAGGAACGCCGTACCGTCCTTCGAACGAGGCGAGCAGCTCGGCCGACGCCGGGGCGGCGCCGCAACCGGCGAAGCGGAGCGACGAAGCGTCCGCACCAGTGTCCGCGGGAAGCGCGGTCAGGGCCGACAGAATGGCCGGCACCGCCGAGAAATAGGTCGGACGTTCCCGTGCCACGACGTCCCAGAACGTGTTCACGTCGAACCTTGGTTCGATCGCAACCGAGGCACCGGCCCACAGCGGCCCGACGACACTGACCATGATGCCGTTGACGTGGAACAACGGCAGGACGAGCAGACAGCGATCAACCGGGGTGATCTCCAGCCAGTCCATCCACACGTTCGCCATCGCGGAGATGTTCGCGTGGGACAGTTGAACGCCTTTGGGTCTTGCCGTGGTGCCGCTGGTGTAGACGAGCAACGCCAGGTCGTGAAGATCGTCCGCATCGGTCGTCGTGCTGTGGGGAGCGACTGACTGGAACATCGCCGTCGTCAATGACGTGATCGTCAGCTGCGGCACCTTGCCGGCCGAGACCTCGTCCGTGACGACGATCTTGGCCGCTGAGTCGCTGAGTTGATAACCGACCTCGTCGGGCGTGAGGACGGGATTGACGGGTGTCAGGATCGCCCGGCGGCTCCAAACCGCGAACATGAGAATCACGAGTTCGGTGCCGTTGGGCAGGATCGCCGCGACGACGTCGCCGGCACCGATGCCGAGCGTGGCCAGCCGACCGCTGGCGAGCCGAACCTGATCGGCGAACTCGGCATTCGTCCAGGTGGCGGAAGGGCCGGAGATACAGCGGCCGCCGGGATCGCTCGCTGCTCGCGATTCGGGGATCTCGGCTGCGTGTCCGATCATGTGCTCCCATCCTCTCGGGTCCATGTCAGTACCGGGACACGGTCGGCATCTCGAGGACCGGCGAGCACGAGGAGGTCTCCCACGAGGCTCGCAGTGCGGTGCAATGTGCCGCCGGACCAGTCCGGGAAGCTGCTCACATCGACCTGGTGGTGGACACCTGCCGCGTCCACCACGTATCGGCCGGCGTACCCGAAGTAGGTGTCGAAGGCAACGATCTTGGCGGCGTCCGGGCAGGTGACCAGCCGTTCGGTCCCACAACGGGGGCGCCCAGCCGCCATCACGTGGACCAGGACCCTTCCATCGGGCGTATAGACGATCGTTCCGAGCGGATGGTCACCGAGAGGTACGTCGATGACCTTCCCGGCCCGGTTCTCCACCACGTAGGACACCAGGGTCCACGCTCCGACCAGAGCTGCCGCGCTGCGAGGCGCCTCAGCCATGACCGGCCAGACTGTCCTCGACCGCCTTCGCCACCCGTAGCAGTCGCGCCTCATCGAAGAATCGGCCCACGAGTTGAACGCTGATCGGCAGTCCGCCGACGTCGCCGCACGGCACCGCGATCGCCGGGTGACCCGTGTAGTTGAAGGGCGCGGTGTTGCGGGTCATGGCGTCGAATCCTTGGCGCAGTACGCCGACGGCACGTGCCCAGCCCTCGGCATACGGGACACTCTCGAACACTGCGGGCGCTACCCCCAGGCAAGTCGGCATGGCAAGGACGTCGACCCTGCTCAGCGCGTCGTCGTAGGCGCGCGTGAAGGTCGGGCGCACGTTCTGTGCCTTCGCATAGACACGACCGTGAAAGTTGCGCCGCGAGTACTCGCCGAGCAACAGCAGCGACTTCGTGTACGTCGCGAGCGCATCGGCCTCGTGCAGCCAGACCTTGTCGATGGCAGCGAGCAGGTTCGCCGGAAGGAAGGTGCGATCGCCCGAGCCGAACGCCGTCGACCCGCGGAGAGAACGGAACCCGTCCCCGTCCAGAGCGAACGAAGCCTGGTGCACACGCCGGTGCTCGGGAATCGAGATCTCGACAACCTTCGCGCCGAGTGCGGTCAGTTTGCTGACGGTCTGTCGGGTCCGCTCCTTGACCGCCGGCTCGATGGGTTCGTCGAATCCTTCGCTCAGCAGGCCGACAGTCAAACCATCCACCCCGTCCTCCAGCCCGGTGAGGACGTCCACCCCTTCTGGTACGTATCGGCTCTGGCGCGGATCGTAGTCGTCGTACCCCGCCACCGCCTGCAAGGCGACGGCGACGTCGTTCACGTTGCCGGCCAGCGGACCGACATGGTCGATGCTCGGATCGGAGCCGCTGGCGATGCTCATCGTGGTCCCCATCGCGGAGACGAGACCGTACGTCGGCTTCAGGCCGACCACGCCGCAGTACGCGGCAGGAATGCGAACCGAGCCGTGCTGATCACCACCGAAGGCGATGTCCACCTCGCCCGCGGCAACGGCGACCGCCGAACCGGACGACGATCCACCGGTCATCCGCTCTGCGTCATGCGGGTTGGTGGCCTGCCAGTAGTCGTGCAGGTACCCCACACCGATCAGCGTGTTCTTCCCGGCGACAGTCCCACCTGCGGCGAGTACCCGGGTGACAACGGTCGCATCGAAGTCCGGAACGAACCCGTCCATCGTTCTCGACATCGAAGTCATCGGGATGCCCGCCACCGCGATGTGGTCCTTGAAGCTGACGGTCCGGCCGGCCAGCAGACCCGTGTCCGCACCACCGATCGACGCCTTCCACAACCAGGCGTTGTGCGGATCCTGCTGCGCATCCGGGCGGTGCCCCGGAGCGCGCTCGGGAAACAGCAGAGGAGGCTTGTGCTCCTCGATCCTGGCTTGGTCGAACGCGTCGAGAGCTGCCAGCTGGTCGACCAGGAGCTCGCAGAAGTTCTGCGCGTCCTCCTCATCGAGGGTGAAGCCGAGAGCGGCAGCTGTACGCCGAACATCGTCGGCAGTAGGTGGCAGAAACATCAGCCGACTCCCAGCGTCGTACGGAGTGGAGGACCGACAACCGTCATACCGAACCTCTCGGCGAGGCCGCGCAACTCCTCACGGGAAGCGCCGTCACCCACCTCGGCACGCTTCTCGAAGAAGGCATGCAGTCCGCCCGGCACCATGACGTTGACTGCGAGCACTTGTTCGCCACCGTCCTGAACGTTGTCGAAGGTGTGCGGAACGCCAGGCGGGACCGTCGCGAAGTCTCCGGGCCCGAGCTCGTGCATCTCATCGAAGATCTGGATCGTCAAATGTCCTTCCAGCACGAGGAAGGTGTCGGACTGCTCGGCGTGCACATGCAGAGGCGGCCCGGTGAAGGGCTCCACCGGGCCGACCATGAAGTCGAACAGCCCGCCCGTGTTGCTCGCCACTGCCTTGAACAGCCAGTGTTCCCCCGGGACGACGTCACCGTCGCCCTTCCGGACAATTCGAGGTGCGGTCATGTCAGATCTTCCCTTCATCGGTGCTTCAGCTGGAGGCTGCTTGCCGTTCGAGGCGCAGCGGTCGCAGCGATGACTCGACTCGCGCCAGCTCCTTCAGCATCCTGACTGCAGCCTGATCCATCAGCTCGGTCGGCTCCAGCCGGCCATCGACGACGAGTTCGCTGACGAACGGGATGTGGACGTTGTCGGCAACCGGGCTGAGCCGAAGGCCGTCCAGGACGAGCTTGAGCATCTGGGCCGAGCGGGTGCCGGCCGAGACACCGCCGTAGCTCACGATTCCGATCGGCTTGTAGTTCCACTCGAAGAAGAGGTAGTCGAGTGCGTTCTTCAAGGGAGCGCTGAACCCGTAGTTGTACTCCGGACTCACCACCACGAACGCGTCCAAGCTTTCGATCAGGGCGCTCCAGTCGCGGGTGTGCTGGTGAGCGTACTGCTGCCGGCTGGGATGGAACGCCTCGTCCAGGAACGGCAGCCTGATCTCCGCCAGGTCCACAACCTGCACGTCGAAGTCGCCGTCGGACCTGGCGACGGATTCGATCCACTCGCTCACCGGCGAGGCAACCCGTCCGGGCCGGACGCTGCCGACGATGATCCCCAAGCGAGGCTTGGACAGTTCTTCAGTCATGTCGTTCCTTCGTCAGGTGTGATGGTGACGCGCTTGACGTCGAGGTGATCGCCTTGGCGACGCGCAACAAGGTGGCCTCGTCCAGGGCCTTGCCGACGAGCTGGACCGAGATCGGCGTACCGTCCACCTCGCCGCACGGCACGGCGAGCGCCGGATGGCCGGTGTAGTTGAACGGCTGGACATTGCGATAGTGCGGGAACACCTCGGAGAGGACATCGATTTCTCGCCGCCATGCCTGCCGGAACTCGCCTGGCCCGGCGACGACCGGCGCCAGGGCCAGGCAGGTGGGCATGGCCAGTACGTCGACCTCTCGCAGGGCTCGGTCATAGGCCCGGACGAAGCTACGGCGAACGTTGTGCGCTTTGGCGTACACGGTCCCCCGGAACGTCCGATGCGCGAACTCACCGAGCATCCAGCTCAGCTTCAGGTACGCCGCCATCTGGTCGGCGTGGTCGGTCCAGGCGCGATTCATCGCCGCAACGAGCGCGAGCGGCACATGGTCATCTCGATCGAGAACAAAGGGGCCGGCGCCGCGCACAGCGCGGAATCCGGCGAGCTGCAAGGCCCCGGCGGGGGCCAGCACGCTGTGATGCTCGGGAACCGACACGGTCGAGACGATGGCACCGGCGTCGCGAAGTGCCTCGACAGTCACGACGACTGCTTGCGTAATGCGCTCGTCATGGGGCGGGGAGAAACCCTCGTCGAGCAGTCCGACCCGCAGTCCGCGGACGCCTTTGTGCAAAGGGCGAAGGACATCGATCGAGTCCGGAATGTCCCTGCCCTGACGCGAGTCGCGCCCGTCGTAGCCGGCGACAGCTTGCAGGGCGAGCGCGATGTCCTCGACGGTCCTGGCCATCGGCCCGAGATGATCGATGCTCGGCTCGCCGCCGTAGAAGGCCCCGGCATGGGACACGAGTCCGAACGTCGGTTTCAGCCCCAAGATCCCGCAGTGCGCCGCCGGCTGCCGTACCGAGCCACCTTGGTCCCCACCGATCGCAATATCGACCTCGCCGGCGGCAACGGCCGCAGCCGGACCTGATGACGACCCGCCCGCCTGGCGGGCCGGGTTGCGTGGATTGACGGCATCCCAGTAGTCCCCCAATCCACCCCCGATGGAGCGCAGACCGGAAAAGCCGTGGTGAGTGTTCTTCCCGACCACTCGACCACCTTCGGCCAGTACACGCTCCACGACACTTGCGTCGACGGATGCGATGACGTCGTCGAGCACCTTGCTGCCCCAGGAAACTGGCAGACCGGCCACCTCGATGTGGTCCTTGAAGCTGACGGTCTTGCCCGCGAGCAGGCCCTCGGTGGATCCGCCGATGTCGCAGCGCCAGACCCAGGCGTTGTAGGGGTCACTCTCCTCGCTCGGGCGCTCCCCCGAGCCGCGCACGGGGTACCGCAGCTCAGGGGGTGACTCGTCGAGGCGCGCGTTGAGGAACGCCTCCATGGCGCCCAACTGCTCGGTCAGGGCCCGACGGTAGACGAGTATGTCCTCTGGACTGAGCGTGATGCCTAAATGTCGCGCTAGAGCGTGGATCTGGTCCGTGGTCGGCGCTGCGAACACCCTCTCTCCTTTCTGGACGCCCCCGCCGGCCGAGAAGGTCCTCCCCCCGGGCCGGACTGACACTGCACAGCTTGCTATGGCTTGATGTTGTCGCAGGTCGGCTTGCTCAGCTCGGTTCCGGAGAACTCGCCCCGCTCGTAGCTGGCGAGCCAGAAGCAGTTGACCAATGCCTGCGGCTGTCCGGGCTTGAAGGTGATGGGTTGCGGGAGAAGTCCGCCGAGAGTCTCGCCCCGGATCGAGCCATAGGCCTTGACCACATCCGCGCGAGTGGCCTTGTCGGGCAGGCCGCTGGTCGTGACGGCCTTCTTGAACAGCTCCATCGTCGCGTACGCCGCGGTGCCTTGCGGAGAAGCCCAGCTGTCCGAAGGAACGCCGGCCTGGTTCATCTGGTTGCGGTAGTCGGCAACTGGCTTGTCGTCCACATACCAGGGGAAGGCACTGAGCGCGATCCCGATCTTCACGCCAGGATCGTTCTGTTTCATCACCTTGGGCCAGACGGAGCCGTCGAAGAGTCCCCACTGGCCCGCATATCCCTGCGTCTTGCAGGTCTGGACCAGCCGCAGCGAAGCGGCCGTCGTCAGGCCGAGCATGACGAAGTCGACGCCGTCGTTCTTGATCTTCAAGCATTCAGCGGTGTAATCCGGTGCCGAGACAGAGACTGGAAGGACCCCGGCGAACGACATTCCGAGCGCCTTGCTTGCCGATTCGGCCAGCGGGCCCGCTGCGGCGCAGGAGGAGTTCTCAGCACAGACCGGGAAGACGGTCTTGGTCGCGCCGCCTTCCTTTCCGATCCGCATGCCCATGTTGATGACTGCGGGGAACGTCGTTGCGATGGGGAGCCAGTTGGGGAGCTTGCCCCAGGCGGTGGGGTTGTACCCGATCCCGCCGATCACCGGCAGACCCGCGGCGGTCACTGCCGCAGCGACCGCACCCTCGGTGCTCGCGTCGTACAGCACGACGGCCACGATCGACTTGTCGCTCGACCATCGGCTCACCGCGGCGGTTGCCTTCGGCGCATCTCCCTTGGTGTCGACGATGTCGAACGCCACCTGGCGACCGTTCAGGCCGCCGGACTTGTTGATGTTCTTCGCCCAGCCCTTGAGGACATCCGGAGCATTCTCCTCGCCGGTCGTGGTCGGGCCACTGATGTTGATCAGCGCACCGATGACCAGCGACCCCTCGGCCGGGGTCTCGCTGTCGCCGGCGCTACAGGCCGAGAACAGGAGGGCCGCCGCAGCCGCGCCTGCGCCGATTCTTGCCGAGACAATCCCCACTCCGCGCATGATCATCCCTCTCGCCGTCCAGTCCTGGGGGTCGGTCCGCTCCGGTCGCATTCAACGTACCCTGCATCGATACTTGCTGTACAGATCGATTTTTTGGGAATAATCTGGTGGCGCCGTCACGACCTCAGGAGGAGCTTTTCCATGACGCCCATCCGGCATGACCTCGGCGGCTACGCCTACGATCCGGGCCTGCGGTTCGCCGGCAACGGAGTCGTCTCCCTGCCGGGCCGGGTCATCGACCAAGGCATCCTTCGCGAGCCGCTCCCCTTCAAGGAGGGCTGCATCGCTGTGGAGCGGCACTTCGACGCCGCAGGCATTCCGCTCGGGTCCCTGTGCGGCCTCGAGGTGCGCCTTCCAGCGACGCTCTCCCTCGGCGACTTCGTCAGCTTCAACGACGTCTACATGGGCCAGTTGGACACCTGGGGACTCCTTCGGCACGGGGTGTCACCCTTGACGAGGACCAACGTCTCGCCAGTACATGACGCCCCATCGGAGCCGGCGCTCGCTGCCGTGTCCTACGTCAGCGAGCGACCGGCCGGGCAACCGACGTACGTGATCTCGGGGATTGCGGAACTACCGTCTGGTGGTTCGTATCCGCAGGAGGTACTCCGAACCGGCGAGACCACTCCGGACGCGCTGCACGAGAAGGCGAGCCTGATTGTCGACGTTCTCGAACAGCACCTCGAGACCCTCGGCGTGCGGTGGGCACCCTCCGACACCGTCAACCTCTACTCGGCGCACGATCTGACCCACCTGGTCTCCGACCTACTGGCGAGTCGCGGGCACTCACCGTCCTACGGCTTGCTGTGGCACAACGCGGCACCCCCGGTGGTCGATCTGGAACTCGAGATCGACCTCCGCCGGTACGGGCACGTCGGCTGGATTGATTGAGCGTGGCCAACGAGGCCTCTTGGTCAGACCCGTTCTCGCTAACCGGTCGCGCTGCTTGGATCACCGGCGCCAGCCGTGGACTCGGTCGAGAGATCGCTCTGCGTTTGGCCGCCGCCGGAGCCGAGCTCCTTCTCACTGCTCGCGACGCCGACGCTCTCGATGAGGTCGTCGCCGAGGTCCGGGCAGGGGGTGGGTTCGCCTACGCGTTGGCCGGCTCGGTCACCGACGAAGCAAGCGTCGCCGCGGCAGTCCGACAGGCTGATCAGCGGTGGGGCCGACTGGACATCCTTGTCAACAACGCGGGCATCAGCCCCAGCTTCGAACGGGTCGAGCATCTCGACATCGGGACCGTGACGGAGATCCTCGACGTCAACCTGGTCGGGCCCTTCAGGTGTTCGACGGCAGCATATGAGCTGCTCACGCAGTCCGCGGACGCCAGCGTGGTCAACATCTCGTCGATCCACGGTCGAGCGGCCATGGCGAGGACCGCCGGATACGCCGCCAGCAAGGGCGGTCTGGAGATGTTCACGAAGACTCTCGCCCTGGACTGGGCGCGCGATCAGATCCGGGTGAACGCCGTGGCGCCCGGATACCTCGTCACAGACATGACGCACGATCTGCGGCACAGCGACAATGCAGCGGGCCGCCTCCTGTCCAACATTCCCCTGCGCCGCTTCGGCACACCGAACGAGGTCGCTACCGCGGTCCAGTTCCTCGCGTCCGCGGCATCAAGCTACATGACCGGCGCATCGCTGGTCGTCGACGGCGGCTGGACGGCACGCTGATGCACACGCTCCGCTTCGAACGCCCGCTCGCCGGCTGAGCCTGTTGAGAGCGGTCGGCGAACGCGAGTGAGAGGTTGGCGTCGAACAGGCATGACATGGCTTTGCAGCGGTAGACGGCTACCGATGCGCGAGCGAAGGCTTGTCCTATGAGCGCAGAAGATCAGCTGAGAACTTTTGTCCTAGTGCCTGGAGCTTGGCACGGGGCGTGGGCGTGGGACGGCATCGTGGCCAGGCTCCGAGCAGCCGGCCATCAGGCCGTTGCCGTCACGCTCGACGGCCTGGAGCCGGACCCGTCGCCGGCCAGTGCTGGGGCGAACCTGGATACCCACATCGATCGAGTGCTCACGGTGTTGGACACCTGTGGCCCGGGACCGATCACCTTGTGCGCCCATAGCTATGCGGGGCTGGTGGTTGCCGGTGCCGCGGACCGATCCGCCCGCCCCATCGATCGGCTGGTGTTCTGTGACGCGTTCGTGCCGGCTGACGGCGACTCTTGGTGGGACCGGGTCAACGACCACTACCGGAACCGAGCGATCGCCGGGGTAGGGGCGGACGGCCGCACGGTGGCTCCCGGAGCCGGGAAGGACCCGAGGAGGCGACCGCATCCTGTCGCCTCGTTCCTCCAGCGGCTTCGCCTCGGAGACGGCATCGATCGAGTCGCGCGACGAACGTTCATCTACGCCTCCGGGTGGGCACAAACACCATTCCACGAACAGTACGAGCGTCTCCGCGCCGACCCCGAGTGGGAGGTCCACGAACTGGCAGTTGCTCATGCCGTGTACGACGAAGCCCCGGACCACCTCTCCGCCATCCTGACCGACAACACTCGCTGACTGAAAGGCGCGGACGAGTCAGGAAGTTGACGGTCGGGTCAAGTCGGTCTGGTGCGAACATCTCGGCGAAGTCGTGTCGTAACGCTCCACAGTCGGTGTCAGCGATCGTCTCGTTCACTTCGCCTGGGGCAGCCTTGGTCTTCGTCGCCTTCGTCACGGGTGCAGGAAGCTTGCTCGTCGCTGTCAGTCCCCTGCTGAGTTCGCGCACCACACGTCCGAGCCAGAGGACTCATCCGCTAGGCCTGACTCAGGCACCGCGCTGCCGAGCCCGCCGCCGTGGCCGCAGCCGCCCGCCACCCTCCCGGTGCTGCCTGGTGAACGGAGCCGAGGGCAATGATCGGTCGTGTTCAGCGGCACTGGGCGGATTCCAGGGCGAAGTTCCTCTGGGTCGATTGTCCTGCGGCGATGCGGACTGTGGTCGTCTGCGGCTGGTAGCCGTCTCTGGCCGCGATGACCTGTAGCGGCTTGCGAGCATCGAGCCAGAGCCCGTACTGACCGGCCTCGTCGGTGGCCAAGGTGTGGTGGGTCCCGTTTGGTTCCGTAACTTGCACGGTCGCGCCGGGCAGGGCGGTCGTCTTACCGGCACAGGTCACCCCCGTGACGGTGCCGGTGAGCTCACCCCAGGACGTCGGCCGATCGACCCTGAAGGCCACTGCCACTCCGGCCGCTGGGTAGGGCGTGTCCGACCCGACCATCAAGGTCGCCTTGTACGTCGCGAATCGGGTCACGCTGGACGAGTCCATCGTCAGGTTCACCTTGACCCGTTGCCCCGGCAGCACGTCGAACTCAGTAGGAGTCGCGTCGAGCCAGGCGATGTCCGACGTGCCACAGTTGTCGTTCCCTGGCAGCAGCTCGACGTCGGCCTTCGACGGATCGGTCTCGCTGATGCCGCCACCGATCCGGTAGAGCCCGCAGGCCGCCGCTCCGCGGTACCGGGCATTGGTTGCGTTCGGCAACGGGCTCCACGCGTTCGTGGCGGGGTCGAAGGTGACGCCCTCGTTGGTGACGACGCTCGATCCGTCGACGACTCCCCCGGAGATCATCAGCCGTCCGTTCGCCGCGATGGAGGCACCACCCCAGACATCGGTCGGCAGGTCGGCGATGGGCGCCCACGCGTTCGTGTCCGGGCTGAACACGTAGCCGTGGTTGGTGGTCGACGACTTCATCAACCCACCTGCGCAGTACACCTGTCCGTCGATCTCGCCGCACGCCGCGAACCCGACCTCCTCCGGATAGGCCGGCGCTTCCCGCCAGGTGCCGGTCTTGGTGTTGTAGACCATGACATCGGACGTTCCGCAGGTGCCGGTACAGCCACCGACGAGGTAGATCTCGTCGCCGACGGCGACCGCCGCGGCACCGGCCTTCGGCTTGGGGTTGTCGGCGATCCTGGCCCAGGTATTCGTCGACGGGTCGTACCTCTCGCTGACCGCAAGCGTGCGGCCGTCGAATCCCCAACCGCCGAACACGTAGAGCTTCCCTGCGACCGCGACACCTTGGTGCCCCTCACGGGTCGTGCTCATGGACGCGATCTCCGACCAGGCACCAGTCGACGGGTTGAGAACGTAGCCCGAGGCGACGTCTGTGTTCCCGTTCCAGCCGCCGATCGAGTAGACCTTCCCGTCGATAGCCGCGGCCGCGTTGTCCGCGATCGGCATCGGATAGTCCGTCACTGCCTGCCAACTACCACCCGCAACCGACGGCACCGCTGCTGCCGTGCTCTTCTTGGGAATCGCTCTCGCCGCAAAGCGGGTCGGCAGATAGGTGCCCTTGATCCGCTGCACGGGCGCGTTCTTCGTCGCTGCCATCGTGGACGACGAGGTTCCACGTTCGCTGAGCTTGACGTGCACCGGCAACGTACCGGTGTTCTTGAGAGTCACCGGCTTGGTGACACTCTGTCCCAGCTGGACATGTGCGTCGACGGTAGCGGCAGAGATCTCGAGTTGTCCCGCCGGCATGCTCAGATCGAGTCGCGTCGTCCGCCCGGCCCGGACCCGCGCAACGCCTTCGTCGACGCCGTACCGGCTCATCGACGTGCTGTAGGTCCGGTCGCCCGCGGTCGGCGAGTAGAGCCAGTACAAGCCATCGGTCAACCTCGCGTCGTCTGCCATTGCGGCGGTGACACCGGTGCGTCCTGGATCAGCCTTGTCCGTCACCGTCACGCCGTTCACCGGAGCTCCCGTGTTCTCGTCCGTGACCACGCCCGCGACCAGGCCACCGCCGTCCGGCTCGCAGTTCCGGCTGCCGACATAGACGGAGTCGATGGACCACCAGTTGCCCCAGAATCCGACGTACCGGAAGCGGACGCGGACCTGCCGCTGACCCGCCGCCTGCGGAATCGCCAGGGTGACCTGGCCGGTCACATCGGCGGTTGCCTTCGTCCACAGGGTCTGCCAACTGGCGCCGTCGTCGAGGCTGAGATCCACCGTCGCCTCCGAGCGCGCCTGCGCACCTATGTACTCCGTCGCGAACCCGATCTCCGGGTTCGGCTCGGCCGTCAGATCGATCGTCGGCGAGACGAAAGCGGTGTCGTACGACGCACTCTTGTCGTACTTGGCGTCGACGACCGCGAAGTCGCCGTCGCCGCCGGGAACCGGGCCGCGGCCGCCGGGATTGTCGAAGGACCACACGTGACCGCCGCCCTTGTAGTCGGCAACGGTCCAGCCGTCCTTCGCGTCGGCACCACTCCAGCCGCTGAAGTCCGCGGCCGGCCCGTTGTAGGTGTACTTGTTGCCCGGAGCAATCAGGCAGGCAGCGGTGGTCACTTGCGCGTCAAGGTTCTGCACCTGGCCCTGACTGCCGACCTTGAGCGTCACCTTCTTAGTCGAGTAGCCGGGGTACACCGGATCCACCTGCAGTTGGTACGTCGTCGAGCGCGGCAGGTCCAACCGGTACTTGCCGGTGAACGGGTCGGAGTACACCGATCCGCCCGGCATCCCGGCAACACTGAGTTTGGCGTACAGCGGCCATCCGTGTCCGGCCCCGTCCAGAACCGTCCCGGTCACCGGCACCGTTGCCCGCGCGTCCAGATGGAAGTCGACGGTGGTCGTCGTCCCCTCTTCCACCAGCAGACCGTTACGCGCCCCGGTGCTGTAGCCGTAGGTGGTGGCCGTCAGATTGTGCGTGCCGACCGGGAGCGGGAGCGTGTAGCGGCCGTCCGGACCCACGATGGCCGTCTTGGCCCCTGCAGTGATCTTGGCGCCCGCGATCGGCTTCCCGGTCGAGGAGTCGGTGACCGTTCCCTGCACAACACCGTGTGGACCGGTGCGGAATGCGGCCACGCCCTTCGGCGTACCCAGCCCGGTCGGACCGTCGTACCCCGGCTTCGCGGTGCACAGGTAGGAGTCGTCGCAGTCGCCCGTGCTCCCCGAGGCCGGATCGTTCAGGGACGCCTTCCCCTCGTACGGATAGGCGTTGGGGTACGTGCCCGCGACCGGCGTACCCGCCAGCGCGTACGTGGCAGCGATGATCGCGGACGCCGCGCTCGTCCCGCCGAACACGTTCCAGCCGGGGTACTGGGCGTACTCCGTGTAGACGGCGACACCGGTGGTGGGATCGGCGACCGCGGACACATCGGCGACAGTCCGGTTGTCGCAGTCCGCGTCGGCCTGGAACTCAGGCTTGGACTCGAAGGCCGAGCACCCGCTGCTCGATTGTGTCCAGGCAGTCTCGCTCGCCGGAGTCCCGCTGCAACGCCGTTCCACCCACCGCCGTGACATGCGGAGACGATGCCGGGAAAAGCACGCGGTGCCCCACGTTGCCACTGGGCGCGACCATCGCGACCCCGGGGTGGTCGTAGTAGGCGTCGTACGCGCTCTGACCGGCGAACTCGTCGGTGCCATAGCTGCTCGACACGTACTTCGCTCCGAGCTGGACCGCCGTGTTCGCGGCCTGGGCGAGGTCGGCGACACTCGGCGAGTCCGCCTCGACCAGGAGGATCCGGCAGCGTGGGCACGCGGCCGAGACCATGTCCACGCCGAGTGCGATCTCGGCCGCCCATCCCTTGTCGAGCGCCGGCAAGCCGGTCTGCTCACCCCGCTGGTTGACCTTGGTGAAGCATCCGTCATCGCCGGAGCAGGCAGGCAGGCCGAACTGCTGCCGGTAGACCGCGAGATCCTCCGCCACCGTCGGGTTGTCGTACGCCGCGACGACCGCCACCCGCTGTCCGTCACCGGCACTGCCGGACGGGAGGTCGTAGGCGTCCTGCAGGTCGGCCGGGCCGAAACCGGCCGGATCGAGCACGATTCCCTGCTGCGGCGTCACGTCCGTGCGCTCGAGCGCGAAACAGGTCGCGTAAGCCGGCTGGGCCGGGGCCGCGCACACCGGCCGAATCGGCGGTGGCCCCGACCGCGGGACCGCCTGTGCCGGCAGCACGACGGCCGCGGCAACCAGGGCCGTGAAGGCAATGAGCAGTGATCGGATCCGGCCTGGCATATCGCCACTCCCCAGTGTGTGCAGATATGGACATCAACTACGGCTCGAAGAGAGTGACATACTCCTGCCACTCGGCGACACAGAATTCGCCTTCGGATTCAGGACAGGTGTCAGGAAGATGACAGCGCATGGCAAGTGGGCCGCGGTCGGCATCGGACCCCAGGACGAACTGCTCTACGAGTCGCTGCTGCCGCGCCGGCAGGAGACAGTCGCCGACCTGGCCGAGCAGACAGGCGTCAGCCGCGAAGCGGTGACCAAGGCTCTCGGCCGACTGGTCGACCGGGGTCTCGTCTCCCGGCTGCCCGGCCGACCGGCCCGCTACAGCGCCGTGATGCCGGACCTGGCGGTGGCCGGCTTGATCGCGGCCCGTGAGCGGGAGCTGAACGAGCTCCGCAAGCACGCCCAGCAGCTCGCGGCCGCACATCGCGGCGCATCCACCAGCGGGCATCCGGCCGAGTTGATCGAGGTCATCGAGGGCGCATCCAACGTCCGGCGGGCGTTCTTTCGTCTTCACCACACCGCGCACCGGGAGATGCGCGTCTTCGACAAGCCGCCGTACACGGCCAGCCAGCCGGACGGGAACCACGAGGAGTACGAACTGCTCGGCGACGCGAAGATCACGTACCGGACGCTGTACGACCAGGAGGCACTGACGATTCCCGACCGGATGTCGGAGATCTGGAACGGCATCCGGCACGGCGAGCGCGCCCGGGTGGCCGGAACGTTGCCGATGAAGATGGCATTGTGCGACGACCGGCTCGGGCTGATCCCCGTCTCTACGTCCGAGTACCTGGCCGAGGCGGCGTACCTGGTTCACCCGTCGTCGTTGCTGGACGCACTCTCGGCGCTTTTCGAAGCGACCTGGCAACGGGCGATCTCGCTCAACCAGCCCGACAAGGCCGAACGGGAGGGCGAGTTGGCGCCGGCCGACCACGATCTGATCGGCCTGCTCGCGGCCGGGGCGACCGACGACACCATTGCTCGGACCTTCGGCTGGAGCATCCGGACCGTGCACCGCCATGTCCACCGAATCATGTCGCTCGTCGGCGCCGGCACCCGCTTCCAGGTCGGCATGGAAGCCGTCCGCCGCCAGTGGGTGTGATCAGGCGAGTAGCGTTCGGCCTATGGTCGCTGCTCTGGGAAAGCTCGTGGTCCGCGCCCGCTGGTGGGTCATCGCCGCCTGGATCGTGGCGGCCGTGGTCATTGCGATGACAGCCCCCGCGCTGCAGTCCACGCAGGATCAGTCGGAGTTCCTGCCCGGGCACTACGAGTCCGTCAAGGCGCTCACCGTCCAGCAGGAAGCCTTTCCCGAGCGCGGTGAGATCGGCGCGATCGTGGTCTTCGACCGGGAGGATGGCAGCAAGCTGACCAAGGACGACCAGGCCAAGGTGTCCTCCATCGCCGCGCAACTCAACACCAAGGGCTACGACAACCTGGGCACGGCGGCCGCTGCCCCGCCGTCGGACAACGGGTTGGTGCAGGCGATCTTCGTGCAGGTCAAGCCGGGCAAGAACGCCTTCGACCCGGCTGCTGTCGAGGACGCCCGGAGCCTGCGCGCCGACCTCGAGCCACTGGTTCAGGGGACCGGCCTCCGCTCGGGCGTGACGGGCCCGGCGGCCCAGTCGCTGGACTCCCAGGAGTCGTCCCAGCAGGCGCTCGTCGTGGTCAGCGTCGTGACCCTGTTGCTGATCGTGGTCCTGCTCGCGCTGATCTTCCGTAGCGTCATCGCGTGCGCCCTGCCCATCGTGACCGTCGCCCTGGTCGGGACGACCGCCACCGGACTCATCGCGGTGGCGAACGAGGCGTTCGACCTCAAGGCCGACAGTTCCATTTCGGTGATCTTGTTCATCGTGCTGTTCGGCATCGGGACCGACTACATCCTGTTCTTCCTGTTCCGTTACCGCGAGGCCCTGCGGCTGGGCTTCGACAGTCGAGGCGCGGTGTCCCACGCGGTCGAGCGAGCCGGTGAGGCGATCGCCTCGGCCGGCGGGGCGGTCATCATCGCCTTCATGGCGATGGTGCTGTCGTCGCTGAGCATCTTCCGCTCGATCGGGCCCGCGCTGGCGATCGCGGTCGCGCTGGCCGTACTCGCGGCGTTGACGCTGGTCCCCGCGGTCGTCGCAGTCCTCGGGCCACGGGTCATCTCCTGGCCGTCGAAGAAATGGATGGTCGAGCCCGAGGCCACCCGGTTCCGAGCCATCGGGCGGTCGGTTGCCGCGCACCCGGTCCGCTACGCCGTCGTCGCGGCGGGCTCGCTCGCCGTCCTGTCGTTGTTCGCCTTCGGGTTCAACCCGACCTTCGACTTCTCCGACAGCAGCACCCAGAAGACGGAGTCGGGCCAGGCGCTGATCACCTTCCAGAAGGGCCAGCCCAGTGGTGCCGCCGACCCCACAACGGTGCTGTTGCGCTCGACAGGCGGCCAGCCGCTCGACGACGCCGAGCTCAAGGCGTACGCCACCGAGCTAGGCACCGCAGCGGGCGTCGCGTCGGCGGCGCTGACCGCCCGCACCGATGACGTCGCGGTGTTCACCGTCGTCCTCTCCGACGACCCCACGTCCGACGCGGCGATGGCGAACGTCGAGGGTCCCGTGCGCGACACCGCGCACTCGGCCGCGCCGGACGGGACCGAGGCTTTCGTCGGCGGCACCACGTCGGTCTTCGTCGACCTCGACGACGCGATGGCGCGCGACTACTCGGTCGTGTTCCCGGTCGCGGCAGTGCTGATCATGATCATCTTGGCGTTGCTGCTGCGCAGCCTCGTCGCGCCGTTCTACCTCATCCTCTCGGTGGGGCTCGGCTTCACCGCCAGCCTGGGCGCGACCGTGCTGGTCTTCCAGCACCTGCTGGGACAGCAGGGGCTGATCTTCATCTTGCCGATCTACATCTACCTCTTCGTGGTGGCGCTGGGCACCGACTACAACATCTTGATGGTGGCGCGCCTGCGAGAAGAGGCACGGGGAGGGCTCGAGCCACGGCCCGCGGCGGCCAAGGCGATCGAGCATGCCGGTCCGACAGTCGCGGCCGCCGGCCTGATCCTCGCCGGCACCTTCGCCTCGCTGATGCTCGCCGATGGCACGTTCTTCAAATCCTTGGGCTTCTCGTTCTCCATCGGCATCGCCATGGCCGCGTTCGTGATGGCGCTCTTCCTGACCCCGGCGCTCACCGCACTCATCGGACACGCCGCGTGGTGGCCCGGCCACGGGGACCGCGCCACCGACACGATCGAGGAGCCCGACGAGGCGCGCGTCCTCGAGAGCTGATCCGACCGGAATCGCTCTGGGCAGCCGTCAGGGCACTCATCCGACCACGTTCCTTCGGTGCCACCACACTGGCGCGCAGGCGACGACGGCGTCCACCAGATCGTCTGTGCTCAATCCCCCGTCTGCCAGCCATGCCTCGATGGCCCCGGCGAATCCGTGGGAGACGAACTGCGCCATCAGGTCGCGGTTGCCGGCCGGGAGATCCGCAGTCGCCATGAAGGCCAGGCTGTACTCGGTGAAGTGCCGCACCAGCGCCTCGTACACCCCACGATCTGCGGGGTCGTCGAGGGCCTGCCGGTAGACGCCGGCGAAGCGGGCCACGTGATCGACCACCTCGCCGGTGGCCCGGCGCAGCGCCTCGTCGCCGGACGGCTTCTCGGCCGCTCGCCACTGCTTCTCGCGCTGATACACCTCGGCCAGGTCAGCGTCGAGCACCGTGAGCAGAAGCTCGAGCGGATTGCGATACCGCTTGTAGAACGTCGGCCGCGTCACTCCGGCGGCCGCAGTCAGCTCAGCGACGCTGATCCGCGACACGGGTCCCTGTGCGGCAAGACGCAGTACGGCGTCCGCCAGCGCACGATCCGTCCGTGCCATCCGTGGATCCGGGCGATCGCTCATCCATCTCCTTCTGAATCTATTTTACAGGTGTAAATTAGCAGCCATGACACCACACACCGCAGTCTCCCCCGAGGAAGCCGCCGATCGCCTCGCGATCCGCGAACTGTTCGACGCCTACGCCCACTGCGCGGATCGCCGGGACGCCGAGGGCCAGATGGCTCTGTTCACCGACGACACCCACTTCGTCGTCTACATGGACGCGAAGTCCGATGAACCTACCCAGGAACTGCGGGGGCGCGCAGCCCTCGCACCCGTCTTCGACAACCTCAACCAGTACGCCGCGACCACCCATTTCAACGGTCAGAGCACAGTCGTTGTCGACGGCAATCAAGCGACCGGCGAGTGCTACACCATCGCCCACCACGTGACCCTCGGAGACGACGGCCGGCGCACGCTGATGGTCGCCTCGATCCGCTACCTCGACCAGTACGTCAAACAGGAAGGCAGCTGGTACTTCGCCGAACGCAAACTCCTCGTCGACTGGACCGAGACTCGCCCGATGCAGGACTCTTGATCTGCGTTACTTGACTGCGAGGACGTCGATTGTTCGGATGTCGGGGTCGGCGGCCAGTAGGTCGGGGCCGACCTGGCCGAGGGCGGCCGGGATCTCGCCGTTGAGGTGGGCCTGCCGGGCGTCCTCGTCGGCGAAGGTGTCGAAGATCCCGAACGTCGTCGGCCCGAGGCGGAACGCGTACCAGGTGACCGTCCCCTCTTCGGCAACCGCGAGTTCCCGCCCGCTCTCGAGGAACGCGCGCAGTTCCTCTTCCTTACCCGGCTTGGCCTCCAACGTCGCTAGCAGTCCCCGGTCGATGCTCATCTCAGTGTCCTCTCGTGAGTTCCTTCCACCGACCGTACTGCGCCCAGCGTCCCTCGACGTCGATCACCGGAACAGCAGTCGCTGGCGGTAGCTGGGAGTGGTCTTGTCGAAGTACCGGCCGACCCAGCTGTCGTCCGGCGTCAGGTACGCCGTCTCTGCCACGTCGCCCGCGCCTTGCAGCTTCTGAACGAGGTAGCGGAAGTAATAGTGGTTGAAGATCCGCATGAACTCGCCGAGGTAGATGTCGGCCACCCGCTGGTCGCCCTGGATCACCAGCATGTTCTCGTCGTTCTCGTTCACCGAGGGGTTGCTGAAGTTCCCCGATCCGCTGATGACGAGCGGGGCGTCGCCGAGCGGATCGATCAGCATGAACTTGGTGTGGCTGTACCGGACCCGCGGGTTGAGGCCGGTGAGTTGCTCCCGGACCCAGCGGTCCAGGATCGCGGTCCGGAGGAACGAGCCGACCGCGACCTTCACGTCATGGTCGGTCTCGAACGTCACCTCGTCCTCGCCGGGTGCGCGCTCGAGCACGAGATAACGCATGACGTCGGACTCGGGCGCGATCGCCCCGGCGATCTTGTCGTGCACACCGAAGGCCGCCGTCATGAAGAACGACTTCTTGGCTTTGGCCGCCTCGCCTGCGTACCAGTCGATCAGATCCAGGTTGGTCCGTGGGCTGAAGATCGGGGCGATCCCGGCGGGCGGTGGGGTGGCCGGTGTGGGAGTCGCGTCGGTGTCGGCCGGCCGGAGCCGGTTGTACGCCGGGTCGACCGCGAGCCGTTGCCAGTAGTCGAAGTACTGCGTGGCTACGGCAGGGTCGCGGACCAGATGACCGACGTTCGACTGACCGAAGATTCCGCCCCAGGTGATGTTGGTGGACCCGGTCCACACCTGCTGGGGCACGTCGTCGTGCAGCAGGACGAAGAACTTGTTGTGCGCGATCGCGCTGTTCGTCGTCCGGGGGATCATGTACGGCGTGAGCCCGGCAGCCGCGATCTGCGGTTCGCTCTGCTGCCAGACCCGCGGGCTGTCCGGATCGGCACTCGCCTTTCCGCGCCGGTCGTACACGATCCGCAGGTCGACTCCACGCGCGGCGGCCTTCGCGAGGGCCTCCAGCACCCGCGGATAGGCGAACTCGTACACCGCACCGCGCAGCGCGAATCCAGGCCCCGTGGCCGACTCGATGAATGCGATCAGGGCCTCTTCCAGCCCCCTCGACAGCCAGTCGTAGACCGGATCACTTCGATCGCCGGGTCGCGGCGCGCGACCGAACCGCTGGGCGTACGCCTGGCTGCCTGCGACACCGCGGTTGAAATGTACGGCGTGGGTGCCTTCGTCGACTCGCTCGGTCGTGACGGCCACGGTCACGTCATGGCGGATCACGAGGTTCTTCGGCTTGCCGTAGAGCCCGACCACCCGGTACTCGTACTGTCGGCCGGGCTTCGCGGTGTAGTCACCCCAGAGGAACGACTGCGCCGGGTGCTCGCGCAGGCTGACGGAGGTGCCTGGTGGAATCCCGGTCGACGTCTCCTTGAACACCTTCATGCCGCGCAGCCAGTACCGCTCCTGCTCGGTCGGATCCCACCGCTCGATGGCGAAACCGAGAAGCCCTTTGGTGCGTGCCTTGGGCAGATCGAGTCCCAGCAGCACGACGTGCGTGCCGGCGATCGCGTGAACTCGCAGGGATCCCGCCGTACCGCTTCTACCTCGCATTGCGCCCCCAGTGCATCGTGTTGGTCATTGCTCGGCAAGCAGACTGTCGACCTGGCTCCGCAACGCCTGTCCCCGGCCGGTCAGACCGAGTGTGTCTCCCGACAGCGCGAGCAGACAGCGGAATCGCATGTCCAGCCTCCACAGCAGGTCGACGACCTCGGACTCGTTCGCGGTGTTCGCCGGCCACGCGATCACCGCACAGCGAGCGTCTGCGACGAGTCGCCGCCGGATGGCCCGGACCGATCCCAGCAGGACTGCGAAGGGTACGACGTACAGCAGGAGCAGACTGAACACCACAGCGGTGGCGAGCGCCGATCGCCAGACCCAGCTGGGCTGGTCCGGCCACCACCAGATGATGCCAACGGCAACTATGACGTAGCAGGTTCCGTAGATCACCGACCAGGTGGCCGCGACGCCGCTGGCGTGAGTGACGCCGCTGACTTGATACACCGTGCCGCCCGAGGCGGTGCTCCGTTCGGACCAGGACCGCAATCGCCAGCCGGTCCAGTAGCCGACCGCAAGGCCGACGATCACGAAGGCGGCAGCGACGGTGATCAGCAAGAGGCGATCGTTCTTCCACTGCACGGCGTTGGCGTCGATCCATTCGACCAGGCGGACCATGCCGTAGACGGCCGCCGCGGCAACCGCGAGCGCGAGCACAACCAGCACGATCCAGGCGATCGCGGCCAGCAGCCGCAAGACGATCCGCTGGGACGTCGGCTGCTCCGAAACTGTCACACCGAGATATCCCTTCACCAGCCTGTCCAGCGCGCGATAGAGGGTCGACACCGGACTCCGGACCTGGGACGGCAGACTACCCAGCAGCATCAGCGCGAGCGCGAGCGCGACGATCGTGCCGGCGACAGCCAGCGCGTGGTTCCGCCCGGTGCTGTCTCCAGTGCGCCAGCCCTCGGCCGCGAACGCGACCAGTGGAATCACCGGCGTCAGCAGTACGACGCTGTGCAGCAAAGTGCCCGTACGCATCGCCGCGAAACCGAACGCGGTCAGCAACGCCCCCACGCCGATCGCAGTGGCCACCCCGGCCGCCCATCCCCCGATGACACCGAGCAAGGACAGCGCGAGCAGGAGACCACCCGCAGCCAGCGCGAACTGGGCCAGGAACCTCGCGATGGTCCCCCCGCCCGCGAGGCCGAGAACGGTCCAGTAGGGCATCATCATGCCGCCCCGTAGCGCCCGTGTGATCGGCTTGATCGCGGACAGGCCCGACCGGTTGCTGTCGGCCACGGTGACCGCCACGCTCGCGGCCGTGGCCGCCGTACGAATCAACTGGTCGCTGCGCGCCTCTTCGTCGAGCGGCTCACGACCGATGCCCGCCCGGTCGAAGGCCCGCAGCGCCTTGGCACCCAGCTTGACCTCGTCCGGCGTCAACCGCGACGACTCGACGGGGACGGCCGCCGCCCTGACCTCGTCCAGCAGCTGCTTGTTCTGGATCAAGAACAGCTCACCTTTTGAGTCCGGATTCGCGCGGTCGATATGGTCGGCGTTCACCGCGGCTTCGATCGAGGGCAACTCCTCCGCCACAAGCCGCAGGTGCACGGCCCAGGCGGCCAGTGCCGATAGCTTCGGCAGACTGGCCGGCAGATCCTGTTGGTCCAAGTCGTACACCGGCATGAGCTCGTCTGCTGCTTGATCCGCGAGCTCGTACAGGAGGCTGGGCAGGGGTGCGTCGAACAGTTCCGACAACAGGGTTTCGACGAACTCGTGCGGTCGCTCGGGGGCGTCGCCCTGACTGTGCTGAATCGCGCGCCGTCGCAGTCGCTCCGGCGACAAGATGGTCTGGCACAGCATGGTCGCCGCATCCATCCGTCCCCAGGTCCAGTCGTTCATCCGCCAGGACCGCTTGAGGAAACCGCCGAAACGATTCAGTGACATCCCGCCGACCTTGTCGTCGGCGGTGAGCGACTGTTCGGCGAACTGGTTCTGCGTCTGCAGCGAGATCTGCACCAGCTCCACCGGCTGGCTACTGGCCGCGCCGGACTCGTCGGCGAGCGTCCAGGACACGACGTGCAACCACAGCATGCGGGCGAGCACCCGCGTGGGTACGTCGGGTCCCTCGCTGGAGACCATGGATCGGTCGGCGAACACGGTTTGCCACGGTGACAGCCCGGACGTCTTGGCGATGCCTTCGGCAACTTCCCGCAATACGGGGATACAAGTGGCGACAGCCTCCACCACTTGGTCCACCGCCGACTTTGCCTTCGTACCGGACTCTCCAGGCTCGGTGCGTTCCCGCAGCCGGTCGAGAGCCCCACGTAGCTCGCCGACCCGCGGCCCAGGGTCAGGCCGCTCAGTCACCGGCCGGTCAGCCTCGGGCCGCTCAGGCTCAGGCCCCTCGGTAGCTGCACCCCGCAGCCGTAGGTGGGGGGCGATCCTCCTGAGATGAGCCTGTCGGCGCTGGGTCAACGACAAGACCTGGGGTTCAGCCCGATGGTCTTGGCGTGGGTCCTCCCCCTGCTCGTACCGCAGTACCGCCGCCTCGGCGTCCGCGAGCAGGCGTTCGTCGTTGACCATCGCGCGGGCGTAGTGCGCCAACCTCAGCGTCCAGTACTCGATGCCGGGCCGCAGAGTGCTCAGCGTCCGATCCTCCGACCACGGCCTGTCGATGTCGTCCCGCACGGCGCGCAGGTCGGCCCTGGCACTGCTCACACTCTCCCGGGCCGCACCGAGCCGACGCCGTGTGGACGAGTCGGAGGTAACGCTGATCAAACGATGCATCAGGTCCATCGCGGCGTCCGCGAGGTCGAGTCCGGCCGTGATGCCCCACCGCCAGTAACTGTCCCGCTCGTCTTCTTCTGTCGGCAGGACTCGCGGAACATAGGGAAGCGCGCGGACGTCCGCCGTGAGCCACTCACGCTGTGCTGTCTCGACGGCCTTGCCGATCCGTCGTAACGACCAGTCGGCCGGTGGGTCGACCCGCGCGGCGAGATCTCGCGCGGCGCGCCTGATGCGCTGGTTCCGGTACTGCTCGAACACGCACGTGGCCAACTGCCTCAGTTCGTCCGGCCCGTCGACGCCGTCCATGATGTCGAGCCGGGTGCCGCGCCGGGCGGTCGCGGCCTCGTTGTGTTTGACGACCTCGTTGACGAACGTCCGGTTGCCCTGGCTCAGCAGTGCACCCAGCACCCCGCCCATCGCTGCGGTGACCGTCGGCGGTTCCTCGACCCGGTCCGGCGGATCCGGGCGGTTCATCGGCGCGTGGGGGTACACGAGCAGCATGACGCGCTGCACCAATCCACTCGCCGGCATCCCCGCGACTGCTTCGAGCGCGGCCTTCGTCGGCGTGTTGGCGAGCAGCCCGCCGTCCATCGCGTACCGGGACCTGTCCGGCGGCACTGCCTCTCGCGGGCCGGCGGTGCGCCAGGACACGTAGTTGCCGAGGTCAGGCCTCCGGCTCGGGTCGGCCAGGTCGTACGATTCCCCGTTCTGAGCCGCGCCGGCACCGGGCGTGTTGCGAGCTGGGACGAAACATGGCTCGAACGCGACCGGGAAACCGGCCGTGCAACGAGCCGCCATCGCCAACGCAGCGGCCAGCTTGTGGTCGTCGCCGGGAACGAAGTCGTCGCCGGCCTCGACGCGCCGGAAGGTGAAGGTGCCCTCGTGCAGCATCTGCGGCAACTGCTGACCGAGCGCGTCGACCGTGACGATCCTCGCTCCGTGCAGCAGGGTCGTGGTGATGATCAGCTCAATCGGGTGGGCCGATAGCGAGGTGGGTGTCCACCCGGCGCACAGTTGCTTCATCGCCTCGTAGAGCTTGGGCAGGAAATAGTCGTCGCCGCGCAGGAGCGATGCCGGTGAGCCCTTGAACGGCCGCTGCAGCAGCGATTCCATCCGGCCCTGCTCCGACCACAGGTCGCGCATCAGACCGACGTCCGCCTGCGCGTTCGCCTGGCTCAGCGCGAGTGCCGCGCCGTTGATCCCGCCCGCCGACGTCCCGGCGATGACATCGGCCCGGGCCTTGACGTCGAGCAACTGCAGCAATCGCCCGTACGGGCCCTTGCCGCGGGTGACGCGATCGATCTCGCGCACCACACCGCCCATCCAGACCGCGAGACTCACTCCACCGTTGAGCACGACGGCGAAGCGGATCTCCTCCGGCGCGTCCTGGACGTCGTTCAGCTGATCCATGGCTTCCCCCACGCCGGCCACCGCGCCCACCCCTGGATCGCCCACCGGCCCCCTCGACTGGATAGTACGCCCGGCGTCACACTCCGTCACCCCCCCGAAGTGCGATTCACCGCCGGGCCGTCAACCTGTTCGCCGCGTCAGCTTGGTGCGGGCGAGTCCACGCCTGTCCGAGTGTCCTCAGCGCCGGGCTGTGCGGGCCTGCGCCTGCCCAGCCACAGTCCGAGCGCCACCAGAACCAGGCCGAGGACCAGCAGCACGATCGGACCCCACACCTCGATCCAGCTGAGCAGCTGGTCGGAGTCCGCCACCCTGTCCGCCGCATCCTGCACCGACGCCTGGTCTTCGGCGACGTCGATCGTCAGTACCGGGAGCAGCGGAATCGATGCCGCCGCCGTCCCCACGTTGGCGACCACCGAGCGGTTGATCTTCGTATCCAGGGGAGCACCCAACGCGGCGTCTGCCCAGACGTCGTAGGTGCTGGTGGCCGTGTAGCTGAGCGGTACCTGGTCCGGCAGCGCCGACACGAGCGGGAGCAACCGCTGCTGAGTCTCGGCGGGCAGCAGAGCGAGCAGTTTCGGAGCGAGCGTCCTCGGAAGCGAGGACGGCAATTGCTGCAGCAACGCGGGATTGGCCAATGGGCCGGACGCGGTGGCCCGATAGTGGTAAGTGTCGCGACCTGCACGCGTCTCGGTGCCGACGTACGTCACCGGTACGGCGGTCCGCGTCGGGGTGTCCCAATACGTGTAGACGCCGGACTTCGGTTCCGGGTCGACCGGCAGGCTGACCGTCAGCCCCTGGTGCTTTTCGACCTCGACACCGTTGATGGAGGCGGTTTCGGTGAGGTCCTTCCGGTCGACAGCGTACGTGTGGTTGTCCTTCGAGGACGTCGTTGCGGCCTTCAGTGTGAGGTCGTCGTGCACGATCGCCGTATCGCTGTTCGCGTCGCTGACGTAGACGTGCCGGTCGAGGGTGACCGGGATGTCTCGCGCGAGCGCGTTGGCCACGTCGCCCGACTGCAGTGCCGCGGCGTTCAGCACGGTGCCCTTGCCGCTGTACGCCGTGGTGATGTCGGTGTCAGCCGGCAGTTTCGTCGCGCTCGGCGCGACGACGAACCTGAGCAGGACCGCACCCAGGATCAGCAGCGCCCCGACCCCGATGAGAACCCACCCTGAGCGGCGCATCTCGGACCTCCAGAATCCGACGGATTTGCCCGTCCTGAGTCCCATGGTGGTCGTTCTGCGAGAAAGCCGGTTCATCCCTCGCGGGCGAGAACCTCCGGAGTTGACGCTGCACACTTGGGGTATGGGCCGGGAGGGTGGGGTTCGCCGACGTGCCGGGCGCCGTACCAACGTCGCTCTGCTGATGCTGCTCGTACTCGCGTTCGCGACCGGCTGGATCGCATTCGGCACAGGCACCACGACGCCTGAGCGGATCGTCACCGTGCTGCACGGCGCAGCGGGCCTCGCGCTGGTGTTGCTTGTCCCGTGGAAGTCGCTGATCGTGCGGCGGAGCAGGGCGTTCCGGTCGGCTTCCTGGCGTGCGGCTGACGGCGTCGCCCTCGGGGTTCTCATCGCCGTATCGCTCCTCGCGGGCGTCGTCCACGTCCTCGGCGGCTTCCGGACCTACGCAGGTCTCACCCCGATCCAGGTGCACGTCGGCGCCGCGGTGCTCGCGGTGCCGTTTGCCGTCGTGCATGTGTTCCGGCACCCACACCGGCCGCGGCGTACGGACCTGTCCAGGCGCACCCTGCTCCGCACGCTCGGTCTCGGCGCTGGTGCGGGTGCGGCGTACCTCGCCGTGGAAGGTGTCGCCCGCGGGCTCTCCTTACCGGGACAAGACCGCAGGGCGACCGGCTCACACGAGGTCGGCTCGAATCGCCCGCAGGCGATGCCGGTCACCCAGTGGGCCCTGGACACTGTGCCTCAGATCGACCTGGCCACCTGGCGGCTGCGTGTCGAGGTGGCGGGTCGGCAGGTGGCCGAGCTCGATCCTGACGCGCTGCTGGCGATGGCCACCGACGAGATGGAGGTAGTGCTCGATTGCACGGGCGGTTGGTACGCCGACCAGCACTGGCGCGGGGTGCGGCTCGACCGGCTCCTGCCGGCATCGCTCCCGCCGGACGCACGGAGCGTCGTCGCGATCTCCGTCACCGGGTACGCGCGACGCCTGCCATTGCGGGACCTACCACACCTGCTCATCGCGACACATGTCGCCGACCGGCCGCTGTCGATCGGGCACGGTGCGCCCGCACGCCTCGTCGCGCAAGGTCGCCGGGGCTTCTGGTGGGTCAAATGGCTGGACCGCGTGGTCGTCGACAACCAGCCGTGGTGGTGGCAGCCCCCCTTCCCGCTGCAATGACACGGCCGACGACCCGCCAGATACATACTCCATCGAATCGGGATCGCCGCTCGTGCATGATCTGACCATGCGCTGGTGGATCCAGCGGGCTGACGTCACCCCGAAAGGACGCTATGAACGCTCTGCAGAAGTTCTCGCTCGAGGGCAAGGTTGCTCTCGTGACTGGTGGGAGCCGGGGTCTTGGACGTGCGATGGCCGAAGCGCTCGGCGATGCGGGTGCGGCGGTAGCGGTCACCGCGCGAACGCTGGCTTCGGCCCAAGCCGCCGCCGAGGAGCTGAGTGCGCTCGGCATTCGCGCGTACGGCGTACAGCTCGAGGTGTCCGATGTCGAGGACGTCGAACGCGCGGTCGAGCAGGTGAGCACCGAGTTCGGTGAGATCGATGTGCTACTCAACAACGCCGGCATCGGCGTCGCCGGCCGGGCCTTCGAGACGCCCGACGAAGCCTGGCATGAGGTGTTCTCCGTCAACGTCGACGGCGTCTGGTACTGCAGTCGTGCGGTCGGGCGCCGGATGGCGGAGCGGGGTGGCGGCACGATCGTCAACGTCGGTTCGATGTCGGCCGAGATCGTCAACCAGCCCCGGTGGCAGGCGTCGTACCTCTCGTCCAAGGCCGCGGTCCATCAATTGACCAAGGCGCTGGCGGCTGAGTGGGCGCCGCACGGGATCCGCGTGAACGCGATGGCGCCGGGATACTTCCTCACCGAGATGTCGCCCGTCGACCAGCCGGAGTTCAAACAGTGGTGCGTCGATCCCGCTGCCATGAAGCGCTATGGGTTGCCGCCAGAGCTGGGGCCCGTGGCGATCTTCCTGGCCAGCGAGGCGTCCAGCTTCATGACCGGCTCGATCGTCAAGGTCGACGGCGGCTTCACCCTGTTCTGAGGCCGGCTTTCCATCTCCTGAAAGGTCTTTCATGGTCACCATTGGCATCGTCGGCGCCGGACTGCGCGGGAGGCTGTTCGCCGAGGCTCTCCAGGGACAGCCGGACGTCACGGTCGTCGGTCTCGCGGAGCCCTCGGCCAAGGTGGCCGAGGAGGCGAGGGACGCCACGGGCCTGCCCGTCACCGGGTCGCACACCGAGTTGCTCGAGGCATTCGATCCGGACGCCGTGATCGTGGCGACCCCTGATTTCGCCCACCGCCAGATTGCCGTCGACGTGGCCGAGGCCGGTAAGCATCTGCTGATCGAGAAGCCGGTCGCCACCAACCTGGACGACGCCCAGGCCATTGCTGCGGCGGTTCACCGCTCGGGCGTTCGATGTCTCGTCGGCTTCGAGAACCGTTGGAACCCGCACGTGGTGCAAGCCAAAGCGGCGATGAGGTCGGGGAGTCTCGGCGAGCCGATCACGGCATCAGCCACCCTGAGCAACTCCTTCTTCGTGCCGACCACCATGCTGTCGTGGGCGGCCCAGTCGTCGCCGGCCTGGTTTCTGATGCCGCACACCGTCGACCTTGTCCTGTGGCTCACCGCCAGGTTGCCCGTGTCGGTCAGCGCAGTGGGATCTCGTGGTGTCCTCGCCAAGCGCGGAATAGACACCTGGGACGTGGTGCATGCCCTGGCCACCTTCGACGACGGATCGACGGCGACACTCTCATCGGCGTGGACGCTCCCGGATGCCGGTGACGGCATCGTCGACTTCCGGTTCCAGGTGATCGGCACCGAGGGGTCGGTGACGGCGGATCTGTCCCATCAGGGCCTCACCGTGGTGAGCGACAAGTACCGGTCGGCGTGGCCGGTCTCCGGCCGGATCGGGCGATCACAGGTCGGTCCTGCCGTGTGGATGGTCCAGGACTTCGCGGCGGGACTCGTCGACGGCGGCGAACTCGGGCCGGGCATCGACCACGGCGTACTGGTCACGCAGATCATCTGCGCGATCGAGGACTCGATCACCACCGGACGGACGGTGAACCTGATGCACTAGCGAGCGCCGATCGCACCGAAGAATGCTGCGATGTCGCGGCTGAGCAACTCGGGCTGTTCGGCAGCCGGGAAGTGCCCGCCTCGGGGCATTGGTGTCCATCGGCGGATGTTGTACAGGCGCTCGGCCCACTCGCGCGGCGGGCTGCCGTCATCGATGAACTGGTTGGCGAACACGGCGACCGCAGTGGGGACGGTGACGACATCGATCGACCGGAGCTGGGCAGCCAGGTCGCGGTTGTCGACGTAATCTCGCATCGACGTGGTGATGGTCTGCGTCGCCCAGTAGATGGTGACGATCGACAGCAGCAGGTCGCGGGAGAACGTGGCGTCCAGGTCGCCCGCGGAGTCGGCCCAACCTCGCCACTTCTCGAGGATCCACGCCGCCAAACCGGCCGGTGAATCGTTGAGCCCGTAGCCGACGGTCTGCGGTCGGGTCGACTGAATGGCACCGTAGCCACGGTCGTCGTCTCGCCATCGCCGGTACCGAGCCAGGTAGTTGCGTTCGGCCTCGGACAACGGCTGCGATCCCGGGCCGGTGTACGGATGCAGGTCGAGATTGCCGAGATGGATGCCGAGCATGGGCGCGGGTTCGTCCAGCGCCATGAACGTTGTGACCGCCGAACCCCAGTCGGTGCCGTGCGCGCCGTACTGCGAGTAGCCGAGCCCGCGCATCAGCCGATGCCACTGCGCCGCTACGTATCGGCTGGTCACACCGGTGCGGGCGGGTCGCTCGGAGAAGCCGTATCCGGGAAGTGATGGGATCACGACATCAAAGCCAGGCCCGTCGAGGCCGTGAGCGGCTGGGTCTGTCAGCCAAGGCACAAGGGGCAGGAACTCGACGAAGCAGCTTGGCCAGCCGTTCGTCAAGACCAGCGGGATGCCGCGACCGGTCCGGGCCCTCTCGTGCACGAAATGAATCCGGACACCGTCCACATCAGCCACGAAGTGAGCGAAGCTGTTCAGCCAGCGTTCCTGAGCATGCCAATCGAAGCCGTCCGCCCAGTACGTCAGCAACCCTCGCAAGTAGGCCAGATCCGTGCCCTGCCGCCACGGTGCATCCGGCGAGTCAGGCGGCCATCGTGTGCTTCGGATCCGGGCCGCCAGGTCGCCCAGGACCTCTTCGCTCACCGAGATCGTGAACGGCCTCGGGTCGAACGTCGACGCCGCGTCAGTCGACTCCATCCCTCCACCCTGCCACGGATCCGGCCAGCCACAAGGCCGCCACTGTCGCGACGACGAGGGTGATGGTGAGAGCGTGGAGCGCCGTCCAGTCGAAGCGTGTGTGGGAGATCGTCAGCAGGTACGGCACTGCGAATCCGAGATAGCACAGCGCCTGGTACGCAGCGGTCGCTGATCCGAGTCGTGCCGGGTGAGCCACGCGCTGAACGTCAGAGAGACCGGCGAACTGGGTGATGCCGTATGCCGCACCGAGTGCGATGCACGCGATCAGCACTGGCAGCACGGTTGCGGTCGCGGCGGCCCACACTGTCACCGAGAGCGCGACCACAACACTTGCCATTGCGACGAGGAGCAGGCGTCGTCCCGCCACGCGAGCGGCGGCGGGCTGTACGACAACGGCGGCAAATGCCGGCACCGCAGTCGCAACTGCAGCGAACGCCACCGGCGAGGCCCCGGCGCCGCGCGTCACCAGACCCGGGAGGAAGGCCAGAGCGATAGCCGCGGTGCCGAACACCCATGGTGCGAATGGCAGCAGCACGAACAACAGGTACCGGGCAGGCAAGGTTCGGCGCGGCGCAGGGGGCGAATCAGCCGGCTGGCTGTCCGAAACGACAGCGCGTGCTCGACGCAGGAGGAGCAGCGCCGAAGCCGCGAGTACCACATGAGGTAGATAAGCACTGACTTCGGGCATCGGAGCCCATTGCGCGACGACTCCAGCAACCAGCGGCCCGATCCCGAATCCAGCGGACATCGCGACAGTTGTCCTCCTCGGCCCCGCGCTCGCGGCTCCATCGGTCACGGACAACTCACGGATCCAGGCTGCGCCCGCGCCGAAGGCCAAGCCGCTGCTGGCACCGGCCAGCAGCCGACCTGGGTACAGGCACCACAGCTGAGCCGCACCCAGAATGAGGGTCAGGCTCCCTGCCAGCGAGAGCAGCAGGGCTGCTTGCACGACCTTGCGTCGCCCGATGCGGTCAGACCACCGTCCGCCGGTCACGAGTGCCGGGACGAGACTGACGGCGTACAGCGCGAAGAGCAGACCCGTTGCCGAGGGCGAGACCCCGTGCTGCTGATACAGCACGATCATTGGGGAGAACTGGTTCGCACCCCACCCGATCGCCGCGATCGCCATTCCTGGCCGCACCCAGTCGCGGGCAGCAGTTGTCGAGCGGTCAGCGACGAATGCGGGATCTCTGCCGGTCATGGATACCAGCATTACGGTCGCCGTACGCCGCAAACAGTGTCCGATCAGACGTCTGAGGTACGATTTCGGACATGGCTCACGTCGTCGCCCTCGCGCTCAGCGACGGCGTTCCCATCTTCGAACTGGCTGCGCCCGCCGCCATCTTCGGCACGAACCGGTCAGAGCTGACCACCACGGACTGGTACGACCTGCGGGTCTGCAGCCCCGCGAACGCCCGCGTCGACGCGTGGTTCACCACGACAACGCCCTACAGGTACGACGACCTCATCGCGGCCGACACCGTGATCGTGCCGGCGTGCCACGACGAGGCACTCGACCCGCCCTTGGACCTCGTCGACGCGGTGCGGAGTGCCGCCGAACGCGGAGCACGCATCGTCTCCATTTGCACGGGTGCGTTCGTCCTTGCCGCCGCCGGGCTTCTGGACGGGCGTCGCGCCACCACACACTGGTTGCACGCAGCAACCCTGGCCGATCGCTATCCTCACATCGAGGTCGACCCCGCCGCACTCTACGTCGACGAGGGACGCGTGCTCACCTCCGCCGGCAAGTCCGCAGGCACGGACCTGTGCCTGCACATCGTCAGATGCGACTACGGAGCTGACGTGGCCAATCAGATCGCCCGTCGACTGGTGACACCTCCTCATCGCGAAGGTGACCAGAGCCAATACATCGACCCGACCCAACCGCGGGCCACCCACGACACACTCGGAAACGTCATGGACTGGGCGATCCGGCACCTAGGCGAACCGATCACGGTCGAACAGCTCGCCAAGCATGGCCGCGTGAGCGTCCGCACCCTCCACCGGCACTTCAACTCTCACGCGGGCACCAACCCCCTCGACTGGCTCAACAGCCAACGTGTACGCCGGGCTCAGCAACTCCTCGAGACCACTGGCCTGCCCATCGAACACATCGCTTCGCACTGTGGATTCGGAACCGCAACTGCTTTCCGACGGCAGTTTCGCCGGATCCTCGACACCACCCCCGACAACTATCGCCGCACCTTCACCACCGAAGTCGTCACACCGACGCGCGGTGACAAGCAACCGCCGGCGGCGCCGTCCTGACCACCTGGCTCTCATCCGCGCCGGGGGAAGCGCCTGGCAACGGGACTGCCTTACGGTCTGCGGGTTGGGGGGTGCGCACGTGATCGGTCATGCGCTGGTTTCTGTTCCGAGGCCGGCCACCCGGCGGGGCTGGGACGTCGCGATCGCCGTGGGGTTCGCGATCGGGTCGGCGTGTTTCTTCATCGGGCCGTTCCCCGGGTTCGTCCAGTTCGTGGGTTCCGCGACGGACGGCGTGGTCTTCTTCGTCGGCTCCGTCTTCTTCACCCTCGCCGCCGCGATGGAACTGCGGGAGGGGACCGTACGCCGCGGGCACCGGTGGGGCCGTGATCCGTCCTGGTGGGGTGCCGCGGTTCAGTTCGTCGGCACACTTCTGTTCAACGTCAGCACGTTCTCCGCGATGCAGGACAGCCTGTCGACCCAGCAGGAGAACCGGCTGATCTGGGCGCCCGATGTGTTCGGCTCGGTGTGCTTCCTCGTGTCCGGCGCGCTGGCCTACCGCATGACGGCCGGACCGAGGCTCCGTCCGCGGCGCATGGACCGGACGTGGACGACGGTCGCAGTGAACCTGCTCGGATGCATCCTGTTCGGGATCTCGGCCATCGCCTCGTTCATCGTGCCGTCCACCGGCTCGATCCTCGACCTGGCCGCCGCGAACTGGTGCACCGCGCTCGGCGCCCTCTGCTTCTTCATCGGCGCCCTCCTACCCCTGCCCCGTCTCACCAGTTCGTGACGGATCCGTCTGGGCGGTGCAGGCGGGGAATGGTGGTCGTTGCGGGCGGCATCGCCCGGGACAGATCGGCGGTGATGCCGAGGCCTGGCGCATCGGATGCGGTCAAGCGGCCCGGCTCGGCGATGATCGTCGAGGTGAAGGCACCCAGTGGCGCGGTGGCCCGGTGGGCCTGCTCCTGCACGCTCACGTTCGGCAGGGCGGTGTTGAACTGGGTGGACGCCGCCGTACAGAGCGCACCGATCGAGTTGTGCAGCGCCAACTGCACGTGGTGCGTCTCGCACAGCGCCGCGATCTTGCGGCCCTCGGTGATCCCGGTGTGGCCGAGGTCGATCCGCGCGTGGTCGATCAACTCGTCCTCGACCAGCTGCCGGAACTCCCACTTCGTGCAGAGCTGCTCCCCCGCCGCGATCGGTACGCCGACCCGCCCCCGGAGCGACTTGTACGCCGAGAGGTGCTCGCTGCGCAGCGGGTCCTCGACGAAGAACGGCCGCAACGGCTCGAGCTCGCGGCACAGCTGCACAGCCTCGGCCAGGTCGAGCCGGGTGTGGACGTCGATCAGCAACTCGATCTCGTCGCCGAGTCCGGCCCGCAGCTCCTGCATCAGTTCGACCGACCAGCGGACCGCACGACGCGCGTCGTACTCCGGCTCCTGCGGGTCCCAAGCCGTCAGCCGCAGATGCCGCCATCCCTGACCGGCCAGGTCGGAGGCGTGGTTGAGTACGTCGTCCATCGACCCACCGCGCACATGTGCGTACGCCGGAACGTAGTCACGCGACCGGCCGCCGAGCAGCTCGTGCACGGGAACACCCAGCGACTGCCCGCGGATGTCCCACAGCGCGATGTCGATCCCGGCCAGCACCGAGGCGTGATGGCGGTCGGAGGGAAAGAAGACCGACCGGAAGCCCAGCTGCCAGATGTGTTCGATCCTGGTCGCGTCGACCCCGACGAGCAGTGGGCGCAGGTCCTCGACCAGCCCTGCCGCGGCCCGTTCGCGACCACGCATCCCCACCTCGCCGAGGCCGGTCGAACCGTCGTCGGTCCTGACCACTGCCACCAGCGCCGGCCAGTCATCGGCAGCCGGCAACATCACCAGGTCGATCTCCTCGATCTTCATGGCTTCACCCCATCACAGCACCGCTCCAGTCGAACCGCCGGCGTCGGTCAGGCGTTTCTCGGGATGAGCGGTTGCATCATGCTGTGCTCTCCGCGAGGTGAGCCGCCAGTCGGCGTTCTGCGAGATGGACGAGCAGGGGAACAGCACAGCGTCGGCACCGGCGGCGACCGCGGCGTGACCGAGGTCGGCCAGCCGCTGCTCGATCTGCTCGGGCGCCACGCCGTGGCCGAGATCGCCGACGATCTTGTCGTCGAGCAGGTTCTGCACCTCGACGTCCGGGAGCAGTTCGGCGGCGAGACTGGCGAACGCGGGGATGACGACGGCCCCGGTGTGCAGGAAGGCGATGCGCGTCATACGACTTTCCTCTCGAGGGTGCGGATCAGGGGCAACCAGACGGTCATCTCGCCGTGTCCGCGGTTGGCCCAGAGGCCGTACGGGACGAACTGCAGGTCGATGGCACGTGCCGGTGTGCGGTCGAGCTCGGCGTACAGAGGACTTTGCGAGCCGGGAAGGACGGCGGCGTCGACGTGCAGCAGGTTGGCGCCTCTGCGTCCTCGACCTGGCCTCAGGCGCGCGCACCCCCCTGGCCGAGACCCGCACCGTAGACGACCAGCCCGCCTGGCTGGACCCCGACACCATCGCGTACGCCATCCCACGAGCTCCCGCCGACGCCGACATCTGGACAGTCCCAGCCAACGGCACAGGCGCCCCATACCTCCTCATCCCCCACGCCGAATCCCCCGCCACTCTCGGCTGACCGAGCAACAGTCCTTACGACCCGTGTGAGTCACTGGTGCGATCCGTGGTCGGGTGCGGGACTGTGGGGTCAGTGCGGGACTGACCCCACGGAGAAGGAGTGCACATGTCCACGATTCGGCTGCATGCGACTACGACCTCGACGCCTGAGCAGTTCATCAACGGGCTGACGGACTTCGGGCCGGGGCGTGCGGAGCTCTTCGGGAACAGCACCGACGAGTATCTCGTGGTCCACAGCCGCGGCGATCACGACGCCGACGTCACCGAAGGGTCCGCCGGAATCTGGGAACGGCTCCACTACGACTGGTCCGACCCGAACCACATCGTCCTGACCACCACCGACTCCAACATCTGGGGCGGACGGTCCGGTCACACCTATGACCTCGCGCCGCAGCCCGACGGAACGACGGCGATCGACGTCACGGTCGTTCGCGAGGGCAAGAATTTCAAAGGACGCGCGCTCGGAGTCGTCGTCGGCATCGTCGGCAAGCGCCTCCTGGCCAAAGCCTTCGCGAACACGGTCAAGGCCATCGAAGCCCGAAACGCCACGGGCTGATCCGTCGGCGTTGCGTTGGGGGATCTCGGGTGCAAGCCTGAGGCGTGGCGATGGCGGATCGTGAACTGCGGGGCCGGTTGCGGGAGCGCGCCGTACTGGACCGGATGATCGACGCGGCGCGGCAGGGTCGGAGCGAGGCCCTGGTGCTGCGCGGTGAGGCGGGAGTCGGGAAGTCGGCGCTGCTGGACGCCCTAGTGGCACGCGTCAACGGCTGCCAGGTGGCGCGCACCGTCGGGATCGAGTCCGAGATGGAGCTCGCGTACGCCGGACTCCACCAGCTCTGCCGTCCGTTCCTCGACGGGATGGAGCGGCTGGCCCGGCCGCAGCACGAGGCCCTCGGGACGGCGTTCGGCCTGCTGAGCGGGACGGCGCCGGATCGATTCCTGGTCGGCCTCGCCGTACTGAACCTGCTGTCCGATGCGGCCGCCCACCAGCCGGTGCTGTGCGTCGTCGATGACGCACAGTGGCTCGACCGGATGTCGGCGCGGATCCTCGCGTTCGTGGCCCGGCGGCTGGAGGCGGAGTCCGTGGTCATGGTCTTCGCCGTCCGCGACGGCGAGGACCACGAGCTGTCCGGACTCGCGGAGCTCGAGATCCGGGGCCTCGACGACGCCGACGCGCGGGCCCTGCTGGATTCGGTGCTGCCGGGGCCGGTCGACCCGCGCGTCCGCGACCGGATCGTGGCCGAGACGCGCGGCAACCCGCTGGCCCTGCTCGAACTACCCCAGGCCTGGACCGCGGCGGAACTGGCGGACGGCCTGGGTGCGGGCACGCTGGCCGGCCGGATCGAGGAGAGCTTCGTACGGCGGCTCGAGGTCCTCCCGCCGGACACCCGGCTCCTGCTCCTGACCGCCGCGGCCGAACCACTCGGTGACGCACCCCTGCTCTGGCAGGCGGCTGAACGACTCGGCCTGGGAGCCGACCCGGCAGCAGGAGCCATCGAGTCGGGACTGATCAGCTTCGGCCAGCACATCGCCTTCCGGCACCCGTTGGTGCGCTCGGCGGCGTACCGGATGGCCACCGCCCGGGACCGGCAGGCGGTGCATCAGGCGCTCGCCGAGGTGACCGATCCCGACCTCGATCCGGACCGGCGTGCGTGGCACTGGGCGCAGGCCTCCGCGCGGCCCGACGAGCAGGTCGCGGCCGAGCTCGAACAGTCGGCGCGCAGAGCGCGGGCCCGCGGTGGCTTCTTCGCCGCCGGCACCTTCCTCGAGCGCTCCGCGGAGTTGACTCCGGATCCCGCCCGCAGGGCTCAGCGAGCACTTGAGGCCGCGGCGGCGAAACGCAGTGCCGGCGCCCTCGACGCGGCGCTGAACCTGCTCGGAGCAGTGACCGCCGGACCGCCGGACGCGCTGCGGGCGGCGGAAGTCGAACGGCTGCGCGGATCGATCGCCTTCGACCAGGGACGCGCCCGCGAAGCCGCCCGCACCCTGCTGAACGCCGCCAAGCAACTCGATCGGCACGATCCCGGCCGGGCGCGCGTGGCCTACCTCGAGGCGATGTCGGCCGCCATCTGGGCCAGCGGTCCCGAAGCGCCGGGCATTCTCGCCTTCGCGGCGGCCGAGGCTCCTCCCCCGATCGCCTCGGCTCCACCGGCCGACGTTCTGCTCCAGGCACTCGCGCTCCGCTTCACCCGCGGCTACCCGGCGGCCGCACCGCACCTCACCAAGGCTCTCGACCAGGCACGCCAGGCCCAGATCGACCCTGACGACATCACAGACTGGCTCTGGCTCACCGGCAACCGCGCCAGCGGCATCATCGCGATCGAGGTGTGGGACTTCGACACGGCACTCGAGCTCGCCCTCCGGCAGGACCGGATGGCACGGGAGACCGGTGCGCTCGTGCAACTGCAGTTCGCACTCAACTTCCGTGCCAACCTGTTGTGTGTGACCGGCGACCTGCAGGCCGTCGGTTACCTGGTCGAGGAGGACCGCGACCTCGCCTCGGCGACCGGCAACCCCCCGGTCGGGTACGCCAGGCTTCTGCTCGAGGCCTACCGAGGCGACGAGACGACAGCGACCGCGCTGATCGACGCGACCGCCCGGGAGGCCACCGCACGCAGCCAGGGCCGGATGGCAGTCTTCGCGACGTACGCGAAATCCGTTCTGCACAACGGCCTCGGCCGGTACGACGCCGCCCGCGACGCGGCGCTGCAAGTGTTCGAGCAGGACGTCCTCGGGTACGGCGTACTGGTCGTCGGCGAACTCGCCGAGGCGGCATCCAGGACGGGCGACACCAAACTCGTCGAGACCGCACTGGCCTGGCTGACCGAGCGCACCACGGCCACCCCGACAGACTGGGGACGGGGAATCGAGGCGCGCGCCAGGGCGCTCCTGGCCTCGGACGAGACCGCCTACCGCGACTCGATCGAGCACCTCGGCAGAACACCACTCCGCGTCGAGATCGCCCGAGCCCACCTCCTGTACGGCGAATGGCTACGGCGCGAGGGACGTCGCATGGACGCCCGCGAACAGCTGCGCACGGCCCACGAACAACTGACCGAGATGGGGCTCGAGGCCTTCGCCGAGCGGGCCCGCCACGAGCTGCTCGCCACTGGCGAGACGGTCCGCAAGCGCCGACCGGACACACTCAACGACCTGACCGCGCAGGAAGCGCAGATCGCCGGGCTCGCCCGCGACGGCATGACCAATCCGGAGATCGCGGCCCAGCTGTTCATCAGCCCCCGCACCGTGGAGTGGCATCTCCGGAAGACGTTCTCCAAGCTGGGGATCACGTCGCGCCGGCAGCTCAAAGGTGCGCTGGCCCGGATCGGCTGACGAACACCAGTGGTTTCCACGGACGCGACGCCGTACGGCGGAGCAGACCATGGGCCTCGTGGACAGCAAACTCGAGGCAATCGTCGTTCCGGTATCCGATGTGGACCGGAGTCGGCATTTCTACCGTGCCCTGGGGTTCCGGCTGGATCGCGACGATGCAGCCGGGGCTGTGCGGGTCGTCGCACTGACTCCGCCGGGCTCATTGTGCTCGATTCTCATCGGCACGGGCATCAGCACGGCCAGCCCGGGTTCGTCCTGCGGCCTGTTGCGGGTGGACGATCTCGAGGCGGCCTGTGCCGAGCTCCAGGCTCGTGGCGCGACTCTGCGGCCCGCCTCCCGGTGGCCGACCGGCGTCCCTTACGTGGAGTTCGACGATCCCGACGGCAACCGGTGGCTGCTGGTGGGGAGTTGAGTTCTGCGGGCTCGTGCCTCTTACTGTGGCCAGGAGGTGGCGATGCCCGCACTCGATGCTGTTTCCCACGTTTCGCTGACCGTGACCGACCCGGGGCGAAGTGCCGACTTCTACAACCGGGTGCTCGGCACCGAGACCTTGTTCTCGTCCAGCGGCGGTGCCTTCAGCCTGGTGGTCGTCGCCCGCCGGGGGATGATGATCGCGCTGCGCGACCATCCCGGCATGGCGGATCAGCGCTTCGACCCGAGCCGGATCGGGCTGGACCACGTCGCGTTCCAGGTCCCGTCCCGCGCCGACCTGGAAGCCTGGCAGGCCGACCTCGCGGCGGCGGGTGTCGTCTGCTCGGACATCGAGGTCAGTCCGTTCGGGCTGCACCTCAACCTGAAGGATCCCGACGACATCGCCATCGAGCTCTTCGTGTCCGAGCCCTCCTGACCACGAAAGCCGGCCGGAGCACGAGGCTCCGGCCGGCTTTCAAAGAGGACCAGGTGGTCGTCACACCTGCGCCCGGCTCGCCGGGGCGGCCGGGACGTTGCGGGCCTCGATGGCCCGGACCGTCTCGTCGAAGGCCTTGGCCAGCACGCGCTTGCCGCCGAAGGCGAACACGAACGCGAGCAGGTGGCCCTTGAGGTTCTTGCCTTCGCGCACGATCACGACATCGATCTCGGTCGCGCCGTCCGCGCGCTGCTTGAACGTGTAGGTGTGACCGGAGGCGCCACCCCAGAGGTTGGAGTCGACGGTCGTCAGGACGACGTGGTTCGGGTCGGACCAGTTGTAGTGCAGGCGTTCCCAGACGCCGCCCGAGCCCTCGGTGACATCGGCGTACCCAGGTCCCTGGTCGTGCACCTTCAGGTAGTCGTCGTGGCTGTTGGGGAAGATCTTCGAGCGGCCGGGCCCGAAGTCGGTGAGCCCGGCGATGAACTGCTCGGGCGTCGCGGTGGTGGTTTCGGTGAAGTGAATAGTGGTCATCGGTCTTTCCGTTTCTCGAAGGGGGGTACCGCTAGGACCACTCTGCGGCGACCGGTCCCCCATCACGCCAGTGGAAACCACGGGTCCACCCCCCAGCCAAGCCTGTCCAGCACGTGACGACCTTCGGCCAGGCCCGGGACCAGTGAGGATCACTGGCGCGAAGCCGCCGGCGCAGCGGCATAGTCGCCAGGGAAAGACCACACACACCAGGAGGACATAGTGAGCACCGATCTCAAGCTCGAGGCCGTCGTCATCCCCGTCACCGACGTCGACAAGGCGAAGGCGTTCTACGAGCAGCTCGAGTGGCGGCTCGACGCCGACTTCGCGTTCGACAACGGCTTCCGGGTCGTCCAGTTCACGCCGCCGGGCTCGCCGGCGTCGGTCCAGTTCGGCTCGAACATCACCTCGGCCGCGCCGGGCTCGGCCCGGGGCCTGTACCTGGTCGTCTCCGACATCGAGGCCGCACGGAACGAACTCGCCGCTCACGGCATCGAGGTCAGCGCGGCGTTCCACCCCAAGACGCCAGGGGCCCAGTTCCAGCCCGACACCAGCGACCGGATCGCCGGGCCGGCCGACGAACGCGCCAGCTACAGCTCGTTCGCCACGTTCAGCGACCCGGACGGCAACACCTGGCTCCTGCAGGAAATCACGACGCGACTCCCCGGCCGCATCGACTCGGGTGAGACGTCGTACTCCTCGGTCAGCGACCTGCAGCAGGCCCTGCAGCGGGCGGCGGCAGCCCACGGCGAGCACGAGAAGCGCAACGGTGGCCAGTTCGACGAGCAGTGGCCCGAGTGGTACGCCACCTACATGGTCGCCGAGCAGTCCGGCCAGGAACTTCCGCAATGAGCGACTACGACGTCATCGTCATCGGCGGCGGCTCCCCCGGCGAACACACCGCCGGAGCCCTCGCCGGGGGCGGCCTGCGGGTGGCAATCGTCGAGCGTGAACTCGTCGGCGGTGAGTGCTCGTACTGGGCGTGCATCCCGTCCAAGACCCTGCTGCGACCGGGCGAGGCCGCGCACGCCGCGAACGACGCGGCCGCACCGGCGACTGTCGACGTCGAGGCGGCGCTCGCCTACCGCGACTTCATGGTTTCGGACTACTCCGATGCCGGCCAGGAGAAGTGGCTCGCGGACAACGGCATCGACCTGATCCGCGGCCGCGGTCGCCTGGCCGGCACGGGTGTCGTCGATGTCGACGGCCGCCGCTACACCGCGGATCACATCGTCCTCGCGAACGGCGCCGAACCCATCGTGCCGCCCGTCCCGGGCCTGCGTGAGCTCGACGGCCTCTGGACGAACCGCGAAGTGACGGGCATGAAGGCGGTCCCGCGCCGGCTGCTGGTCCTCGGCGGCGGTCCGGTCGGTGTGGAGATGGCTCAGGCGGTCCGCCGGCTCGGCGGTGAGGTCGTGGTCGTCGAGGCCGCGGAGCATCTGCTGCCGCGCGAAGCCGCACCGCTCGGTGAGGCGCTCGTCGAGGTCCTGCGCGGCGACGGGATCGAGCTCGTCCTGGGGGTCAAGGCGAGCGCGGCACGGCGCGATGGCGATGACTACGTGCTGGTCCTGGACGACGGACGCGAACTCCGGGGCGACCGGCTGCTGGTCGCCACCGGCCGCCGACCGCGAGTCGACGGGATCGGGCTGGAGACGATCGACGTCAAGGCCGGCGCCCACGGCGTACCGGTCGACGCACGACTCCAGGTCGTCCCAGGCGTCTGGGCCGTCGGCGACGTGACAGGACTCTGGCAGTTCACCCACGTCGGCAAATACCAGGGCCGTGTCGTGGCGGCCAACATCCTCGGCGAACCCAGGTCGGCCAACTACGACGCCGTACCGCGTGTCGTCTTCACCGACCCACAGGCCGCCGCCGTCGGGACCACGGACAGCCGCCACAGCGCGACCGTCGCCCTGCGCGATGTCGCGAAGACCGCGACGTACACCCACAAGTACGCCGAGAGCAACGGATTCCTGACCCTCCTGAGCGACGGCGAACGGCTCACCGGCGCCTACGCGCTCGGCCCCGAGGCCGGCGAATGGCTGCAGCAAGCGACCCTCGCCATCCGGGCGCGCATCCCACTCGACGTCCTGCTCGACACCATCCAGCCGTTCCCGACCTTCTCCGAGATCTACCTCGAGGCACTCAAGGCCCTACGTGCAGGCATCACGGCGTAAGTCAGGTGGTGGTTTCGCTCTTCGCCATCTCGACGCGGTAGTCGTGGATCGGGCGGTAGCGGTCGTAGAGGGTCGTCAGGATGCTGAACAGGAAGACGAAGAACAGCGTGTCCGTCAACTGCAGGCGGCCGTCACCTCGCGTCAGCAGCAGGTCGGCGACCGCGACCAGGACGACGTTCGTCGCGAAGACGACCGCGAACGACACCCCGGCCGACTCCCAGGAGTGGCCGCGCTTCGCCGCCCACAGTCCGAGCCCGGCGTTGACGATCGCGTAGAAGGCGACCGCGAGGAAGATCTGCAGGCTGGACGCCTCGACCCCGGGCAGGACCCGCCCGTAGATCACGCTGATGAGTCCGATCAGGAAGATCTTCTCCAGTGCCGCCTCGTCGAACACCTTCCGGTGTTTGGCCTGGAACGCAGCCCGCTCGCGCGCCTCGTCGATCCCGGCCGGCAACGGGTCGGCCGCGAGCCGCAGGGACCAGTCGGTCTGCGGCAGCCGCGGGCGTACGACGAACCACAAGACCGCGATCAGCAAGAGGATGCCGGCCAGGAGCGCCGGACCGAACCAGGGCACGTCTCTGATCGTGTCGGTGACGTCGAGCTGCGCGATATGGATCCAGTACTCCTGCGGCAACTTGATGAAGATCCAGATCGCGCCGGCGACGATCACCCAGAACTTGAATCCCCACCGCAACGGGTTCCACCGGGTACGCACCGTCTCGTAGGCGATGAAGAAGTACTCGAACGTGTTCGGGAACACCAGCAGCAGCCAGCGCAGGCCGGTCAGCTCGAACGCCACCACACCGATCTGGCGGTAGAAGAACAGGAACCGGTTGATCCGGAACGCGGGGTGACTCGTCCAGTTCCGCAGGCTCGCCGTGTACGCCACGGACAGATAGAACACGTCCATCGCCTTGTCGTAGCTCTGGTAGAACGGCGGATTGAACCCGAACGCTTGAAAGATGGTCTGGTCGGCCGCGTCCAGCACGAGGCAGCCGATGATCGCGGGCAGCGGATACTTCGGTATGAACAGAGGCAGCACGAAGCGTGCCGTCACCACGCTCCAGAAAACGACGTCGACGCCCATCGACCCATCCCTCTGGACAGCCACTCGTGCAACGATCGTAGGCGCGATGCGCGCAAGGTCCCAGACCGCGTGAAGTCGAGGGGGAAGAATCATGCCCGAGCTGTCTGACGAGTGGTACCTGTGGGGTCCGTACCTGAGCGAGCGCCAGTGGGGCACCGTCCGCGAGGACTACAGCGCCGACGGCGAGGCCTGGAGCTACCTTCCGCACGACCAGGCCCGCTCGCGGGCGTACCGCTGGGGCGAGGAGGGACTGGCCGGGTTCAGCGACCGCGAGCAGCGCCTGTGTCTCGGCCTCGCGCTGTGGAACGGGCGCGACCGCATGCTCAAGGAGCGGCCGTTCGGCCTGACCGGCGCGGAGGCCAATCACGGAGAGGACGTCAAGGACTACTGGTGGTATCTCGACGCCACCCCGAACCACGCGTGGAACCGCTGGCGCTACCACTATCCACAGGCCACCTTCCCGTACGACGACCTGCGTGCGGAGAACGGCAGACGCGGCAAACACGACCCCGAGTACGAACTCCTGGACACCGGCGTGTTCGACGACGACCGGTACTGGATCGTCGAGGTCCATTACGCGAAGGCGACTCCGACGGACCTCCTGATGTCCGTGCAGGTCACCAACGCCGGACCCGACCCGGCCACGATCCACGTCCTGCCGACGGCATGGTTCCGCGACACCTGGTCCTGGGACCCGGGCACTCCGCGACCCGAGCTCGCCGCGACCGGTGACGCGTCGGTGCGGGTCTCTCATCCGTCCCTCGGAGAACTCGAGCTGCTGGCCGGCTCAGGTCCGGCCGGCGACCCGCCGAGTCTCCTGTTCTGCGAGAACGAGACCAACACCCAACTCCTGTACGACGTCGCCCCGACGACGCCGTACCCGAAGGACGGGATCAACGACCACGTCCTGACCGGCGCCGCGACCGTCAACCCCGATCGCCAGGGGACGAAGGCCGCAGCCTGGTACCGAATCGACGTCGCACCGAAGGCCACAGTCGAGCTGCGATTGCGGCTGCGGCCGGCCGGCAACGGCCCGGATCCGGCGGCCGCACTGGGTCAGGATTTCGACGCCGTCGTCGCCACGCGCCGGACCGAAGCCGACGAGTTCTACGCCGGCCTCACTCCCCCGGCCGCCTCACCGGACGAGGCGATGGTGATGCGGCAGGCCTTCGCCGGGATGCTGTGGAGCAAGCAGCTCTACTACTACGACGTGGCGCGCTGGCTCGACGGCGATCCCGGCGAGCCGACACCACCGGCGTCACGGAAGACCGGCCGCAACTCCCGCTGGCGGACGTTCAACTCCTTCGACATCATGTCCATGCCGGACAAGTGGGAGTACCCGTGGTTCGCCTCCTGGGATCTCGCCTTCCACTGCATCGCGCTGGCGCACGTGGACCCGGCCTTTGCGAAGGACCAGCTGCTGCTGATCTGCCGCGAGTGGTTCCAGCACCCGAACGGCGCGCTCCCGGCGTACGAGTGGGACTTCGGCGATGTGAACCCGCCGGTCCAGGCCTTCGCGGCGCTCCAGGTCTTCGCGATCGACGGCGGGCGTGACCTCGACTTCCTCAGCCGCGTGTTCGACAAGCTGCTGGTGAACTTCACCTGGTGGGTCAATCGGGAGGACGCCGACGGGTCGAACCTGTTCGAGGGCGGCTTCCTCGGCCTCGACAACATCGGGCCGCTCGACCGCTCGCATCTGCCCGTCGGTGGGGTGCTGGAGCAGTCCGACGCCACCGGGTGGATGGCAGGGTACGCGCTGGCGATGACCACGATCGCGGCGGTCCTCGACCGGACCGGGTACCGGCCGGCCCGCGATCTGGTGCACAAGTTCCTCGAGCACTTCGCCGAGATCCGCACCGCCATGATCGCGCAGGGGATGTGGGACGAGTCCGACGGCCTGTTCTACGACCGGATCTCCGTGCCGGGCGGCGGTGTGGTGCCGGTTCGGGTGCACTCCATGGTCGGCATCATCCCCCTGCTCGCGGTCGGGGTGATCGACGAGCAACAACTCGAGCGCTCCGTTGCCCCGGGCAAACAATTCGCCCGTTTCCTGCACCGCGAGGGGGTGCACGACGCCGAGGACCTGGTGAAGACGGGCGCCCTGCGCGGCGACCCCGGACAGCGGCGCCTGCTGCTCGGCGCCGTCGGTGTCGACCAGTTGCTGCGGTTGTTCGACCGGCTGTTCGACCCCGGCGAGTTCCTGTCGCCGTACGGCCTGCGTTCGCTGTCCGCGTTCCACCGCGACCATCCGTACACGATCGAGATCGAGGGAGTCACCGCCGGCGTGGACTACGAACCGGCCGAGTCGACCACGGCCATGTTCGGCGGGAACTCGAACTGGCGTGGCCCGATCTGGTTCCCGCTGAACTACCTCGCGGCCGAGGCGCTGGACCGCTACCACCGCTTCTTCGGTGACGACCTGCGGATCGAGTACCCCACCGGATCCGGTGTCCACCAGACCCTCGACACCGTCGCCGACGACCTGCGGGCGCGGCTGGTGTCGATCTTCCTCACCGGTCTCGACGGCCGGCGACCGTGTTTCGGCGGAGTCGAAACCCTGCAGCGGGATCCGAACTGGAACAGCAACCTGATGTTCAACGAATATTTCCACGGCGATAACGCCGCCGGTCTGGGCGCGGCGCACCAGACCGGCTGGACTGGGATCGTGGCAGACATCATCAGGCGCCGGCACGGCATGGTTCCGCCGCTCGGCGAGGTGCTCCGATCGGTGATCGAGCGGAAGCCATGAGTACGGCGCTGCCCGGCAGTCCCTTTCCGCTCGGCGCGACGCCCGGACCCGACGGCACGAACTTCGCGGTGGCCTCCGCGGCCGACGGCGTGCTGCTGTGCCTGTTCGATGCCGAAGGCAACGAGACCCGGATCCCGCTGCCGGAGCGCGACGGTGAGGTGTGGCACGGGTTCGTTCCCGACGTCGGGCCCGGCCAGGCGTACGGCTACCGGGCCACCGGGCCGTACGATCCGCGCCGGGGGCTGCGCTGCAATCCGGCGAAGCTGCTGCTCGACCCCTATGCCAGGGCCATCCACGGCGAGGTGCGGCCCGGACCGGAGGTGCTCGGCTACGCCGCCGACGATCCCGAGGTCCCCAGTGAGCTCGACTCGGCCGGACAGGTGCCGCGCAGCCTGGTGACCGACACCGCTTTCAGCTGGACCGATCGGCCCAGGCCGAGCCACTCCGTTGCCGACACGATCGTGTACGAGGTCCACGTGAAGGGCTTTACCGCGGCGCACCCCGGCGTCCCCCCGGAGCTCCGCGGCACGTACGCCGGTCTGGCCCATGAAGCGGCGGTCGGCCATCTCGTCGACCTCGGCGTGACGACGGTCGAACTACTCCCGGTCCATCACTCCGTGCCCGAGGCGGCCCTGGTCGGTCGCGGGCTGACGAACTACTGGGGCTACAACACGATCGGATTCTTCGCGCCACACGCCGCCTACTCCGCCGCGGTCCGCGCCGGGCGGCCGGGTGGGCAGGTCGCGGAGTTCCAGGCCATGGTCGACACGCTGCACCGCGCCGGTCTCGAGGTCATCCTGGACGTGGTGTTCAACCACACCGCCGAAGGCAACCAGCTCGGACCGACACTGTGTCATCGCGGGCTGCACAACCCGGCGTACTACCGGCTCGAGCCCGGCGACCAGCGCTACTACGTGGACACGACCGGCACCGGCAACTCGCTGAACGCCGACAACCCGTTCAGCCTCCGCCTCATCATGGACTCGCTGCGGTACTGGCTGACCGAGATGCGGGTCGACGGGTTCCGCTTCGACCTGGCGCCGACCCTGGCCCGCGAGGACGGCGGCTTCGACCGGATGGCAGCGTTCTTCGACCTCGTCGCGCAGGATCCGGTCGTCTCCACGGCCAAGCTGATCGCCGAGCCGTGGGACGTCGGGCAGGGCGACAGCTACGACCTCGGGCAGTTCCCGGCGCTGTGGAACGAGTGGAACGGACGGTACCGCGACGTGATGCGGGACTTCTGGCGCGGCACGGACGGACTGATCGGCGAGTTCGCGAGCCGGCTGTGCGGATCGCCGGACCTGTACCGCTGGGGCGGGCGGCGTCCGACCGCGTCGATCAACCTGATCACGGTCCACGACGGCTTCACCCTCGCCGACCTCGTCTCGTACGACGACAAGCACAACGAAGCCAATGGCGAGGACAACCGGGACGGCAGCGACGACAACCGGTCCTGGAACTGTGGCGTGGAAGGGCCGACGACCGACCCGGACATCGTGTCCCTTCGCGCTCGCCAGAGCCGGGCCATGCTCACCACTTTGCTGCTGTCCTTCGGCGTACCGATGCTCCTCGGCGGCGATGAGCTCGGCCGCACGCAGCGCGGGAACAACAACGCGTACTGCCAGGACAACGAGATCAGCTGGTTCGACTGGTCCGCGACCGACGCGGAGCTGACGGCGTTCACGAAGAAGCTGATCGCGTTGCGACGTGCGCATCCGGTCTTCCGCCGCCGGCGCTACCTGACGGGTATCGAGGCCGCCGAGCTCCGCTGGTTCACCCCCGGCGGAGCCGAGATGACCGCGGCGGACTGGAACTTCGCCGGTGCCCGCAGCCTCGCGCTCTACCTGGACGGCGCCGACGACCCGGACCGAGCCGCGGACGGTACGCCGCTACTCGACGACGACTTCCTCCTCCTGGTCAACGGCTGGTGGGAACCGCTGGACTTCGTCATCCCGTCCACCGAGCCCGGTGAGACCTGGGACCTGGAGGTCGACACCTACGCCCCCGACGGCGACCCCGCCGCGGACCTTGCCGCAGGCAAGCGCGTCACCGTCCGCCCACGCTCGATCACCCTCCTCCACGGCCACCGCGTCACAACCCACTAGGCAGCAGCCACGGAGCTGGTGATCAGTGGGCGTGGTGGGTCCAGGCGGACGACGAGTTCCAGGTCGGCGGTCCGGCGGGCGTCGGCCAGGCGTACGCCGTCGAGGGTCAGACTTGCCGTCATCACGCAGTCGCCACTGCGCAGGATCGCCAACGTGCCGGCCCGGACGACGGCGTCCAGCGCGGCCACCTCGACGACGATCTCGAGCACGAACTTGAAGCAGTGGATCAGCACGCCGTTCACCACCAGGTCGACGTGCGGCGCATACTTCGACTGGATGCTGTGCGACGCCAGGCTGACGATCTCCTCGCTGCCGCTGATGGCGAGCGTACGGCGGGCGGCCTCGGTCAGCTTCGCGTGCCGCTGCCAGGCGGCGATCAGGACATCGCCGAGATCCATGTCCAGCAGACCGTCCGTCACGGTGGCGACCTCGCGGTCGACCAGGCCGGCCGCCGGACTCGACAACCGGCGGACCCTCCGCAGGGCGGTGCGGGTGGCGTGGCGCTCACTGATCGCCTGTCCCAGCGCCTCGGCCGGCTGCGAGCCGGCTCCGAACAGGAGCTCGCCGGCCGTCAGCGGCGTGTCCACAGGTCGATCGGCGGCAAGCGTCGTACTGGTCATCTGTCAGTCCCCCTTGAGAATGTGGACGCCCGCGTCAGCGTGCGGTTCCAGCCGCACGACCGGCATCGGCGGCTCCGAGTCGGACTCCGTGAGCCGTGGAACGACCGCGGGAGCCGCCGGCACGACAACCCGGAGTTTGTTGCGAACCCAGCGCCGATCCAGCCACCGCCGCCCAACGCCGTACGTGACAGCGCCGAACGCCAGGACGACGAGCCCCAGGAGAGCTGCCTTCGACCACGGGAACGGATCGGCGAACGTCACGGTGATCGTGGTCCCGGCGGCGACGAGCGTCCCGGGTGCCGGTTGCTGGCCGGCGATGTCGCGGTCGGCTTCCGCCGTACCGCCGAGGCGCAGGCCGGCGGCCGACAGGGCCGAGCGCGCCGTGGCTGTCTGCTCGCCGATCACGTTGGGAACCGGGACCAGCTGAGGAGCCACGACGGCGGGCTTGATGGTGACTCGTACGGCGTGGCCGACGCCGACCATCGATCCGACCGTCGGGGACTGACTGGCGACGACGTCTCCCTCACCGGACGTCACCCGCAGCACCAACCCGAGGGCGGACAGCCTGGCCTTGGCGTCGGCCGTCTTCATTCCGACCACCCTGGGAACGCGGACCGTCTGCGGCGTCACCGTCGCCGACGGGACAGGCGTCGACGGGACAGCCGTCGGCGGGCTGACTGACGGCGGCGGGACTGACGGCGGTGGGACTGTCTTCGGCGGTACGACGACCGCGGCCTCCGAGCGTGTCACCACGAACAAATCGTCGTCCGTCAGCTTCGAATCGGTCATACACCGTGCCACGATCGAGTACCGCTGCGCCGTCGCCTCCGCGGGAACGGAGAACGGCACCTCGACCACCCCACTGGTGGGAACCACGGCCGATCCGACTGCCTCGTCGAAGCCTTCCCAGAAGATCTTGACCACTCCGCCCCCGGCTGCTGTGCCTTCGGCAGTGGTCAAGGAGCTGGTTGCGGCCGGCGCATGGCATCCGGCGTACCCCCAGGCAGTGGCGATCACCTTGGTGCCCGGCGGCCCGTCGGACCGATCGAGCCAGAGCGTCACCGTCGCGTCACTCGCCGCGCGGGCAGGCGCGGCCGCGGTCGATGCGAAGACAAGCACGAGAGCCCCCGCCAGACCCCCGACGAACCAGCGGGCCCCCGAGGCCACGCGCGTACCGTCCATCCCCCATACCTTCTTCGCCCGCAACCGTCGGGCGGAACGGTTCCACCCAAGCTGCGGGCTCACAGGTACGGAGTCACACCCCACCCCCTTTGATACGCTCGACCGCTATCCGGGTGGGGGGGAACTACCGATGCAGATTCAGGGCAGTCTGACGATCGACGGCGTCTTGGTCGTGCCGGTCGAGGCGTACACGTTCGCGGTGACCGGGACGATCGCGGTCGCGACCGGGAAGTCGCGGATCTACCTGGAACACGACTACGTCGTCGAGACGGTGCGAGCCGCGGTCCACACCGCTCCGGCCGGGGCCGCGCTCGTCGTGGACGTGAACAAGAACGGCGCCACCATCTACACCGACCAGGCGAACCGGCCGAGTATCGCGGCAGGCACGAACAGTGCCACCGGCAACAATCCGGCCGTGACCGCACTGGCGACCGGTGACTACCTCACCGTCGACGTCGACCAGGTCGGATCGGCAACCGCGGGCGCTGATCTGACGGTGACGGTCCGGGTCCGCCGGGCCAATTAGGGGCGGCTGTGGCGCAATCGGCGGGCTACACGTTCAATGCGAACACAGTCAGCGGTACGACGGTTCGGGACGTCGCGGGCTACTTCCTGCACGGCTCCATCGTCGGATCGGCGACCCTGGTCCCAGGCCGGTACGGCGACGGCCTCAACTGCACAGGTGGCGCATTGCACGTCGTCGTACGACCGCCGAAGGCAGGTGACTCCTTCTACCCACTCAATGTCGACGGCGGCCTGTCGATCGCCGCGTGGGTCGAGCTCGGCGACAACACCGCGGCGGCTCGATGCATCGCGTCCGCGAGCAGCGGCGGCGTCCTGAACTGGGCCGTCTACGCCTCGAACGCGAGCGGCACCGTGGAGGCGAAGATCGCCGGGACGACGTACAGCACGACCACGAGCATCCGCGACGGGGAGCAGCACCACGTCCTCGTCGTGTACGACGCCACCCCGGCGACCGACACCGTGAAGATCGCCGTCGACGGTGTCGAGGTGTTGTCGGTCAACGCCGGCGCCGCACTCGCCTACTCCGGCACCGAGGTCACCGTCGAAGCCGGGCGGAACACCCTCACCGGCTCCGAGGCGCTCAACGGGATCGTCGACGACCTGCGCTGGTGGAACGACCCGGTCGAGGCGGCGTACTGGCCGGACCTGATCGCCGCCGAGCAGATCGACCACCAGCTGGCCATCTACCCCTTCGACCACGACACCGCCGAAGACTTCGGCAGCTACGGGCATGCCCTCACGGTCGCTCCGTCAGCGAGCTTCACCGCCGGCTTGTACGGGCGTGCCCTGGTTTCCGGTACGGCGGCAGCCGGCGCGAGCGGTGTGGTCGGCTTCCCGGACTGCGACCGGCTCGCCATCTGCGGCTGGCTCCGGCTCGACAGCGCGCCCGTCGGTTCGGCCGCCCCGATCCTCGCGATCGACGACAGCTCGAACAACGCGCGGGTCCGCGTGGTGGTGAATACCGACCGGACTGTCACCACGACCTGGACCACCATCGACGACGGAACGGTCTCGGTGACCAGCACGGCGGCACTCACGGTCGGTCAGTGGACGCGATTCCAGTTCGCGATCAACCCGACGTACGTGCAGGTCCGGCTGGAGAGCGATCAAGCGACCCAGAGCATCGGGGACGGTGTGCCGCACGTGACGCCGGCCATCGACGGTCTGCACCGGCTGCACATCGGCGGTGACGCGAGTGGCGGCGGCCAGATCTCGTACGACTACCTGACCTTCACGAAGAACTTCCTCGCCGAGGTGACCTCGGGCTACTGGAGCGGCGCGCCGGTCGTCACGCCGTACCGGCCGGTCAACGTGGCGCGCGGCGTGTACCACTTCAACGAAGGCAGCGGGACAGTCGGCGACGACAAGTCGCCGTCAGCGAACGACCTCACGTTGACAGCGGCCGGTTCGTGGGTGTCCGGCATCGAGGGGTCGGCGCTCGGCGCCAACGGGACCGGCCCCGGGGCGTCGAGGACCTCCCTGGCCTGGCCGGCAGCGCCGTTGGGCTGGGCGTTCTCGGCCTGGGTCAAGTGCCGCTCCAGCAGCAGTGGCGCCCGGTTCCTGGTCCTGCGGAACGGCCAGGTCGAGGTTGCGCACGCGGGCCGGCTGGACGAGTTGTTCTGGATCCGGCTGTTCGGCACCGGCGGCACGACCGGCATCGTCAGCTCGTCGCGTGCGTCGATCCCGGCCGAGACCTGGACGCACGTGGCAGCGTCCTGCGATCAGCGGGCGATCCAGCTCTTCCTCAACGGGGCCGTGTTCACGGTCGAGCCGTACGGCGTGGGGGCCCTGCTGCAGCCGGGCGAGTTGCATGTGGGCGGCGACACCCCGGATTCGTCGGTCGCGGACGTCGACGACCTGTGCCTGTTCGACACTCCGATCAGCGCGGCCAACGTCCGCTGGCTCTACCAGAACGCCGGCCACTTCGACGAGCCCGCACCCGCGACCTTCGCCGCCTGGGGGATCTCGCTCTAGCCGGGCGGCCGGATGCGGCGTACGTCGGCGGCGTGATGGATGCTTGAATGCTTGAGGACTTGTTAGGTAAGGCTCGCCTGCTCTACAGTCGGCCTCGCCGGTTCAGTGGTTCGTCCTTGGAGCGCACGTCATGTCCAGTTCGCAGATCGCCCTACTCGGAGCCATCGCGGGGCTCACCATCTTCCTAGGCCTCCCGTTGGGGCGCCTGCGCAATCCGGCGCCGCGCCTGAAAGCCTCCTTGAACGCGGTGGCGATCGGGATCCTGCTGTTCCTGCTGTGGGACGTCCTCGGGCAGGCGTGGGAGCCGACCGACGTCGCGTTGACCGATCATGCGTGGGGCAAGGCGGCCGTCTCCGGCTTGGTCCTCGCAGTCGGCTTGGCCATCGGCCTGGTCGGCCTGGTTCGGTACGACCGCTGGATCGCCCGCCGCAACGCGCCACCGAAGTCGGAAGGTCCAGGGGCAGCCGCCGCCACCGAACTGACTCGCACCACGCGGTCGCCGGCCACCCAGCTCGCCCTGATGATCGCCGTCGGCATCGGACTGCACAACTTCGCCGAAGGCCTCGCGATCGGCAACTCTGCCGCGTCCGGCGAGATCTCCCTCGCCGTGCTGCTCATCATCGGGTTCGGCCTGCACAACGCCACCGAAGGCTTCGGCATCGTCGCGCCGCTGGCCGCCGAAGGAACCCGCCCGTCGTGGGCCCTGCTCGGCTTGCTCGGCCTCATCGGCGGCGGCCCGACGTTCGTCGGGACCCTGATCGGCGAGCGGGTGGTCAACGACACCCTGTCGGTGGCCTTCCTCGGCTTGGCCGCCGGCTCGATCCTGTACGTCGTGATCGAACTCCTCGCCGTCGCCCGCCGCTCCGGCCTCAAGGAACTCACCACCTGGATGATCCTCCTCGGCCTCCTCCTCGGCTTCGCCACCGACGCCATCGTCACCGCCGCCGGCGTCTGAACACGGGCTATTCGCTGACTCCTCGGCTCAGGAGAACGGCGGCGATGAAGGTGCGGAAGAGTTGCAGCGGGTCGTCGTTGCGGATGGCAACGACCTTCTCGTCTTCTTGTTCGACACCCCGGAGTGCGCAGGCCAGTTCGGCGAGTGCGCGGTTGTGGTAGCGGACGGTCAGCTCGGCCGGCCGCGTGATGGCCGGCGGCCGGAAGTCGGGCAGCCGTTCCAGCGCGCGTTGCGCACCGTCCCGGATCAGCCCACGGGCAGTGTCCGGATGCAGGGACAGGGCGGCGTTGTGCGAGATCGACTCCTTGACGACGACCGCCTCGATATCGGGGCAGAACGGCTTGGCCTCATCGATCGTCACCCGGTCGCCCGAGATGAGCACCACCGGTACGCCGTAAGCGAGCGCTACCAGCGCATTGACTCCGGCCTCGCCCGTGATCACACCATTCAGACGTACTTCGGCGATGGCCCGGGGGTTGTACGTGTGGTGAAGCACCGACGACGTGGAGCCCGCCGACCCGTGGTACGAGACGAAGAAGGCGGCGTCGAAGGATTCGTCGAGCCCCTCCATCATGTACAGCGGTTTGTGCCGTCCGGACAGGTAGCTCGCCCGGCCGTGCAGCTCGTCCGGCCGGAGGTTCTGCATCGTCGAGTGTGAGTCGTTGACCAGGAACTCGGTCGCACCGGCAGCGAGTGCCCCATCGATCGCGGCGTTGACCTCCGCCTGCAACTGCCCTCGGTAGTACTCGTACTCCTGACTGGGACCGCGACACTGACTCCAGTCGACAACGCCGGCGGTTCCTTCCATATCTGTCGACAAGAACACCTTCACAGCTACCTCCTCGTTCAGTTCCGACCCAGGGCGACCGTACAGGCTTTCACACAAGCGATTGAAGGCACGACGATTGGGCCACAAGTCTTCCTTTGGCCACTGCGTAGAGTGAGAATGACGAGCGCAAGCTGACATCTGGTCATCACCTGAGGGGGGCGAGGATGACCAAGATTCTGGTGATCGATGACGAGCCGGACCTGGTTCGGTTCGTCCGTCGCGCGCTCGAAGCCGAGGGCTACCAGGTACTGACGTCGACCAACGGGCTGGACGGCATCCGGCTCGCGCTGGATCAGCAGCCGGCCCTGATCGTGCTCGATCTGGTGATGCCGGGTATGCACGGCGAGGCGGTGCTCTCGGCCCTGATGGCACAGGATTCGGCGTTCCGGGTTCTCGTCCTGTCGGCCACGGGGGATGTCCAGCTCCGGATCGGCTGTCTCGAGCAGGGTGCGGTCGACTTCCTGGCCAAACCGTTCGCGGTCCGGGAGCTGATCGCCCGGGTCCGGGGCCGGCTCGGCGAGGACACCGCCCATCGGCAGAAGAATCGGCTGCGGGTCGGGGACATCGTGCTCGACCTGGAGGCCCGCCAGCTCCTGGTCGACGGTCGGCCGACCGTGCTGTCCAAGCGGGAGTTCCTGCTGTTGCGCCACCTGATGCGCAATGCCGATGTCGTCTGCTCCCGGCAGGAGTTGCTGTCGGAGGTCTGGGGATACGACTTCGATCCGGCGACCAACGTCGTCGACGTCTGTGTCGGACGCCTGCGGTCGAAGGTCCGCCCCGATCTCATCGTGACGGTGCGGAATGTCGGCTATCAGCTCCAGAGCGCCTGACCGCCGGGCGCAGATCGCAGTCTTCCGCTCGCGCCCGCGGGTCGGACTGGCCATCGACGTGGCCGCCGCCCTGCTCGTCGTGGCGATGATGGGACTGATGTTCGCCCTGCCCGGCCACGAGGCCGGGCCGTACCACATCATGTTCCTCGCGCTCGCGCTCGCGTACGGGTACCGGATCTGGCCGGTCGTCCCCACCGTCGCGGCGACCGTCGTGATCACCGCGGTGAGCGGCTGGCTGATGATCACCCACGCGTCGGAAGGCGTGCTGGCCCGGCCCGAACTCGCCGAGATCCCGCTGATGCCGCTGGTGCTCCTGGTCATGGTGTGGCACGCCCGTCGCCGGGTCGCGGCCGTCAAGCAGGTGGAGCGGATGGCCGCACGGCAACTCGAGGCGGTCGACCGCGAGCGTGAGTTCTTCTCCGACGCCTCGCACGCGATCCGGACGCCGGTGACCATCGCGCGTGGGCATCTGGAACTGATGGCGGCCGCGGATCTCGATTGCGAGGTCCGAGCGGATCTGGAGGTCGCACTGCGGCAGATCACGCGGATGACGGCCCTGTCCAACCGCCTGCTCGCGCTGGCCCGGCTCGACTCCGGCGACGCCCTCCAGAAGCAGTCGGTCGACCTGGGCGAACTGGTCCGCGAGCTCGTCGCCAACTGGTCCGCCGCGTTCGACCGGGACTGGCGGGTCGAGGGCGTGGCGAACTGTGTGATCACGGCGGATCCGGAGTGGATCACGATGGCGCTGGACGCACTGGTCGAGAACGCGGTTCATTTCACCGCGGAGGGCGCCAGGATCAGCGTCCGCTGCCGGCGCTCGGGCGGCAAATGCCGGATCGTGATCTCCGATTCGGGTCCGGGGATCCCGGCGGAGGACCTGCCGCATGTGTTCGATCGGTTCTGGCACCGGATGCCGCCGTTCGGTCCGATGGGAACGGGACTGGGGCTGTCGATGGCACGGTCCGCAGTGGCCGCTCACGGCGGCACGATGTCGGCCCGGAACGCCACCGGTGGTGGCGCTGAGTTCGAGCTGGCTGTCCCGGCCAATGGCAGGTCGCCCATCTGACCGCTCGATGACAGCGACGTCATCTTTCTTGTCTTCGGCCGGATTGCGGCGCAACCTGCTGAGGGGGAACACGCTGCGTGCGTCGACAGTCTCGGATGCACCCCCACAGGCTCCGGGCGCCGGGTCGGTCCCGGCTATCGACACCCCCCCTCGTCGTGGCCGGCACAGGACCTGCCCGGCCCGGCGTACGCAGCCCTTCTCATCCCGGCAGCACACCGCCGTACGTCGATTGCGCGATGCCGCCGGAACCCGGCCGGTCCACGCTGGACGTATGACGCTCGTGGGGAAAACTTCGGCGGCCGTCGTGCTGAGCGGCCTGATGCTGGCGAATCCGTTGATCGCGCGCGGCGCGACGACGGATCTGTTCGTCGACAAGTCCATGCCCAGCTGCTCCGACTCCGGCCCGGGTACGGCGACCACGCCGTACTGCACCGTGGTCAAGGGAGTCAGCAAGCTCGCGGCCGGCTTCACGCTGAACATCGGGAACGGGACGTACGCCGAGACGATCAAGCCCGCCGTCTCCGGGACGGTCTCGGCCCCGATCGTCATCACGGCCTGGCCGGGCCGCAATCCGGTCCTGAGTCCGGCCAGCTTCGGTGCGAACATCTCGTCGCGCAGCTACGTCACCGTGTCGGGGCTGACCTTCAGCGGCACCAAGTACGACGGCGTCTACGTGACGGGCAGCAACAACATCACGGTGACCGGCAACACGGTGACCGGTGCGGGGCAGCCGGTGTCGGGTAAGACCGTCCCCGGGATCAGCATCCGCGGCTCGTCCGATTCCGTTGTCAGCAGCAACAATGTGCACCACAACAACGGCACCGGCATCCTGGTCACCGCCGGGTCCACCGGCATCCTGGTGACCGGGAACTCGGCCAGCTTCAACGCCGAGGGGTACCGCCGGAATGCCAACGGAATCAACGTGATCAGCCCGGGCAACACCGTGCTGCGCAACGTCACGCACGACAACGAGGACTCGGGCATCCAGTTCTACACCGGCGGCGACAACAACCTGGCCGCGCTGAACGTCACCTACAACAACGGCGACCACGGCATCGACGACCTCAACGTCACCGGCGGACGGCTGATCGGCAACACGGTCTACCGCAACTGCACGACGGGGATCAACGTGGAGGGTACGTCGGGCAACTACCAGGTCGTCGACAACGTCGCGGTCGACAACGGGGTGTACCCCGCCTACAACGGCATCTCCTGTGCGCGGCGCGCCGGCAACATCGGGATCTGGGACTCGGCGCCGTCGAGTACGACGGTCGACCACAACCTGGTCTGGCTGACCACGAGCGGGAAGATGTACGCGTTCGGCACGACCTTCACCTCACTGGCCGCCATGCAGGCCGCGACTCATCAGGAGGCGCACGGCGTGCAGGCCGACCCCAGGTTCGTCTCGCCGGCGTCGTGGAATCTGCGCCTGCAAGCCGGCTCGGCCGCGATCGACCGTGGCGACTCGGGCGTCTCCGGCGCTCAGTCCAGCGATATCGAAGGCCTCCCGCGCGTCGACGACCCGGCGACGAGCAACGCCTTCGCCGAGGGGCCGCGCAAGTACGACGACCTCGGTGCGTACGAATACCAGCCCTGATCGCGCTCTGTGATCAAGACGTTGTTTGAACAAGCTGAACAGAAGATGACGTGAAGATGACCGAATCATGACGTATGGGCGAAAGCCTCCACGTTCTCACCGGTGAAGTCCTGTACTGGAGGTCTAGACCGAGACGCGTGCCTTGCGGGCTCGAGCAGGCAGGCCGGGACGGTGGTGACCGTCCGTGGTCGTCGAGGACCTGGAACGCGGAACTGCGGGGGGCAGCCAGCTCGGTCGGGACCTGAGGGGGTCACCGATGGGGGTTGTGAACGTGTCACGGCCGATGAGTGGGACATCTGCCGAGGATCTGAGTCAGCTCTGCCACGACCTGCGGCAGTACGTCGCGGCCGGCCTGCTGCTGTCGGAGACGTCGTCCGCGGCGATCGACGACGGCGCGGTGCTGGGCAGGATGAGTCTGATCCATCAACAGTTCACCGCCCTTGCGGAACTGCTGGACGTCGAGCCGGACGCCGCTCATCAGATCGGCGGCGTCAATCTGACGCAACTTGCGGGTGAGTGCGCCGACGTCGTCCGGCTGACCCACCGGGTCTCGGTGATCTTCGAGCGCTCCGCACTCGTCGTGGCCGCCGGCGACCAGGTCCTGCTCCGCCGTGCGATCGGAAACCTGCTCGACAACGCGTGCCGGGCGGCCGGCGGCGCGGGCACGGTTCAGGTCCACGTCGGAACTGCCGACGGCGAAGCTTTCGTCCAGGTGTCCGATGACGGTCCTGGCTTCGGTGACGTCGCCTCCGGAACCGGTCATGGCCTGAACGTCGTTGCCCAGGCGGTGCGCGCGTGTGCGGGTCGCCTCGAGCTCCACAGCGCACCGGGTGCCGGTACGACGGTTCGTCTCTGCATGCCCGCCGGACAGCGCTCGGTGAGGTCGGCATGAGACTCGCGATCTGCGACGAGCAATGGCTGTTCGCATCGGTCCTCGCGAGCGCACTCGACCGGCATGGTCATGAGGTCGTCCTCACGACGGACGATCCGGCGGAACTCCTCGATTCGGCTGTCCCGTTGCGGGTGGATCTCTGCGTGATCGACGTTCCCGGACCGCCGACGACAGCCGAGCTCGGCGAGCGCCTGCATGACTTGAGCGCCGCGCCGTACGTCGTACTGCTGGCCGACTCGCGCGACGACGGCGCCCGGGATGCGTACGACCGTGGCTCCGCGGACGGGCTGGTCAGCAAAGCCTCCGGCCTGCAGAGCCTGGTCCAGGCGATCGAAGCCGTTGCCGGTGGTGCCCGGGTGTCCGAAGGCTGGCTGACCGCGGATCGGCGGCGGCAACCAGTGGTCGTCGACGCCCTGACGGCCCGGGAGCTGGAGGTCGTGCGCCTGGTGGTGCGTGGCTATTCCACCCAGCAGATGGCCGACGAGCTCGCCGTCAGCCGGCACACGATTCGCACGCATGTTCAGCAGGTCCTCCGGAAACTCGGAGTCCACGGCCGCGGGAAGGTGGCCCGTGCGGCCGCCACCGCTGGGCTGGTCGACGTCAGTGAGCTGGCCGAGGGCCGGGACCGGTGACCGGCCGGGACGATGTGGTGGTCCTGCTGGTCGACGACCATCGGGTGTTCGCCGAAGCGCTGGCCGGAGTGCTCGCCGCCGAGCCGGGGATCAGCCGCGTCAATCTCGCCTCGACACTCGACGGGGCGAGAGGGCAACTGCGCGCCGATCCGCCCGACCTGGTCCTGCTCGATCTGGCCCTGGCCGACGAGTCCGGATACACCCTGCTCGCGGATCTTGACGGACCGCCCGATCCGCCGGCCGCGATCGTCCTGTCCGGCAGTACCGAACCGCGGTTGATCGTGCAGGCCCTCGAGGCCGGCGCTCGCGGTTGGCTGACCAAGACCACTCGACTGAACGCGTTGATCGCCGCACTGTGGCAGGTCCTCGACGGTCACATGTATCTCGCCCCGGCGACGCTGCAACCGGTGCTCACCCACCTGCTGGCCGACGTGCACAGGCAACGAGCCGCGGCCGCTTTCGTGGACCAGTTGACGCCCCGGGAGCTGGACGTCCTGCGCTGCCTGGTGTCCGGGATGACCCGATTCGAGGTCGCCCAGCATTTGTTCGTTTCCACGAACACCGTGCGGACCCACATCCAGAGTCTGCTGCGCCGCTCGGAGCAGCACTCGGCGCTCGCACTCGTCGCCTTCGCGCGCTCACACGGCGTGAAGGGAATCGACGAGACCGATGCGTCCGTCATCGCAGTGCGCCCCGGATCACCCTCTTGACGTAGGCGTTCTCGTCTCGTCGTCGGGCGCGGGCCGCAGTCACGGCCCGTAGCGTCGAGGGAAATCAGGGGGCCCTGAGAGGGCACTGAGGGGGCATCGGGATGACAACCCGAATCAATGCTGTGCCGCGCGCCGTACCGGCCGACGAGGTCGCCGTACCGTTCGCGGACTGTTACATCACCGCGGAGGCGCAGGCCGCCGCGGTGCGCGTCCTGCAGTCCGGTTGGGTGACCACCGGCCGTGAGGTGGCCGCGTTCGAGACGGAGTTCGCGACCGCTGTCGGCGCGGAGTTCGCGGTCGGCGTTTCCTCTTGCACACAAGGGATCGAACTCGCGCTGCGGTCGCTCGGGCTGCCGGGCGGCTCACTGGTGCTGAGCTCGACGATGACGTTCTGCGGCGCCGTCCAGGCGATCATCCACGCGGGACATCAGCCCGTTCTGGTCGACGTCGACCCGAGGACCGGGATGCCGACTCCGGCGACCGTGCGCAACGCCGTACGGGCGTTCGGGCGACCTGCGGCGCTGACCGTCGTCCACTGGGCCGGCGACCTCGCCGATGTGCCGACTCTGGCCGAGGCCGCCGGGCTGTCGCTCGACCGGGTGGTTGTCGACGCGGCGCACGGACTCGGGACGTACGCCGGCCGCACGCCGATCGGCAGCGGTTGCGGCGCCACCTGCTTCAGCTTCTACGCCACCAAGAACCTGCCGCTGGGCGAAGGCGGCATGGTCACCACCGACAACCCGGCCCGTGCGGAGTGGTTGCGTAAAGCTCGCCTGCACGGCATGACGGCCGACGCCTGGCGAAGGTATCTCCCGGGCGGGAGCTGGCGCTACAACGTCGCCGATGCGGGCCTGAAGGCCAACATGACCGACATCCAGGCAGCGATGGGACGGGCGCAACTCACCCACCTCGCGTCCTGGCAACGCCGCCGTACGCAGATCGCGGCCCGGTACGACGAGCAGCTGGCCGGACTTCCCGGCATCCGGCTGCCGCACCGTCCGGATCCTGAGTACGGCACCCACGCCTGGCACCTGTACCCGATCCGGGTGCAGCTCAAGGGCGGCATCGATCGCGACGAGGTGATCGCCGGGCTCTCCGAGCGCGCGATCGGAACCTCCGTGCATTTCATCCCGGTCCACCAACTGGCGTACTTCAGCCAGGCCGCCCTGGTCCCGCCGGCCGGATTGTCCGGGGCGGACGTGCTGTTCGGCCAACTGCTGTCCCTCCCGATCTATCCCCGGCTGACAGACGACCAGGTCGGCGCTGTCTGCACCGCGATCGCCGACATCGCCCACCAGGGAATCTCCGGAAAGGGAACGGAATGAGCCAGCCTCTGCTGCTACACCCGCGCCAGGCGAACCTGCTGCGGGCCATCGTGCTCGGGGCCGGCGAGGCCGGCCTCGCGCTGTCCCGCGACCTGCACCGGGTCAGCTCGTTCGGGCTGCAGCCGGTCGGGTTCCTCGACGACGACAGCGCCAAACAAGGCCGGCGGTACGGAGGCCGCCGGGTCCTCGGCACCCTGGCCGACCTCGAGCAGGTGCTCGAGCGCTACCGGGTGGACGTGGTCGTCGTCGCCATTCCGTCGATGCCCTCGCACGAGGTGAGGCAGCTCGGACTGCGCGCCGCCGCCCAGGGCGTGACCGTGTTGCATCTCCCACCCTTCTTGTCCGCTCTGCAGCGACAGATCGCCGGCACCGACATGCGCGCCCTGCAGGTGGGCCCGCTGATCGGCCGTCCGGAGATGCATGTCGTCAGCCGCCACGCGGCCGAGGCGATCGCCGGCAAGCGCGTCCTGGTCACCGGCGCGGGCGGCTCCATCGGCAGCGAGCTCTGCCGGCAGGTGCACGGATTCGGACCGGCTGAGCTGATCATGCTCGACCACGACGAATCGAACCTGCACCGGACCCAGCTCGAGCTGTGGGGCGAGGCGCTGCTGGACACCGAGAACACGGTCGTCGCCGACATCCGCGACTCCGAGCGGTTGTTCCAGCTGTTCCGCGACCACCGGCCGCAGATCGTCTTCCATGCCGCCGCGCTCAAACATCTGCCGGTGCTGGAACGGCATCCCTGCGAAGGCGTGAAGTCGAACGTGCGCGGCACCGAGAACCTGGTCGAGGCGGCCATGGCCCACGACGTCGAGCGGTTCGTGCTGATCTCGACCGACAAGGCGGCCAATCCGACCTCGGTGCTCGGGGCAACCAAACGGCTGGCCGAGCTCGTCCTGGACGCGCAGCAGCCATCATCGACGGTGCTGACGGCGGTGCGGTTCGGCAACGTCCTCGGGAGTCGCGGTTCGCTCCTGCACGTCGTCCGGGACCAGCTCGCCAGCGGCTCGGCGGTGACGGTCACGCACCCCGACGTGAGCCGGTTCTTCATGACCATCGAGGAGGCCGTCGGCCTGGTGCTCGAGGCGGTCCGGATGTCCGACGGCTCGGCGACGTACGTGCTCGACATGGGTGAGCCGGTCCGGATCGTCGACCTGGTGCAGAACTTCGCCAGCCTGCTGAACGTCCGCGACGTGGCCTTCAAGTACACCGGGTTGCGGCCCGGCGAGAAGCTCACCGAGGAGCTGTTCGGCGCCGGTGAGGAAGCGCTGCCGACCGACCACCCGCGGATCTCGATGACGCGGCCGCCACAGGCCGCCGCCGGCTTCCGGGCCGGCCTGCACGAGCTGTACGACGCGGCCGCCCACAACCGCGCCGACGAGGTGTTCCGGCACCTACGCCGGCTCGTGCCCGAGTACAGCCCGTCCCCCGGGCTCGTCTCGGCCGGGTCGCCGTACCCGGACGACTTCTGACCGACACCTTCCGACGACGACTGCGAGCACAGCATGACCACTGAGGCCAGGCCACCACTGGACGTCCGCGTCCTCGACGGCACCGTCAACCAGCCCCCGACGGTCTTCGATGACAGCCGCTTGTTACCGGCTGACGGAGCGACGATCACCGCGCTCGGTCATCGGGTCGAGGGCGCGGACCTGGCCGCTCCACCCGTCGTCCTGCCCGACTTCCACCACAAGTCGAAGATGGAGCTGCCCTCCAGCGTCGCCGTCGCGACCAGCGGAACCATCCGGCCGGACCTGACCAGCTCGTCGGTGAACTGCGGCATGGCCCTGATCGCGGTCGACACCGAGGTCCCCGACGACAAGGCCGTCGACGTGTTCATGCGCGCGGTCCGGCAGCGGTACCCGTACCCGACCCGCGGCACCCGCGAGCTCACCCGGCAGGAAGTGGTCAAGGCGGTCCGGGACGGCTCCGAGTTCAGCGTCGACCGCTGGGACGCCCCGGCCGACGACCTCGAGCGGATCGAGGAGGGCGGCCGGATCGACCTCGAGCGGTATGGCGGGATCGACCGGCTGCGGTCCGAGCTCCCCGGCGTCGCGTTCCAGCTGGCCCGGTACCGCTTCGGCACCGTTGGTCCGTCCAACCACTTCGTCGAACTGCAGCGGGTCGAGGAGATCCTCGACCCGGACCGGGCCGCCAAGCTCGGCGTCACCGAGGGCCAGCTGACCATCCAGTACCACGGTGGCGGCGGGGTCTTCACCGGCGAGATCGGGCGGCTCTTCTTCCGGCGCAAGGACTACCCGCGCCAGATCAAGGCCGTCAACGCGGCGCTGAAGCCTTGGTTCCACCTGCGCTCCGCCCGGTCGTTCCAGCAACTCAAGGCACGGCTCAGCCTCTACTTCACTGATGGCTGCACGCCACTGGCCCTGGCCAGTGACGAAGGCCAGCGGCTGATGCTCGCCACCGCCGCCGCGATGAACTACGGATTCGCCTTCCGGACGGCGACGTACGCCGCACTGCGGCGGATCGCGGCGGATTCCTTCGGTGGCGCCACCGGCCGGCTTGTCGTGGATTCGCCCCACAACAGCATCTACGAGGAGCCGGTCGGTGCCTGTACGGGCGTCGTTCACCGCCACAACTCCTGCCGGGCCTTCCCGGCGGAGCTGATGACGCCCGGAACCACCTTCGCGGACACCGGCCAGGCGGTCCTGCTGCCGGGCACGCATCGCACGTCGAGCTACCTCGCGGTGGCCGGCGACCGGGCGGCCACCAGCCTGTACTCCGCCTGCCACGGCGCGGGCACCGTCGTGTCCGACCTGGTGACCCGTGGCGTCTCGGGCACCGACCCACTCCATCGCAGGACGCGTCGCTTCCGGTACGACGACGGTGCTCCCACCGACGCCTGGCACTTCGACGACCGCGGCGTCGACGCCGCCCTCGATGTTCTCGTCCGCAACGGCCTGGTCAAGCCAGTCGCCCGGATGCGGCCTATCGCGGTACTCCACTGACGGTTGCAAGAGCGGGAGAGATCATGAACGAGCGGCTCAAGAGGCTGGCGGGCGGGGTGGCGATGGTTCTCGCCGGTTCCAGCCTGGTGGTGGTCACCACCACCTCCGCTGTGGCGGCCGGCACCGGGTACTACGTGAACAACACGGCGGCGAACTGCAGCGACACCGGCGCCGGCACCCAGGCCGTTCCGTTCTGCACGATCTCGGCCGGAACCAAGAAGGCGATCGTGGCCGGCGACACCGTTCACGTTGCCCCCGGCACCTATCGCGAGCAGGTCACGGTCAACGCCTCCGGCACGGCCACCGATCCGATCACCGTGACCGGTGACGCGCCGGGCGTCGTCGTGCTCGGGACCCGGGCGCTCGGCGGCGCCGCACTGTGGACCGCGACCAGCACCAGCGCGTGGAGCACGCCGTACGCACCGCCGTCGGTGCCGCGCCAGGTGTTCCTCGACGACCAGCGGCTGGCGGCCGCGACCTCGGCCACCACGACCACGCCGAACAGCTGGTTCTACGACGCCACCGCGAAGGTCCTGTACGTCGACACCGGCGGCGCAAACCCCGGTGACGGTCATCTGATCGAGGCCGGCGCGCAGTCCTTCGGCGTCACCACGAGCAGCCGGCAGAACGTTGTCATCAGCAACCTCTCGCTGAACCGGCCGAACCTGGCCGGCGTCCGGTTGCTGTCGTCGTCGGCGATCACCGTCGACCACGTGACCGCGTCGCAGTCGGCGAGCAACGGCATCCTGGTAGACACGTGCCCGAACAGCTCCATCACCATCCGCGCGGCCGCCGTGGACAACTCACTGTCGACCGGCATCCGGCTGTCCGCCTCCAGCGGCGTCACCGTGACCGGATCCAGCAGCCACCACAACGGCCTGCACGGCATCGGTCTGTCCACGTCGACGAACAACCTGATCACGGGCAACACGACGTACGCGAACACCTCGGTGAACCCGAACGCCACCGCGGTCGGGATCGACGTCAACACCAGCTCGCCGGACAACACCATCAGCGGCAACGTCACCTACCAGAACCAGGACAGCGGGATCCAGGTGTACAGCTCCTCGCATCGGGCCGTGGTGGTCCGCAACATCTCCTACGGCAACGGCGATCACGGCTTCGACACGCTGACGTCGACCGGCGTCCGATACGTCAACAACACGTCGTACGGGAACCGGCGGGACGGGATCTCCGTCGAGGGCAACTCGACCGGCGCGACCGTGACCAACAACCTGCTGGTCGACAACGGCACGACCGCGACGGAGTACGACCTGTTCGTCGACGCCGGCTCGTTCTCCGGCTTCACCGCCGACTACGACACCGCGTTCAACCACGGCATCGCGCCGTCCACCAAGGTGAACGGGACGATCTACAAGACGCTGGCCGCGTTCGCCACCGCGACCGGCCAGGAGAGCCACGGCCAGTCCGTGGATCCCGACTTCGCCGACGCCGGGTCCGCCGACTTCCGGCTCACCGGCGGCTCGGCCGCGGTCGACGCCGCCAACGCCGCGGCGACCGGCTTCACCGCGACCGACCCCGCGGGCAACGCGCTCGCCGACGACCCGATCGTGCCCGACACCGGCAGTGGCAGCCCGGCGTACGCCGACCGCGGAGCGCTGGAGTTCCAGCCCGTCGCCGGCACCACGGACTACGCGCCGCACGCGGCCCTCGTGGTCGATCCGGCCGCCGTGACCACGCCGCCGGCGACTCCGGTCACCGCCGACGCGAGTGGCTCCAGCGACGCCGACACCACCGGTATCGCGTCGTACACCTTCGACTTCGGTGACGGCACGATCGTCGGCCCACAGTCCGGCGCGACCGCCGTCCACGGGTACTCCGGTCCGGGTACGTACGCCGTCACCGTCACCGTCAAGGACGGCGCCGGATTGACCGACACCGCCACGGCACAGGAGGTCGTGAGCACCAGGACTCTGCAGACCTACTCGGTCGAGCAGACCAGCCCGGCCTGCACCGACACCGGTCCCGGCACGACGGCGACACCGTTCTGCACCATCGGTGCGGCCACCCGCAAACTCCTGGCCGGCGACACCGCCCTGGTCGGTCCGGGTCAGTACCGCGAACAGGTGCAGATCGCGTCCAGCGGTGAAGCAAGCGCACCGATCACGCTGCGCGCGACCACGCCGTCCGCGGTGATCCTCGGCACCAACGACGTATCCGACGCCGCGGGCTGGACCACGACCACGACGACCGCCTGGAAGCACGCCTTCACCCCGGTTCCGGCCCAGGTGTTCCTGGACGGGCAGCCGCTGGCCAAGGCGGCGAGCGCGACCACGACCACCTCGGGCAGCTGGTTCTACGACACACCGACGGCGACCCTGTACGTCGACACCGGTGGCACCAACCCCGCGGCCGGCCACACGATCTCGGCCGGCGCCCGCAGCTTCGGGATCCTGCTCCGCCAGGTCACCGACGTCAGCGTCACCGGCTTCACGGTCCGGCAGACCAACCTGACCGGCGTCTATCTGGATCGGGTCCAGCGCACCGCGCTGAGCACGCTCGACGTGGCCCAGTCCGGCGCCCAGGGCGTCACGGTCGATGCCTCGAGCAACGTCACCGCGGACGGGATCCAGGCCGCGACGAACGTGTCGATCGGGGTCAGGTTCTTCAGCTCGACCGACTCCGCACTGCGCTCCTCGATCACGCACGACAACAACTTCCACGGCGTGAGTGTGCAGGGCAGCACGCGGGTCACCGTGTCCGGTGTCACCACGTACGCGAACAAGCGCCTCGGCGCCCGGGTCGCCACCGGTATCGACGTCAGCTCGGCGTCCCAGCAGGTGCTGGTCGAGAACAACCTTGCCTACGGCAACGACGACTCCGGCATCGAGGCCTACACCGGCTCCACCGGTACGACGATCCGCCGCAACGTCGTCTACGACAACAACGACCACGGGATCGACAACTCGAACGCCCCGGGCTCGATCGTGATCGCCAACACGGTGGTCCGCAACGCGACCGCCGGGATCAACTTCGAGGGCGGGTCGAGCGGCGCCGTCAGCCGCGACAACGTGACGATGGACAACGCGATCGGAAGCACCCGGACGATCGGCGAGATCCGGGTCGACGAGTCGTCCAGCGCGGGCACCACGCTGAACCGGGATCTCGTCTTCCAGACCTCGGGCGGACCGCTGTTCGAGTGGGCGTCACAGCCGTACACCACGCTGGCCGCCTTCCAGACTGTCAGTGGGCAGGAAGCCGCGGGCCGGGCGGCGAACCCGGGCTTCAAGGACCTCACCGCCCGGAACCTCCACCTCGGCAGCTCGTCGCCGGCGATCGACACCGCCGACACCGCGACCGTGGGCTGGACCTCTCCGGACAAGGACGGCAAGGCGCCGTCCGACGATCCGGCCGTGGCGAACACGGGCGTCGGCCCGATCACCTACGCCGACCTCGGTGCCTACGAGTTCGCCGGCCCGGCCGCTGTGGCCACGGTGACTCCCTCGACCGGGTTCGCGCCGTTGGACGTCACGGTGGACGCGTCGGCCAGCGCGGGACTCGGTGCTCCGATCACGTCGTACCAGATCGTCTGCGGCAACGGGACCGTCCTGACGCAGCCCAGCGGGGTGTGCCACTACACGGCGGCCGGAACCTTCGCACCGACGGTCACGGTGACCGACTCGGCCGGCGTCAGCGACACCTGGACCGGCCCGGCGATCGTCGTGAAGCCGAACGGTCTGCCCACAGCGCGGATCACCGCCACCCCGAGCCAGGCCTACCGGCCCCAGCAAGTGGTGCTGGATGCGTCCGCGTCGTCCGACGCCGACGGCAGGCCGCTGGTCAGCTACACCTTCGACTGCGGCAACGGGCAGACGACCGGGGCGCTGACGACGGCGACCACGACCTGCACCTACCAGAACGCCGGCACCTACACCACCGCGGTGACAGTGCGGGACACCGATGCTGTCACCAGCCGTGCCACGACCAAGGTCAAGATCCTCGCCGACGTGGCACCGACGGCGGACCTGACGCTGTCGAAGACGACTGTCAGCCGGGGGGCGCCGATCACTGCGGACGCGTCCGGCTCCACCAGTGTCGACAAGTCCCCGATCGCCACCTACCAGTTCAACTGCGGCGTCGGTGCCGCGAAGCCGCCGCAGACCACTCCGACGACCACCTGCACCTACAGCGCCGCCGGGATGTACACGGTCCAGGTGACCGTCACCGACACCGTCGGTCTGTCCGACACGGCGACCAAGAAGGTGAAGGTCACGTAGTGACGCAACCCAGCAACGGACGAAGGGTACGACGATGACGATCGAAGAGATGTTCCGCCGCATCGTGCGGGCCCACCTGGGGATCATCCTGGTGTGCATGCTCCTGCCGGTCGCGGTGGCAGCGATACTGGCCGCGCAGCGACCGGATCCGTCCGTCGCCTCGCTGCGCCTGCAGGTCATCTCGGGCGCCCCGAAGTCGGCGACCGAGGCCGAGGGTATGAGCAGCAGGGTGCTGGCCCTCGCAACCACGCCCAGCCTGCTGCAGACGGCGCTGATGGCGGCCGACGGGCAGCGCGACGTCAACGAGTTCGCCGCCACGCATGTGGCGGCGCAGCGGCTCGGTGAGTCGTCGATCGTCGAGCTCAGCGTCACCGACGACGACCCGATCGCCGCCGGGAAGATCGTGTCGGCGCTGGCCACCCGGGTGGCGCTGTTCATGAACGACGGCGACCGATCCTCCTTCCAGGACTCGACGGCCAAGCTCGACGACCAGATCGCGGCCGCGACGGCGCAGCGCGACAAACTGGTCGGACAGTTGCGTGGCATCGCGGACGTGACGGCGCGCGCCGACCTCGGGGCACAGATCCAGTCGGCGAACCAGTTGCTCTCCCAGCTCACCGCCCAACGCGCCACGCTGGCGGTCGACAACGCGACCCGGGACCAGGTCGTCCTGGTCGGGAACAAGCCGGACATCCGTCAGGTCCAGACGTCGATCCTGCCGCAGCTCGCCCTCGCCCTGCTGTTCGGCCTGGTCCTCGGCCTGACCGTCGCGACCGTTCTCGAGACGATGCGGCCGCGCGTGAACGGCATCCGGGCGCTGGCCAGGATGTTGCAGGCGCCGGTGCTCGGCAAGGCGACCGAGGACCTCGCCTCACTCCGCAACACGATGGCGCTCGCCGCCCGCCGGCAAGGCGTCGACGCGGTCGTCCTGATGCCCGCGGACGACCCGGACGAAGACACCGTCGGCCACCTGCTGTTCGAACTGTCCGGCCATGCCCCGCTGGCGCCGCGAAAGCTGAAGAGCCCGTCGAACACACCGCCCGGTCTCGACGAGAACAGCCATCTGTTCGAGTTGGACGAGGCGGGCGGCGCGCCCTTCTCCGACGTCCGCTTCACCGGCCTGTCGGCGGTGACTCCGCAGGACGAGATGACGGCCGGCGTCGTGGTGGTGTCGAGCGGCACGGTCCTGCTGCGGCGGCTCGACGATCTCGACGACGTACTGAAGGCAGTGCGCTGGCCCGTGCTGGGCCTCGTCCACGGTCCGGCCAGGCGGCGGTTCGGCTGGTTGTCATGAGTTCCGAACTGCTGGACACCGCGGGTCAGCGGGTCGAAGTGCACGGCTCGGACGACGTCGTACGCTCGATCGTCGCCGCAGCGGGTGGACACGGGCGGGCGAGGCTCGCGAGCGCCGACCGGGCCGCCTTGGTGCTGTCGGTCGAGGACAGCCGCGAGCCGTTCCGGACGAGTGGATTCGAGCCGATCACCCGCGGCGCCTGGGCGAACGACAGCGGCGAGGTCGTGCTCGAGAGTGTCGGTGGGTCGGGCTTCGACCAGCGGTGGTGCGTCGACGTCGATGGGTTGCGCGTCACCTGTCGCTGGCGGCCGTCGTACCGCGAACTCGCGGCGGCCCGGCTCCTGCCCGCCCGCCAGCACGCGCTGCGCGGCCAGGTGCTGCTGCACTACCCGGCATTGTGGTTCGCGATGCTGCGGGGGTTCGCGCCCTTGCACGTGTCGATCGTCGAGGTCGGAGGCGTCGGCGTCCTGCTGGCCGGCCCGGGCGGCGTCGGGAAGTCGACGCTCGTCTCGCGGGCGCTGGCCGACGGCGCCCGCGCAACCTGCGACAACCTCGCGGTGTGCGATGGAACCACGGCGTACGGCGTCGCCGAGCCGCTACGACTGCTGACCGGTGACGGCCGGCGCGCATTCCACGGACGACGCGAGCAGGCGTGGACCCGTCGGGTCCGATCGCTCCCGCCCGAGCTGATCGTCGTACTCAGGAGGGGAACTGAGGAGACACCTCAGATCCGGCCCCTCACTGTCCAGCAGGCTGCGCGCGGAATCGTGGCCGGCACCTATTCCGCCGGGGAGCTGCGGCGGTTCTGGTCGCTGGCCGCCGTCGTCGGGTCGGCCACGGGATGCGGGCCGGTGCATCCGCCCGTCGAGCAGATCGCCATGTCGCTGGCCGAGCGCCTGCCGTGCATCGAACTGCAGCTCGGGCGCGAGCCTGGCCCCGGACTGGCCGAGCTGCTGAAGCATCCACTGGCGAGTGTCCGGACAGGCCGGGTCCGCTGATGGCCGGCTCTGAACGGATCGAGGTGGCTCAGATCGTCACCCGGTTCATCGCGGGTGCGGGCGGTGTCGCCCTGCGCGGCGTCCTGCCGCTCGACCCTGACCGCTACCACGTCACCATCATCACCGGGCAAGGCGGTCCGCTGGCGGATCGCGCCGAGGCCGCGGGCCTGCGGGTCCTGATCGAACCGTCCTTGGTGTCCCCGCTATCGCCTCGCGACGACCGCCGAGCGCTACGCCGGCTGACCGAACTGTGCGTCAGTGGCAAGTACGACGTCGTCCACACGCACAGCGCGAAGGCCGGTGCACTCGGCCGACTGGCGGCCCACCGGGCATCGGTCGGCCAGATCGTCCACACCTACCACGGCTTTCCGTTCCATGAGTTCCAGAATCCGTTGCGCCGTGGGGCTTACATCGCGATCGAGCGCCGGCTGGCACGGATCACCGACACCGTGCTGGCGATCGGCAGCGGAGTCGCGACCGAGGCCCTGCGACGGGGAGTCGCCACGCCGTCGAAGCTCAGGACGATCGCTCCCGTCGTGGAGGCGGTCACCGTGCCGAAGACCGCGGCATCGCGGGCGGCAGCACGCGCCGAGCTCGGCATCGGGCCGGACACGCCGCTGGTCGGCACCGTCGGACGAATCGATTATCAGAAGGCGCCGGAGCACCTGATCGCCGCGGTGGCCGCGCTTCGGCACACCGAGGCCATGGCCGTCTGGATCGGTTCCGGTCCCGGCGATCGGGAGGCCGCCGAGCTCGTTCGCCGCGCGGCACTGTCGACTCGCTTCGTCTTCGCCGGCGAGCGATCCGACGTTGCGCGCCTGCTGCCCGCCTTCGATGTGTTCGCGATGGCGAGTCGCTACGAGGGGCTGCCCTGCGCGGTCGTCGAGGCGATGCGCTGCGGCATTCCCGTCGTCGCGACGGCGGTGAACTCCGTACCGGATCTCGTGGTGCCGGGCGAGAGCGGCGTACTGGTTCCGCCTGGGCGTCCGGAGCTCCTCGCGGATGCCATCGACGACCTGCTGGACGACCCGGCCAAGGCCGACCGGCTGGCGGGGCGCGGCCGGATCTCGGCGGGCAGCACGTTTGACGCGGAAGGGCTGGCCGAGGTCCTCGACCAGGTGTACTCCGGCCATCGCCGGGCGGAGCTGGTGGCCTCGTGAGCAGCGCCCCGGCGGCTGACCAGGTCAGGGCGGTGCTGTCGCCCTGGTTGCAGCTGTGTCCACCTGGCACGGTCGAGATCGACATCCGGACCGGACCGGTGACGGCAGGGCTCTTACACCCTGAGCTGCCGGTGGTCCTGATGGATCAGCATCCGTTCAGCCGACGCCGCCTCCGGCGACTGGCGCGCGGACTCGGTGTCGTGGTGGAGCGGGAGTTCGTCGTACTCCCGAGCCTCGGCCGACCGATGGTCGTCATCGACGATGTCGAGGAGGCGGTCCGGCACTTCTGGACCGCGGTCGCCACCGTCCCACCCGGGCTCGCGCTCACCGCGCTGCCCGCGTCCGCACTGCTCGGCCTGGCCAGGATCGCGCCGTGGCGCTGGACCGGAGCCGGCGCGCCCGCTCGTGTCGTCATCGGGAGGCGACCATGACCGAGCTGCCCAGACCGTTCATTCCGCATCCCCGGTCGGTGCACGAGTTGCTGTTCGCGCCGGGCAGCAGGGGCGTCCTGCTCGCCACCTCACGCGATCCGGACGCCAAGCGCACTTTCGTCGTGACGCCACCGGCCGGGACCTACGTGGACGGCCCGGCCGGCCCGGTCGCCATCAAGATCCCGGTCACCGTGGCGGCGGCCTCGGCGATCACGCGGGAGACGCGGATGCTGGTCGCGCTCCGGGACGCGGAACTGGCCGGCCTCGAGCCGACAGTCCCCCGCTACCTCGAGACGCTGGACGGCGACGGCCTGCCCGCTCTCGTGTCGACGGTCGTGCACGGAACCCCGATGAGCGTCGCCTATCACCGGTGGCGGCACACCACCAGGCCGCGGCTGGTCGCCGAGGACTTCGCACTGGCCGGCGGCTGGTTGCGGCACTTCCAGACCGCGACCGCGGGCGAGCGTGCCCGCATCACCTGGGCGGCCGAGATGTCCGGGGCGATGCGGGAGCGCTGGTCCAGGCATCCCCGGCTCGAGGCCGCTCAGGTGCGCCTCGGGGCGGCGGATCGCCAACTGAAGAGCTACCGCGTCGCGCGCACGATGGTCCACGGCGACTACTGGTTCGGGAATCTGCTCGTCCGCGACGGCGCGGTCACCGGCGTCGTCGACTGGGAGAGCGGCAGCCCGGCAGGTTGTCCGCTGCGCGACCTCGTCCGGTTCGCACTGAGCTACTGCCTCTACATCGACCGCCACACCCGCCCCGCACACCAGGTGCGCGGGCATCGGGGGCTCAAGCGCACGGGATTCGGCGCGGGCATCAGGTACGGCTTGCTGGAAGAGGGTTGGCTGCCCGACGTCGTGCGCCTCTACCTACGGACCGGCGTCGACGCCCTCGGCCTGCCGTCGGCTCTCTGGTACGGCGCTGCCCTCGCCGGACTCGGTGAGATCGCGGCCACCGCCAACGACGACGAGTTCGCCGGGTCGCACCTCGATCTGCTGGCGGACCTGCCGTACTGGCCGCTGTCGAACGATCTGGGGGGCCCACGCGATGACGACGACTGAGACTGCGGACCGCACCGACGGGATCGGCATCCCGGCGCGCCCCCGCGGCGATCTGCTCGCGGCGATGATGGGCCTGACCACCTGCCTGCTCCCGTTCCTCGTGCCCGCGGGGCCGGGCAACACCGCGCCGGCCGACCTCGGCATCATGCTCTGCATCGTGCTGGCCGTGCTCTGGGCGGTGCGTGAGCAACTGCCGATCAAACTGCCGTACATCGCGGGCGTCGCCGGCCTCGTTCTCGGCGGGGCGTTCGCCTCGTTCGTCACCGACGCACCGGTCGGCGCCGCCCTGGTGCTGATCCAGGATCTGCTGCTGCTTGCCTGGGCGGTGTCGTTGGCGCTCGGCCGGCACAATCTCGCGATCGTGGGAGCGGTGACCCTGGCCTGGTGCCGGACAGCCGTCGTGTACTCGGCCGTGATGTCGGTTGCCTACCTGGTCGGCATCAATGCGCTCACCGGCGTCTCGGCGAAGGACGGCGTCCGGGCGTCGTACACGTTCGGCGACCCGAACCTGGCCGGCAACTATCTGGTCATCTCGCTGTTCGTGATGGCGGCGTGCCAGCATCCACGGTCGCCGGGAGTCCGGCGCCTCGGCTACATGGTGGTGCTCACTGCGATCGGCTTCACCGGTTCGAACGGCGCGATGCTCACCCTCCTGGTCGGTCTGGTACTCGCTTTCACGGTGACCGTGTATCGCCGGCAGGGCCCGCTGGCGGGCCTGGCCGCGCTCGCCGCCACCGCACTGCTCGCCGGCCTGGTGATCGCCTTCGTGATGCCCCGGGTCGACCTCGGGCAGATCCGTGAGCAGGCCGCGGGCAGTGTCCCACTGCTGCGTGACTCCTTCGGCCGCAGCGGGAACTCCAGCCATGAACGTGCCACGATCGTGCGTGAAGGAACGAACCTGTTCCTCGAGGGCGACGCCGCCGGCTTCGGTCCGGCCAGGACGAAAGCCACGCTGGCCGCGACCCAGGCGCCGTACGTGAAGGAGGCCCACAACGACTACCTGGCGACGCTGCTCGAGCGTGGACTGATCGGTGCGATCGGGCTGCTCCTGCTGGGAGTCGCCGTCCTGGTGCGCTGCATCCGGCTGGTCGTGGGCACGTTGCCGAAGGCCTATGCCGAACTGGTGCCCAGACCCTGGCTGCTGGCCATCATCGGGCCGGTGATGGCCACGGCGGCCGGCTTCTACGAGGTGCTTCATTTCCGGCATTTGTGGACCTGGCTCGGGCTGGTCGCGGCGCTGGTGCTGGCCATGCAGGACGAGCAGAGGAAGTCCTCATGATCCGGCCGCGACTGCGCTCCGGCGAGCTGATCCGAACAGTGATAGCGAACTGTTCCGCGCGGCTCCTGGCGATGCTCGGACTGACTCTCGCCACGGTCCTCGTCGCCCGGATCGGTGGACCTGCCGCGGTCGGCGAGTATGCGCTGCTCCGGATGATCCCTGGTCTGGTCGGCGTGCTGTGCGTCCTCGGACTGCCCGGCGCACTGGCGTACTTCCTGGCCGAACCGCGGCGTGAACTGCCGCGGCTGTGGCCGACCCTGATGGCGATCGGTGCCGCCGGAGCCCTGCTGGGAACGATCGCCTGGCTGGCCGCGGCGCCGCTGCTCGCCAGAGTCTTCTTCCCGAGCGAACCGGTCTGGTTGATCGCGGCCGCCGGTGCCACCGTGCCGACCCAACTGCTGCTGACGCTGGCGAAGACATCCCTGCAGGGGTTGGAGGACCGGCATGGCGGCGACGTCGTGATCGCGGCCGAGGAGCTCGCCTTCCTGCCCTGCTACGTCCTGCCGCTGATCGCCGGCGTGCACGGCCTCGCCGCCATCATCATCGGTCTCGGCCTGGCAGACGTCGCAGTCGCGGTCGACGGCTGGCGACGCGTCAGCCGCCGGCTCGGATGGAAGCGCCTCGGCCTCGCCGGCGACGGGCGAGGCTGGTGGGGCCGGCCGGATCGGGCTCTCGGCCGGCAGGTCGCCTCCTACGGACTCCGCGGACAGGTCGGCGGACTGATCACACTGCTCAACCTCCGGCTCGACTTCGCCGTCCTCGGCGCGATGGCCGGACCGGCCGTCCTCGGTGCCTATGCGGTCGCGTCCAAATACGCCGAACTGCTCAGACTTCCCGGGACGGCGTTGACCTGGGTCTTCTATCCACGGCTGGCCAAGCTCGAACCGAGTGAGGCCGCGACCGTGGCACGGCGGATGGTCCGGCCGGCTCTGGTCGGCGTCCTGATCGCGGCCATCCCGGTCGCGCTGCTGGCCGCGCCGGTGATGCGGATCCTGTACGGCGCATCGTTCGGCCCCGCCGTGACACCGGCCCGCGTCCTGGTCGCCGGGATGGTGCTGGCCGGCGGCTCCGGGATCGCGAGCGCCTATCTCTACGGGCGTGGCACTCCCGGCCTGAACTCGTTGGTCCTGGGCGTCGGCCTGGTCATCACTGTGGCGCTCGATCTACTCCTCATCCCGCACTTCGGTGCACTCGGTGCCGCCATCGCGTCGACCACGGCGTACCTGGCGACGGACGCGCTCTTGATCGGCTTGTTGCTGCGACTCAGCAAGCCCTCGTCCTCCCGGCACCGAGCGGCTGTCGCCGCGACCTCCGGAGGAACGCCGTGAAAAGCGCCGCGCTGATGATCTGCCTCGTACTGTCGATTGCCGGATGTTCCGGCAACCAGGCAGGCCCCGACCCGTCGGCGGCGTCGCCCGGCCTTGCCAATACGGCCACCCCGTCCCAACCACCTCGTCCGACTCCCGGTACGACGCAGGTCGTGAGCCCGGCACCCAACCCGGCGGACGACAAGTACGTCGCTCTCGCCGACGCACTGCATCACCGCGGCGTTGCCGTCTGGTGGGAGACCGATCTGGTAGCGCGCTGGCTCGAGGGAGACGCCGCGTTCCGCCAGGCCATCACCCGCCTCGGCGAACTGGCCAAGGTGCCTGGCACGGCCGGCTTCAAGATCTCCGACGAGATCGGGTACGGCGACGGTCTCGGATCGATCCCGCAGGCCACGGACTTCCTCCGCCAAGCCCGGGACGCACTGGCACAGGTTGCCCCGGGCAAACAGATTCTGGTGGACGCCGTCGTACCGGAGCTCGGCTGCCTGCCCTGGCGCGGAGGGAACCAGGAAGGGTGCGCCCAGCGGGTCCGCTCGAAGTATCCCGCCGCGACCGCTGCGGCGGTCGAGAGCTACCTTCGGGCCGGCCTGATCGACCGGCTGGACCTCAGCACCGGACTGCTGGAAGACAGCACCTACGCCAAGTGGGGGCTGACGCGACGTGAAGCGCAGACCGACGCGTGGAACCGTGTCCGCGCCCAGGGATGGGAGTCGCTGACGATCCTGCAGTCGCGCAAGGCGCTGGCCGACGCCGACGGCTATCAGGGGTCCGCGGGTCAGGCAAGTGACGATGCGGCCACCTATATCGACGTACCGGTTGGCGCCGGCGCGAAGGCGGTCGACATCTGGACCTGGCGCCAGCCGTACCAGGGCCGGACCGTCAGCCTGCTCGCCCCCGACCTCTCTGCCAATCCGCTCTGGTCGTCGCTCGTGCAGCGGCACCGCAGCGGGGTCCAGCTCATCACGCACATGACGCCGTCGACGATGCCCAGCGATTCGGCCGGCTACAACCGCGAGTGCGATCTCGCCGCGACCGCGTTCACCGCCATCTTCGTTGCCGCAGGCACCGGTTAACCCAGGGGGGACAGATGTCATCGAGTACTCATCGCCGGGCCATCGGACCGGCGCGCCGGCTGCTGGACGTGCTCGTCGCGGCGGTCCTGCTGCTGCTCGTGTCGCCACTGCTCGCGATCATCGCGCTCTCGATCCTGGTGACCAGCGGCCGGCCGGTCCTGTTCCGGCAGCCGCGGATCGGCGAGGACGGCCGTCCGTTCGTCCTGTACAAGCTGCGCACCATGCGGATGGTTGCCTCGGGCCCGGAAGTCACCGCGGCGACTGATGCCCGGATCACCCGTCTGGGCGCCTTCCTGCGCCGGACGGCGATCGACGAGCTGCCCCAGCTTTGGCACGTGCTGCGGGCCCAGATGACGCTGGTCGGCCCACGGCCGGAGAGCGCCACGCTGGCCGACAGGTATCCCGAGAGCTGCCGATCGGTGCTGCTCGCCCGGCCGGGCCTCACCGGTCCGGCGCAGCTGCAGTACCGCGAGCGTTCCGCCGTACCGCCGGAGGGTTGGACCGACGTCGAGCGGTGGTACCTGGACGTGCTCGTGCCACTGCGCGTCGCGGCCGATCAGGAGTACCTGGAGCGGCCGACGGTGCGCCGTACGTTGCACTACCTCGTCGTGACCGCGTTGTTCGTGCTCGGGCTCGCGGATGTCCAGCAGCCGGTGACCGGTCAGACGGCCTCTTCGTAGTCTTCCTCGGCCGGCTTGACCACGATCGGGTCGCAGCGGGCGTTGAGGCAACTCCCGCTGCTGAGGTCGAACTCGAAGTTGTGTCCGAGGCAGCGCAGTACGCCGTTCACCACGACGCCGGTCTCGGCGAGATCCTCGCCCGCGTGCGGGCAGTAGCGACTCACCTGGACCTGCTTGCCCTCGACGGTGATCTCGGTGGTCTCCTCCGGATCACGCGCCGTTTCGAACCGCTCGACCGCCCGCAACGCGGCACGATCGGCGTGCTTCAGCAGGCCGACCAGGTAGTCGTTGTAGCGATCCGGTTGCCGGCGGGCGACGAACCGCAACGACAGCAGGAGTTCCTCCCACCGGGTACGCCCGGTCACGACACCGTCCAGCCAGCGTCCGTCGAGCGTCAGCCGGTAGTCGGCGTGCCCGTTCCCGCCGTCGAGATCGACGACCACCCGGCCTGGACCGATGTGGGCGTCCCAGACTCCGCCGTACGGACCGGTGACGTCGAAGCGCAGCGTCATGCCGATCCGGGCCAGGAAGTACTCCGACAGGGTCCCAAGCGATTCCAGGTGGGTCTTGAACCGATCGGCCAGCCCGGGCCGCGGCTGGGGATTCGCGGCCCAGGCGGCCTCGATGGCCGGCCGCCGACGGGCGGCGTAGTCCGCCAGATAACGTCGCCGCTCGTCGGGGCCGGAGTCGAGTGAGAAGCCATCCCAGTGCGGATCGCGGACGACCTCGAGCCGGTCGAGCGCGATGCGATCCCCCGGCAGCAGGCGGGCTCCCGGCTGCGTGGGCATCCGGTCTGCGAGCCAGGCGAGCGCCTCACCCTGGTCCGGGAAGATCCCGCCCGGATGCAGACCGCTGTTCAGCTCGAAGAGGTCGTCGTCGAGGAAGCAGGGCGGCCCGGCGTACGGCATCACCAGCCGGGGCTGGACCTGACGGACCAGACGCGTGACGGCCTTGAACTTGCCGACCCGCTTGATCGTGGAGATCCGCTCCCGCTCGACCTCGTCGTACTCGTACCGGACCGGATGCCAGCTCGCTCCGGACATCTGCACACCCATCACGTCCAGCTGGCCATCGACCTCGGTCATCGCCCGGCGCGCCTGGGCGAGCGAGATCCGGGCGTCGTTGGTGTGCATCACGCTATGGCCGGAGATCATGAACAGTACGGCGGAATCGTGACTCATCGGGCACTGCTCGGGGATCACGGTGAGCCAGTCATGGTCGTTGAGCGGGTACCGCTGCCAGGCGTCGAGAACCACGATCCGGGTCCGGCCGATCGCGCGGAGCCGGCGCTCCATGATGGTCGAGGGATACCGCGGCACCACCACCGGAACGGTCTCGGGCAGACTCGCGATCAGGTCGAGGTCCAGGTGATCAAGATGCTCGTGCGACACGACCACCAGATCCACGTCGAGCACCTCCGGCGTCAGCAGATGCGCGTTGTCCGGAAACGGGAACCACGACCCGAGGAACGCACCGCCGGGCGACAACCAGGGGTCGGCCAGGACCCGGACCCCGGGCCCGTCGATCCGCAACCCGGCGTGACCCAGCGCTGTGACCATCGGCTCACTCATGTCACCAGGCTCCCGGCCCGCAACAGGCCAGGCATCCTCCGCCTGCACGAGCCTGCCTACGTCAGTCGAGCGAGGCCCGGCCGCCTGGGCTCGGGAGCCGGGTTTCGAAGGTGGCGGGGCCGGTGATGCGGATCGTGCCGTGATGACGCCGGACGACGTCGGCGACGATGGCAAGGCCGAGCCCGGTGCCGCCGGTGTCGCGGGAACGCGCAGTGCTGAGCCGGACGAAGCGGTCGAACACGCGGGCCCGGTCGCCCGGCGGGATCCCGGGCCCGTCGTCGGAGACCGTGAGTACGACGGCGCCGTCGGACTCACAGAGGCCGAAGCCGATCGCCGACCGGGCGTGCCTAGCGGCGTTGTCGGCGAGGTTGTGGATCATCCGCGCCAGCGCCGCCTCGTCGCCGTGGATCTGGCCCGCGGACACTGCGGTGGTATCGATCGTCAGGCTGGTCGCCGAGCGCAGCCGGCGGGCCTCGGCGAAGACCAGGTCGTCGAGGTCGACCGGCGTACTCCGAGGTTCGGACCCGGCCTCGTCGGAGCGTGCCAGCAGGAGGAGGTCGTCGACCAGGCACTGCATGCGCAGGTCTTCGGCGAGGACGGTCGTGGCCAACTCGTCGACGGTCGTACGCCCGGGATGGGCCTGGGCGACCTCGGTGTGCTGACGGATCGCCGCGATCGGCGAGCGCAGTTCGTGGGAGGCGTCGGAGACGAGGCGTTGCTGCGCCTCGTGCGATCGCTGCAGGCGGTCGAGCATCCGGTTCATCGTCGTCGCCAGCCGGCCGATCTCGTCGGCGCGCCCGGCCGGAACCCGGCGATGCAACTCCGTTGCGGTGATCTCGTCGACCTCGCGCCGGATCGCGGTCACCGGCGCCAGCATCCGGCCGGTCACCACCCAGGTCACGCCGGCGACGATCAGCAGCATCAACGGCAGTCCGGCCGCCAGGACGCGGCGGACGAACTGGGTCGAGTCCAGGACATCCACCAATGGCCTGCCCACCACGACCTCGCCCCCGGACGTGATCGATGCAGCCGCGAAGACGAAGTCCTCCCCGTAGCCAGGGGGCTCGACGGCGACGCAGTCGCTCCCGGGCGAAGCAAGCTTCGGATCCGCACCGATCACGTGTCCTGAGCGGTCGATCAGCTGCACCACTTCGCGACTGGTCGAGACCGGCCTACTGGCGGCCGACGGCGACGCCGCGAGCTGCGCCGCCCGGGCGCGTGCGTCCTGACAGACCTGATCAGTCAGGGCAGAACCGAGCAGCGCGACCAGCACCGAGCCACCGGCCACCAGGGCGATGCCGACCACCAGCACCGCCAGCAAAGTCACCCTGAATCGCACGGCGCCGCCCTCACCACTCGGCCAGGCGGTAACCGGCGCCCCGCAGGGTCACGATGGACTCGTCGCCCAGCTTGGTCCGCAGCCGCCGGACATAGACCTCGACGATGTTCGGGTCGCCTTCGAAGTCGTAGTCCCAAACGTGATCCAGGATGAGCCGCTTGGACACGACCTCGCCCTGCCGCCGGATGAGGAACTCCAGCAACGACAGCTCCCGCGCCGTGAGCACCAGTTCGGCCTCACCGCGCCAGGCCCGCCGCGCCGCCGGATCCATCCGGAGTTCACCGGCCTCGAGCACCGCCGGTCGCTCGACGCCACCGCGCCGGACCAGTGCTCGCAACCGGGCGATCAGAACGGCGTACGAGAACGGTTTGGTCAGGTAGTCGTCGGCTCCGGTGTCGAGGGCCCGGACCTGGTCGGTTTCGGCATCCCTGGCCGTCAGCATCAGGATCGGGGTCCAGACGCGTTCGGCCCGCAGCGTCGCGCAGATCTCGAAGCCGTCGATCTCCGGCAGCATCAGATCCAGCACCAGGACGTCGTACCCGTACTCGCGGGCGAACCACAGGCCGTCGGTCCCGGTCAGCGCGACGTCGACGGCGTACCCCTCGGCTTCCAGACCGTTGCGCAGGCCCGCGGCCAGCCGCAACTCGTCCTCCACCACCAGCGCCCGCATCCCGCACCTCCGGCCGATCCTCCTCCATTCTGGCTGAATCCCCGCTGAAAGCACCGTTCAGCTGGGATTCAGCCCCACCGCCCTACCGTCGGTCCATGGCGACCATCGAGGCGACCGGCCTGAGCAAGCGGTACGGCGCGCGCAACGCCCTCGACGGACTCACCTTCGCCGCCGAAGCGGGCGACGTGATCGGCCTGCTCGGTCCCAACGGCGCCGGCAAGACGACCACCATCCGGCTGCTCACGACCATCCTCGAGCCGTCCGGCGGCACCTTCACCGTGGCCGGCGTACCCGGCGACCGGCCGCACCGGATCCGGCAACGGATCGGCGTCCTGCCGGAGAGCGCCGGCTACCCGTTGCGGCAGACCGGCGCCGAGTACCTTCGCTACACCGCACGTCTGTTCGGCCGGAACCGCCGCGACGCCCGCGCGGCCGCCGAGCGGCTGCTCGCCGACGTCGGTCTGCGCGATCGCGCGGGGACCCGGATCTCGACGTACAGCCGGGGTATGAAGCAACGCCTCGGGATCGCCCGGGCTCTGATCAACGATCCCGCGGTCGTATTCCTCGACGAACCGGCGCTCGGCCTGGATCCGGCCGGCCAGCGCGAGATCCTCGCCACCATCGGGGACATCGCCGGCCGGCGCGGCGCCACGGTGGTGCTGTCGACACACACCTTGACCGAGGTCGAGCAGGTCTGCGGCAGTGTGCTCATCCTCGACCACGGTGTCCTGCGGGCCGCCGGGCCGATCGACGAGGTCGTCGCCGGTGCGGGCAGCCTCAGCGCTGCCTTCCTCAGCCTCACCGAGGAGGCGGGTCATGACCAGTAGCCGCTGGGACGTCGTGGCCGAGCAGGAGATCCGGGATCTGTGGATCCTCGGGCGCGGGCCGGTGCTCGTGTTCGGGTTCAGCGTTCTGCTCAGCACGATGACCTACCTGGCGGCGACCAACCGCGCGATGAACTTCCTCGAGCAACGCGAAGCGGTCAACCTTACCGTCCAGGTCGGCCTGGCGGTCGGTGTCCTGCTCACGATGGTCACCAGCTCCGACGCGATCAGCGGCGATCGTGAACGCGGGACCTTCGAGGCGCTCCTGCTCGCTCCGGTGTCGCGGCGCGGGATCGTCGTCGGCAAGCTGGCCGCGGCGACGACCATGTGGCTGGCCTGCCTCGTCGTGACGCTGCCCTACCTGTGGGTCCTCGGGCGAGGCGTCGCAGGAGCCGGTCAGGCAGCACTGCTCGCCCTGATCGTCGGCACCTTGGTCGCGACCGGGCTCGCCGGGATCGGCCTGCTCATCAGCGCGGTCACCAACTCCAACAAAACCAGCCTGGCGGCCGGACTGCTCCTGCTGCTCGTGCTGTTCGCCCCGACTCAGCTCCCGGCGCTCCCGAAGACCGGCTTCGGTGAGGTGATCACCCGGATCAACCCGATCGGATCGGCCTTGCACTACATCTCGCAGATCCTGGTTAATCGGCGCAGCTGGACCCACGACCTCAGCTACCTGGCTTCCCCGGTTGTGGTGGCCCTGGTCGTCGCCGCCGTGGTGATCGTCGCCGGCCCACGACTCGTCCGACTGACCGCGGGGTCGCGATGATGCTGCTGAACCTGCTCGCCACGGTCGCTCTCGCCGACCCGACCATCACCATGAACACCGACCAGCTCACGGCCGTCATCGGTCAGACCCTCACTGTCGAGTCGGTTGTCAACGAGTCCGGCCCGGCGATCGCCCACCTCAACGTCGTGAGCCTCGACGGGGTGTACGTCGACTTGGAGGACTGGAGTCAGGAGGTCACCCAGCCGGTGGCCGCCGGCTCGGACACCCAACTGGACTGGGAGTTCCAGGCCGTGAACCCGGGCCACTTCGCGGTGTACGTCGTACTGATCCCGAAGAGCGGACCCCTGGTCGCCGGGCCACCGGTCCGGATCACGGTGACGCCCCGCCAGACCCTCGACACCGGCGGAGCGCTCCCCGTCGCGATCGCCGTACCGGCAGCACTGGGCGCCGCGGCCCTTATCGGCCGGCTGAAAACACATGGCCGCTTCACGCGGAAAGTGGGAGGCTGACCGGGATCAGGCGTTTGAGTCTGGAGTGAGAAGCGGTCCGTGGCAGTCGACAACGGCAGGGTTCCGCTGCGGCGGAACCGGCCGTTCGCGTTCTTCTGGGTGGCCCAGCTGCTCTCCAATGCCGGGTCGCAGGTCAGCGAGCTCGCGATCCCGTTGATCGCCGTCCTCACGTTGTCCGCCGGACCGACCGCGATGGGGATCCTGACGGCGCTCGAGGCGCTGCCGAGTCTGCTGCTCGGGTTGCTTCTCGGCGTCTTCGTCGACCGCATCCGGCGGGGCCGAACGCTGTTCTGGTGCAACGTCGGGCAGGGCGTGCTGATGGGCACGGTCCCGTTGGCTGCCGCCTTCGACCTGCTCACCATGGCCCAGCTCTACATCGTGACCTTCGCTGTCGGCTCTCTGGCCCTCGTTTACGGCCTCGCCCACACGGCCTACGTACCGGTGCTGGTCAAGGATCGGCGGCAGTTGACGGCGGCGAACAGCAGCATCGCGTTGACCGACTCGATCACGTCGGTCGCCGGGCCAGGGCTCGGCGGCGTGCTGGTCCAACTGCTCACGGCTCCTGTCGCGATCGCCGTCGACAGTGCCTCATTCTTCGTCGCCGCCTTCCTCCAGGCCTGCGGGCGAGGACCCGACCCCGTGCCGACGGCCGAGAAGAGCCGGTTCGGTCTGTCCGTCCGGGCCGGGTTCGCAGCGTTCCGCCGCCAATCCGGGATCGTCGCCATCACAGTCGGCAAGGGCAGTATCGACTTCTTCCACTGGGGAGTCCTTGCCCTCTACATCTTGTACGCCGTAAGCGAGCTCGGACTGTCGCCGGCCGAGATCGGGGTGATCGCCGCGATCGGCTCCCTCGGCCCCCTCCTGGCCGGCGTGATCACGACTCCGGTCAGCCGCCGGTTCGGAACCACCTGGACCTCGGTCGTCGCCGCGACCCTCCTCGGCGGCGACCTGCTGATCCCGCTCGCGGGTGGGCCGACCATCGTCGTGATCGCAACCATTGGCCTGGGGCAACTACTCCTCGGGCTGGGCGTCGTCTACCTGATCATCGTCCGGTCGACCATGCTGCAGCACACCGTCGAGCCGCACCTGCTCGGCCGCGTCGGCTCCGTGATCCGGCTCGTCGAATGGGGTCCGGGTCCGCTCGGCGGTCTCTTCGGAGGCCTGCTCGGTGCCGCCATCGGGCTACGGCCGGCGTTGCTCATCCTCGGCATCGGCACCTTGTCCGCCGTTCCCTGGGTCGCGGTGGGAGCGGCCCGCGGATACCTCACGCTGCCGGATGAGCCTTAAGAGAGTGACCCGGTGACCGCGTGCGTGATGCCGTCGGCGTCGAGGCCGTGCGTGTGCAGCAGGTCGGCACGCTCCCCCGCCGCGACGAACTCACCGGGTAACCCGAGCGTGATGAGCTCAGGGCGTGCCGCCGTACGCCGGAAGGCCCGTCCGAGCGCTTCCCCGAAACCACCGGTCACGGTGTTGTCCTCGATCGTCACTACCACGCGATGCTCACCGGCGAACCGGACGAGTTCGGGATCGACGGGGATAATCCACCGGGGATCGGCCACGGTCGCGTGGATCCCCAGCTGCCGCAGCCGGCGCGACGCCTCCACGGCCGCCGCCGCCAGCGGACCAACCGGCACGAGCAGCACCTCGCGGACCTCCGGCCGATCGTCGGTCAGCAGTTCGGCCGCACCGATGGTGCCGGTGGCACGCAGTACGGCTCCGCCCCGCCCACGCGGGAACCGAAGCATGGTGGGACCAGCCTCGTGATCAACGCAGGCACGCAGGAGGAAGCGCAGTTGCTGAGTGTCCCTGGGCGCCGCGATCCGCATGCCGGGCACCAATCCGCACAGCGCCAGATCCCACATCCCGTGGTGCGACGGACCGTCCGGACCCGTGATGCCGGAGCGGTCGAGGACGAAGGTGATCGGCGCCCGGTGCAGCGCCGCATCCATCAGGACCTGGTCGAAGGCGCGGTTGAGGAAGGTCGAGTAGATCGCGACCACGGGATGCAGCCCAGTGGTCGCCAGTCCGACGGCCGACGTCACCGCGTGCTGCTCGGCGATTCCGACGTCGAACACCCGCGAGGGATACCGGCATGCCATCGGAAACAGTCCGGTCGGCCGCATCATCGCGGCTGTCACGGCGACCACGTCCTGGCGCTCGTCCGCGATCGCCACCAGTTCCTTCCCGAACACATCTGTCCAGGCAGGCCCATGGACCTGGCTGGTGGCAGTCGCCGGGTTGACGGTGTGATGGTGGTCGGCCTCGTCGAGCTCGGCGGCAGCATGGCCGGCGCCCTTGCGGGTGAGGCAGTGCACCACGACCGGATGCTGGAGGAGGGCGGCGGTCCGCAACGCCGCCTCTAGGGCCAAGGTGTCGTGACCGTCGACGGGACCGAGGTAGGCCAGACCAAGCTGCTCGAAGACGTTGCCCCGAGCTGTGCCCGCACTCAACGCTCGCAACTGCACGGCCAGCGATCCGGCGGTGGGTTCGTATGATCGCCCGTTGTCGTTGAGCACGATGACGACCGGCCGGTCCGGCGCGCCCGCGATGTTGTTGAGCGCCTCCCAGCACATCCCACCGGTCAACGCACCATCACCCACGACCGCGACGACCCGCCGCTCGAGCGATCCGGTGAGCTGGAACCCCTTCGCCAGGCCGTCGGCGTACGAGAGCGCGGTCGAGGCGTGCGAGTTCTCGATGACGTCGTGCTCGCTCTCGGTCCGGCTCGGGTAGCCCGACAGCCCTCCCGGCTGGCGCAGGGTGTCGAAGCGACCGAGCCGGCCGGTGAGCATCTTGTGCACGTACGACTGATGACCGGTGTCCCAGACGATGACGTCCTGCGGCGACGTGAAGATCCGGTGCAGCGCGATCGTCAGCTCGACGACACCGAGGTTCGGGCCGAGGTGACCTCCGGTCCGGGTGACCAGGCGGACGAGCTCAGCCCGGATCTCGTCGGCAAGTCCACGGAGGTCGGTCGCAGGCAACCGCCGGAGATCGGCCGGTGAAGTCAGCGTGTCCAGGAGCCGAGTGCTGGGGCGTGGCCGCTCGTCGACACCCGGCGCGCTCATGATCCGACCGCAGCACGGATGGTCTCCCGCAGCGACCCCATGGTCGCGACCACCGCCGTCGGCTCGTAGCCGCAGTGCGCCATGCAGTTCGCGCATCGCGGATCCTTGCCCCGGCCGTACGCCGACCAGTCCGTGTCCTCGAGCAGCTCCTTGTAGGTCCCGACGTACCCGTCCTCCATCAGGTAGCACGGCCGCTGCCAGCCCTTCAGCGAGTACGACGGGATCGCCCACGCCGTACAGGCGAAGTCGGCCTTGCCCTCGAGGAAGTCCAGGAACAGCGGCGAGTGGTTCAGCCGCCACTTCTTCCGGCGGCCACCGGCGAACGCCTTCGCGAACAGCTGCCGGGTCTCCTCGGGACCGAGCCAGTGCTCCTGGTCCGGCGCCTTCTCGTACGCGAACCCGGGCGAGATCTGCATGTTGTCGACGCCGAGCTCGTCGTTCAGATAGTCCAGTACGTCGATCACGTCCTGCGGGGTGTCGGTGTCGAAGAACGTCGTGTTGGTCATCACCCGGAAGCCGGCCGCCTGGGCCTGCTTGATCGCGGCGACCGCTTCGTCGAACACGCCGTCCTTACAGACCGACGCGTCGTGCCGCTCACGCAGCCCGTCGATGTGGACCATCCAGGCGAAGTTGCGGTGCGGCGTGAACTTGTGCAGGTGCTTGGGCAGCAGCAAGGCGTTCGTACACAGAAAGACGATCTTCCGGCGGGCCAGCAGTTGCCGGACGATCTCGTCGATCTGCTTGTGCATCAACGGCTCGCCGCCGGCGATCGACACCATCGGTGCGCCGCTCTCCTCGATCGCGGCGACCGCCTGCTCGACCGGCATCCGCTGCTTGAGGACCGAGGCGGGATGCTGGATCTTGCCGCAGCCGGCGCAGGCCAGATTGCAGGCGAACAACGGCTCGAGCTCGACCAGCAGTGCGAACTTCTCCCGTCGCAGCAGCTTCTGCCTGAGCAGATAACCACCGAGGCGGATCGACTGACGCAGTGGCATGGCCACGGTCAGCTCACCTCCCTGGGCAGGGTGAATCGGATGTCCTCGTCGGCGACGCTGATCTCGGTGACCGCGACCCGGCCGAGGCCGGACAGGCAGCGGACCAGACCGTCGACAAGCTGAGGTGGTGCGGATGCTCCCGCGGTGACGCCGATCCGGCGTACGCCGCGCAACCAGTGCAGGTCGACGGCGCTCGCGTCGTCGACGAGGTACGCCGGGACCCCATCGGCCGCGGCGACCTCCGCGAGCCGGTGGGAGTTGGAGGAGTTCGCCGATCCGAGGACGAGCACGAGGTCGGCCTCCCGGGCGACGGCTCGGACGGCCTGCTGCCGGTTCGTGGTGGCGTAGCAGATGTCGTCGCTGCGCGGGCCGTCGAGCGCGGGGAAGCGATCCCGCAGAACGGCCGCCGTCTGCTCGGCCTCGTCGACGGCGAGGGTGGTCTGCATGACGTAGGAGACCCGCCGCGGATCGGCGACGCTCACCCGCCCGGCCTCGTCCGGATCGGCCACCACGACTACCTGGCCGGGCGCCTCACCCTGGGTGCCGACGACCTCCTCGTGATCACGGTGCCCGATCAGGAACACCGTGTTGCCGCGAGCAACAAAGCGGCGTACCTCGCTGTGCACCTTGGCGACCAGCGGGCAGGTGGCGTCGATCACCCGGAGGTTGCGGGCCGCGGCGTCGGTCCGGACCTGCGGGGCGACGCCGTGGGCGGCGAGCACCGTGACGCTGCCCTCGGGAACCTCGGCGACCTCCTCGACGAAGACCGCGCCGCGCCGCTCCAATTCACGCACGACGTGGCTGTTGTGCACGATCTGCCGGCGGACGTACACCGGCGGGCCGTACTTCACCAGCGCACGTTCCACGATCTCGATGGCGCGCTCGACGCCCGCGCAGAAGGACCTCGGCCCGGCGAGCAGGACCTCGCGATCGCCGGTCGCGGCGGCCCAGGCGTCGATGACGGGAGCGGCGCGACGCAAGGCCCACAAGGCCTTCGGCCCCCGCACGAGCGTCCCTGGACGGAGCAGGCGATGGTCCGGCGTGTCGACGACGGCACGGATCACCGCCGCCTGTCCTCGAGGGGCGGCTGTGGCGACCAGTGCGGATTCGGTGTCGGCCGCCAAGGCTCCGGTTGCTGCGAGCGTACGGCGAGCATCCGGCGCGTCGACGATTCGCCGGGTCGTCACGATCGGCCCGTGGTGGACCCGCAGACCGGCTCGCTGCAACGCACGTACGAGCAGCGGGGACGCGTGACTGGGCAACGGTTCGCCGTCGCCCCGGATCTCGTCCGCGACAACCAGGTCGCCCGGCCGGAGTTCGTTGCCGAGAGCACCGGCCACGCCGGCGACAAGGACTGGCTGCCCATCAGTCAGGCCGCCGCTGGACGAACGTCCGGTGCGTACGACGTCGGCCGTGAGCCGGTCGTGGAGTGCGAGCCACTCGGACCACAACGGCGTACTGACGATTCCGGTCATCGGGCACTCCGCGCGACGTAGCGGCCGAGCGCCCAGATCGGGAAGACGAGCCGGTAGATCTCGTAGTTGATGTAGAAGTCGCCGGGGAAGCCGGTGCCGGTGTAGAGGTCCTCGTCCCAGCCACCGTCCGCGCGCTGGGTACGGACGAGATACTCGACGCCTCGGTCGACCACGGCCGAGTCCTCGCCCGCGGCAAGCAGCGCGAGCAGCGCCCACGCCGTCTGCGAAGCGGTCGACTCTCCCCGGCCGATCCAGGCGGGATCGTCGTACGAGCGGAGGTCCTCGCCCCAGCCGCCGTCGTCGTTCTGGTGATCCTCCAGCCAGCGGACCGCCGCTCGAACCGCAGCCGCGTCGGCGGACATGCCTGCGGCGATCAGGGCCGGGACGACAGCGCCCGTGCCGTAGACGTGATTGGCGCCCCAGCGGCCGAACCACGAACCGTCGGCCTCCTGCGCGTCGAGCAGCCACCGTACGCCGCGACGGCACGGCTCCTCGTCCGCACGACCCTCAGCCGCGAGCATCTCGACCACATGCGCGGTGACGTCGGCCGACGGTGGATCGATGACGGCGCCGAAGTCGCAGAAGGGCAACGCGATGGCCAATGTGTGGGTGTTGTCGGCGTCGAACGCACCCCACCCGCCGTCGCGCGACTGCATCCCGGTCGTCCACACCACCGCACGATCGATCACGGCCCGCACCCGGGCAGGATCCGGATGACGCACGCGGCGCAGGGCAAGCACGATCTCGGCGGTGTCGTCGGTGTCGGGATAGTTGTCATTGGCAAACTCGAAGGCCCACCCGCCCGGCGGCAGCTCAGGCCGGCGCACCTGCCAGTCACCTCTGGCCCGGATCTCTTCGCCCAGCAACCAATCGGTCGCCTTGAGGACGGCCGGATCGTCGGCCGGAACACCGGCGTCCAGCAGCGCCGCAAGAGCTAGCCCGGTGTCCCACACCGGCGACTGGCAGGCCTCCAGCCACCGGACGGGTCCGTCGGGCGAGGAGGCCTGGACGGTGAAACCGTCGAGCCCTTCGATACCGGCGCGCACCGCGGGATGATCGAGCGGATAGCCCATCAGGTGCAGTGCGATGAGCGAATACACCCACGGCGGTTGGATGCCGCCCCAACCGCCATCGGCCTCCTGACGCGCCAGGATCCACTCGACGGCGAGGCGCATCGCCTTCTGCCGCAGGCGTTTGAGCGGCCGGCGACGATAGCCGTGCAGCACGGTGTCGAGGCGCGCGAAGAACCCAGAGATGCGGTACGCCGGTTGCCGTGGCGGCGGCGGAGTCCCGGTCTTCAACTCGGCGATACCGAAATCCACTGGATGCACGGGCTCGAGGGCGCTCACGATGGTGAGCGGCACGATCGTCTGCCGAGCCCAGCAACCCCAGTTGTAGATGTTGAGCGGCGCCCACGCCGGCAGGTACATGATCTCCGGCGGGAGCGCCGGACAGTCGTCCCAACTCCACAATCCGAACAGCGCAAGCCAGATGTGCGTGAACACGCGAGCCCGCTCGACCCCGCCCTCGGACTTCACGAACTCGGCAGCCCTTCGCAGCTGCGGGGTGTCAGGTTGATCACCGGCGAAGCGCAGGGCAACCCAAGCCTCGACCGTGGTCGACAGATCGCCCGGCCCGCCGTGGAACGTCGCCCACGAACCGTCGGCTCGTTGCTGGGAACGAATCCAGCGAGCTGTCTCCTCGTTCGTCCGCGGCGTGGCGATGCCGAGGAACGTCCGCAGCATCAGGTCCTCCGCGTCCATCGTCACGTTGGTGGCGAGCAGGCCCTTCCACCAGCCGTCCTCGTGCTGACGCCCGCGCAGGTGTTCCACGGCCGCGTCAAGGGCAGTCCGTAGGCCGGCCGTCGTACCGATCACTGGATCGACGCGCTCGCCAGCGGTCATGACTGCCGCTCGATCACGAAGCGGGCCAGCTCACCGAGCCGATTGCGGGCGATGTCGTCGAGCTCTGTGTCGTCGAGAGCCTGCTCGGCCAGACCGATGCGGTCCCGCGCTTCCTGGACGGCCCAGTCCCGGCCACCGGCCCGCTCGATGAGCTGAGCGGCGTACCGGAGCTCGTCCTCCGTCGGACTGCCGTCGCGACACAGCCAGGCAGCCAGCTCCTGCCCGGCGTCGCCACCGTGATCAAGCGACCAGGTGACCGGCAAGGTCTTCTTGCGCGCGATCAGATCGGAGAACACCGGCTTGCCCGTGACCTCGGGCGATCCCCAGATCCCGAGCAGGTCGTCGACGAGCTGGAACGCCATCCCGAGCTCGGCACCGAACCTGGACAGCCCGCCCACCACGACCTGCGGCGCACCGACCAGGATCGCGCCGATCGCGGCGCTGACCCCGAGCAGAGCCCCGGTCTTGCCCGCAGCCATGTCGAGGCACTCGTCCAGCGTCACGTCGTTGCGCTGCTCGAAGGCCAGATCCAGCACCTGCCCGCGAATCAACTCCCGGGTCGCGATCGCCAGCGCCCGACCGGCTGCTTGTCCGTCCGGAGACTCACCCTCGGTCAACACCTCGTGGGCCAGGGACAGGAGCGCGTCACCAGCCAGTACGGCGGTCGCGTCACCCCAGACCGCCCACACGGTCCGGCGATGGCGGCGTTCGGTGTCGCGATCCATCAGATCGTCGTGCAGCAAGGAGAAGTTGTGGACGAGCTCGACCGCGACCGCGCCCGGCAGGCCCGGTTCGGGCCGGCCGGTGACCGCTTCGGCGGCGAGCAGTGCGAGCGCGGGCCGCAGAGTCTTGCCCGGGTTCGCCACGGTCGGCGTACCGTGCTCGTCGGACCAGCCGAGGTGGTACGAGACGACCAGCCGAGTGAACGGATCGAGGCGCTCGACGGCCAGGCGCAAGGCCGGTGCGACCATGCCCCGACTGCGGTCGAGGGTTTCCGCGGTGATCGTCATACCACTGCCTCCCGACGTTCTGCGGGGCGTCGTTCGAGCAGTGCGGCCACTGCGGCCTCACCGCTGCGGACGGCGCCCTCCATGGTTGCGGGCCAGCCGGTGTCGGTCCACGCACCGGCGAGGTAGAGACCGGGCAGCGCCGTACGTGCCGATGCACGCAGGCCGGCCGTGCCCGGCCGCTGCCGGAACGTGGCCTGCCGCTCGCGGGTGACGAAGAACTCCAGGACCCGCGCGTCGGTGATCCGCAGCAGTCGCTCCAGGTGCGGCAACAAGCGGTCACGCAGCTCCGGGACCGGTGTATCGATCAGATCGTCGGCCGCCGACAGCGACACGGCGATGTACTGTCCTCGGCCGAGTCCGGCCTGACGGGTGCGGTCGAACACCCACTGCAGCGGGCTGTCGACAGCCGCGAAGAACGGCTCGTCGAGCACGACCCGGTCGTAGATGACGTGCAGGTTCACGATCGGCGTACTGCCCAGCTCCTCCGCCCACCCTGACTCCAGCTCGACCGCTCCGGCCGGCACGAGCGTCTCCGCAGCAGCCGGCGGAACCGCGAGCACGACGTCGTCGAACGCAGCACCGTCGACGGCCCAGCCGTTGCCTACCGGTACGACGTCACGGACCTTGGACCGTGTCCGCACAGTCACTCCCGCAGCCGTCAGCGCACGCGCTGCCGCGTCGCCGTGCAGTTCCTGCAGCGGCACCAGCGACCAGCCGATGTCCGCCGCCGCGGCGGACTCCAGCAGCCCGAGTTGGAAGACCGTCGCGGCCAGCGCCAAGGAAGCCCGCTCGGCCGGAGCATTCAGGGTCGCGATGCCGATGAGGTCCCAGACCGTCTCGATGGCCCGCTGATCCTGCCCGTGCGCAGTGAGCCAGTCGCCGAACGACTGCTGGTCGACCTCGGGATCGGTGCGATCCACGCGGCCGAGCGCCAGCGCCCCGCGCACCACCCGCGCCCGAGCCGCCGGGCTCAACCACCGATACCGCGCCAAGGTCGACCCCAGGTGAAGAGGCGCAGGCAATCCCGTCCGGCGAAGCCGCCCGGTCCGTGCATCGAGCTCACTGCGAACCGGTACGTCGAGCCGGTCCTGCACCGTCACCCGGTCAGAGACGCCCAGCCGCTCCAGAAAGCCCTGGTACGCCGCGCAACACCGCAAGAACACGTGTTGGCCGTTGTCGATCCACAGTCCGTCGCGCTGGAACGAGTGCGTGAGACCACCGAGCCGGGGACGTGCTTCGAACAACGTGACCGCAAAGCCTTCGTCGGCGCATCGCAGGGCCGCGGTCAGGCCTGCCAGGCCACCGCCGACCACTCCGACGCGCCGGGCGGTCATCGCCGTCCTCCTCCGGCCAGGGCGGTCACGGCGACGCGCGCCTTCTGGGCGACGCTCAGCGACAGCCGCTGGTCGTAGACGAGAACCGGATCGCCGGCGATCCGACCCAGCAGATGGTGATAGATGCCGGCCATCGCCCGGCAGCACGCCGCGCTGCGCCGGTCGAGATGCGGTACGAGCCGCAGGCCGAGCGAATACCAGTCGCCGGCGCGACCGGCGGCGTACCGGATGTAGGCGGCGAGCCGGCCCGCCGGGTCCTCGAGCGTGCCGAGGTCGTCGACGCGCAGGTCCACGCCGTACCGATCGAGCTCGTCCTGCGGGAGGTAGACGCGGCCGTTGCCGAGGTCTTCGCGGATGTCGCGCAGGATGTTGGTCTGCTGCAGGGCGATCCCGAGCTGATCGGCGTACAGGGACGTCCGCGGGTCGGTGGTGCTGCTGCCGAAGATCGACAGGCACAGCCGGCCGACCGACCCCGCGACGTGCCGGCAGTACACGACGAGTTCGTCGAAGTCGGCGATCCGGACGTCGCCCAGATCCAGCTGGACACCGTCGATGAGTTCCTCGAACGCGCCCAACGGCACCGGGAACCGGCGAGCGGCATCGTCCACCGCGGCCAGCACCGGGTCGCTGCTGTCGGCCAGCCTGCCCAGGTCCTTGCGGACCCCGGCGAGGGCCGTCTCCTTGTCCGCGGTCGCGTCGTCGCCGTCCCCGATGTCATCGATCCGGCGCGCGAGCGCGTAGACCGCACAGAGCGCGGAGCGTTTGTCCGGCGGCAGCAGGCGGATGCCGTAGTAGAAGTTGCCGGCCTCGGTCCGGGTGATTTGCTCGCAGGTGACGTACGCCTGCTCGATCGTGCTCATCGCACCGACCGCCGGCTCGCCAGCAGGCCGACGGCGCGGATCGCCGTCGTACGGCGCGACGGCCGGGCGGACCGGGCGAGCACGTCACCTTCGGTCTGCCTCAGTGCCGACACCGTGGCCTGTCCTCCGGCCACGAAGCCGGCCACGCTGACTTTCCCCCATCCCTGCAGTTGCCGCACGATCGCCGTCCCTTCAGCGAGCAGACCGGCGGCCCGCTCGATCTCGAACCGCATCAACTCTCGAAGCTGTGGACCCGCGCTCTGCTGATCCAGGTCGTGCTCGGCGACGGCGTACCGGTGCAGATCCTCCTGGGGGAGGTACACGCGACCGGCCCGCCTGTCCTCACCGACGTCCTGCCAGTGCTCGAGCAGTTGCAGCGCGGTGCACACCTGGTCGGATCGCGCGATGGTCTCCGGGGTCGCCTGCCCGAAGATCTCCAGCACCATCCGGCCGACTGGTTCGGCGGACAGGGCGCAGTACCGGCGGAGGTCGTCGAAGGTCTCGTAACGCGACACCACCTGGTCCTGCAGGTTCGCCTCGATCAGCCGCTCGAACGGCTCGGCCGACATCCGTCGGGCGTGCACAGTCGGGGCCAGCCTCCGCAGGACGGCGTCCGACGGCTGACCGCCCGACCAGATCGTGCCGAGATCCGCGGCCAGCTCCTGCAGCCGGGCCGTCCGGTCACCGGTGTATGCGTCGCCGATGTCGTCGACCATCCGGGCATAGCCGTAGATCGCGTGCAGGTGGTCACGATGCCGGCGCGGCAGGAGGCGCAGGGCGACGGGGAAGTTCTCGGCGTTCTCGCGAGTACGGAGTGCTTCCTCGCCGGTTGACGGGGAAGTGCCGGACGGCCGGGGACGCGAGCTCGCCATATCAACCATCTTCGGTCCGTCCGGATCGCCAGGTCTGCCGCCGCCGGAGTGATTCCTGGACCTGAAAATTGTCACGACCGTACAATCCGGAGCAGGGCCGCCCGTTCGGACGCGCAGCAGGAACGGTCGGCCGGCGACATCGGCGCGAGGGTGCGAGGGGGCACGCGAGACATCAGATGACCACGGACGCGGCGCAGGGCCGGGCGCAACTGGAGCTTGCCCTCGACAGCCGGCTGCCGGAGCTGATCGCCGAGGTGCGGGATCTGCTCGCCGACGGCTGGCCGGAGTACGCCGCCTTCCTCGACCAGAATCCGGACGGAATGCACCAGGCCGCCGAGCTGTTCGTCCACCGCCTCCTGGACATGGCCGAGCACGGCCGGTCGGCGTCCCGGATCGACCGGCTCGAAGGCGCCCAGACGATCCAGATCGTGTTCGAGCAGATCGGCCGCCGCCAGTGGCAGGCCGGCGAGGACCTGACCCGCCTGCTCACCGCCTACCAGCTCGGCGCCCGGACCGCCTGGCGGCATGTCTCGGCCACCGCGCTGGCCCTCGAGGTCCGGCCGGATGTGCTGGCCGCGCTCGCCGAAGCCGTCTTCGACTTCATCAACCAGCTCTCGTCGGCGTCCGCGCGCGGCTACGTCCTGGAACAGGGCGAGGACGCCTCGGCCCGGGAACGCAGCCGCGAGGAACTGGCCGACCTGCTGCTGTCCGATCGCTCGGGCATGACCGCGATCCGGGAGGCGGCCGCGCGGGCGAACTGGCCGCTGCCCACGACCGGGGCCGTCGTCCTGGTGGACGCGAACGCCGACGTCGCGCGGCGGGTGCTGTCCCACGTGGACGCGGGATCGCTGCCGGTGCGGCACGAACAACTGTCCGGCCTCATCGTCCCCGACCCCGGGCTGTCCGGTCGCCGGGAGCAACTCCGGCGCGCTCTCCGGGGAGCGAACGCGGTCGTCGGCCACACCGTGCCGCTGGAGTACCTGCCGCGCAGCGTCACCATCGCGCAGATCGCCGTACGGCTCAAGCAGCAGGGCATTCTCACCGACGACCCGGTGTTCGCCGACGAGCATCTCGACACGATCATCGTCCATCGCGACGAACGCCTGATGGGATTCCTCCGCGAGCAGTTGCTGGCGCCGCTCGACGACCTCCCGGCCGGAGCCCGGGAACGGCTGATCGAGACCCTCACCGCCTGGCTGCGGCACATGGGCGACCGGACGGCGATCGCCGAGGAACTGCACATCCACCCGCAGACCGTGCGCTACCGGGTCGCCCAGCTGCGCGAACGGTTCGGCGATCAGCTGGACTCGCCACGGTCACGCGCGCGTCTCTTCCTCGCGCTCGTGTGGCCGATGCGATGAGACGTTCAGGACCTGCGCCATCCGGGCGGCGAGGACGTCCGCGTCGAAGACCGCCGGATCGGTGGCCAGACCGATCCCGAGCGAGCCGGCCCAACTCAGCGCGCCCGCGGCGATCGGGGACCCGGGCGCCAGCGGCAGGATCGGGTAGACCGACGCGATCGTGATCCCGTCCATCGACAGGGGCAGCGTCGAGCCGGGCATGTTCGACGCGATGGCGTGGAAGAACCGGCGCCCGTACACGGTCCGTGCGAACCACCCGGCCATCGGCTCGGGCAACGCGCGCAGGCCGGTCGCCATCACGAACCGCGAGGCCACCGCCCGGCTCGGCGTCCGCAAGCGCCCGGTGCGCCGGCTGATCTCGAGGACCAGCTCGTCGAACGGACGGCCGTCCAGCGGCACCTCGACCATCACGGCCGCGGTCGCGTTGGTCTCCGCCGCCGAACCGGAATCGCGCACCATCAACGGCACCGCGACCCGCATCCGGCCGCGCAGCCGGGTGGCGACCTCGGGATGGGTGGCGGCGACCGCCTCGGCGACCAGACCGAGAACGACATCGGTCACCCGGACCCCCCGATCCGACGCTGCACGCCGTACGGCGGAGAGGTCGAGAGCGGCCGTGGCGAACTCCCGTCGTGCCGACCTGCTGTCCAGACGGGCTCCTGCTCCGCCGTCGGTGGCCAGCTGGGCGAGTCCGGCGATGGTTGCCCCAAGCAACTTTGCGCGACCGGGCGCCGGACTGCGGAGGCCGGGCAGCTCGATCCGCGGACGCAGCAGGTTCAGCGCCTGGATCACGGTGCCGATCCCGTCCGCCACCGCGTGGTGCAGCAGCAGGATCATCGCCGAAGCTCCCGGCGCCGCGTCGCGAACCATCACGAGTCGCCAGAGCGGACGGTCGCGGGGCATCGGGGTCTCGGCCAGCTCGGCGATGATCCGCCGTACGCCGGCCGGACCGTCCGCCGAGCGGCGTTCGCTGACGTGCCACGACCAGTCGATCTCGGCGACGTCGATCCACCGCTGCCGGCGCCAGCGCGAGCGCGGCCCCAACCGCTGGCGGAACCGGGGCAATCGGTCGAGCTCGCCCTTCACCAGCTCGGTCACCCGCTCGAGCGACAACGCGTCGCCCTCGCTCGGCTCGAACACGACCAGCCCACCGACATGCTGAGGCGCCGCGGCTGTTTCCACCTGCAGGAAGAAGGCGTCACTCGACGGCACGACCACGCCCGCGCGGGCGGCCCGATGCGTTGATCCTCCGTCGGCCACGCATTTGTCATAGCACAAGCAGTCCGGTCACCCGGACCGGATCGACTCCCCGAAGCGGGTGGCGAGTCGCCGGAAGCCGGCTGGAAACAGCGCCCGGACGACGGCGGCGAGCCGGATCCAGCGCGGGATCCACGTCTCGGCCCGGTCCTGCTCGATCGCGCGGACGACGGCTCGTGCGACCACCGCCGGCTCGACCGGTCGCGGGACGCGCCGGTCGTAGGCGCGACCCCGGGTGGCGAAGAAGCCGGTGTCGACCGCCGCGGGAACGACGACGCCGACCTGGACGCCCGTCCCGGCCAGCTCCAGCCGCAGACTCTCCGCGAACGCGTCCAGCCCTGCCTTCGCCGCCGCGTAGACCGCCTCCCCCGCAACGCCGGTCCGTCCCGCGACCGACGTCACCAGCAACAGACAGCCGGTACGACGCTCGACCATCCCCGGCACCAGCAATCGGGCCAGCCGCATCGTGGTGGTCAGATCCACGGTCACGAGGTCCGCGATCTCCTCGTCACTCATCTCGACGAACGGCCCGGACCACCCCTGACCAGCGTTCGCGATCAGCACATCCAGCCGTCCATGGGCCGCCAGCGCTTCCCCGGCCAGCGACTGCACAGCGCCGTACTCACGCAGATCGGCCTGCACCGCAACGCCGTTGACCTGATCCGCGACGTCCTGCGTACGCCGTACGTCGCGCCCGTGCACGACGACCACCGCCCCGGCCGACGCGAGCTCGAGACAAACGGCCCGCCCGATCCCGGCCGACCCGCCAGTCACCAACACCACCGCGCCGCCCAGCTCCAAGGCCCACCTTCCAGTGCTCCCGACCGCGCTGATTCACGATACTCGCCCGGTGGACGCCTCAACCGCCGGCGGCACTCCGCTCCGTGGCCAACTGGATCAGTGATTCGGCAACCATCACGCAGCGCTCCTCGGCGCGAGATCGGGCCGGGCCGGCGTATCTCAACCGAGCCGAGGCGGTGATCGGATCCGCTCGGACCTCGATCAGGCTCCCTCCAGGTCGTGGCTGCACCCTGATCGTCAACCGGATCCAGCCACCCAATCCACTCCGCAAGCGGAGGACCAGCTCCTGAGGTGGCAGCCAGGACTCGACGACCGCCACAGTCAGATGACGGTCGTAGGAGTGCCTGCCGTGCGGCTCCCGATCGGTGTCCTTCCGGACGATGCTGCCGGTTTCCGGCCACCTCCGGTCGGCGTCGACAGGAGTGGGAACGCCGACCACCCAGTCCTCGAACAGCTCGGCCGTCGCGACAACCGCCATCACAGCCTCGGCGCTCACCGCGCCGAAGCGCCACGCCATCACCATCGAAGAGCTCTCGGTCGATCAGACATCCGACGGCCTGTCTATCAGTCACGCGGACCAGGAGCGATCACATCCGGCGAGTCCAGGCCAAGTGTTGCCGTCAAGGGGCCGCGTCACCTCGTGGAGGTGGACTGAGTTCTGTGCAGGCCGGCGCGTGATTCGGCCAAGTAGGCGAGGCGGCGGAGGGTTTCGGTGTTGCGCCAGTGCAGGACGGGGTCGATGGCGGCATGCGGAACGATGTGCACGGGACCTTCGATGGTCTCTTCGCGCATCACCAGGAGGCAGCCGTCCGGGCGGGTGGTGGTGACGAACTCGACCCGGCCGGCGCCGGCCGGCCAGACGCGGACCTTGATCACCAGCCGGTGGTCCGGCTCGAACTCCTCGACCGTGGTCACGTCGTTCACCATGAACGGCCAGACACCGACCGAGTGGTGAAGACTCGTCCCAGGCGCAGGGAACCCTTGATCGACCGACCGGACCCGCGCGGCGCCGACCACCCACCCGGCGTACGACCACCCGTCGCCCAGCACAGCGAACACATCCGCGCTCGAGGCCCGCACCACACACTCGTTCTCACTCATGCCGGACCTGTACCCACTACGCACGCAAGTGCAGGGTGCCGATGACAACCGCGCCGTGATGGCGCATGCTCGAAGTCTAGGGATCCCCGCAGTTATGCGGTCGGCCGCAGCGGGTACCTGTACGGCAGTGCTTGCCCCGGACCACGGCACCTTCTCCGAAGTACGACGGCTGAAGAGGTGACCCCATGGCCTCGGCAACGACATCCCCCGTGTGGCGATCCACCGGGGTGGCGCGGGCCTACGGTGGCCCGGCGCACGGACAGTGCTGGGCGATCGAAGGCGAGGACCCACCGGAGGAAGTCGCGGTCGTCCCGGGCGCTCCGATCTACCGGCTGATCCACAATCCCCGCACCCACCAGCCCGCCAAGGACCACCTGGGCAACTACCTCTACATGCCGGTCGGCCCGCAGGCCGACGGCAGGGCGTCGGTGCGCCCGGTGGACTTCGCTCCGTACGCCAGGCAGGCTGAGGCGGCGACGTCATGACCGGATCGGCCGGTCAGGTGGTGCAAGGCGCGCGGATGACGACGCCGAGGGTGAGCTGATCCGTGGCATCACCGCGAGTCCGGCAGATCCTCCTCGAGGTCCTCACCGATCCTCCCGGCCGGACCAGCACGGCCGAGCAGATACTGCGGCGTCTGTGCACCGCATTGATCGCCGCAGTGCCCGTCGACGGCGCCGGCGTGGCGTTGATGACGGCGGCCGGCCATGCGGGTCTCCTGGTCGCCAGCGACGCGCCGGCGGCTGCGATGGAAGACCTGCAACAGACGCTCGGTGAGGGACCGTGCTTGGACGCCTCACGTGGCGGTAGGCCGGTCCTGCTGCCGGATCTGGTCCAGTCCGGCACGAACCGATGGCCGACCTTCACCATGTCCGCGGCCGACGCCGGAATCGCCGCGGTGTTCGCCTTCCCACTCCAGGTCGGCGCGATCCGGCTGGGCGTGCTCGACCTCTACCGCCGTACCACCGGATCGCTGGACCGGCTCGAGCTCGCCGAGGCACTCGACTTCGCGTCCGCCGCCACCACGATCCTGCTGGAGTTGCAGCACGGCGCTCCCATCGGCCAGTTGCATCCGCTGCTGGCCGACGCCGCCGACGGGCACCGGGAGGTCCATCAGGCCACCGGGATGGTCTCGATCCAGGCTGCCATCGGGCTGACCGAGGCCCTGCTCCTGCTGCGAGCGAGGGCCTACTCGACCGGGCGGCCGCTGCTCGATATCGCAAGCGATGTTGTGCACCGGCGGCTAACTTTCCCACCCGACAGCGACGATGATGAATAGGCGGGGCGATGCGAGGATTCGACCGATCGACCGAGAAAGGAATCAGGTCATGACCAGAGAGCAGAAGCTGGGGCGGGTCTTCGTCGAGCTCGCCGATACGCTCGTCGACGACTTCGACGTCATCGACCTGATGCACCTGTTGTGTGAGCGCAGCGTCGAACTCCTCGACGCCGACGCTGCCGGGCTGATCCTGGCCGACCAGCACGGCTTGTTGCAGGTGATGGCCTCGACCACCGAGGAAGCACGGCTGCTCGAGCTGTTCGTCCTGCAGAACGACGAAGGTCCCTGCCTGGACTGCTACACCACGGGTCAGCAGATCACGAATGTCGACCTCGGCGAGTTCAGCCAGCGATGGCCGCGGTTCCACGCCGCCGCCACGGCCGCGGGCTTCCACTCGACCCACGCGCTGCCGCTCAGGCTGCGCGGCCGGGTCATCGGGGCACTCAACCTGTTCTGCGCCCAGCGCTCGACGCTGACCCAGGAGGACATCGAGCTCGGGCAAGCGCTGTGCGACATCGCCACCGTCGCCTTGCTGCAGGAGCGCGCCGTCCGCTCCGGCGAGATCCTCGCCGAGCAGCTGCAGAGCGCCCTGAACAGCCGCATCGTGATCGAACAGGCCAAGGGCATCCTCGCGGCGAGCGCGGGCCTCTCGCTCAACGCCGCCTTCAGCCTGATGCGCGACCACGCCCGCCGCAACCACCTGCACCTCAGCGCAATCGCCGCAGAAGTCATCGCCCACACCCTCACCGCCACCGACCTCCAACCCGCCACCGGGTGAGTCAATCGCCGGTCTGGTCGTCGGGCGCATGGACGGGCTTCGACTGCGATGACGAACGCTGGCGCAGGTAGACCGTGCCGCCGATGATCGCGGCGACCGCGAGGAACTCGCTCTGCCAGTTCTGGAACGACTCGAACCAGAACTGCGACGTACGCACGTACTCCCAGGCGGTCACGGCCTGGCCGCCATGCAGCTGCTGATCCTGGCTGTACGCACCGGCGCCGGTCACGGCGTGCAGCCAGAAGGACAGGAAGAACACGATCCCGAAGGCGATCGCCAGCGAGTTCTCGTACAGCCTCAACACCAGCTCCGAACCATGCCGCACCGGCCACGGAGCCCTCGCATCGTTGCGATGGTCCCGCGGATCCTCATCCTGCTCAGCACGCTCCCCGATCGGCCGCGACTCCGCCGACCCCTTCTGCACCAGGAACGTCGTGAGCAGCACATACATCCCCATCTGCAAGAACTCCGACTCCCAGTTCTCCAAGACCGTCTCGCCGAACGACGACGACCCGGCATACGCGACGAGTGACTCAGCCGGCTGACCGTGATCGGACAAGTCCTCGTTCTCGTGCGCGTGCCCGGTGAGCAACACCCCCACCATGAATAACGCGAACAGCCCCAGATTCACCAGCAACAAGGCCCGCAGCCGAACCCAACGCATCAGCACCGCCTCATTCACCCGTTCAGCGCCCAGCTTCCTCGGGTCCCGGTACCCCCGTGCCATCCGCTCACGCGAGTACGTCGTACGCAGCGGATCGGGCTTCGGTGGTTGGGGTGCGGGTACCGGTGCCGGCAACAGACCAGCCGAGAGGACCTTGAAATGCCCGTTGATGTTGTCGATCTGATCATGCAGGACCACCGCGAGGTGGAGCGTCTCTTCGACGAGCTCAAGGAGAACCCGGAGAAGCGGCCGAACCTGCTGCCGGTGCTCACCACGTTGCTGACCGCGCACAGCCGCGCCGAGGAGGCCGAGGTCTACCCGGTCGCGGCCACCGAGGCCGGTGAGACGGAAGAGGTGTCGCACAGCCAGCAGGAGCACATCGAGGCCGACCAGCTGCTGGCCAAGCTCGCCAAGACCGACCCGACGTCACCCGAGTTCGACAAGGCGCTGCAAAACCTCGTCGACGCCGTGTCGCACCACGTCGAAGAGGAAGAAACCAAGGTCCTCCCGGGCATGCGCTCCGGCCTGTCCGCCGAACGACGCAATGAGCTCGGCGAGGCATTCGTTGCCAGCCGCAAGCAACACCTCGGCGAGCAGCCCGGCGACCTGACCCGCGACCAGCTCGCCCAACAGGCAACCAACGCGGGCATTTCCGGCACATCAGGCCTCCCCAAGGACAAACTCCAGCAGAAGGTCCAACGCGCAGCCGACCTCTGATCCACCCGACGCCCGGCCGCGGTCACTCGACCGCGGCCGCTCTGCGCGCCCGGCCGGCTATCCGCGGGTGGTGGCGATGAGGCGTTTGGCCACTTCTCGCAGTTTGATGTTGCCGTCCTGCGAGAGGCGGGTGAGGAAGGCGAAGGCGCGGTCGTCGGTCAGGTGGTAGCGCTCCATCACGATGCCGACCGCCGTACCGATCGTGGTGCGCGTGTTGACCGCTTCGCGCAGGTTCTGGATCTCGCGGGCGTAGTCGATCGCCATCGCCGCCTGGTGCTGGAAGAGCAGGCCGAGCGTTCCGAGGTCGCGGAAGGCCCCGACCTGCTTGGCATACAGGTTGAGGGCGCCACGTGACTTCGGAGCATTGAAGAGCGAGAGACCCGCTTGCGCGTGAACACCGGCCGCCAACGCGCTCACGGCGTACCGGGGAAAGCGCTCGTCCCGGGCCAGATCCGGCGACGCGACGTGCACAGCGTCAGCCGCCGCTTCGTAGCAGGGACCTTCACGCAGGTCGTACTGCGCCTCGTCGAGACCCAGCAGGAACTCATCCGTCGGCGCGGCCGTCTCCAGCCGGCCATCGGCGTGCAGGATCGTGATGCTTGCGTAGTCGGTCTCGGGCAGCGCCTCGACCGCCGCAGCCGTGATGCGACTGAGCGTGTGGTCAAGGTCGCCCGGAGTCAGCGTCTTCCCCAGCCGCTGCGCCAGATTCAGGAGTTGGTCCTCATTCACGCCACGACCGGTACCCCGAATCGCCCACATGCACGCCGGTGCAACCCAAAGCTACTGCGGGAGGGAGTCGGCCTTGACGGCGTTTCGCTCGCCGAGGGGACGCGGCTCGCCCTTCGT
>NZ_JBSXMZ010000014.1:0-49070 GCF_054073265.1 Kribbella sp. CWNU-51
GTCGACAGGACTCAAACAGTCCAGGAGGTATGAGTGCTCACCCGCCAGCGGCTACCAGCCACCGAGTCTGTCACCAACCGACCCGATAACACCCATTAGGAGGCCCGCCATGGAAGACATGCGCGCATTGAGCTACGGCCTTGGCCGGCAATACTTCGAGGACCGGGACTACCGCGGCGCGATCCGCGCCCTCCGCCCGGTCGTCGACGAAACCCCGGACGACGTCGGCACCCGGCTGCTGCTGGCCCGCGCCTACTACCACGCGGCCCTCCTCAAGCCCGCCGAAGAGCACCTTCTCGAGGTCATCGAACGCGAGCCCACCGAGTACTACGCCCACCTCATGCTCGCCCGCACCCTCGAACGCCAGTCCCGCCGCGACGAAGCCACCAAGCACCGCCGCATAGCTGCCGCCCTCACCGGCGACGACCAGCTCCTCGAGCCGCACACAATCTGACCGGCGCAGCCGACGGCCCGCGATCCCCTGTGGATCGCGGGCCGTCGGCGTTCACCGGGCAGGATGGAATGACTCGCCGGGAGTTGGCGTTCTGGTGGACAGAGTAGTTTAATAGTGAACTATCTAGGCGAGGAGGACCGATGCAGTTCGGTGTGTTCAGTGTTGGGGACGTGACCGAGGACCCGACGACTGGGACGACCGTGAGTGAGGGCGAGCGGATCAAGGCGATGGTGGCGATCGCGCTGAAGGCCGAGGAGGTCGGGCTGGACGTGTTCGCGCAGGGTGAGCACCACAACCCGCCGTTCGTGCCGTCGTCGCCGACCACGCAGCTCGGGTACATCGCGGCGAAGACGTCGAAGATCATCCTGTCCACCTCGACGACGCTGATCACGACCAACGACCCGGTGAAGATCGCCGAGGACTACGCGATGCTGCAGCACCTGGCCGACGGCCGGGTCGACCTGATGATGGGTCGCGGCAACACCGGTCCGGTGTACCCGTGGTTCGGTCAGGACATCCGCAACGGCATCGCGCTCGCGGTCGAGAACTACGCCCTGCTGCGCCGGCTCTGGCGCGAGGACGTCGTCGACTGGGAGGGCAAGTTCCGTACGCCGCTGCAGGGGTTCACGTCGACCCCGCGGCCGCTCGACGGCGTACCGCCGTTCGTCTGGCACGGTTCGATCCGGTCTCCCGAGATCGCCGAGCAGGCGGCGTACTACGGTGACGGGTTCTTCCACAACAACATCTTCTGGCCGGTCACGCATACCAAGCGGATGATCGAGCTCTATCGCAAGCGCTTCGAGCACTACGGGCATGGCGCCGCCGACCAGGCGATCGTCGGGCTCGGCGGTCAGGTCTTCATGCGGAAGAACTCGCAGGACGCCGTCAACGAGTTCCGGCCGTACTTCGACAACGCGCCGGTCTACGGACACGGCCCGTCGCTGGAGGACTTCAGCCGGGAGACGCCGTTGACGGTCGGCAGCCCGCAGCAGGTGATCGAGCGGACGCTGACCTTCCGCGAGGAGTTCGGCGACTACCAGCGTCAGTTGTTCCTGATGGACCACGCCGGGTTGCCGCTGAAGACTGTGCTGGAGCAGCTGGACATCCTTGGTGAAGAGGTCGTTCCGGTGCTGCGGAAGGAGTTCGCGGCCAAGAAGCCGGCGCACGTGCCGGACGCGCCGACGCATGCTTCCCTGAAGGCCGCGGCCGAGCGGGCGCACGACCTGGAGACGATCGAGGAGCCGACCCGATGACCGCACCTGCTGAACGGGTGATCGCGGTGGTGACCGCCGGGCTGACGACACCGTCGTCGTCCCGGCTGCTCGCCGACCAACTGGCGGCCGCAGTGCAGGACGAGCTGTCCGGGCGCGGAATCGCGTCCCGGGTCGAGCTGATCGAGGTGCGCGACCACGCCCACGACCTGACCAACAACCTGCTCACCGGCTTCCCGACGGCGTCGTTGCAAACCGTTCTGGACACGGTGACCGCGGCCGACGCGCTGATCGTGGTCAGCCCGACCTTCAGCGCGTCGTACAGCGGTCTGTTCAAGATGTTCTTCGACGTCCTGGACGACCAGGCCCTGGCCGGCAAGCCCGTCCTGCTCGCCGCGACCGGTGGCACCGAGCGCCACTCGCTGGTGCTCGAGTTCGCCCTCCGTCCACTGTTCGCCTATCTGAAGGCGCTGCCCGTCCCCACCGGCGTGTACGCCGCCTCCACCGACTGGGGCCCCAACGCCGCCAAACTCCGGACCCGCATCACCCAGGCGGCCACTGAACTGGTCGCTGCCCTCCACCATGAGGCCCCCACCCACGCCGACCCGTACGACAACCCCACCCCCTTCGAGGACCTGCTCAACAGCTAATCGATCAGCAGGGAGATGCCGTCGAGGATCCTGGTCAGCCCGAACGTCAGGGCGTGGGCCGGATCGATGACAGATTGGAAGTGTTCGCCGACCGCGGTGCCTACGCGGCCGGCAACGGGGAAGTGTTTGGCGCTGCCGGACATGACGTGGGTAAGCGTCGGGGATATCTGACGCCACCACTCGTCGTCGGTGAGGCCGGAGTCGCGTTGCGTGCGGAGTTGTTCGGCGCCGGCTCGAGCGGTGCCCTGGACGTGGGTGAGGACCAGGGTCAGCGCGGAGTCCATTTCGACGTCTGTGAGGCCGAGGCCGTCGAGGGGGCGTAGCTCGGCCTCGTACTTCGCGGTGATATTCGGGCCCAGCGCCGTACGCATCGTCGGGACCTCGTGGATCCACGGGTGCGCGGTCAGGACGTCCCAGTTGCGGTGGGCAATGAATTCCAGCGCACCACGCCAGCCGCCGGGTTGCCGTGACGGCTCGTCGACGTCGGCGTACAGGTCGCCGTACACGCGGTCGAACATCAGGTCGGTCAGCTCGCCTTTGCCGGGCACGTGCGTGTAGAGCGACATCGTGCCGACCTTCAGCCGCTCGGCGACCATCCGCATCGAGAGGGCCTCGAGCCCTCCGCCGTCGGCCAGCTCGACCGCCGCGTCGACGATCGCGCGGACGGTCAGACCGGAGCGGCCGGGCTTCGTGTGGCTCCCCCAGAGCAGCGCCAGACTGCGCGCCGGATCGGACGCCGCCACCTTCTTTCCAGCCAAGGAACTAACTCCAGCCGCTCGTCGTTGTCCCGATCGTACCTGAGCCGTACAGTGTACGGTACACTCTACGACTCAACTCGGGCGAGAGGTGGGACGTGACAACGGAACGTGTGATCGAGGCTGTCGGCGTACGGAAGCATTACAAGGGCGGCACCGAGGGGGCAGGGCTGAACGGGTTCGACCTGGAGGTCACCGCCGGCACGGTGACGGGTCTGCTCGGCCCGAACGGCGCCGGCAAGACGACGGCGGTGCGCATCCTGTCCACGCTGCTGGAGCCGGACTCGGGTACGGCGACCATCGCCGGGTACGACGTCCGCCGGCAAGGCGCCGAGGTCCGGCGCCGGATCGGACTCGTCGGCCAGTACGCCGCGATCGACGACGTACTGACCGGGCGGCAGAACCTGGTCATGTTCGGCCGGCTGAACCACCTGGGCCACTCGAAGGCACTCCGCCGGGCGGACGAGTTGCTCGAGCGATTCAGCCTGACGGAGGCGGCGGGGCAGGCGGTCAGCAAGTACTCCGGCGGGATGCGCCGGCGGCTCGACCTGGCGGCGAGTCTGATCGTGGCGCCGGCCGTGTTGTTCGTGGACGAGCCCACGACCGGTCTGGATCCGGCCGGGCGGCTCGAGGTGTGGTCCGCCGTACGGCAGTTGGTCGACGGCGGGACGACGGTGCTGCTGACCACGCAGTACCTGGAGGAGGCGGATCAGCTGGCGAACCGGATCTCGATGCTCAAGGCCGGCAAGGTCGTTGCCGAGGGCACCCCGGACGAGCTGAAGACGCAGCTCGGGTCCGACTGGCTGGATCTCGTCCTCGCGGATCCCGCCGACGTGCCGCGGGTGCTGCGGTTGGCGGAACCCTTGGCGGACGGAGAGATCCGGGTCAGCGACGTACGGATCAGCGTGCCGGTGAAGGATCGGACGCGGGCGCTCGTGGTGATGGCCAATTCGTTGCATGAGGCAAGGATCGAACCGGACGACATCACCTTGCGCAGACCGACATTGGACGAGGTCTTCCTGCATCTGACGGGGACGGAGGTGGCGGCGTGACGGCCTTGAGCTGGGCGCTGGCGGACAGTTGGACGATCGCGCGGCGGACGCTCGTGCACTGGCGGATGCAGCCGGGGATCGTGATCTTCAACTGGTTCTTCCCGGTGCTGATGCTGCTGATGTTCGGTGCGTTGCTGGGTGGGGCGATGGACTTCCCGGACGGGGAGTCGTACTACGAACTCCTCGTGCCGGGGATCTTCGCGCTGGCGATGCTCTTCGGGCTGGAGGGCACGATGACCGCGGTCACGACGGATGCCGCGAAGGGTGTCACGGACCGGTTCCGATCGCTGCCGATGAGCTCGGCGGCAGTCGTGATGGGGCGGTGCATCGCGGACATGCTCGACTCGGCGGTGACGCTGCTCGTGCTGGTCGCGACCGGGCTCGCGCTCGGCTGGCGGTCGCACGAGGGCGTGCCGTCCGCGCTGGCCGCGTTCGGGTTGCTGTTGCTGCTGCGGTTCGCGTTGCTCTGGGTGGGGATCTTCATCGGGCTGACCGTGAAGAACGCGCAGAGCGTGACGATGGTGCAGGTCCTGGTCTGGCCGGTCGGCTTCCTGTCCAGCGCCTTCGTCGCCACGTCGACGATGCCGTCCTGGCTGGGCACCATCGCTCAGTGGAACCCGCTGTCCGCGACCGCCACCGCCTCCCGCGCCCTCTTCGGCAACCCGGACCCCTCCGCCACCGCCACCTGGATCGGCACGCACGCGGAGATCGCCGCGGTGATCGCCCCGTTGCTGCTCATCGCAGTCTTCCTGCCACTCTCCGCACACCGGTTCCGCACACTTTCGCGATAACTGGGTACTGGTCGGTCATGGCCGTTCGGGACGGAGCGGTACGACGAGCCGCGTGGAGTCTCGCGCACGCCGTGGGGCGTGTGCTGGGACCACCCGCGGCACGTCGTACCGCCCGTCTGGTCGGCTTCTTCGAAGGACTCAGCGACGCCGGAGTGCACCGGATCGCGCTGCGGATCTCCCCGCGCGTCGCGGACCAGAACCCGGAGCTCGTGAAGATCCCGCCGACCTGGTCGACGACGGTCCTCGTCCGGAGGCAGGGCGTGGGGCTGGAACTGGACCTGCGGGACAACCTCCAGGCGATCCTGTACTACGCCGGCCGCTACGAACCCGCCGTACGACGGTTCCTGCGGGCCGAGCTCCAGAAGGGCGATGTCGTCCTCGACGTCGGCGCGAACATCGGCGTCCACGCACTGACGGTGGCGAAGCGGCTGGAGGAACTCGGCGGCGGACGGGTGATCGCGGTCGAGCCGGCCGCGGACTGTGTCGCCAAGCTCGGTACGGCGGCCGCACGCAACGGGCTCCCACTGGAAGTCGTGGCGGCGGCCCTGGGCGAGTGGAAGCAACACGCGAGCCTGCGCACGGACAGCCGGTACGACGCGGCTGACGCCGGCGTGCGCTCCCTCTACGGCGACGGAGCGATCGTCCAGGAGGTGCCCGTGATCCGGCTGGACGACTGGGCGCGGGAGCACGCGCTGACCCGCCTCGACGTGGTGAAGCTCGACATCGAGGGCGGGGAGATCGCGGCCCTCTCCGGAGCGACACGCACGCTCAAGCGGTTGCAGCCACGCGCTCTGCTGGTCGAGGACAAGCGAAGCGGGTCGAGCGCGCGGCTGCATACGATGCTGGACGAGATGGGCTACCTGCCGGCCGGCGAGGTGCTGGACCACAACGCGCTGTTCCGGCCGGAAAGCTTGCTCACGGCATCAATTGGCCGCCGTTGACCTCGATGATCTGGCCGGTGACGTAGGAGGCCATCCGGTCGGAGGCCAGGAAGAGGATGGTGCCGACGCACTCGTGCGGGGTCCCGGTGCGGCCCATCGGGATGGTGGCGATCATCGCGGTCATCTGCTCGTCGCCGGTGTGCCGATCGTGGAACGGGGTCTTGATGACGCCGGGTGAGATCGCGTTCACGCGGATGCCGTCGGGGGCGAGTTCCTTGGCCAGGCCGCGGGTGAACGTACTGACGGCGCCCTTGCTGGTCGCGTAGACGACCGAGCCGCCGCCTCCGCCGTGGCGGCCGGCGATCGAGGTCACGTTCACGATCGCGCCGCCGCCCTGCGCGCGGAACACCGGCACGATCCGGCGGCTGAGCGCGAACACCGAGGTCAGGTTCACGTCCAGGATCCGGTGGAACTCCTCGTCCGGTACGTCGGCCACCGGCGACCGCTTGACCAGGTCACCGGCATTGTTGACGAGCACGTCGATCCGGCCGTGCTGCGCGAGTACGTCGTCGATGAACGCGTCGGCCGACTTCGGGTCGGCCAGGTCCGCCTGGTGCAACGACGCCGTACCGCCGGCCGTCTGCACCGCGCCCACGGTGTGCTTCACGCCCTCCTCGTTGCGGTGGTAGTGCAGCGCGAGCGTCGCCCCGGTCTCCGCGAATCCCACCGCCGCCGCAGCCCCGATCCCGCTGCTGGCGCCCGTCACCACCACGACCTGATCCCTGAAATCCAGATATCCCATACGCCCTATCCTCTCCCGATCGCCCACGGTCGCGCGCCGGGGAACGCGCCGTGAGCGCGGTTGCTCTTGCGGGGTGGGCGGTAGATTCGATGGATGGGATACGCGCTCGGGGAGCTGGGGCTGCGGCGGTGGCGGACGGCTGACGCGCTGCGGCTGGCCGCGGCTCACCAGGATCCCGAGATGAGAACCCAGGGCGGGATCGTGGACCGGGCGTCCGCAGTGGACTGGATCGGCCGCGTCGCGGACCTGGACAACGGGCATGTGTACGCCGTCGCCGATGCCGACGACCACCCGATCGGGTGCGTGGCCGTGACGAACATCGACCGCCACCAGGTGGGCTGGACCTGGTATTGGACCCTCGCCGACGTCCGCGGTCACGGCGTCGCCCGGGATGCGCTCCGCGCCCTCGCCGACTGGGCCCACCACGACGCCGGCCTCTACCGGCTCGAGCTCGGCCACCGCCTCAACAATCCCGCGTCCTGCGCGGTCGCGGCCGGCGCGGGCTTCCTCTCCGAGGGCCTCGAACGCCAACGCCTCGCGTACGACGGCTCCCGGTACGACGTCGAGCGCCACGCGCGCCTGATCACCGACCCGCTGACCCCGCCCGAACGCTCGGTCTCCATCAGCGTCTGACGTCCGCCTGGATCTGCACCCAACCAGCAGTCGGGGTCGGTCAGGCGGCGTTGCTTATCCAGTTCTCCTCTCCAGATCCGTGTGATGTTTCCCCTTGTGGATAAGGGCTTTCGGGGTCTCGCCGGATTTGCCGCGGCTCGATGGCGATGCGTAGAATCGCACACATGTTCGAAGGAGATCTGGCGACACTCTCGACGGCCGACCTGCTGGCCTCGGCCGCCGAACACGACGCCGAGGCCCGACGGGTCGACGCCCGGCGCCTCGAGCACGCCCAGATCTACGCCGACCGCTACCACCCCTCCGCCCACCCGGGCCGGCCCGGCCGCCGTGCCTGCGACGGCCGCGAACGCGCGGTCGTGCTCGGGGGCGACGGCTGCCCGGAGATCCTGGAGTTCGCGATCGCCGAGTTCGCGGTCATGCTCGGCATCTCACCGCGGGTCGCGGCGAACTACCTCGGTCAAGCGCTGGCGTTGCGGCACCGGTTCCCCTTCACCTGGGCCAGAGTCCAGGCCGGCGAGGCCACCCCGTGGAAGGCCTGCCGAATCGTCACCGACTGCGCGAAACTGACCCAGGACGCCGCCGCCTACGTCGACCAGCGCATCGCGCCATTGGTGGACTCGATCACCCCGTACCGGCTGAACAAGATCATCACCGCCGCCAAACTCCACGCCGACCCCGACCTGGCCCGGGCCGAGGCCGCCGAGCACGCCCGCGAACGCGGCGTGTTCATCGGCCGCTCGGACCCACACGGCACCAAAACCATGTACATCAAGGCCGCCGCCGGCGCAGTCATCCGCAACAAGGCCACCCTCGACGCGATCGCCGAGGCGTTGAAGACCTTCGGCGACACCCGCCCCGTCCAACACCGCCGCGCCGACGCCGTCGGGATCATCGCCGACCCCCGCTACGCCCAAGAACTCCTCACCCAAGCCCGCCACCACCACCTCACCGACACCCCAGCCACCACCGGCACCGCGGACACGACCGCTCCGGGCACAGCGACCTCGGACACCGCGACCTCGGACACCGCGACCTCGGACACCGCGGCCTCGGACACCACGGCCTCGGACACCGCGACCTCGGACGCCACGGTCCCGGACGCCACGGTCCCGGGCACCAAGGCCTCGGACACGGCCGGGCCTGTGAGCACGAGCGCTCCGGGTGCGCGTCACCGGGGCGCCGGGTGGCCCGAGGCCGGTGACGACGATCGTCCTCACGCGACCACCGACCTGGCCCGGGCTCGTGCCGACCACCAGGTCGACTCCGGCCACGGCATCGCTCCCGCCAGGGCGACCGAGATGCCCGGCGCGGGCTCGGCATCCCGGTGGCGCGATGAGGACCGGACCGACATCCACGACGAACCCGGCCTGGACGACGAGGCCGACCGCGACACACCCCACCCGAGTAGCAGCGACCTGCCCGACCCCCTCGACAGCCCCGACACCGTGCCGATCGAACCCTTCGACCCCTCCGACCCCGGCCTACACCTCGACCCCGACGACGGCCAGCCCCTGGACGCCGCCGCCCAACGCGCCCTGCACGCCCGCCTGGCCAAGATCAAACAGGACGCCTACACCACCCACCCCACCCACGGCACTCGAACCGGCGCGGGGCGCGCCGGTAGTCCCGACCGTGCCGGCCGACGGGTGCGTCCGGGCCACACCGAGATCTATGTCCACCTCACCGACCACACCCTGGCCACCGGGACCGGCGTCCTCCGGGTCGAGGCCATCGGCCCGCTGCTCGCCGACCAGCTGGCCGAACTCATCGGCCACGGGCCGTACACCGTGAAACCGGTCATCGACGTCAACGACGCCGTCAGCGTCGACGCCTACGAAATCCCCGACCGGATCCGCGAACGCATCAAACTCACCCACCCCGTCGAACTCTTCCCGTTCGGCACCCAAGAAACCCACCGCGGCATGGACCTGGACCACATCCAGCCCTACGACCCCCTCGGCCCACCCGGCCAAACCAACACCACCAACCTCGCACCGCTGGGCCGCTTCGGCCACCGGGTCAAGACCCACGCCCACGGCTGGACCGTCCACCGCATCGACCACACAACCCTCGAATGGACCACACCCCACGGATTCGTCTTCCATGTCACGCCTACCGGCACTTTCAGGGCGACACCAGGAGCATGATCGTAATAGCCGGCGCCGCGTTCAGCCCAGCCAGAGAGGTCAACAGAACTGTCGAAGGCCGCGGATACGGCTCGTGGACACCCATCCCGCGCTCGATGTCGTACTGACCGACGATCCGACCGATGCTGAGGTCGCCGTGGTCGCGGATTCGCTGGACGAATTCAACCTCAGCGCGAGCGGCGTTCAGGACCGGCGGGCACTGGCTGTGTTCGGGAAGGACCCCTCGACCGGGCAGACCCTCGGCGGGTTGACCGGCCGCACCTCGCTGGGGCTCTGGTTCGTCGATCTGCTCTATCTGCCGGATGCGCTGCGCGGGTCGGGCCTCGGGAGCAGGATCCTTCAGCAGGTAGAAGCCGAAGCTCAGCACCGGAGCTGTGTCAGCGGCGTCGTCTACACAATCAACTTCCAGGCACCCGACTTCTACAAACGCCGCGGCTGGACCGAGTTCGGGCGAATCCCGAGCGAGGCCGGCATCAGCCGGATCTTCCTCAGCAAGAGCCTGGGCTAGAGGAATCGCTGCGGCAGTTTGGGGTGGCGGTTGACGTCCTTGTAGAGGAGGTAGCGGAAGCGGCCCGGGCCACCGGCGTAGCAGGCCTGGGGGCAGAAGGCGCGGAGCCACATGAAGTCGCCCTCCTGGACCTCGACCCAGTCCTTGTTGAGGAGGTAGACCGCCTTGCCTTCGAGGACGTAGAGGCCGTGTTCCATCACGTGCGTCTCCGGGAACGGGATCACCCCGCCCGGCTCGAAGCTGACGATGTTGACGTGCATGTCGTGCCGGACGTCGTCCGGATCGGCGAACCGTTGCGTCTTCCATCGACCCTCGGTGCCCGGCATCTCGCGACCCTCGACGTCGGCCTCGTTGGTGACGAAGGCCTGCGGTACGTCGATGCCCTCGATCCGCTCGTACGCCTTCCGGACCAGGTGGAAGGTCGCGGTCGCATCACTCGTGTTCCGCAGAGTCCAGTCGCCGCCCGGCGGCAGGTACGCGTACCCACCCGGCGCCAGCGCGTGCTTCTCGCCGGCGACCGTGAGTACCAAGTTGCCTTCGACAACGAACAGGACAGCCTCCGCGGCCGGGTCGGTCTCCGGCTTGTCGCTGCCGCCGCCCGGCGCGACCTCGACGATGTACTGCGAGAACGTCTCGGCGAACCCGGACAGCGGCCGGGCGATCACCCACAGCCGAGTGCCGTCCCAGAACGGGAGCCGGCTGGTGACGATGTCGCGCATCGTGCCGCGCGGAAGGACGGCGTACGCCTCGGTGAAGACCGCGCGGTCGGTGGTGAGGTCGGTCTGCGCGGGCAGTCCACCCTTCGGGGCGTAGTAGTTCATCGTTGTGCTCCTCGGGTCAGCAGGCGGCCACGCGGGGCCGCCTCGATGTCGACGGGGTGGCCGCGGAGCCAGGTGCTCCGGACGACACCGTCGAGCGTGCGTCCGTCGTACGGCGTGATGGCGTTCTTGTGCTGCAGGGACTTCGCTTCGACGACGAAGGTGTCGTCGGGCGCGAGGACGCAGAAGTCGGCGTCGTAGCCGACCTCGATCCGGCCCTTGGTCTTCAGGCCTACCTGCGCGGCCGGGGCGGCTGACATCCAGCGGGCAACGTCGGTCAGGGTGAAGCCGCGGCGGCGGGCCTCGGTCCAGACGGCCGGCAGGCCGAGTTGCAGGGAGGCGATGCCGCCCCAGGCGGTGCCGAAGTCGCCGGTGTCGAGGTGTTTGAGGTCGACCGTCGACGGCGAGTGGTCGGAGACGATCATGTCGATCGTGCCGTCGCGCAAGGCGTCCCAGAGGTGCTCGCGGTTGGCGGCTTCGCGGATCGGGGGGCAGCACTTGTACTGTGTGGCGCCGTCGGGGATGTCCTCGGCGGTGAAGGTCAGGTAGTGCGGGCAGGTCTCCGCGGTGATGCGTACGCCGGTGTCGCGGGCTGTGGCGATCCTCGGCGGGATGTCGGCGCTCGAGACGTGCAGGATGTGGACGCGGCAGCCTGACCGGCGCGCGAGCTCGATGACCTCGACGACGGCGGCGTTCTCGGCCACACGCGGGCGGGAGCGCAGGAACGCGGGATAGCTGGCGCCGTCCGGGCGCGGGGCCTGGTCGATCCGGTGAGCGTCCTCGGCGTGCACGATCAGCAACCCGTCGAACTCGCTGATCTCGGCCATCGCGGCCTCGAGCTGACTCTGGTCCAGCGGCGGGAACTCGTCGACGCCCGAGTGCAGCAGGAAACACTTGAAGCCGAAGACGCCGGCCTCGTGGAGTGGGCGGAGCTCGGGGACGTTGTCCGGGATCGCGCCGCCCCAGAAGCCGATGTCGACGTACGCCTGAGGCTGCGCGGTCTTTCGCTTCAGCTCGAGCGCCGGGACGTCGCAGGTCGGCGGGATGCTGTTGAGCGGCATGTCGATGAGCGTGGTGACGCCGCCCGATGCGGCTGCTCGCGTCGCGCTGGTGAAGCCTTCCCACTCGGTCCGACCTGGGTCGTTGACGTGGACGTGGGAGTCCACGAGGCCAGGGAGCAGCACCTCGTCGTCGGCGAGCTCTACTTGCCGCTCGGTCGCGAGGTCGGCGTCGTACGGCGCGATCGCGACGATCCGCCCGTCACGGACCCCCACGGCACAGGCCGTCTCCCCGGTGGCACGCACCACCCGGCGGGCCCGGATCAGAAGGTCCAGCGCGCTCATGCGATGCCCCTCTCACTTGCAGTCATCGTAGGTGCTCCCTCGCGATCCACTCCCCAACCCGCTCCAGCAACGGCGCGGGCTCAGCAATACACCGCCGTACGTCGGGCTCCAGGTCGGTGAGCGCGTACGCCGCAACTACGCCCGCCCCTCGCAGCTGCTCATCGTCCAACCGGTTGACCCCACACACCGCAACCACCGGGATCCCCGGTGCCCCGGCCGAGCCCGGGGCTCGGGCGGCGGCTGCGGCTATGCCGGCTACGGCTTTGCCGTGCAGGGTTTGCTCGTCGAGGGCGCCTTCCCCGGTGATTACCAGATCCGCACCAACGAGTTGCTCGTGGAAACCCACCAGATCAAGAACCAGCTCGATCCCCGGGCGGAGGTCGGCGTCCAGGAGTGCAAGTGCGGCGAAGCCCACTCCACCTGCCGCTCCAGCGCCCGGCGCGTCGCGCAGGTCACGGCCGGTCTCGCGGGCGACGAGGTCGGCCCAGCGGGTGAGCGCGGCGTCGAGATCGGCTACCTGCTCCGGGGTGGCGCCTTTCTGTGGGCCGTACACGGCCGCGGCACCCTTCGGTCCGGTTAGCGGGTTGTCGACGTCGCACGCGACGACGATCTCCACTCCGCGAAGCCGTTGGCGGAGTGCGGGCAGGTCGAGGGACTCGGTCCCGGTGAGGGCGTGGACCAGGCCGGCGCCGCCGTCGGTAGAGGCGCTGCCGCCGATGCCGAGGATCACCTTCCGGCAACCAGCGTCGATGGCCGCCGCGATCAGCTGGCCGGTGCCGTAGGAGGTAGCGGTCATCGGAGCCGGCCGGCCGCCGGGAAGCCGGACCAGGCCGGAGACATCGGCCAGCTCGACGACGGCGACATCGCCACGACCGCTGGAGCCACCGCGCGCCGCGTCTCCACCGAAGCCGCGTTCGAGGGGATATCTCCTCGAACCCTGGGTTCTCCCGTGGTGTGCCACGGGAGAACCCGACACTCGAAGGGATATCCGCTCGGGTGGAGCGCCGCGGTCGGGGGATGCGGGGCGGCGGGCGTAGGCGGTGCGGACTGGTTCGCCGGTCGGGCCGGACGCGGTGACCGGCACCAACTGGAAGCCGGCGGCGACGGCGGCGGCCAAGGTGCCGTCGCCGCCGTCGGCTACTGGGATCGCGACCACGGTGGCGTCAGGGCGGACTCGCCGTACGCCCGCATCGACCGCGGCGGCGACCTCCGCGCTGGTCAGGGTGCCCTTGAACTTGTCGGAGGCAACGACCACCCGGGGCGCCGGCATCAGTCGAGCAGCGCCAGTGCGGTGGGCGCGTCCTCGGGCACCTCGGCCAGGTCCTCGAACTCGGTGATGTTGTCGATTTCGAGGCCCATGGAGACGTTGGTGATGCGTTCGAGGATGATCTCGACGACGATCGGGACCTGGTGTTCGACCATCAGCTTCTTCGCCTGCTCGAGGGCGGGGAGGATGCCCTCGGGCTCGAAGACGCGGAGGGCCTTGCAGCCCAGGCCTTCGGCGACCTTGACGTGGTCGACGCCATAGCCGTTGAGTTCCGGGCTGTTGATGTTCTCGAAGGAGAGTTGCACGCAGAAGTCCATGTCGAACCCGCGCTGCGCTTGCCGGATCAACCCCAGGTACGAGTTGTTCACGACCACGTGGATGTACGGGATGTTGAACTGCGCCCCGACCGCCAACTCCTCGATCAGGAACTGGAAGTCGTAGTCACCCGACAACGCCACCACCGTGCTGTCCGGATCCGCGACCGCGACCCCCAGCGTGGCCGGCACTGTCCACCCGAGCGGACCCGCCTGGCCGGCGTTGATCCAGTGCCGCGGCCGGTAGACGTGCAGCATCTGCGCCGCCTGAATCTGCGACAACCCGATCGTGCTGACATACCGGACCTCAGGCCCGAACGCCCGGTTCATCTCCTCGTAGACCCGCTGCGGCTTGATCGGCACGACGTCGAAGTGCGTCTTCCGCTGCAACTCCGTACGACGCTTCCGGCACTCGGCCGCCCACGCGGACCGGTCGGCCAGGCGGCCTTCCAAAGCCCACTCCCGCGCCACCTCGATGAACACTTCCAGCGCGGCGCGAGCATCGGACACGACACCGTAGTCCGGCGCGAACACCCGCCCGATCTGCGTCGGCTCGATGTCGACGTGGATGAACTTCCGCTGGCCCTGGTACACCTCGAGGCCGCCGGTGTGCCGGTTCGCCCAGCGGTTGCCGATGCCGAGCACAAGATCGGAGGTCAGCAGGGTCGCGTTGCCATAGCGGTGCGAGGTCTGCAGCCCTACCATCCCGGCCATCAGCGGGTGGTCGTCCGGCAGCACGCCCCAACCCATCAACGTCGGTACGACGGGAATCCCGGTGAGCTCGGCGAATTCGACCAGCAGGTCGGCCGCGTCGGCGTTGACGATCCCGCCACCGGCGACGATCAGCGGCTGCTCGGCGGCGGCGAGGAAGGACAGCACCTTCTCGGCCTGCGCCCGGGTCGCGGCCGGGCGCGACACCGGCAGCGGCTCGTAGGTGTCGATGTCGAACTCGATCTGCGCCTGCTGCACATCCACTGGCAGGTCGATCAGCACCGGCCCCGGCCGGCTCTCACGCATCACCTGGAACGCCTTCTGGAACGTCCCCGGCACCTGCGCCCCTTCCATCACCGTGACCGCCCACTTGGTGACGGGCTTGGCGATCGACGCGATGTCGACGGCCTGGAAGTCCTCCTTGTGCAGCTTGGCGACCGGCGCCTGGCCGGTGATGCACAGGATCGGGATCGAGTCTGCCGACGCCGAGTAGAGGCCGGTGATCATGTCGGTCCCGGCGGGTCCCGACGTACCGACGCAGATGCCGATGTTTCCGGCCTTGGCCCGGGTGTAGCCCTCGGCCATGTGCGAGGCGCCCTCGACGTGACGGGCCAGCACGTGCTTGATCCCGCCGTGCCTCTTCATCGCGCTGTAGAAGGGGTTGATCGCGGCGCCGGGCAGCCCGAATGCCTGGGTGGACCCTTCCTTCTCCAGGATCAGGACCGCGGCATCGACCGCGCGCATCCGGGTCATCAGCCGATCTCCTGTCCGGACAGGCGCTCCACGCCACGCAGCAGCGCGGAGTGGTCGAGACCGCCGTCACCGTTCACGCGAGCGGACGCGACCAGTTGCGCCACCAGCGCACCGAGCGGTACGACGACACCCGCCTCACGCGCGGCGGCCGTGACGATGCCCATGTCCTTGTGGTGCAGGTCGATCCGGAAGCCCGGCTGGAAGGAGCGCGACAGCATGTTCTCCTTCTTCTGGTTCAGTACGGCGGAACCGGCCAGCCCACCGCCGAGGACTTCCAGGGCCGCCTTCGTGTCGACGCCGTACGCCTCCAGGAAGATGACGGCCTCGGCCACGGCCTGGATGTTGGCGGCCACGATCAGCTGGTTCGCGGCCTTGACCGTCTGGCCCGAGCCGCTCGGACCGACGTGGACGACGGTCTTGCCGACGACGTCGAACAGCGACTTGGCGGCGGCGAAGTCGTCGGCCTCGCCGCCGACCATGATCGACAGCGCGGCGTTCTTGGCGCCCGCCTCGCCGCCGGAGACCGGGGCGTCGAGCAACCGGAAGCCGAGCGCGCGCGCCTGCTCGGCGAGCTGCTGCGTGACGTCGGGCCGGATGCTGGAGAAGTCGATGATCAGCGTGCCGGTCTCGGCCTGCTGGAAGACACCGTCCTCTCCTTCGAGCACGTCCTGGACGTCGGGCGAGTCCGGCACCATCACGCAGATCACGTCCGCGCCCTTGACCGCGTCGGCGATCGAACCGGCAGCCCGGCCGCCCGCGTCGACGAGGGTCTGGGCCCGCTCCGGGCTGCGGTCGAGCCCGGCCACGGTGTGGCCGGCGTTGGCGAGGTGAACGGCCATCGGGTTCCCCATGATGCCGAGGCCGATGAAGGCGATATTCGTCATGTCAGTCTCCTAGTCAGCGGCGCTCGTACGGGAGCCACGCGAAGCTTTCGTCGGTGCTGGTGGACGGCTTGTACTCGAGCCCGACCCAGCCGTCGTACCCCTGCGCCGCGAGGGCGCTGAGCTGCTGGTCGAGCGGGAGGGTGCCGGTGCCGGGCTCGTTGCGGCCCGGTGCGTCGGCGATCTGCACGTGCGCGACCCGGTCGGTGTGCTCCGCGATCACCCGGTCGACGTCGTCGCCGTTGACCGCGAGGTGGTAGAGGTCCGCGAGCAGGCCGAGGTTCGGTACGTCGTACGCCGCCTGGACGCGATCGATCACGGCCAGGGCGTCGGCCGCGGTCCGCAACGGATACCGGTCCGCACCGCTGACCGGCTCGATCAGCACCGTGGCGCCGATCCGGGCCGCCGCGCGGGCGGCCAGGGCGAGGTTCTCGACCGCGAGCTCGTCCTGCTCGGCGTCGGTGTGAGCGTCGTCCCGGTTGCCGTAGAGGGCGTTGAACCCCTGGGCGCCGAGCCGCTCGCCGATCCCGACAGTGACCTCGACGTTGTCCCGGAACTCGCTCGACCGCTTCGGCCACGACACCAGGCCGCGGTCGCCGCCCGGCATGTCGCCGGCGAAGAAGTTGAGGCCGGTCAGCTGGACGCCGGCATCCGCGATCGCGCTGACGAACGCCTCGACCTGCCGGTCCGGCGGCACCGCCTCGACGAACGGCCACCAGAACTCGACGGCGCTGAAACCGGCGCGCCGGGCGGCCGCGGGCCGCTCCAGCAGGGGCAGCTCGGTGAACAGCAGCGAGCAGTTCACCGTGTGGCGCAGTGGGTGGCTCATGGCAACTCCATGTTTTCCGTATTGCGGAAGTCAAATTCTGTTCTGCGAAATGACCATAAGGCGGCCGTGTCGGCACCGTCAAGCACCCGGCCAAGCCGACGGGCAGCCGGCCGCGAGCGCTGTCTCGCGTACGGGCGCGCGTTGTACGTTCCTCTAAGACCAGATCGAGAGGAGGTATGTCGTGCTGCTGTCAGAACTGCTGGACGCGCCGGAGCTCGGGCTCCGCCTCCTGCACTCCGCCGGCGGTTCGCTCGACCGGCCGACCGGTCGCCTGGTGACCACGGACCTGCTCGAACCCGGCCGCTACCTGAACGGCGGCGAGGTCGTCCTCACCGGCCTGGTCTGGCGCCGGCGCCCGGCGGACAGCGAACTGTTCGTCGCCTCGATGGCCGGCCGGGGTGCCGCCACGATCCTGGCCGGCAAGGCGTTGCTGGGCGAGGTCCCGGACGACCTGCTCGCGGCCTGCCGCCGGCACGAGGTCACCCTGATCGAGGTGCCGATCGAGATCGCGTTCGCGGACGTGACCGAGTACGTCGCCGCCGCGGGGTCGGCCGAGACCGGAGCCCGCCTCTCCGCGAGTCTGGTCCGGCAGCGCCAACTGCTGTCGTCGATCGCGGCCGGCCGCAGCCTCGACGAACTCGCGGCCCGGATCTCCGCCGAGATCGGCCACGACTGCCGCGTGCTCACGTCAACCGGGCGGCACGTCGTACCCGGGCCGGGCGAGCTGGACGCCGAGACGCTCGACGTGGTCACGCGGCGGTTCCTGACCGCCGATCGCACACCGGCGGTGGCCGAGGCCGACGGTGCGTCGTACAGCCTGTTCCCGGTGGGATCAGGGCTCGGCAATCGGCTCACGGCTTGGGTGCTGGTCATCGAGGGCGACCACACGCAGTGGTCCGACGATCATGTCGAGGCCGTGCATGAGTTGTGCGCCATCGCTGCGCTGGATCGGGCGAGGCGCGACGAAGGGCGACGGGCACTGCGGCCGCTGGTGGCGGACGCGCTGGCGTTGGTCGAGTCCGGGGCGCCGCATGCGGAGGTCGCCGTACGGCTGCGGCAGGCCGGATCCCACGCGGAGCGGCCGATGGTCGTCGCGGTGGCCGAGCTGCGGGACGACGGACCGAGCGAGGTGGCGCTCAGCCTGTTCGAGGACGTCGCTCTCACCGTGGGTCCGGCGGTGGTCGCGCCTGGCCGCGACGGCTTGCTGGTCGGGTTCCTGCCGTTCGTACCGGGGCTGCCAGAGCAGATGCGGCGGGCGTTCGGGCGGCTCGCCCCCGGGCTCGTCCGGGCCCGGCTCGCGGTCGGCATCAGTGGCGAGACCACCATCGACGCGCTCGCCGGTGCGCTCGAGGAAGCGCGGTTCGCACAGCGCGCGGCTGGGGCCGGACGCGCGCCGGTGTCGGTGGTCACCTCCGACGAGGTCGCGTCGCACGTGCTCCTGCTCGCCACGCTGCCCGACGACGTACGGCGTACCTACACGCACCGGGTCCTCGGTCCGGTGCTCGAGCACGACCGCCGTACCCATGCCGACCTGCTCGCCACACTGCAGGAATTCCTCGCCTGCTCGTGCTCCTGGTCGCGTACGGCGGAGTCGCTGCATCTGCACGTCAACACGGTTCGCTACCGGATCGAACGCGTGGAGCAACTGACCGGACGCGATCTGTCGCGGCTCGAGGACCGGGTCGACGTGTTCCTGGCCCTGAAATCGCTCTGATGGTGTGATCCTCCAAAGCGGGGTGTTCATCAGCGGTTCAACTTCGGAGGTTCATCGGGTGCAATCCCGGCCGCGGTGAGCAGATGCTGACGTGCAGGTCAAACCTGCCGACGCCAAGGAGCGTGCCCCGATGAAGGCCACCCTGCGACCGAGCCGCCGTGCCAGCCGCCATCCCGTCGACGAGGTCCTGCCGGTCCGCAAGCTCGCGGTGTACGGCACGCAGCACGTCCTCGCGTTCTATGCCGGCGCCGTGATCGTGCCGATCCTGCTGGCGAACTCGATCGGGCTCACCACCCAGCAACTCATCCACCTGATCAACGCCGACCTGTTCACCTGCGGCATCGCCTCGATCATCCAGTCCGTCGGGTTCTGGAAGGTCGGCGTCCGGTTGCCGCTGCTGCAGGGCGTGACGTTCACGGCGGTGTCGCCGATGATCGCGATCGGCCTGGCCGCGGGCGGTGGCACGAACGGCCTGCTGGTGATCTACGGCGCCGTACTGGTCGCCGGTCTGGCCACCTTCTTCATCGCACCGTTCTTCAGCAAGCTGATCCGGTTCTTCCCACCGGTGGTGACCGGCTCGGTGATCACGATCATCGGCCTGGCACTGCTGCCGGTGGCGGCCGGGGACGCGGTCGGCGGCGCGGGCCTGACGGCCGACCCGACCAGCGGGAAGAACCTGGCCTACGCGCTCGGGACGCTCGGGCTGATCGTGCTGATCCAGCGGGTCTTCAAGGGCTTCATGGCGACGATCGCCGTCCTGGTCGGCCTGGTCGCCGGCACGATGGTCGCCTGGGCCTTCGGCGACGCCCACTTCGGCGCGGTCGCCGACTCGGCCTGGGTCGGTGTCACCCAGCCGTTCTACTTCGGCTGGCCGAAGTTCTCGATCGCGGCGATCATCTCGATGGTCGTGGTCATGCTGATCACCGCGGTCGAGACGACGGGTGACGTCTTCGCGACCGGCGAGATCGTGGAGAAGCGGATCGGCAAGGACGACATCGCCCGTGCGCTGCGGGCCGACGGCCTGGCCACCACGATCGGCGGTGTCTTCAACTCCTTCCCCTACACGTGTTTCGCGGAGAACGTCGGACTCGTCCGGCTGACCCGGGTCCGCAGCCGCTGGGTGGTCGCCGCGGCCGGCGGAATCATGATCCTGATCGGCCTGGTGCCGAAGGCCGGCGCGGTCGTCGCGGGCATCCCGCACCCGGTGCTGGGCGGCGCGGCGCTGGCGATGTTCGCCACCGTGGCCGTGGTCGGCATCCAAACCCTGGCCAAGGTCGACTTCCACGATCACCGCAATGTTGTCATCGTCGCGACCAGCCTCGGCCTGGCGATGTACGTCACCGCGCAGCCGCAGGTCGCCCAGGCCGTCCCGGGCTGGGCCGAGATCATCTTCGGCAGCGGCATCACGCTTGGCAGCCTGACCGCGATCGGCCTGAACATCCTGTTCCACCACGTCGGCAAGGACTACGGACCCGCGGTCGCCGGCCAACCGGGCGACTCGATCCGGCTGGACCAGGTGAACAAGATGAGCCGCGACGAGTTCGTCGAGACCTTCGCCGGCCTGTTCCAGGGGCCGCGCTGGGCGGTCGAGCGGGCCTGGGACATGCGGCCCTTCGCCGACACCCACGCGCTGCGCCGGTCCTTCCAGGAGGCGCTGTTCTCCGGCTCGCACGAGGAGCAGCGGCAGCTGATCGAGGCATACCCGCAGCTCGGCTCGCAGTTCGTCGCCGACGGGCTCAGCGGCGAGGCGTCGCTGCGGGACCAGGAGGCCTTGGGCCTGACCTTCCTGGCCGATCCGGACCGGGACGAGCTGGCCACGATCACCGAGGCGTACCGCGAGCGGTTCGGCTTCCCGCTGGTCATCTCGGTCCGGGACGCGGACTCGTTCGGCCGGATCGTCGAGCAGGGCCGGGAGCGGCTCGGCAACTGCGAGAACCAGGAACATGCTGCCGCGCTGCTCGAGATCGCGAAGATCGCCGGATACCGGTTCGACGACTTCCTCTCCGACGCCAACCCGATTCATAGTGCAAGAACACGCTGGAGCAGTAACCGATGACAACACAAGCCCAGACGAGACAGACACTCCGTGCACCTGCAGTGAAGGTGAACGGCGAGGACACCGCGATCGGCGATGTCGCCGTCCACACCACCGTGCTGGACTGGCTCCGCGACCAGGGCCTCACCGGAGCCAAGGAAGGCTGTGCCGAAGGCGAATGCGGCGCCTGCTCCGTCCTGGTGGCCCGACCCGGCATCGACACCCAGACCGAGTGGACCGCGGTGAACGCGTGCCTGCTGCCGATCGCCTCCCTCGACGGTCAGGAGATCGTCACGTCGGAGGGGCTGGGATCGCCGGCGGCGCTGCATCCGGTGCAGGAGGAGATGGCGGTCCGCGGTGGATCGCAGTGCGGCTACTGCACCCCGGGCTTCGTCTGCAGCATGGCGGCCGAGTACTACCGCCCCGGGCGTACGACGTCCGCCGACGGCGATCCCGAACACGGTCCGAACGGCTTCGACCTGCACTCGCTCAGCGGGAACCTGTGCCGATGCACCGGCTACCGGCCGATCCGGGACGCGGCGTACGCACTTGGTGACCCGACCGAGAACGACGCGCTCGCCGTACGCCGGGACTCGCCGCCACCCCCGCCTGCGGCGACCGGGATGGTGACCGGTGAGGCGGAGTTCATCCGGCCCGCATCGCTCGACGACGTGCTGGGCTTGCTGGTCGATCGGCCCGGGGCGCAGGTCGTGGCGGGGTCGACCGATCTCGGTGTGCAGGTGAACATCTTCGGCTCCCGCCCGCCACTGACCGTCGCGATCGACCGGCTGGCCGAGCTGCGCGAGTTCGCGTTCGGGCCGGACGAGGTCCGGCTGGGCGCCGCGCTCACACTGACGGAGATCGAGCGGCGGCTGGCCGGACGGGTGCCGCTGCTGGCCCAGATGTTCCCGCAGTTCGCGTCCCGGCTGATCCGGAACGGCGCGACCATCGGCGGCAACCTGGGCACCGGTTCGCCGATCGGCGACACCCCGCCCGCGCTGCTCGCCCTGGATGCGTCGATCGTCCTGGCATCGCGCCGAGGCGAGCGAGTGGTCGCGTTGGCGGACTACTTCACCGGCTACCGGCAGACGCTGAAGGCGCCCGACGAGCTGATCAAGACGATCGTGTTTCCGCTGCCGCTCGAGTCACTGACCGCGTTCCACAAGATCGCCAAGCGGCGCTTCGACGACATCTCGAGCGTCGCCATCGGGTACGCCGTCGACGTGGTGGATGGCGTCGTACGGCAGGCCCGGATCGGGATCGGCGGCGCCGCGGCCACACCGCTGCGGGCGCGAGCCACGGAGGCGGCACTCATCGGTCAACCGTGGACCGAGCGGACGGTCCGGGAGGCGGCCACGGTGATGGCTGCCGAGGGTACGCCGATGGACGACCACCGCGCGAGTGCGTCGTACCGCTCGGCGATGCTCGGCCAGTCGCTGCTCCGGTTCTACTTCGCTGAGGGGGCCGGCGCATGAGTTGGTTGTCCGAACGGCCTGCGCAGGCGGTGGTCGGCGTACCACTGCCGCATGAGAGTGCCGCGTTGCATGTCACCGGTACGGCGCTCTACACCGACGATCTCGTGCAACGGACCCGCGATGTCCTGCACGCCTGGCCGGTCCAGTCGTCGCACACACATGCCCGGATCACGGCGCTCCGGGTGAAGCCGGCGTACGACGTGCCTGGCGTGGTGCGGGTCTTGACGGCGGACGACGTACCCGGGGTGAACGACGCGGGGGTGAAGCACGACGAGCCGTTGTTCCCGGGTGAGGTGATGTTCAACGGGCATGCGGTGTGCTGGGTACTCGCGGAGACATTGGAGGCCGCGCGACTCGGGGCGCTGGCGGTGGAGGTCGAGTACGAGCCGCTGCCCTCGCTGGTGACGGTGCGCGAGGCGATCGCGGCCAAGAGCTTCCAGGGCATCGGGCGGCACCTGGAGCGCGGCGAGGTGGATGCTGCGCTGGCCGGAGCAGCGCATGTGTTCCGGGGTGAGTTCGAGTTCGCCGGGCAGGAGCACTTCTATCTGGAGACGCATGCGGCGCTGGCGCTGGTCGACGAGGGCGGTCAGATCTTCGTGCAGAGCAGCACGCAGCATCCGTCCGAGACGCAGGAGATCGTCGCGCATGTGCTCGGTCTGGCCAGCCATGCGGTGACCGTGCAGTGCCTGCGGATGGGCGGAGGCTTTGGCGGCAAGGAGATGCAGCCGCATGGCTTCGCCGCGATCGCGGCGCTCGGCGCGACGTTGACCGGCCGGCCGGTGCGGTTGCGGCTCAATCGCACGCAGGACATGACGATGTCGGGCAAGCGGCACGGGTTCCACAGCTCATGGACCGTTGGGTTCGACTCGGAGGGTCGGCTGGTCGCGCTGGATGCGACGCTGACCGCCGACGGCGGGTGGAGTCTGGATCTGTCCGAGCCGGTGCTCGCGCGGGCGATGTGTCACATCGACAACGCTTACGAGATCCCTCATATCCGCGTGGACGGGCAGATCGCCAAGACGAACAAGACGTCGCAAACCGCGTTCCGCGGCTTCGGGGGACCGCAGGGCATGCTCGTGATCGAGGACATCCTCGGTCGGTGCGCGCCGCTGCTCGGGTACGAGGCTCTGGAGCTGCGCCGGCGAAACTTCTACCAGGTCGGCGACTCGACGCCGTACGGGCAGCCCGTGCGGCATGCGGACCGACTGGACTCATGCTGGAGCCAGGTGATCTCTGGTGGGGACGTCGTGGCGCGCTCCGCCGAGATCGCGGCCTTCAACGCTGTGCATCCGCATGTGAAGCGCGGGCTGGCGATGACACCGGTGAAATTCGGCATCTCCTTCAACCTGACAGCGTTCAACCAGGCCGGGGCGCTCGTGCACGTCTACAAGGACGGCTCGGTGCTGATCAACCACGGCGGCACCGAGATGGGCCAGGGCCTGCACACCAAGATGCTGCAGGTCGCGGCGACCACGCTCGGCGTGCCGTTGGCCCGGGTCCGGCTGGCTCCGACGCGTACCGACAAGGTGCCGAACACGTCGGCGACCGCGGCCTCGTCCGGCGCGGACCTCAACGGCGCGGCGATCAAGAACGCGTGCGAGCAGATCCGTGAACGGCTCGCGCAAGTCGCGGCCGGGCGGCTCGGGATCGGCTCACACGATGTCCGCTTCGTCGACGGCGTCGTCCGCGGACTCTCCGGAGACGGCGTGGAGTGGAACGAGATCGTCCGCGCTGCCTACATGCAGCGAGTGCAGCTGTGGGCGGCCGGCTTCTATCGCACCCAGGGACTGCACTGGGACGCGAACGCGATGCACGGCGAGCCGTTCAAATACTTCGCGTACGGCGTTGCCGCGGCCGAGGTGGAAGTGGACGGGTTCACCGGGGCCTACACGCTGCGGCGGGTCGACATCGTGCACGACGTGGGCGACAGCCTGAGCCCGTTGATCGACATCGGTCAGATCGAGGGCGGGTTCGTTCAGGGAACGGGTTGGTTGACGCTCGAGGATCTGCGCTGGGACGAGAGCGACGGGGATCGCCGCGGACGGCTCGCGACGCAGGCGGCCAGCACCTACAAGCTGCCGAGCTTCTCGGAGATGCCGGAGGTCTTCAACGTCCGGCTGCTGGAGAAGGCGCACGAGGACGGCGCGGTCTACGGCTCGAAGGCGGTCGGTGAGCCGCCACTGATGCTGGCCTTCGCGGTCCGCGAGGCCCTGCGCCAGGCCGCCGCCGCGTTCGGTCCTGCCGGCACCAGCGTCGACCTCCCGTCGCCTGCGACGCCGGAGGCGGTCTACTGGGCGCTGGATCGCGCACGGGGTGGTGACTCATGGAGTGGATGAAGGCTGTCCAGCAGCTGCGTGCCGGGCGCCGGCCGGGCGTCCTGGTCACGGTGATGTCTGTCCGTGGGCACGCGCCGCGGGAGGCCGGGGCCAAGATGGTCGTTGCCTCTGACAACGTTTGGTCGACGGTCGGGGGCGGGAACCTGGAGTCGGTGGCCGTCGAGCGCTGCCGGGCGATGATCACGGACGGTGTGGTCGAGCCTGAGGTGCTCGAGGTCGCGCTGTCGGACAAAGCGCCGTACCAGCATGGTGTTCAGTGTTGCGGCGGTGAGGTGAAGCTGCTGCTCGAGCCGTTGCCGGTGGTGCCGTCGGTGGCCATCTTCGGGATCGGCCATGTCGGACTCGAGCTCGCGCGGATCCTGGCCCGGCACGACATCGAGTTGCATCTGGTCGACTCGCGGCCGGATCAGCTGACCGCGTCCCGGCTCGCGGTTCTCGATGACGCGGTGGCACAGGTGCACGTCCATCAGGTGCCTTTGCTGCCGGAGCTCGTGGTCGGCGAATTGCCGCCGGGCACCCACGCGCTGGTGATGACTCACGACCACGCCGAGGACGCCGCGTTGTGCGACGCCGCGATCCGCAACGAGCAGCTCGCCACCATCGGCCTGATCGGTTCGCGGGCGAAGTGGGCGCGGTTCCGCCGCAAGCTCGCCGAGGACGGCAACTCCGCGGAGGCGATCGATCGGATCACGACTCCGATCGGGCTCCCCGATCTGCCCGGCAAGGAACCGGCCGTCATCGCCGTCAGCGTCGCGGCCTGGCTCCTGCAGCAATTCTCCGCCGAGCGGCATCCCGCGTCGGCCCGATCTGCCGAGCGTCGCCCCACGCCGGCTCAGCGTGAGGCGAAGGCATGACCATCTTCCGAGGCACGTTCCTCGACACCCCGGACAACCCGTTCGCCGGCGGCAGCCTGCGGGTCGACTCCGACGCCGGCCTGCTGGTCGAGGACGGCGTCATCGTTGCCCGAGGCCCCTTCCTGGAGCTCCGGCAGGCGCACCCGGCCGAGCGGGTCGTCGACCTGAGCGGTGGCGTCGTACTGCCTGGTTTCGTGGACACGCACGTGCACTTCCCGCAGATCCGAGCGGTCGGCGGGCTCGGGTTGCCGCTGCTCGAATGGCTGGATCGGTACGCCTTGCCGGAGGAGGCGCGGATGGCGGACGTCGCCTACGCGACCGGGGTGGCCGGTGAGTTCGTCCGCGGGCTCGCGGCGGCGGGGACGACCTCGGCGCTGGTCTTCGGGGCGCACTACTCCGACGCGGTGGATGCACTCTTCAACGCCGCGTCGAATATCGGACTGCGGATCACCAGTGGACTGGTCCTGAGTGACCGGCTGCTGCGGCCGGAGCTGCTGACCACGCCAGTCCGCGCGTACGCCGAATCGCTTGCCTTGGCCAACCGTTGGCACGGCGTCGGCCGGAACCGGTACGCCGTCACACCTCGCTTCTCGCTGTCCTGCACGGACGACCTCCTCGCGACCTGCCGCGAACTGATGGATGCGGTCCCGGGCGCGCTGTTCACGTCGCACGTCAACGAGAACGAGGCCGAGATCGCGACCGTGGCCGATCTCTTCGGCGGCAGTGACTACGTCACGACGTACGACCGGCACGGACTGGTCGACCGCCGCTGCGTACTCGCCCACAATGTGCACCCGACCGACGTCGAGCTCAAGACGCTCGCCCTCGGTGGCGCGACCGTCGCCCACTGCCCGACCAGCAACGCCGCGCTCGGCAGCGGGTTGTTCCCGCTCGGCCGGCATCTGCAGCACGGCGTACGCGTAGCCCTCGGGTCGGACGTCGGCGCCGGCACCGGCTTCTCCCTCCTCAAGGAAGGCCTCCAGGCCTACTTCTGCCAGCAGTTGCTGGGCGATCACGGGCTCGCCCTGAGCTCCGCCCACCTGCTATATCTGGCCAGCACCGCAGGCGCTGAGGCCCTCGGCCTCGACGAGGTCGGCCACCTGAGTGTCGGCCAACGCTTCGACGCCCAACTCCTCCGCCCCGCCGACGGCTCTCCCCTCGCAGTAGGCGTCGCCCACGCCAACGACGCCGACGAAACCCTCTCCCGCATCTTCACCCTCGGCACCCCCGCCGACATCCAAGCCGTCTGGATCGACGGCGAACTCCTCCACGGGTAACGCCCAGCGGGGACCTCGGTCATGCTATTTCCTGTCCGAGATCCCCACTGCGTGTCCCAGCACCCCCCCGCCGGGACCTCCTGCACGGGGGTGACCAGGTGGAGCGGTGACCAGGTGGAGCTCCTGCATCTAGTGATCCTTGGTGGGACCTCGGACAGTCCATGCCGTGTCCGAGGTCCCCTCGGCGTGTCCGAGCAAGCCTCGTCGAAGCCTGGCGGCCGTCAGCGTGGGGTGATCGAGGTCGGCCCAGCCCACTCTGATCACGCGATAGCCCCGCTCGCGTAGGCGGTCCTCGCGCCATTTCTCCGCGAGTACGGCGTCGGCCGTGTCGCCGTACTTCAGAGCACCGTCGAACTCAACGATCAGCACGCCCGCCAGAAGGAAGTCAACCCGTCCGATCAGTCGGCCCTCGTCGTCGCGGATCTCCACCTGCAGCTCAGGTGCCGGCAGTCCGTGATTGGCCATCAGCACTCGCAGGCGGGACTCGCCGACCGATTCGCTCGCCCTGTCGGCGAAGCGTGCAGCGGCAGCGGCGGCCGGGCTGCCACGCCAGTGTCGATGGCGCTCCACCGCGGCGGCGAGCCGGTCCGGCGTCGTCAGCTGACGTCGGAGTGCAGCGTCGGCCAGGACGACTCCCACTTCGTACGACGTACTGCAGATTGTCTCGGTGATCGCGCGCTCGACCGTGGTCACTCGGACACCGTCCACTTCTGTGAGCTCGTCAGGGTCGACAGGCGATCGATGCAGAGCGACCGTCGCACCGGCCCGGATCCGCCCCGACGATCGCGTGAAGTGCACCCTGGCGAGATCGAGCTCCCAGAAGGGCAGACCGTGGAGCATGGTGGCCGACTGATGACTGACCACGACGTCACCGAGGCGGTCGATCGTTGACCGGAGGTGCAGCAGGTGGAGACGCGCCGCACGCTCCCAGGCCGGCTCGTCGGCGGGCCACTGGTGCGGCTCGACGTACGAGTTGAGGCTCAGTCTCAGCCACCGCCCGCTGCGAACCCGGTGGCGCAGCTCGCTGTCGCTGTACCCGGCCGCTACGGCGTCAGCGCGGGTGAACCACCCTTTCCGACGGGCTGCGATCACTTCCAGCTTCTTGTTCATGCCTCAGAAGATGCATCCGTAGGACGTCATCCCGCCGACCGATCTTCAGAGCTGCGGATAAGTCATCGGACACCCGCTCGGAACTTCGGACAAGGAATGCCGTGTCCGAGGTCCCCGGCACGTGTCCGGGCCTTTGTCCACGCGACCCCAGGCGGCACCTGCCCGGGACCCCGGGTCCTCAGGTGTCGGCGAGGAGGCGGGTCTGGGTTTTCGCTACCTGGCCGGCCAGGGCGAGTTCGTCGAGTGTGGTGACGGTGTCGTGCTCTACGACCGGGCGGCCGTTCACGAGCAGGAGCTCCAGGGGTGGTGGGGTGCCGAGGACCAGGGCGGCTACTGGGTCGGGGATGCCGGCGTGGGCGAGGGTGTTGAGGTTCCAGACGGCCAGGTCGGCGAGTTTGCCTGGCTCGAGGGAGCCGATGTCGTTCTCGCGGCCGAGGATGCGGGCGCCGTCGAGGGTGGCCATTTCCAGGGCGGCGCGGACGCCGAGGGCCTGGGGGCCGCCGCGGGCCCGGGCGAACAGGAGGGCGTGGCGGAGTTCCTCGATGAGGCTGCCTGCTTCGTTGCTGGCGGCACCGTCTACGCCCAGGCCGACGGGACTGCCGGCGGCGCGGAGGTCGGCGGCGCGAGCTATGCCGGCTCCCAGGCGAGCGTTGGAGCTGGGGCAGTGGGCGACACCGGTGCCCGTCTGGCCCATGCGCTTGATCTCGGCGTCGTCGAAGTGGATGCCGTGCGCGAACCACACGTCGGATCCGGTCCACCCGAGCTCAGCGGCGTACTCCAAAGGCGTGCAATTGAAGGTCTCGCGGCACCAGTAGGTCTCGTCGGTGGTCTCGGCCAGGTGCGTGTGCAGCCGGACGCGCTTACGCCGAGCCAACGAAGCCGCCTCGCGCATCAGGTCGCCACTCACGCTGAACGGCGAGCACGGCGCGACTACGATCTGCAGCATCGAATCCGGCGAAGGATCATGCCAGCGGTCGATCGCTGCCTCGGTCGCGGCGAGGATCTCGTCGCGGTCCTCGACCACGGAGTCCGGCGGCAGCCCACCGTCCTTCTGCCCGCGGTCCATCGATCCGCGCGCCGGGTGGAAGCGCAGCCCGATCTCGGCAGCGGCGGCGATCTCGGCAGCGAGCAGATCCCCATCACCGCGTGGGAAGACATAGTGATGATCCGCCGCGGTCGTGCACCCAGTACGCGCGAGTCGCGCCAACGCAGCCTGAGCAGCCACATGCACCGACTCGTCAGAAATCCGAGCCCACACCGGATAGAGCGTGGTGAGCCAGCCGAACAACGTCGCATCGGCCGCTAGACCGCGGGTCACCCACTGATACAGATGCTGATGGGTGTTGACGAAGCCGGGTGTGACGAGACAGCCCTGTCCGTCGATCACCCGCGCTCCGTCGTACGCCGGCGCCGGACCAGGGCCGACGGCAACAATACGGTTGCCCTTGACAACTACATGTCCGGTGAACTCACGCCGCTCCGGATCGACCGTGACCACGGCCGCCCCGTCGATCACGATCGTGTTCATCACTGCCTCAGCAGAAGCCCGGTACGGCGTGCCACGCGCTGCCGGCGTCACTCGCATCATCCCGGACCACAGTGGCCTCGATCAGACCGTACGGGCGATCCGCGGCGATGAACACCTCACCCGGGTTCTCCACGTCGAACGGGCTCAGATCGACCAGGAAGTGGTGCTTGTTCGGCGCCGAGAACTTGATCTCCGCGACCTCCGGATGCTGCTGCAGGACGGCCTCACCCATCCCGTACAGCGTCTGCTGCAACGCCAGACTGTGGATCTTCGCGAACTGCTCGAGCAGCAGTCCCTTGATCTCGTCGTACGACTTGTCCCAGTCGACCTCGGTGTGGTCGTAGCGCCAGCGGGCGACCAGCGACGTGGCCAGGATGCGGTCGTCGGTCTCCGGCAGCGTCGTGTACTTGTCCTTGAGGAACCCGTGGAACTCCGACCCGGTCGACTTCAGCACGACCAGATCGCGAATGCCGGAGACGACGTACCGCTTCTGCTCGTCACCCCGGCCCTCCACGTTGACGACCGTCGTACGCACGCCGCTGCCGGCCCGGACGAACGAGTGGTCGTGCGGCGAACCGTCGACGGAGATCCGCTCCCAGGCGTACTCCTCCACCTCGATCCGCGCGCCGTCGGCCGCCGGCGACGCGTCCAGGAAGTGTGCGCCGAGCGTCAGCGCGTAGTCCTCGATCGCGCCGACGCCCTTCTCCTTGGCGAACGCGAACGCGGTGTTCTTCTGCGTGTCGGTCGGCAGCACGTCGCTCTGGTCACCGGTGGTGTGCGCGGACTCGAACCGGCCGCGCAGGGCGGACGAGACGTTCAGGTCGCGGATCTGGTGGCGGGGCGTGTCGCGGTAGATCCGGACGACGCGGCTCTCGGCCTTGCCGTACTGGTTGGCTCCCAGGTGAATGGCCATCGGGCTCAACTCCCTCGGTAGGTGGAAAACGCGAATGGGCTGAGCAGCAACGGGACGTGGTAGTGCCGCTCGTCGGTGACCGTGAAGGTCACGGTGACCTCGGGAAAGAAGATGTCCTGGCCGGACGCGGCCGCATACGCGGCGACGTCGAACCACAGCCGATACGTGCCGGCCGGCAGCGCCGGTTCCAGCTCGGCGATCCGCCCGTCGTCGTCCGTAAAACCGGTCGCTAGTACGACGTCCTGCTCGCCGGTGACCCGGGACAGGCGAACCGGCACACCGTGTGCCGGTAGTCCCAGCCCGGTGTCGAGAACATGCGTGCTCAGGCTGCTCACGCCTCCACGACCTTGGCGAGTCGGAGCAACGCGATCTTGCGCAGTTCCTCGCGTACGACGGCGACCTCGGTGGCGTCGTCGTGGGTGAGCCGGCGGCGGAGGCTGGTGAGCATCTGCTCCGCCGACAGGCCGGTGGCGCAGATCAGGAACACCCGGCCGAACCGCTGCTCGTACTCACGGTTGCCCTCGGCAAGGGCCTCCCGGACCCCGGGATCCTCGCCGACGCCGGACTGTTCCCGGCGCGACCAGGTGGCCTCGGTGCCGGCGCCCTGCGGGCGGTCACCGATCCGCGGGTGCGCCTGGAGAGCGCGATCGACCTCGTCGTCGTCGAGCTCTCGCAGCGACTGGTCGGCGACCGCGGTCAGTGCGGCGAGATCGCCGTACGGCCGCTTGGCCAGGAGTCCGTCGACCCAGCGGGGGACGTCACAGCAGGCCGCCAGCATCGGACGCAGCCGGTCGGCCGGAGTGGAGTTGAACTCCTGCAGGTCCACGGATCACACCTTCTCGAATCCCGAAATCGACTTTCCGTATGACGAGAGTGGCATTCGTCTCGCCTGTCGTCAACAGTTTGTTGAAATCCGGGTCAGTCGCGCGCCCGGTTGAGGTAGTTGTAAACGGTGAAGCGGGTGACGCCGAGCGCCTCGGCGACGATCTCCGCGGACTTCCGGTACTCGAAGGCACCGCGGGCCTCGAGCATGAGGACGGCCTGCTGCTTCTGCCCCCGGGAGAGCGTGTGCAGCGGTCCGCCTAGCTCGTCGGCAACCTCCGCGAGCAGTGAGCTCACGCCACCCTCGGGAGCCTTCACAAGGCGACCGGCGGGTAGGCGGACGGCGACCAGCGGCTCGCCCTCCCACAGCAGTGGTACGTCGTCGTCGCGAGCCTCCTCGGGTACGACGAGTTCGGCGTCCAGTCGCTCGATCAGCGGCGAGATCGCCGTGATCAGCGGATGCACCTCCGGCTCAGGCATCGCGGCGTACCTGCAAGGTCACCTGGTTCGCACCGCCCGCGAAGGCGGCCGCCAGCACGTCGGGCAGCGCGGGCAGGAGCAACTCCTGCTCGCCGCGGACCTGTGTGCCCAACGGGCCGAAGTCGCACTCGAGACCGGCTTCCTGCGCCGCTCGCAGAGCCTCGGTGGCGTGAGCGGGTGGCGTTCCTTCGACGTCGAAGGGTTCGGTGGTGAACTCCGCAACCAGTCGCATCTAGTGAGGCTAGCGCTCCGATCGCAGCGGGCGACGGGCCAGCTTCGCGAGTCCCGCGATGTCGACGCCGATGAGCTTGTCGACCTCCGCCGGGTCCACCGCCCCGCAGTCGAGGCCGCGCAGGAGGAAGCCGGCCAGCGCCGCGGCGGTCGCGGGCTCGTCGAGGTACCCGGACTCACCGTGGCCGAGGTACGCCCGCAGCCGGGTGGCGGCTGTCTCCAGACCCTCGCGATAGAAGAGATACGTCGCCACGAAGCGAGTCGGCAGCTGAGCCGGGTGCATGTCCCAGCCCTGATAGATGCCGCGCGCGAGCGAACGTCGTACCAACCGGAGGTGGAGGCGCCAGGCCGCGTGGACGGCGTCGCGGTCGCCGATCGGGAGGACATTCGTGGAACCGTCGGAGACGAACACACCGGTCCCGGCCGCGGCCAGCTGCATCACGTCCTTCGCGTGGTCGGCCACGGGATGCTCCATGCTCTGGTACGCCGCGGCGACACCGAGCGAGGCCGAGTAGTCGTACGTGCCGTAGTGCAGGCCGGTGACGCGGCCCGCGCCTGCCTTGATCATCCGCGCGATCAACGCGGTGCCGTCCGACCCGAGGATCGCCTGTGGGGTCTCGACCTGGATCTCGAACTTCAGCTCAGATGCGCCGTACTCGACCTCGAGCGCCTCCAGCACCACCACCATCGCCTCGACCTGCTCGACCGAGGTCACCTTCGGCAACGTGACCACGAAACCGTCCGTCAGGCCGCCCGCCGCCGTCAGCTCACGGACGAACAGATCCAGCGTCCGCACCCCACGCCGCCGGGTCGGCGCCTCCAGCGACTTGATCCGCAGCCCGTGGTACGGCGCCACCGCGCCGGCGCCGTCCGCCGACGCCCCGGCCCGCACGCTCCGCGTCAAGGCGCGGGCAGCGGCGAAGGCGGCCGCGTCCTCTTCCTCGTCGGATCGGGGCCCGTAGCCGTCCTCGAAGTCGATCCGGAGATCCTCGATCGGCTCCCGCGCGAGCTTGGCGCGAACGCGCTCGAAGACCTCGTCCATCAGCCCGGGCGGCAGCTCCAGCACGTCCGCGAGCACCTCGGCCGAGCCGCCGTACTCGCTCAGCACGGCCGTTGCCTCCGCACCCCAGGTGCCGACGGTGTTCACGTCGTACTTGTCGGCCGGCACGTAGACCGTGTGCACCGGCTGCCGGACGCCGCGGTCCCCCGGGTAGTCCGCCGCCAGCGCTGCGTCGGCGGCCGCCAACCGCCGATCCAGCTCGCCGACCAGATCCTCCAGGCTCATGCGGGCCACCTCTCACGCTAGAATTCCGTATTGCGGAGACTAATATCTACTTTGCGGAAGACACAAGGTCCACACTTTCCGGAATCTGGCGCTAAACTTCCGTCATCCGGAAACCCTCGAGAGGCTGGATCCATGGCGGAAGCGAACGGCGGCAAGGGCCGCACCGGCAGTGTGCAGTCCATCGAACGCGCCTTCGGGCTGCTCGAGACCATGGCCGACGCGGGCGGGATGATGGGCCTGTCCCAGCTCGCCACGGCGTCCGGCCTGCCGCTGCCGACGATCCACCGGTTGGTTCGCACCTTGGTCGACCTCGGCTACCTCCGTCAAGAACCCTCGCGTCAGTACGTCCTCGGCCCGAAGCTGATCCGCCTCGGCGAGAGCTCCTCACACATGCTCAGTGTCTGGGCCCGCCCGCACCTCGCGCGGCTGGTCGACGAGCTCGGCGAGTCCGCCAACATGGCGATGCTCGACGGCGACCAGGTCGTCTACCTCGCCCAGGTCCCGTCCCGGCACTCGATGCGCATGTTCACCGAGGTCGGCCGCCGGGTCCTCCCGCACTGCACCGCCGTCGGTAAGGCGATCCTCGCCCAGCTCCCGGAGTCCGAGGTACGCGACCTCCTCCACCGCACCGGTATGCCGAGGCACACCGACAACACCCTCACCACCCCGGACGCCTTCACCGCCCAGCTGCACAAGGCCGAGGAGTACGGCTACGCCACTGACGAAGGCGAGCAGGAGGTCGGCGTCCGCTGTGTCGCGGTAGCGGTCCCCGACGCTCCGTCCCGACTGGCCATCTCCATTTCCGGCCCCGCCGGCCGCATGACCGAAGATCTGGTCGAGCGGGCCGTCCCCCTCCTCACGCAGGCCGCCAAAGCCCTGTCCGACGACCTGCGCTGAGGTGCGCGGCTAGGGGGCGTAGGTGCGCCAGCGTTCGGTGAGGACGTAGCCGAGGGATTCGTTGGCCTGCAGGCTCGCCTGGTTCGCGGCGGCGCCGCCGGTGCTGAAGCTCTTGATGCCGAGGTCGAGGAAGGCGAGGATCGAGGCTGCCTTCACGGCCTGGCCGACGCCGCGTCGGCGGTACGCCGCCAGCACCGAGGTGAACCTGGTGTCGCCGAAGCCATCGCGGACGCGGATCACCGTAGCGCCGACCAGGCGGCCGCCGTCGAACGCTCCGAACACGCGGTGAACCGGCCAGAGGCCTTGGGTGTCGGAGAGGTCACCGACGACGCGATGGGTGGCGGGGGTGTAGGGGTAGTCGGGTTCGTTGGTCTTCTCCAGGGCATGGAGTGCCTTGGCGGACTCCGGGCCGACTTCGCGAATGGTGAGTCCGCCGGCGACCGCACGGCGTACGGCGGAGTCCAGCAGCTCGCGGTCGGGGTTGTGCAGGCGGACGGCCCAGGACTCGGCGACCACGCGGTAGCCGGCGGCTTCCAGCTCGGCACACCGCGGGTCGCCCTCCTGCACAATCACGTAGTCGCCCATCTCGCGATTGTCGCTCCTCAGCCCAGCTTGCGCAGTAGCGGAAGCACGTCCTCGGTGAACTGGGTGAGGAAGCGTTCCTGGTCCTGGCCGGGGCCGTGCACGACGAAGTGGTTGAAGCCGGCATCCAGGTAGGGCTGGAACTGCTTGACGACCTCGTCGGGATCGGAGGCGACGATCCAGCGCTGCGCGACCTGCTCGATCGGCAGCTCGTCGGCCAGCCGCTCCATCTCGGTCGCGCTGGTGACGCTGTGCTTCTGCTCCGGCGTCAGCGACAACGGCGCCCAGAACCGGGTGTTCTCCAGCGCGGCGGCGGGGTCGCGGTCGTAGGAGATCTTGACCTCGAGCATCCGGTCGACGTCCTCGAACGTCTTCCCGGCCTTCTCGGCGCCTTCCTTCACGGCGGGGATCAGCTTGTCGGTGTAGAGCTCCATGCCCTTGCCCGACGTCGCGATGAACCCGTCGCCGGCGCGACCGGCGTACTTGGCGACCAGCGGTCCGCCGGCGGCGACGTACACCTTGAGCGGGGTCTCCGGCCGGTCGTAGATGAACGCGTCGACGGTCTTGTAGTACGGGCCTTCGGCGTTGACGCCGTCCTTCGTCCACAGGTCGCGGATCAGCTGCACGGCCTCCCGCAGCCGGGCGAACCGCTCCTTGAACTCCGGCCACTCCATCCCGGAGACGGCGATCTCGTTCAGCGCCTCACCGGTGCCGACGCCGAGCATCACGCGGCCCGGGTACAGCTCGCCGAGCGTGGCGAACGCCTGCGCGATCACCGCCGGGTTGTACCGGAAGGTCGGCGTGAGCACCGAAGTCCCGAGCAGCACCCGGTTGGTCCGCTCGCCGACCGCCGCCATCCAGGCGAGCGCGAACGGCGCGTGACCGCCTTCGTGCCGCCACGGCAGGAAGTGGTCCGACACGGTCACACTGTCGAGCCCGAGCTCTTCGGCCCGGACCGAGTACTCCACCAGCTCCCGCGGACCGAACTGCTCCGCCGAAGCCTTGTACCCGACTCGAATGCTCACCCTCTGCTCCCAACGTCGTCTGCTCGTACTCGGTGGACAACCGCGTCCGGGTCCGACTTTATGCCGCCAGGGGTAACCCGCGGCGTGGCGGCGTGGACGTTTGACCAAGGGCATGGGGTCGGCAAGGATATGGGCCCGGCGCGGTCCGCGCCGCACCTTCGCCGACCGGCCCCAGCCTGGTCCTGCTGAGAAGGCAAAGGGACTTCCTGTCTCGGACCGCTCGTCCTGGTCAACTGCCTCGGGCGGGATCGCTGGGGGATCGCGTGCGAGTGCGTGGAAGGCCAGATGACAGCGCACAGGAACTTCAAGCAGCGGGTCCGTGCCCGCGCCGCCAAGACGGGCGAGTCCTACACGGCTGCCCTCCGGCACTTCCGTCCGACTCCTCCAGGAGAAGACATGCCGGAGAACGCCCTGCGGATCGCCGTCGCCCAGTCGACGGTCCGCCAAGATCCCACCAACGCCGCCCTGCTCCGCGCGAGTGGCACCGAGGTCCGCGACCTGGTGCGGCAGGCGGCTGCGGCAGGCGCTCGTCTCGTCCACTTCACCGAGGGCGCGCTCTGCTTCCCGAGCAAGCACGTGATGTCCGAGCTGGGCCCGGACGAGATCGGGCCTTCGGACTGGAGCAAGGCCGACTGGGCCGTGCTCCACGACGAACTCGACCAGATCACCAGGCTCTCCCGCGAGCTCAGCATCTGGACCGTGATCCCGTCCGTGCATCCACTGCCCGAGGCCCGGCCGCACAACAGCATGTACGTCGTCTCAGCCGCGGGCAAGGTGGTCGCGCGGTACGACGAACGCGCGCTGTCGACCACGAAGATCACCTGGATGTACACCCCGGGCAGGGAGCCGGTGACCTTCGAGATCGACGGCTATCGATTCGGCCTCGCGCTCGGGCTGGACGTGCTCTTCCCGGAGCTGTTCACGGAGTACGACCGCCTCGACGTGGACGCCGTACTCGTGTCGTACGCGAGCACCGGCGTCGGGCAGAACGAGCACATCGGGGTCCAGACCCGCGGGACGGCTGCGACTAACACCTACTGGATCAGCCTGGCCGTGCCGGCCAATCCGGGGGCCGGCCTGGACTCGGGCGTGAGCGATCCGCACGGGGTCTGGGCGGTGCAGGGACCGGCGGACAGTACGCCGGGGATCGCGGTGACCGACCTGCACCGGGTGGACGTGAGCCAGGTCGGCCGCGACTTCCGGCGCCGGACCCGGGAGCGCATCGGCTCCTGAGGCCTCACACCTCCGGGTGCTGACGCGTTCCATCAGCATGAACAGGCATGCGATCGTCAGCACCCGGATCGGGGACCTCACGCTGGTCGCCTCGAACCACGCGCTCGCCGGCGTCTACTTCCCGCATCACTGGGTGAAGCCGTCGCCGGAGGTGCTCGGTGAGCTGGTCGAAGCCACCGACCCGGTCATCGCCGAGGCGGCCCGCGAGCTGGACGAGTACCTGACCGGCGAGCGGACCACGTTCGACTTCCCGACCGTCCTGCGCGGCGACGACTTCCAGCGCCGCGTCTGGTCGATCCTCGAGGACATCCCGTACGGCGGAACGACGACGTACGGCGAGATCGCGGAACGACTGGGCGACCGGACGCTCGCGCAGCGGGTCGGGAAGGCGGTCGGTCAGAACCCGCTGTCGATCGTCGTACCGTGCCACCGGGTGATCGGGAAGAACGGCTCACTGACCGGATACGCCGGCGGCCTCAAGCGCAAACAGTTCCTCCTCGAGCTGGAGGAGCCGGTGGGCGCGCGGCTCTTCTAGGACATGTCGCCCACCTGCTCGGCGTACCACTCGACCTCGACCAGGTGTTCGGCGATCTGGCGGAGGGTCCAGTTGGCGCCGCGATCCTTGTCCCACTCGGCCGGATCGACCGCGGCGTACCGCAGCGCGAAGGTCCGTCCCAACCGGCTCAACCGCTGCTCGGCCTCGCGCACGTCCTCGACCGTGAACGGCGCGAGGTCGGCGGCGGAGGTGAGCGCGCTCGCGTGCCACTCGTCCGGCTGGGTCGGTACGCCGGCCAGCAGCGCCTCCACTTCGGCCAGGTGATCGACGAGGTGGTCCGCGATCCGGCGGACGGCCTTGTGCGGGGTGAAGGTGCGACCGTCGTCCGACGTACGCGGACGGCCGTCCCAGGCCGGCCAGGTGGTGACCAACCGGAGCGAACGCCCGACCGCGTGCTCCACCAGTTCTCCAGGGTTCTCAGTCATGCCGCTCACGCTAAGCCTGTGATACTTCGGCACCCGCCGAAGTGATCCCGAGCCGGCGGGAGAGCCCCTCCGCGTCGAACGGCGCCCGGACCTTGGCGTCGTTGTCGAAGTAGACGTAGGCGTTCTGGCCCCAGGCCCGGATCTTCGCGGCCCACCGGTCCAGCGCCTCGTCGTCGTACCCGCTGACGTAGAGCTCGTCAGCGCCGTGCAGCCGCACGTAGGCGAAGTCGGAGGTGATGTCGTCGAACATCGGCCACTTCCCGGCGGTGTCCGCGCAGACCAGCGCGATGTCATGCCGGCGGCACAGCTTGATGAAGCCGGGCGTCTGGAAGCTGGAGTGCCGTACTTCGATCGCATGCCGGAGCGGGATGTCGACCGCGCACTCCAGCAGTGAGCGGCCCTCCATCCGCTCGTCGTGGCCCTTGGCAACCTCTGCCGCCTGCACCGTTGTCCGCGGCAACGAGGCGAAGAACGCGGCGCAGCGCTCCTCGTCATACCCGAGGGTCGGCGGGAGCTGCCACAGCACCGGGCCGAGTTTGTTGCCGAGAGCAAGTACTCCGGAGGCGAAGAAGTTGGCCAGCGGCGCGTCCACGTCGGCCAGCTTCTTCAGATGCGTGACGAACCGCGGGCCCTTGACCGCGAACACGAACCCGTCCGGCGTCTCGTCGTACCAGCGCTGGTACGACGACGGCCGCTGGAGCGAGTAGAACGAGCCGTTCAGCTCGATCGAGTTCAGCCGGCTGGAGGCGTACTCGAGCTCGGCCCGCTGCGGCAGGCCGTCTGGGTAGTACACCTTCCGCCAGGGCGGGTAGCGCCACCCCGAGATCCCGACCCGGTACGGACCATCCGGCCACCCATCGCTCACGTCCCGATTATGCGGCGTGATCATCCGGATCGCCGCCGGTTGACGGGGTCGTGTGGTACGAAGGTCGGCATGTCTGTCACCGACAGTCCCGTCGACGCGCTGCTCGAGAGCGGCCTGCGGATGCTGATCACGTCCATCGTCGACAACGCCGGCATCACCCGCGCGAAGACGGTGCCTGCGGCCCGCGTGCGTACGGCGGTCCGCGACGGGATCGGACTTTCGCCGGTGTTCGCGCTGATGTGCGCCGACGACGCCATCACCTCGTCGCCGCTGGTGAACGGGCCCGTCGGCGACAACCGGTTGATGCCGGATCTCGGCGCAGTCGCCCCGCTCGGGCCTGACCACACCGTGTTCTGGGCGCCGGCCGACCAGCTGACGCAGGACCACGAGCCGGTCGACATCTGCCAGCGTGCGGCGCTGCGGCGGCAGGAAGCGCGGGCGGTCGCGGCCGGCCTCGACGTCAAGCTCGGGTTCGAGCTGGAGTTCACGGTCTTCACCGGTGATCCCGGCGATCCCGCGGTCGGCACCATCGGACCGGCGTACGGCGTGCTGGCCATGGTGAAGCTGGAGGACTTCGCGGTCGACCTGCTCGAGGCACTCGACGCGGCCGGGGTCCCGGCGGAGCAACTGCATCCGGAGTACGCGCAGGGTCAGGTCGAGGTCGCGCTGCCGCCCGCGACGCCGCTGGCCGCGGCCGATCAATCGCAGCTCGCGCGGCTCGTCGTCCATCGGGTCGCTCGTGCACATGGGCTGCTGGCGTCCTTCGCGCCGATCACAGTGGCCGGGTTCGTCGGCAATGGCGCGCATATCCACTTCTCCGCGTCGCTGGATGGCGTGCCGTTCGGTGCTGACGACGGTCCGTCCGAGCATGCGCGGCAACTGATCGCCGGAGTGCTCGCCGAGCTCGACGGACTGACCGGCGTACTGGCGCCGAGCGTGGTCAGCGCGGATCGCCGCGTGCCCGGGAACTGGGCCGGCGCGTTCGCGTGCTGGGGCGAGGAGAATCGCGAGGCCGCGCTGCGCTACGTGCCGGGCAGCGTGACCAGCCGGCCGGACTCGGCCAACTGCGAGATCAAGATCGGCGATCCGTCGGGCAACGCGTATCTCTCCGCCGCGGCCGTGCTGGCCGCCGCCTTGACCGGGCTGGAGCGGAAGGCGGTCTTACCGCCTGGGCTCGACCGCGACCCGGCGACGTACCCGGACGACGAACGCCCGCGCCGCTTGCCGCTCACCCTCGACGACGCGCTGTCGGCCCTCGAGCGCTCGGCCGTCCTGCGGGACGCGCTGGGTGATGCGATCGTCGACCCGTTCCTCGCCGTACGCCGTCATGACGCGGAGTCGCTGGGCGGGTTGTCGCTCGAGGACCGGGTCCGCGCGCTGCGCTGGCGGTACTGAGGCCGGCGGCATTGAGTACGGCGCACCCCGCCGGGGCGAGCTGAAGTGGCCGCCCGGATCACTTACGGTGAACCCCATGGCGTTAGCTGCGAAGGGGAGCAAGGGCGAGTCGTTCCTTGCGGTGGTCGTCGGCGGCGGTGCGGCGTTCGGGCTGGTCGTGATCACCTCGCGGGCGTGGAAGGCCTGCAATGTCGACGTCACCGGCAGCGTCCCCAACGGCCTCACCCTGCTGTTCCTCGGTCTGCCGCTCGCCCTGATCGTGAACCTCGTCCTGTTCACCACGGTCTTCCGCTACGCCGGCAAGGCGTTCCTGTTCTCGCTGATCGCCGCCGCGGTCGCGATCACGATCGCCGACCTCGCCCTGTTCTCCTGGCAGGGCACACCCGCCGGTTCCCCGGGCACCTGCCCGGGGAACGTCCCACCGTGGTGGCCCACGTGGATTCCGACCTGACGTCAGCGGGCTGAGCGCCGGGTCACCAGGACGAGGGCGACGGCGGCGATCACGCCGAACGGGATGGCCTGCAGTTCCTGGAACGCGATCAGCTTGAAGAGCGTGAAGTAGATCATCCACGTCGCGTAGAGGATGACGCCCGGGCGGCCGAGGGGATGGTTACGGAGCAACGCGACGACGGCGATCAGGCCGGTCAGCGTGAGGAACTCGTACGCCACGACGAAGCAGACGCCGAGGGCCGTCCAGCCCTCGAGGCCGGTGAAGTAGATCGAGCCGTAGCCGCCGACCGCGGCGACCAGGCCGAGCAGGATCGCGGCGACGAGCACGCTCGCCGGCCGCCGGCGCGTCGCGGTGGAGTGGGTGGTGGTCGCGGTGGTCACAGTGTTTCTCCTGTCGATCGGATTCGGTGTCCCAACGGTCGCGACCGGGCTGTCCCGTCCACCACGGCCGGCCGTCACGATCCGATCCGGGACTCCTTGTCCCGTGACGCCGGGACAAGTTGGCGGCGATGATGCGGTCATGGGGGTTGTCATCGGTGTACTCGCGGTCCTCGCCGGACTGGTGGGGGCCGGCCTGCACGCGGTCAACGCGCCCGCCGGCCGGACGATCGAGCCGTCGTTCTGGTTGATGGAGCTGGCCGCCGCGCTGGCGTACGGCCTCGCCTGCCTGCTGCTCCGGGCGACCGGCGCCCGGCGGATCCAGGTGTTGCTCGGGGCAATCGCGCTGACCCAAGGCCTGGCCCTGCTCGGCACCGAGGTCGGTCTGCTGACGGACGGGACGTGGTCGACCTGGCTCGGCGCTTGGCTCTGGGCGCCCGGCTACACGGCGATCGCCGTACTTCTGCCGGTGATGCTGCCGGATGGCCGGCAAGCGTCTCGGCCGGCGTTGTGGTTCAACGCAACCGCAGTGGCCGTCATCGCGGTCACCTGGGCGCTGACGCCGTACGAAGGGCCGGAGTATCCCGAAGGTCTGCATGGTGCGACGAATCCGGTCGGCGTCGCGGCGACCGGTGAACCGGTCGTCGCGGCTCTGCTCGGCGGACTGCTTCTCGCAGCCGTGATCGTGGGCTTCGTGTCGCTCGTGACCAGGTGGCGGCGGGCCGCCGATCTCGAGCGGCAGCAGCTGAAGTGGGTGTTCGTCGGCTACGCGTGCACGATCGTGCTGTTCGCGGTCGCGCGGCTCCTCCCGGCCGGCACGGGAGCCGTGGCAGGGCTCGCCATACTGCCCCTGCCGATCGCGATCGGCATCGCGGTGATGCGTTACGGGCTGTGGGACGTCGACATCGTCATCTCCCGCGCTCTCGTGTACGGCGCTCTGTCGACGCTCGTGATCGGTTTGTACGCCGTCACGGTCTGGCTGGCCGGTGACCGGCTGGGCGCCACGACCGGAGCACCCATCCTCGCGACCACCGTGGTCGCCCTGGCGGCGCTGCCGTTGCGGTCCTGGCTGCAGCGGCACGTCAACCGGCTGGTCCATGGTGACGTCGAGGAGCCGTACGCCGTACTCGCACGGCTCGGCACGAGGCTCGCGGCGGCAACCACTCCGGACGACCTGTCCGAACGGGTCTTGCCGTCGGTGGTCGAGCAGGTGGCTCGGTCCCTGCGCGCACAGCAGGCGACCATCGTGCTGCGGGACGGACTGGTGACGTCGTACGGCGAAGGGACGGGGATCGGGATGACCGTGGAACTGGAGTACGCCGGCGAACACTTCGGGCGGCTCACCGTCACCCGGTCGACCGAGTTCGACGGCCATGAGGTGCGAGCGCTGGACCGGCTCGCCGCGCAGGCCGCGGTCGCGGCACACACCGTCCTGCTGGCGCGTGAGGCGCAGCGCGCCCGGGAGGCTGTGGTGGTCGCGCGGGAGGAGGAACGCCGCCGGCTTCGTCGCGACCTGCATGACGGCGTCGGCCCATCGCTCGCCGCACTGGCTCTGCATGTCGAGACTGCGCGCGACATCGCGGCGGACGACCCGGAGGCGGCTCGGAAACTGCTCGACCGGCTGGTGCCTCGGCTCAACGCGGCAGTGGCCGACGTACGGGCGTTGGTGCACGAGCTCAGGCCGCCGATGCTGGACGAGCTCGGGCTGGCCGCGGCCGTGCGCGAGCTGGGCGATCGGCTGTCCACGGGTACGACGAGGGTCCGGGTGTCGGCCGACGAGATCGCCGGATTGCCTGCTGCTGTGGAGGTTGCGGCGTACCACATCGCCGGTGAGGCGACCGGGAACGCGGTCCGGCACGCGGGCGCCGGGACCGTCGCGGTCCGGGTCCGGGATGGCGACGGGTGCGTGTGCATCGAGGTCGCCGACGACGGACGCGGGCTGCCTGACCAGGTGCGGCCCGGGGTCGGTACGTCGTCGATGCGGGAGCGGGCTGAGGAGCTCGGTGGTCAGCTGCGGATCGACTCCGGTCCGGCGGGTACGACGGTGACGGCGCTGCTGCCGAAGGGGGCGTCATGAGCGTCCGGGTGCTCGTGGTCGATGACCATCCGCTGTACCGCGAAGGGCTGGTGACTGCCATCTCGACCATGCCGGGCAAGGAGGTGGTGGGCGAGGCAGGCGATGGCGCGGAGGCGGTCAGGCTGGCGGGCGAGCTCGTCCCGGATGTTGTCGTGATGGACCTGCACATGCCGGTGCTGAACGGCGTCGAGGCGACCCGGCAGGTGACCGAGCAGCAGCCGTCGATCGCCGTACTTGTGCTGACGATGCTGGAGAACGACGAGTCGGTGTTCGCCGCGGTCCGGGCCGGCGCGCGCGGCTACCTGCTGAAGGGCGCCGACCGCGCCGAGATCGGCCGCGCCCTCGACGGGGTGTCCCACGGCGAGGTCGTGTTCTCCGCCGCCATCGCCAGCCGGGTCCTCGCCTACTTCGCCGCCGGCCGCGCCGGGCCCGAGGTCGCACCCTTCCCCGAGCTCACCGACCGCGAACGCGAGGTCCTCGACCTGGTCGCCCGCGGCCTCACCAACGCCGCCATCGCCCGCCACCTCTTCCTCAGCGACAAAACCATTCGCAACCACGTCTCCAACGTCTTCACCAAACTCCACGTAGCCGGCCGCTCAGAAGCAGTAGCCCGAGCCCGCGACGCCGGCCTCGGTCAGTAGGTGAGCGTGCTCAGAGTTTGGCGCCGATCAGTTGGTAGATGTCGTCGTGGGCGCCGGGGAGGTCGTCGTGGCCGAAGTCGGGGTAGAGGCGGACGTCTTTGGGGGACGTGATCTTGTTGTACGCCGCGAACTGGGTGGACGGCGGGCAGACCTGGTCCTCGAGGCCGGTGAAGAGCGTGACCTCGGCGCGGATCCGGGGAGCGAGGTGCTGGACGTCGATGTAGCCGAGGGTGGTGAACACCTCGTCCTGGCGCAGGTGCCGGGGATCGCGCTTCTTGAACCAGGTGACGATCTCGTCGTACGGGCCGGTCTCCAGGTTCAGGTCCCAGGTCCGCTGGTAGTCGCACAGGAAGGGGAAGACGCTCGCGGTGTACTTGATGCCCGGGGTCAGCGCCGCGGCGACCAGGCTGAGTCCACCGCCCTGGCTCCAGCCCGTGGTCGCGATCCGCGCGGCGTCCACCTCGGGCAGGCCGCCGATGATGTCCGCGAGCCGCCGGGTGTCCAGGAACACGTGCCGGTACAGCAACCCGTCCGGTCCGTCGTCGAGGCCGTGGACCAGGTGGTTGTGCAGCGAGAAGCTGTTCGCCGCCTGCGACTCGGTCCGGAATCCGACCTGCTCACGCACGTCCAGCGCGGCCACGGTGAACCCGCGGGCGGCGTACGGCAGCAGATCGACCCACTTCGGCTGCTCACCGCCGTACCCGTGGAAGATCAGCACGGCCGGGCCGGTGGGCTCGGCCGGACGGATCACCTTGGCGTGCACGCGGTAGCCGCCGGTGCCGTTGAAGTACAGGTGCTGCGCGGTCGCCGTGGTCAGCGGGAAGTCGGTCGCGTCGGCGAACTCGGTCTCCGGGGCGACGGCATCGAGCTCCAGCAGCGCCTTGTCCCAGTACTGGTCGAAGTCCGCCGGCTTGGGGTTGGTGCCCTGGTAGGCGATCAGTTCGTCGTACGACAGCTCGAAGGACAGCACCCGGACTCCTCAGGTCGAATCGGCTCGCAAGTCATTCTGCGCGATCGTTGCCGTCCGGGGCAGTGCCGTCCCAGATCGTGTAACCGTGCGCCGCGTTCAGCCGGTCCCGCAGCGCGGTCTCCAGGCTCGCGGCGCGACCAGGCGCCAGCCACGCGATCGGCAGCAGGATCGAGTGGTCCGGCTGCGTGGTGCGCAGCACGATCGCCTCGCCGTGCGTGGTCTCCACCCGGCCGACCTGGGTCACGTCGGTCCAGGGCGTCCGGACACCGCGCACCTCGATCCCGGTGTCCCGCAGCTTCGCGATCTTCGGCGGCCAGATCAGGATCCACAGCCCGGCCAGCGTGATCAGCCCACCCAGGGTGACGAACACCGAGACCGCCACGGCCGGCAGCCCGAGTGCCCACAGGATCGCGGCCACGCCGAGGATGATCAGCCCGGCGGCCAGCACCCCGAGGAACCGCCCCGCCCGCATCCGGTACGTCGTACGCATCGCACAAGGATCCCATTCACGGTCCCGGCCGGTTCCCCCGGGCGGCGGGTCGGGCCACCGATCAGAAGGCGTCGGTGTCCGAGGTGGAGGCGTTGCCGAAAGGTGTCGGGTTGCTGTCAGTTCCCGGTCTGGCTGGGGTTGTACGCGCAGGCGTCGTTCAGGTTCTCGGTGGCACCTGGCGTCACGGCCGGCTTCGGCGTCGCCTTCTTGGTCGACCCACTGGACGGCTTCTTCGTCGTGGTGGTCGACGGAGTGGAGACCGGCTTGGTCTGCGGGGCGATGGCCTTCTGGATGATCTCCTGCATCGCGGTGTAGTCGGGGTTCTTGCCGGTCGGGAAGTTCTTGTTCTTGTCCAGGTCGACGTTGGTGACCTTCGCGCCCTTCACCTTCAGACCCAGCTCGATGAACGCCGGCAAGATCTCCTGCGGGATGTCGGTCCGCAGCACCTGCTTGCCGGCCGAGGCGATCTGCTGGTACTTCGTCACCAGGGTGGCCGGGTTCACGCTGTTCACCAGCGCGTGGATCGTGCACCGCTGCCGCTCCTGCCGCGACGGGTCGCTCAGGCCGTAGCGGCCGCGGGCGAACCAGAGCGCGTGGTAGCCGTCGAGCTTCTGGTTCGGGCCCGGCTCGATGTAGCCGGACGGCTTCTTCGCGGTGTTCGACCCCGGGCCGTCGCCGTAGTCGCCGCCGATCGGCACCCGGTAGTTGACGTTGACGGTGATGCCGCCGACCGCGTCGATGATCTGCCGGAAGCCGGCCAGGTTGACCTGCATGTAGTAGTCGATGTCCAGCCCCAGCGCCGCGCCCGCGGCCAGCTTGACCACGTCGGCGCCCTCGTTGTCGGTCTGGCCGAGGACCCCGGGATGCGCCTTCGGGACGTTGTCGTACATCGAGTCCAGGTAGTACTCCGGCTGCTCGACATTGCCCAGCTTCGGGTCCCAGAAGCCGTCCGGGTAGATCTTGTGCAGCGGTGAGTCCTCGGGGAACGGCATCCGCATCCAGTTCCGGCTGAGCGAGATCAGCGCGGTGTCACCGGTCTTGGTGTCGATACTGGCCACGATCACGGTGTCGGTCCGGACGCCGGTGCGGCCGACGCCGTCGTCAGCGCCGAGCAGCAGCAGGTTCAGGCGGGGAGTCTTGGCCCACGGATCCTTGTTGTTGTCCACCTTCGGACGGGTCGCGCTCTTCGAGTTGCCCTCGGACTGGAACACGCTCCCGACCAGGTCGCGCTGCGCCATCACGGTCTGCGCCGCCACGGTCGTCGGTACGGCGATCGCGAAGCAGAGCATCCCGACGAACATCGACCCGACCAACCGCCCGGTGTAGGTCATGCTGACCGGGCGGAGCAGTTTGTGCGAGGCAACCACTATCCAGATCCAGCACACACCCAGCACCACGACGGCCGCGGTAGCGATCAGCAACTGCCGAGGCGACACCGCGAAGGCGAGAATCGAGTCCCGTCGCGTGAGGCCGACGTACGTGGCGATCAGCAGCAACCCGACGCTGATCGTGAGCACGAACGCACCCAGCTTCTTCCGCCCACCCATCAGCAACCCAGAACCCGGGATCAAGGCGCTGAGCAGCGTCAGGCCGATCGCCTTCGAGGTCGTCCGGGCCCGCTGCGAGCGGTGCCTGGACCGGCTGGCCCGTGGCGCGGACCTGCGTCCGGCTGCGCGAGTACTCCGCGACATAGCTCCGTTCCCTGATCGACGACGTGGCGACCCTCCGTCGGCCGCGCACGGCAGCCCACGGTACTTCTGACGCCCACGACACCTGGTTGGTTGACGTGAAGCTGGCGACCCCCGTCGATGCCCGCCACAGTACAGGTGCCCCGGGCTACTCTCCCAAGGTGCCGCCCCCGGCACGCAGAGTGTCGGTCAGGAGGGTCGGGACCCGCTTTGCCGCCGACAGGGTCGAGCGGATAGTCTTGGCCGTCGTCGTGTCCCCTCAGGGGGATCGTCGGAGGAGGCGTCGCCTAGTCCGGTCGATGGCGCCCGCCTGCTAAGCGGGTTGAGGGTAATCCCCTCTCGCGGGTTCAAATCCCGCCGCCTCCGCTCCCGGGAGCTCCCTGTCCGCAGAATGCGCGGACCAGGGAGCTCCGGCTGTTTTCCGGGGGTGCGACCCCCGGGCCCCGCCCGGCGGGCTTCGCCCCCGGACCCCCGGGGTTGTGCCTGGCGGGCGTTGTTTATTCGCTCAGCGGGTGCCTGGAGGGCGTTGGCTGCTTGCTCAGCAACGTGGCTGGCGTTGGCTATTTGCTCAGCAATTGCTTGGCTTCGGCGATGCGTTCGACTGAGCGCGGGGTCATCGGCTCCGGGGAGATGATCAGGTGGTCGACGCCTAGTTTCTGGTACGCCGTGAAGGCCTCGGCCAACTCCGGGATCGTGCCTTCGATGGCGCGGGGATCGGGGTCCGCAACGGACGGCTGGTCGGTGTCGCGGACGACGATCCCGACTGTGGCGGCCACGGTGCCGTCGGGTTTGCTAGCCGTCTTGACCGCCTCGCGGAGGGTGCCGAGCTTCTCCTCGACCTTCTCGCTCGCGGCGCCGTACCAGGCGGTGTTCCAGGCATCGGCCCACTCGGCGACGAGCCGCATCATCCGCGGGCGGTGACCGGCGACCAGGATCGGGATCCGGTGCGGCGGCGCCGGATCGAGGTTCGCCTCGCTGACCCGGTAGTACGTGCCGTCGAAGGTGACCGTCTCGCCGCGGATCATCCGCGCCACGATCTCGAGCCACTCCTCGAAGCGCCCGACCCGATGGTCGGTCGGCAGCCCAAACGCGTCGTACTCCGGATCGTGCCAGCCGGCCCCGACACCGAGGATCAGCCGTCCGCCGGATACCTCGTCCAGCGTCGCGGCCATCTTGGCGGTCAATCCGGGGTCACGGAACGATGCGCAGAGCACCATGTTCCCCACCTCGACGTTCGTGGTGACCGCGGCCACCGCGCTCAGCAGCGTCCACGACTCGTGCATCCCGAACACCCGGCCCTCCGGGTCGCGGTAGAGGAAGTGATCCGCGAGCCACACCGAGTCCAGCCCGTTCTGATCGGCCGCCTCGGCGACCGCGCGGAGGTCCTTCCACCCCGGCATCCCACCCCCGGGCCCGTCGCCGTCACCCAGCGGAAGCATCACGCCGATCTTCAGGCCCATGGTCCGACACCTCCGATCTTGTCCACCGTGATGTGCGTGACGTACCCCGGCGGCAGCTCCTCGCCGGGCCGGTACTGCGCGTCCGGACCGATGTAGGTCTTGACGAGCCCACGCAGTACGTCGACCGCCCCGCCCTCGGTGATCCGGGCGGTACCCGTGATCACCAGGTACTCGGTCAGGCCCACCTCGTTACTCCGGTCGGTCTCGACCGACAACACCACCCGGCCGTCACGCCGGATGTTCTTCACCTTCTGGTTGTTCGGGATGTGGGCGGCGATGATCTCGTCCCCGTCCAGCCCGACCCAGATCACCGACACCTGCGGGCTGCCGTCCGCATTGATCGTCACCAGATGCCCAAGAGCATTCGATTCGAGCACGCCCCGCGCGCTCTCCGGGATTCGCATGCGGCCAACGTAGTTGGATGATGGCGTTATGAGGAGGCCGTACCTGGATCGGGCGGCTGCGGGCCGGGCGTTGGTGGAGGAGCTCGGCGAAGTCGGTGGATCCGTTCTGGTGCTGGGGCTGGCGCGGGGCGGGGTGCCCGTGGCGGCTCCGATCGCGGACGCGTTGGACGCGGATCTCGACGTACTGATCGTCCGCAAGCTCGGTCTGCCGGGTCAGCCGGAGCTGGCGATGGGGGCGATCGCGGGCGTCGGCGACGCGACGTACACCGTCCGCAACGAGCCGGTGCTGAAGGGCATCGACGAGCAGACGCTGGAGCAGGTCCGTGAGCGCGAGGTCCGTGAGCTCCGTCGGCGTGAGCGGGAGTATCGCGGCGACCGGCCGCCCATCGACGTCCACGACCGCGTGGTGATCCTGGTCGACGACGGCCTCGCCACCGGTTCGACCATGCGCGCCGCGGTGGAAGCGGTACGACGACAACGGCCGGCTCGCGTGATCGTCGCCGTACCGGTCGGTGGCGTGGAGAGCTGCCGGTGGCTGGGGCAGGTCGCGGACCAGGTGGTGTGCGCGTGGATCCCGCGGCGCTTCGCCGCCGTCGGGCAGGCGTACCGCGACTTCTCGCCGGTCGGCGACGACGAGGTCCGCCGGGTGCTGGCCGAAAGTACAGCGCGGGGGG
>NZ_JBSXMZ010000014.1:49093-217944 GCF_054073265.1 Kribbella sp. CWNU-51
CCCCCCGCTTCCTGCCCGACCGCTGGCTTCCGATTCAGCGTCCGGTGTCCTGGGGCGTCAGCCGAGCCGCGCCTTCAGGTCGTCGAGCTCGACCCTCAGCGAGGCCGGCACGGTGTCGCCGAGCTTGGCGAACCACTCCTCGATCAGCGGGATCTCGGCCTTCCACTCCTCGGCGTCGACGGCGAGCGCGATGTCGAGCTCGTCGGCGGTCAGGTCGAGCCCGGACACATCCAGCGAGTCCGGCGTCGGGACCCGGCCGATCGGGGTCTCGACCGCGTCGGCCTGGCCCTCGATCCGGTCGATCACCCACTTCAGCACCCGGCCGTTCTCGCCGAAGCCGGGCCAGACGAACTTGCCCGCGTCGTCCTTGCGGAACCAGTTCACGTAGAAGATCTTCGGCAGCTGCGCCGCGTCGTGCTCCTTGCCGACGGTCAGCCAGTGGTCGAAGTACTTGCCCGCGTCGTAGCCGAGGAACGGCAGCATCGCCATCGGGTCCCGCCGTACGACGCCGACCTGGCCGACCGCGGCCGCAGTGGTCTCCGACGAGAGCGTCGCGCCCATGAAGACACCGTGCGCCCAGTCCCGGGACTCGGTCACCAGCGGCACCGTGGTGGCGCGGCGGCCGCCGAAGATGATCGCCGAGATCGGTACGCCGTTCGGGTCCTCGTACTCGTCGGCGAGGATCGGGCACTGCTTGATCGGGGTGCAGAACCGGCTGTTCGGGTGGCTGGACAGCTCGTCCGAGTCCGGCGTCCACTCCCGGCCCTTCCAGTCGGTCAGGTGGTTCGGCGGGGTCGGCGAGTAGCCCTCCCACCAGACGTCGCCGTCATCGGTGAGCGCGACGTTGGTGAAGACCGAGTTGCCCTTCTCGATCGTGCGCATCGCGTTCGGGTTCGTCTTCCAGCCGGTGCCGGGGGCCACGCCGAACAGGCCGAACTCCGGGTTCACGGCGTACAGCCGACCGTCCTTGCCGAACCGCATCCAGGCGATGTCGTCGCCGAGCGTCTCGACCTCCCAGCCCTCCAGGGTCGGGTCGAGCATCGCCAGGTTGGTCTTGCCGCACGCGCTCGGGAACGCGGCCGCGACGTAGTGAACCTTCTTGTCCGGCGAGATCAGCTTGAGGATCAGCATGTGCTCGGCCAGCCAGCCCTCGTCCCGCGCGATCGCCGACGCGATCCGCAGCGAGTAGCACTTCTTGCCCAGCAGCGAGTTGCCGCCGTACCCGGAACCGTACGACCAGATCGTCCGCTCCTCCGGGAACTGCACGATGTACTTCTCGTCGTTGCACGGCCACGGGACGTCTTTCTGACCGGGAGCGAGCGGAGCGCCGACCGAGTGCAGACAGGGCACGAAGAACGCGTCCGTGCCCAGCTTCTCCAGTACGGCGGAACCGGTGCGGGCCATGATCCGCATCGACGCGACCACGTACGCCGAGTCGGTGATCTCGACGCCGAACATCGGCTGGTCCGCGGTCAGCGGTCCCATGCAGAACGGGACGACGTACATCGTCCGGCCGCGCATCGAGCCGCGGTACAGCTCGGTCATCAGCGCCTTCATCTCGGCCGGCGCCATCCAGTTGTTGGTCGGGCCGGCGTCGGCCTCGTCGACCGAGCAGATGAACGTCCGCTGCTCGACCCGCGCCACGTCCGAGGGGTCGGTGCGCACCCAGAACGAGTTCGGCTTCTTCTCCTCGTTCAGCCGGACCATGGTGCCGGCCTCGATCAGCTCCGCGGTGAGTCCGGCGTACTCCTCGTCCGAGCCGTCCACCCAGTGGATCCGGTCGGGCTGCGTCAGTTCGGCGACCTCGGCGACCCAGGCCAGCAGGCCGGAGTGGCGGGTCGGGGCGTCGGTCAGGGGGTACGGCGCGGGGGCTGCGGCTGGGAGGGGGTCCGTGGTGGCTGCTGGGGTGGCGGTCTCGGTATGGGTCGGGCTGGCGGTTGTCGTCATCGGCGGCTCATTCCCTCTCGGCTGTCGGGCCCGGCGGCCGACCGATCCCTCGACACTGAGGGGGGTACGGCTCCGGCCGCCGGGGTCTCCGGCGGTTCGATTCAGCTGGCTGGCGGTGTGATCTCTCGCATACCAGTGCGTCCAGTGGACGTATACCAGTGTGCAAGTGGTACTACGGTACGCGAACGACCCGAGTGCTGAGAACCCCTAGAACGTGAACCCGGTCACAAAGTTTTGGCGACAATCGCTTTCCGGCGAACCTTGTGAAAATGAGAACGGCCCGCGCTGCTCGCGCGGGCCGTTCCTGCAGATCTTGCGGTGGATCAGCTGGTCTGCCGCCAGATGTCGTTCACAATGCGTTGCACGTCCGCTTCCTCGCCGGGCGCGCCGGTGACCGCTGAGCCGACCAGCCACCACTGGCCGCCGCTCACATAAGCCCTGGTCATCGTCACGGCATACGGCGTTGTCCGCACCGTCAGCCACGTCCGCGCGTCCTTCGCCGTCGTGGGTGCCGTCGCCTTGTAGACCTTCGCCCACTGCTTGTCGAACGCGGCCCGGTCGGCCCGGCAGGCGGCGAGGCTCGCGCACGGGTGCAAGGCGATCCGAGCGTCGAGCGAGTTCTTCAGTCCGCCGTTGGAGTAGTCGGACCGCGTCACGATCCGCCGGTAGACGACCGAGGTGGACTCGCGGAGGAACGTCACCTGCGGCGGCCGCGGCCAGCCGAGCGCGAACGGCAGCTCGGCCGTCGTGATCACCTGCAGGTCCGTGCCGGCGGCGTACGTGGCGCCGAACACGCCGGCGGATCCGTCCGGCCGCTTGTACGGCGCGGTGGTGATCTTCGGGATCGCGGGCAGCAGGACCGGCGACGGGTACGCCTCCGGGCTCACCGCGGCCTGGGGAGCGGCGTCGACCGGCTGGTCGGATTTCACCGAACTGCCGACGGCGGCGCCGATGGAGTAGGTGACCGTGAAGACGAGCAGCACGACGAAGGCGACGACCGCGTAGATCCAGCCACCGATCTTCCGCTTGTACTCGCGGGCGACCTCGATCGTGGACTGCGGTTGGGTGGTTGGTTGTGGGGCTTGCCCGGGCTCGGCGGTTGCTTGCGGGTGGTCGGCGTACGACGGGATCGTCGTGTCGGCCGTCGGCGTCGTGTCGGCCGTTGGCGGCCTGGCGCCGTACTGGCTGAGCTGGGCGCGGACCGCCCGCAGCGACTCGTCGTCGTTGCCGATGACACCGTCGAGTGGGTCGATCAGGCGTTCGGCGCCGGACTGGCCGGGGATCAGTTGCGTGACCGCGTACGGGCGGTCGGAGCTGAAGTTGGCCGCCCACAGTGGCGTCTCGAGCCGCGCGGGTTCGAGCGCGGCGCCGCGGCCGGCCCGGACAAGCCGGTCCCGCACGGTCGCGTCGCGCGCGCCGGCCTCGCTGAGCACCAGCGCGACGATCTCCATCCCGGTGAAGCTGCGGCCGTGCCAGAGCTCCGCCAGCGGGTGCTGCAACAGTCGCTGGTCGAACTGGTAGCCGGGGATCTCCGGCGTACTGTTGCTCACTTCGTCTCCCAGATCGCCCGGTCCGCGAGCGCGACAGCTGCCTTCTCCGCCGTGTCCGCATCGATCGGATTGGCCGTGTAGTCCACCTGTACGACAATGTCCGCGCGCTGGACGAGCGCGCGGACGACCCACGACTCACCGGCCACGCCGTTCGTGCTCCGGCTGGTCTTGGTCGGGTACGTGCTGTTCGGCAGCGCTTTCATCGGCGAACGGGTGAAGGTCTTCTTCGCGACCTGCTCGGGCGTGAACGGCGGAGTGCCGGCGCCGGCGTCCTGCCCGGGGCTCGGGGTGATCGTCACCTTCAGCGTCGCCGCGGAGTAGGCGGCGACCCTGGCGCGGCTGCTGCCCGCCTCGCAGGTGATCGACGTACTGCCACCCTGGACCAGCGTGACCGGCGCCGTACTGCTCGATGCCTTGGGCAACAGGCTGGACACGTCGCCGAGCCGCGCACACAGATCGGCCGGCATCGACCGCGCCGGCAGAATGTCCTCCGGCTGCACCGGCTCGCCGACAGCGAACCCGATCCCAGCCCCCGCGATCGCGGCCACACCACACCCGATCGCCGTACCGCGCACCAGTCGACTTGCCATGCCCGCGACCTTAACCACGCGGAGGTCCTCCCTTACCGGTCAGCTGACACCCGCCTCCGACGCACCCCAACCCCCACCCGGTTCCAGAGACTGTGGTCCACCCACGCGTCCGCTACGCGCGCTCCTACGTCGGCCGCTCCCACCACCCTGTTCGTGCGCGTGGCTCCTCCGTCGCCGCCCCGTGGTTGCCGCTCGCACGTCATCCCAGCCTGCCAAGGGGGGTGGATTCGCGGACTGGGCATGTCGAACCGCCCTGGTTGTGCGTGCTGCTGCACACGTTCACCGCGCGTGCCGCGGATGCTAGAGCCCCCACCCAGGAGCCGATTGGCACACACCCGCCCCCGCCATGTATCGTTACTCGACGTTGTCCAGCGCTCGTAGCTCAACGGATAGAGCATCTGACTACGGATCAGAAGGTTGGGGGTTCGAATCCCTCCGAGCGCGCAAACAAAACCCCAGGTCACGAGGTGGATGACCTGGGGTTTCGCTCTGTCCGGGGCTGTTTTTGCTAACGCCTCTGCTAACACGGCACCACCGCTGACGGGTCTCCCCCGTCGTCTTCGTCGTCCTGGTCCTCGTCGACGTGGTCAGCAGCAGCGGCGAACACATCAGCGATACCAGCCGCGTGGCGACGGATCACATGGGCGTACACCCGGAGCGTGATCGACGGATCAGCGTGCCCCAGCCGGTCCGCGACGACATGCACTGGGACACCCGCGACCAGGAGCAAGGTCGCGTGCACATGCCTCAGGTCGTGCAGCCAAGCATGCGGCAACGGGACCTCTGGAGCATCCTCGTCGTCGGCTGGCTCGTTGTAGGCCTTGATCGTCTTGGCCATGAGCTGGCTCACGGTGTCGGGGTAGATCGGCTGCCCGAACCCAGTCGTGAAGACGTGCCCGGTATCGACCCATGACTCCCGCCGATCCTCTGATCCGCCAACAGATCCACGACACAGTTCCGTCAACTGATGTGCGACAGGCTAGGCGCCTGGCGACCAACTGGGGCGGCCGGCCAACGCACGGATCTGCCGATGAGCGGTCGTGTCACTTCGGTCGCCCAGATTGACGCAATCTTTGTATCGAGGCTGCCGCGTGGCGGGAACGGTTCCTAGGCAGCGCCGACCTTCCTGGGCATCAGAACCAGCCGTACCCCGGTCACCAGCAGCCACACGAGCCAGGCGGCGTAGCCGAGTAGCCCCACGAACAGGATCGGCGAGCCGTCAGCGATCGCGAGGTTGGCCACCCCGGCGGCGATCAGCAGGCCTCCCCCGGCCACGCCGAGCACACGCTGCCACGGCGCCGCCAGCCGACTCGCATGCGCCGCCAGCGCAGCGCCGATGAAGGTGGTGCCGAGCGCCGGCAGCGCCAGAGCGAATGCTCCTGCATGCAGCTGCCAGACGAGCTTGAACAGCGGGCTCGGCTCGGCGAGCTCGCCGGCGGACAATACGACTCCGTTCCACAGAACCGCGTAGAGCGCGAAGACCGCCGCGAGAGTCGCGCCCGCAGCCACCGCGAGGCGCGACCAGTCGGCGCCCGCACCCCCGCGACGCCCGACCAGCCCGTGGAAACCGGTCACGAACACGAGCAGCAGCGGCAGGTTCAGCGCCTCTGAGCCGACCGCGATCGCGACCGCGCCGCGGTTCTCCGCGTGGAAGGCGAGCACCTTCTCGATCGGGTCGCCGAAGCCGGGCGCTCCGGCCCAGACCAGCACCGCATTCTGGATGACCAACGACGCTACCAACGCGATCGCCGCCGCGCCCACGACCCGCTCCCCGAACACCGGGGTCGGCGCCGTCAGCGAAACCTTGTTCACGGCCACAGCATGCGCTTGTGTAGCCGCAATCATCAACGGGGATCACCCCGATCTACGCCCTGGCCCACCCTGGCGCTGCTGTGGCGCTACTAAACGCTGACTCGGGAAACGCACTCATCTGCCGCGATCCGCGCATTCGGCTGTCGCACATCACCTGGCGGACGAGTGTCGCGGATCTGTCAACGGAGGACAAACTCCCGCCGATCCCTCTTGCCGAATTTGGCTCTTATGGATCAAGGCGCGCCTTCGGCGCGCGGCGCGGGCGTGCGCATGCGGCCTCCGGCCGTTCACCGCCCGCGCCCGCTCTCGGTGTCTTCCTCAGTACCAAGGGCATTGCCTCCGGCGGGGGGCCTCACGACTCCGGGATGACGGGTCGATTTGGCCGGCTAGGCGGAGTCGGGGCGGGTGCGTCTTCCCGTCTGCCGCTCAGCCCAGTCAGAGACCATCAGCAGCCACCAGAGGGTCAAGGTCGTTCGTCCAGCGGGGCGCTCCACCTTGACCCCTCTGGTGGCTGCTGATCGCGCTACGCGTGGGCTGAACGGCAGACGGGAAGACGCCAGGCAGGAGTTGTGCGCGGAGGTGCTTTGCTAACGGGCTTGCTAACAGCGGCCACGGATCGGAGCGGACACCCCTGGACAATCCACTAAACCGGTGTGTGTCGTCACGCGTGCTGTGGTCAACGATGGACGCCTCGAACTCGACTACGGATCAGAGGGTCGGGGGTTCGAATCCGTCCGAGCTCGCACGTCCGAGCTCGCAAACTGAAGGCCAGGCAGACCTGGCCTTTCATGTTCCGGGGACATGCGGCAAATGCGTCCGGTTGCTCCGCCACATCTCCGCAGATCCGATCACCAGCAGGGTGCGGATGCACAGTCACCGCCGCATCGCTGAGTTCGTCCGACTAGTGCCGCGTCAAGCAAGGTTCCGGAGTGACCACCACCCCGAAGCCCGCCGCGGCGGCCAGTTGCGGGGTTCACCCCTGATCTGGTCCCTTCACAACGGGAATACGGTGGGTAGAAGGGTGCAGCTGCGAGGTTCACCCCTGAAATTGACCCGGCGGAAGGCAAGTGCGGTAACGACCTCGACGTTTCTTGGCGAGGCACCAGCTCCGCTCGCGGGAGGTCGTGCGGTAGGTCATGTGCAGACCGGGTGCGTCACTGCGTGCAATGCGCCTTGCGCCAGCGGGGGCAGCCACGGGCCGCTCGGGAGTTCAGCCTTGCGTGCGTCGGTCATGCAGTCACCAAGTCGCGAGCAGGGACAAAGATGTTGGCCCGCGCCAGGTAGTCCGGAGTTTGCTCGATGATCTCGTCGCGCTCCAGGAACGGATGCTCGGGAACCCATGGATCCGAGAGAGCCTTCACCTTGCTCCATTCGGGTGGATCTTCGCCTGCGGCCTTGAATTCGTGCGCAGTCAGGACGGCGAGCAAGGTATCGAAGCTCGCGTGACCAGCCGTAGTTGGCGCTGCCTCCCAAGCAGCTTCGGATCCATCGTGACGCTGTAGCAGCAAGCACAGGTGGTCACGGCCCTGAAGCAGCATCCGCCACGCCCAATCCTCATCACTCGCTTCGCGAATAGCCATCGCGGTACCCGGGGCAGTCATGATCCGATACTCACGCGCTGCATGAAGGGCATGAGCAATCCGCTCAGCCCGCAGGAAGAACTGCGCCGTCGGCTTGGTCCTGCCAGAACGGTAGGTGGAGAAGCGGGAAGCAGAAGTGCCGAGGGCAGCGGCGAACGCAGCCTGAGACAGCCCGCTCTCCGCGAGGGCGCGGTTGAGCCGCTCACTGACCGCCTGACTCTCCTGGTCCATCGCGGCACTCCTAGATCCGTTAAGCCAATGCCGAGGAGTTCCCGCCGCGGGCGGAGCGATCGTGTCGCAGAGGTGGTGGCAGCGGTAGCTGGAGCCGGAGAGGAGGTCGGCCGACAGGGCGTGCACCTCGGGGTCGTTAAAGGGTACGGGCCACACCTGATCGGCGATAGTCCGGCTCAGCACACAACGAACCGGGACGGTTGCTCACTCTCCCCAAGGGGAGGATCTGGCGGCTAGTTCGAGGGTGGTTGTGCCGTTGGTGTGGCGTTCGCGGACGAGTTCTCCGGCGAGGGAGTAGCCGGGGGGCTGCGGCAGGGGATCGGGCGGCTTGTCGCACGATGGCGTCGGTCAAGGAGTGGACCATCGCGAGGCGCGGGTATGCGTGATGGATTTCCTTCTCCCGATCGGCGACGAGGTCTGTGTTGAGGCCGAAGTCGATGCTGATGCCTCCGCGGGTCAGGTATGCGAGCAATCCGCGGCGTTCGGCAATGCCGGGTGAGGTGTGGAGGGCGATCGCTTCCCATACTCGGTCTACGTCGGCTGTGTCGACTCCGTGATCGGTCAGCACGGCGGCGGCAAGGTCCGCGCCCTCCACCTCGAACCGCGTCTCGCCGGGCGCGAGGTCGCCGACCCCCAGGTCGTGCATAACGGTCGCCGCAAAGAGCAGATCATGGTCGTACGCGACGCCTTCGTGCTCGGCGAGGAGCTGGGCGAAGAAGAAGCTTCGCACGCTGTGATTCGCGATCGAGGCGCTCAGTGAGGACTGAACCGTGTGCAGCGCGGCGTCGGCCAGGGGCCCGGTCGGCAGTTCAAGAGTGACGGTCATGCCGCGACGCTATGAAGCAGCCCATCCGGCTCACCAGCCACCCAAAGGTCATCCATCGGAAGGATCGGGCCACGCGGCCGGCGGGGACAGACCGCTTGGCAACACTCCCTGTCGAAGGAGCTGGGGTCTCAGTCGAGGGGGTCGAACTCGTTGAGTTTCCAGGTTTGGTCGAACCAGGCTTGGAGGGGGCCGTAGAGCCTGAAGAGCTGGAACCAGGACTTGCCGGGGATTGTCTCGACCCAGTTCGACTCCTTGCCCGGTGGGGCGGTGGGGCCGAAGTACAGGTCGTAGGAGCCGTCGTCGTTGGCCTGGAGGGTGCCGGTGTTGCTGGCCAGGGCGGGCCAGATTGTGGAAGGCACCTGCAGCAGGGACCGGGTCTGGGTGTCGTAGACGTCGATGGCCCAGAAGTTCTTCGCCGGTGGGTTCGGGTCGATGTGGAGCCGGTAGGTCCGGGATCCGTCGAGGAGGTCGCCGTTGCTGTCGTGGATCGTGTAGGCGTAGGCGGAACCCGCACCGACCTGGGCGTGTGCCATCGCGGGAGTCACGACCGTGGCGAGGTAATGGAATTGGGTGCGCGCATCGAGGAGGCGGGCGCCGTTGCGGAGGAACTCGTAGCTCCCGCCGACGAACGCGACCTTCCACGACCCGTAAAGCAAGGCGTCGGGGTCACGAGGCGCATAGGCGAGAGTGCGCGCCAGCCCGGCGCCGATCCCAGCGGCCCGGGAGAGGATGGCGCGCATCCGGTCGTCGGGCGCGAACGGCTGACCGTGGACAAGACCGATGGCCGCGAGCTGTCCGGCGCGCTCCGCATCGAGCGCCTCGTCGGTTCCTCCTGCACGAGCTCGTCGAGCTCCTCGAAGAAGGAGAAGTCGTTGCCATGCACCGTGTTGAAGATCGCCTCCGCCAGGTTGACGAACTCGTTGTCGTCCGGCGCCGCGGCCTCCGAGAGCGGGTAGATCCGGGTCTGCTTCATGGCAGGGACGCCGCCGAGCGCGCGGAGTACGACCCAGTTGGTGTACGTCGGGCACCCGTAGGCGAAGTACCCGTCCGGGACCTCACCGTCGTACCCGGGTGGCAGGAACAGGTACTTCCCGCCCTGGCCCCGATCGGGACCGGCGATGCCCATGTCGGCGACGTAGCGGAACCAGAAGTCGTCGACGACACAGAGCGACTCCGCTGGCGCCTCGATCACGGTCGGGCCCCACGCCTTGAGGTTCAGGAACGTGGTTCCGTAGATGGTTTCGGTGTTCGGCGTCAGAAAGAGACTCCGGGAGTTGGCGCGAGGGTCGGTGAAGCCGATGATGCGTGCCGAGGTGACGCCTGCTGACCGCAGGCCACGACGCATCGCCACCAGGGAGGCGCCGGGGACCGCGTTGAGGAACACGTCGATGCCGCGCATCAGGTCGAGCGCGTCGTACGCCGTCGACACCGTGTCCAGTCGCGGCACCCCGTCGAAGAATTCGAGCCGGCCGAACGGCGAGTCCACCGTGGCGGCCGACGAGACCTGGGCGATCGCCGCGGCCATCTGCTCCGCCGACAACCCTGACCCGACTGGGCTCGTACTCATCATCGCGTGCCCCACTCGCAATCGACGCTCTTGATCAGCCAATCTCGCAAGGTGTCGACAGCGCCGTCCTCATCCGCGAGGGGTGAGCTCAAGGAGGAGTTAGCGCTGACGAGTCAGCACGTGCCCAAGGGATTCCAGATCGGGGGTTTCGTAGTGCACGTGCGTTTGGGGTGGGGTGGTCTTGGCCTTTCGGTTCACCCAGGCGACTGGGATGCCGAGGGCGTTGGCTCCCCGTACGTCGGCCGTCAGTGAGTCACCGACATGCAGTACTTGAGCCGGGCGCTAGCCCGAGAAGCTCTAGGGCTAGGTGGAAGGGTTCTGGGCGGGGTTTGTAGGCGCGCGTTTGAGCCGAAATACTCGATGGTGCCCTGAAGAGACCGTCGTTCCAGTTCCCGCTGGGTGGCGAAGGTTTGGCCCGCGGAGGTCGCGCACAGGTCGGAGAAGAGCGCCCACCAGTAGGCGCCGACCGCCTTGGGATCTGCGGGGTCGTTGGCTGTGGCGGACGCGTAGATCGTCTGGCGTACGGACGCGATGACGGGATCGTCCTCTTCCACAACGGTCCCGTAGAAATCCAGCAGAATCGCCTCCGGCCTGTCCACACCTGCATCCTTTCGCGTGCGATGCCGTCGTCACCACCGGGGCCTGGACTGAACCTCGAAGGGGGGAGCCGTCGTATTCAGGTTGGTTGCGGTGGGGGGAGATGTGTCTAGGCTCGTCGAGGGAGGGCGATGGTGCGGATTCGGTTGCTTGGGGGGTTCGGGGTCGATCGCGCAGGGCTGCCTGTCGACGGGCGAGCCTGGCGGCTGCGGAAGGCGCGGACGCTGGTGAAGATGCTGGCGTTGACGCGGAGTCAGCGGCTGCATCGCGACGTACTGCTCGAGGCGTTGTGGCCTGATCGGGCTCCGGTGTCCGCGGTGAACAATCTGCATCAGGCGCTGCACGTTGCGCGGCGGGTGCTTGCCGGCGATGAGCCGAGCAACGGGTTGCTCGAGTTGCGCGACGACTTCGTGGTGCTGCTCGCGGACGGGCTCGTCGAGGTCGACGTACGGACCTTCGAGAGGTTGGCCGCCCTCGGCCGGACCAGCGGTGATCTCGCCGACCTGCGCACCGCTGTCGCTGCGTACGCCGGTGACCTCCTCCCCGAGGATCGCTTCGAGGACTGGGCCGTCGGGCCGCGGGAGGAACTCCGGGCGAGCTTCTGCGACGTCCTCGTCGACCTCGCGGATGCGGCCGGCGACAGCGGGCACGACGTCGAGGCGCTGGATGCCCTGCAGCGCGCGCTCGCCATCGACCCGCGCCACGAGCGCGCCGTCCGGAGCCTGATGCGGCGACACGCGGCGATGGGCCGATCGTCGGAGGCACTGGCGCAGTACGAACGACTACGCCAAGAGCTGCGTACGACGTACGGCACCGATCCGGACCCGGAGACACAACGGGTCTACCGCGACCTCTTGACCGGCAGCATTGAGGTCGAGGAGCCACCAGCCCAGCCCCGCCATAACCTCGTTCCAGCGCTGACGAGCTTCGTCGGGCGCGAACGGGAGATCGCCGACGTCCACAAATTGCTGGAGCGAGGCCGCCTGGTCACGCTGACCGGGGTCGGCGGTGCCGGCAAGACCCGGCTGGCCGAGGAGGCCGCTCGCCGTCTGCTCGACGCGTACGCCGACGGGATCTGGATCGCCGACCTGGTACCGGTGGCGGACGCACGTCTCGTCCCCGACACGGTCGCCGCCGCACTGGGACTGGACCCCGCCGCAGGCTCGGACTCGTTGCGCACACTGATCACCCGCCTGGCCCCACGCAACCTGCTCCTCGTCCTCGACAGCTGTGAACACCTGCTCGCCGCCTGTGCGGGTCTCGCCAGCGCAGTACTGCGAAGTTGCCCCGGAGTCACCGTGCTCGCGACAAGCCGCGAACCCCTGCACACTCCAGGCGAGGTGACGTTCCGGGTGCCCTCACTCGAGCTCCCCGAGCCGGAGGATGCCGGCGACCTGGGCCGGCTAGGGACTCTGGCTTCGGTACGGCTTTTCGTCGACCGGGCGCAGGACGTCCGGCCCGGATTCGTCCTCGATCCGGACAACGCCGCGCCGATAGTGGAGATCTGCCGCCGTCTCGACGGCATCCCGCTCGCCCTGGAGCTGGCCGCCGCGCGCGCGTCGCACCTCGAGTCGGCGGAGATCGCCGAGCGGTTGAGCGAGGCACTCCCCCTGCTCGGCCGGCACGGTGAGATCACTCGGCATGCGACGTTGCGAGCCGCGCTCGAGTGGAGCCATGCCTTGCTGTCGGACGACGAACAGGTCCTGCTGAGGCGGCTCGCTGTCTTCGCCGGCAGCTTCTCGCTCCCGTCGGCCGAGCAAGTGTGCGCGGACGAGCGGATTCCCGCCGCGGACGTGCTGGACTGCCTCGGTCGGCTGGTCGACAAGTCCCTGTTGCTCGTCGACCACGACGGTCCTCGTTCCCGCTACCGCCTCCTGGAGACCATCCGGCAGTTCGCGCGGGAGCGGCTCGTCGCCGCGCACGAGGTCGAGCAGCTGGAGACAGCTCACTTCCAGCACTTCCTCGACTTGGCCTGCGACCAGGATCCGGAGCGGGCCAGCGTTACCGTCGAACGCCCGCAGTCGCTCGACCTCGACCACGACAACCTCCGCGCCGCGCTCGGATGGGCCGTCCGCCACGATCACCAACGGGCCTTGCTGCTCGGCGTGAACCTCTCGCAGTACTGGCTGGCGCGAGGTCATTTCGTCGAAGGAGCCGCCTGGCTCGAACGCATTCTCAAAGTGGCCGTCGCGCCGTCCCGGGATCGGGTTCGGGCGATCTTCGCACTGGCGGTCCTCGACGCCCGCAGCGGCCTGAGCGACCGACTCCCAGGGCTCGGCGACGAGGGTGTCGCCGTCGCCGAGCAGTCCGACGACCCGGCCGACATCGTGTCCGCTCGGGTACTGCGCGGCACTCTGCTACTCGGGAGCGGAGACCTCTACGAGATCGACCGGACCGCCACGGAAACGCTCGCCCAAGCTGACTCACTGGGAGCGGCACCCGTGGCCGCCGCCGCTCAGCAACTGGCCGCGATGGCCGCGTTGTTCCGTGAAGACGTCGAGACCGCACAGCAGCGATTCGCCCTATGCCTCGAGCGGCTGAGCCTGATCGACTCGAAGGCCGCCCCGTTCTTCCCTGCCGTGACCGCGTGTCTGCCGCTCGCGCCCGTCGACGGTTCGATGGTGCCGGTATTCGAGGAGACCTTCCTGCTCGGCCGCCGTGTCGGCGCCGTACGCGGTCGTGGTTATGCCTTATCGGCGTACGCCGATGCCCATCGGCTGGCGGGAGATCTGGACAGCGCGCTCGACGCCGTACGGCGTTCTGTCGCGGTGTTCGAGCGTGTCGACGACGCGGCGGGTCTCGGCCACGCGCTCAACCATCTGGGCTGCATCGAGCGCGACCAGGGACTGTTCGAGCAGGCCGAGAAGCATCTCCGCGACGCGCTGCGGATCCGGGAGCAACTGGGCGATCGTCGCGGCGGGAACCTGACCCTTGCCAACCTCGGGCTGCTGTCCGCGGCGGCCGGCGACCCCGCGGCCGGACGGCGGCTCACCCGTGAAGCCTTCGACCGCGGCGAGGCGGTCGACGATGTGCCCGGCGCGGCGGGCGCGCTGCTGAACCTCGTCGTCGTCGAGCTCTTCGCCGGCCAACGCCAAGCCGCGCGGGCGCTGGCCGAGCAGGCGGTGGAGGCCTTTCACCCGCAGGGCTATCTGCGAATCGAGGCGTGGGCGCGGCTCCTCGCCGCCGAACTCGCGCGCGACGACGGTGACACGGAGACGCTCTTCCGGCACGGCCAGATAGCGTCCGAGATCTTCGCGCGGCTGGGCTGCCGCATCGGTGCGGCGCGGGCTGCCGCCCTGCCACATCGCCCCTGACGGCCCGCGCCCGCACGAACGCTAAGTCACGCTAAGTCATTGCGAAGGCAGTCTTCCTAATGTCGTGTCCGTCCAGGGAAACCCCTGGTCACGACGAATCAGGAGCAGAGAATGACAACGACGCAAGCGCGGCAGGACACGCTCGGGGAGGCCACGCTCGGTGAACTGGCCGAGGGACTTCGTGGCGAGCTGGTCCGCCCGTCCGACCCGTCGTACGACGAGGCGCGGTCGATCTGGAACGCCGCGCATGACAAGAGACCCGCACTGATCGTGCGGTGTCGCGGGGTGGCCGACGTCATCCGGGCCGTGGAGTTCGCCCGGAGCGAGGGGTTGACGCTGGCCGTGCGGGGCGGGGGCCACAGCATCCCCGGCTTCTCGACCACGGACGGCGGCCTGGTGATCGACCTGTCGCCGATGAACGCGGTTCGGGTCGATCCGGACCGGCGCCGGATCGTTGCGCAAGGCGGCTGCGTCTGGGGGGACGTCGACGCCGAGGCACAGGCGTTCGGGCTGGCGGTCACCGGCGGGCTGGTGTCCACGACGGGCGTTGCGGGCTTCACGCTCGGGGGTGGCATCGGCTGGCTCGTCCGTCGGGCCGGACTCGCCTGCGACAACCTCGTCGGGGCCGACATCGTCACTGCGGACGGGCGATACCTGCACACGAGCGAGACCGAGAACCCGGAGCTCCTCTGGGCGTTGCGTGGCGGTGGCGGCAACTTCGGCGTCGTCACGTCGTTCGAGTTCAAGGCTCACGAGGTCGGCCCGACGGTCTTCGCCGGTCTCGTCTTCTACCCGGGCGACCAGGCGGCGAACGTCCTTCGCGGCTTCAGTACGGCGGCGGCCGGCGCACCCGACGACTTGTCGCTGGCCATCAACCTGACGACCGCACCGCCGTTGCCGTTCCTGCCGGAAGAGGTACACGGGAGGCCGATCGTCGCCGTACTCGGCATGTGGTCAGGGCAGACCGAGGAGGGCGATGCGGCGACCAAGCCGTTCCGCGAACTCGCGCCGGTCGTGGCCGACCTGTTCGGTCCGATGCCGTACGTCGCGATGCAGACGTTGCTGGATCCGCTGTTCCCGCGCGGGATGCGGAACTACTTCCGCTCGGCGTTCTTCGACGACCTCGGCGATGCCGCGACCGTCGACGCGATCGTCTCGGCGCACGCCCAGGTGCCGAACGGTGTGTCCGAGCTCCATGTCCACCACCTCGGGGGTGCGATGGGCAGGGTGCCGGCCGACGCCACCGCGTTCGGGACCCGTGACCGCGAGTTCATCCTCAACGTGGTCGCGCGGACTCCCGACGCGGATGGCTTCGACACCGCCGTCCAGTGGGCCCGGGCGTCCGGGGCCGCGCTCGGACCCAACTCGGCGTCGTACGTGAACTTCACCGGCGAGACGAACGAGGACATCGTCCGGGCGTCGTACCCGGCAGCGACCTACGAGCGGCTGGTCGCGGTGAAGAACACCTACGACCCGACCAACCTGTTCCAGCTCAACCAGAACATCCGTCCAACCACTCCGGAGCGGCACGCCTGACGCCTCTTCGGTAACACAAGCAGCAGAGGCCCAGATCGCTCACCAGCCGACCTGGGCCTCTGCCCTGCCTACCGGTCAGCAGGTTGTGGTGGTGGGTTGGTTGGCGAAGCGGGCGGTGGTCCAGGTGAGGATGTCGGGCATGGCGCCGTCGTCGATGCCTTGCACCCACGGGTAGGTGTCGTGCTCCAGGCCCGGGTAGGTCCGGTACTCCAGGCGCGTGCCGAGCCGGCACAGTGAAGCGACGATCTGATCGGTGACGCTCACCGGTACGACGGTGTCAGCGTCACCCTGGAGCAGCAGGACCGGTCCACCGAGCGGCAGGTGGCCGGTCGAGTTGGTCCGCAGATACCGCACAAAGGCGGGATCGGTCGCGTACGCCGGACTGACCAGTTGCGATCCGGTCAGATCGCCGTACGCCGCCGACACCGCACCAAGACATCCGATGGCAGTGATCCCCAGTCGGGAGTACGCCGCTGGAGTGAGCAGCCGGTCCGGTCGGATCCGCGGATCGCTGGTGTGCGCGCCCTGCGACAGCAAGGCCGCGAACGCGCCGTACCCAGGAGTGTCGACCACGTGGGCGGCGAGGGTCGGCAAGTCGGCGACCGGGGACGTGACGACAGTGCCGAGGTAGCCGGGCTGCGGTACGACGCGCTGCCGCTCAGCGACGGCCAGCCCGGCCCCGCCACCTTGCGAGTGTGCCCACAGGACCCACCGCGGGGAGAGATCCGGCCGGGCTCGCCGAGCGGCACGCTGAGCAAAGATGACGTCGTTGGACTCGGCCGTCTTGTTCACGATCTCCTGCCGACCGTCGGTACCCAGCCCGGCATAGTCCGGCGCGACGATCGCGAACCCACGCTCGACGAAGCGCAGCATCTGGTTCCCGTGGTAGAGGTCGCGCATCAGCGACGGCGCACAGTCCCGGCCGATCCCACTCGCGCCGTGTGCGTCCACCACGACCGGCCATCCCCCGGTCGGCGCCTTCCCTGCCGGGACGATGACAACAGCCGACGCAGCCACGTCGCGGCCGGCCGACGTCCGCGAGTGATACAGGATCCGGGTCGCCGGGACGGCGTAGTCAGCCGTCGCCTGTTCCCGGATCACCGCGCCCGCAGGGGCCCAGGGCAACGGAACCGGCGCATCGTAGAACGCCGTCCGCGGTACGGCGTTCTGCCGCTGCAGATCGAGTTGGCACTGGACATCGCAATCAGCCGCCCGAGCGGGCAAGGCCAGCCCGCCGACAGCCGTGGCCGCGGCGACCAGGGTGATGAGGTATCGCACGTCACTTCTCCAGAGAGCTGAGGCCGCCCCCATTGGGCGGGCCAACGCACCCCAGGACACGGACCACCTCGCCGCTGTGACCCGCCCAGCTCGTGATCTACCTCTCAGGAGCCGGCGAGGGCTGCCTCGATGGCGGCGACCAGGAGCTGCTCGTCGCCGGTTCGCCACTGGTGGGCGGCGGGGCAGCACCACTGGTCGGGTTCGGCCGACATGACGCAGCCCGCGAGCTTGACGCGTCCGGCCGAGGCCGCGCGCCGAGCCTTGGCGGTCGGCAGACCGTAGAGGATCGGCACTCCCCGATCCCCGCAGATCGGACAGGCTGGCGCAATCACAGCGACTCCCATACAGCCAAAGTACTCGCCGATCGATCCCGCCGAGGCGTTCGGCTGATGGTGGTCAAGTAGCTCCGCAGTACCCACCCAGGGGACCTTGATGGCCGGTGAGTACTGCGCAGCCGCCTAGTTGGCCTCTTTCGTAGCCCAGTAGTGCCATTGGGGGGACGCGACTGGGGAGCGGGTCAGGCCGTCCGGCCAGGTTGCCGGGAGGTCGTGACTTCGCGCCGCGTAGAGGATCACCTCCGATGCGATGCGGTCGCCGCGAACGGCGACACGGGCAGCGGTCTCGGCACGCATGTCGGTGAGGTAGTGGATCGCGGGCAGGAACTCGGCGCTCAGCCGTGGACTGAGCCGGCCGACAGGTTCGTCGTCCAGCCGGATCTCGACCACGATCCGGTGCCGGTCCTGGAAGCTGTCCTCCTCCTCGATCGCGTGCATGGTGGCGTACGCCCAGCACTCGCCTTCCGCCCGGAAGAACGGCGCCAGGACATCCGGGCGAACCTCACTGCCCGGTACGACGATGCCGCTGCCGGGCGGTAGCAGGTGATAGCTGCCGGGTGGCGGCAGATTCACCGGGACGAGCATGTGCGGCTGGCCGAGGGCCACCGCCACGCTGGCGTGGAACTCGGTGCCCTGGTCGCGCTTGCCGTCCCAGTCCGCCGGTTCCCACTCACTGACCCACAGGTGACAGGGCACCTGCGGTTGCAGGCCTTGTGCCACCAGTTCTGACAACACCGGGTGGTACCGGTGCGCGTCGTCCCTCGGCAGGTAGCCGACAACCTTCCCCTGCACCCGTACGGCGATCGATCGGGGGTCGAAACGGTTGTGCGGTTCCGGGACGAGGTCCGCATCGGTGTCCAGGTCTGCGCCGCGCGCCGGGATGGGGTCGGGAAACAGGCTTCGGATCGCCTGCTCGTGCGGCGTCTCCCGCACGACTTCCTGACCGCACCACAAGGCGTCGCCCCACAGACTGAACGGAATCAGTTCCATCCTGCCCTCCAGTCCTTCTGACCGGCTTTACTCGGCTCATCCCGTCCAGACCCCTGGCCGTTACACCGAGTGAGCGTATGAAAACTAGAATCCCCATCGAAGGGCCGTTTCACGCATCGTGCAAGAGTCTGATGCGCAAAGGATTTCCGCGCGTCCGCAGTGTGGACGCGGATCGTCTTGTGCTGCGAACGAAACTGCGAGGATCGTGCAAATGCACGGGAAGGAACGTCATGCAGGGCAGTAGTTCAGTCGCTCGATCCACCCCGCAATCCCTTGACGCGGAAGCCATCGAGGCGGCAGTCAAGCGACTCGACGGCGTCGCCGTACGGACGCCGTTGCAACGCAACCTCCGGCTCTCCGAACGGACCGGCGCGCAGGTCTGGCTGAAGCGCGAGGATCTGCAGATCGGCCGCTCCTACAAGCTCCGCGGCGCTTACAACCTGATCGCCCAGCTCGACGACGCGGCCAAGTCGGCCGGCGTCGTCTGCGCGAGTGCGGGCAACCACGGCCAGGGGCTGGCGTACTCGTGCCACATCCTCGGTGTCCAGGGCAAGGTCTACGTCCCGCGGACGACGCCGCGCCAGAAGCGGGACCGGATCGCGGCGCTCGGCGGCAAGCAGATCAAGGTGATCGTCACCGGCGACACGTACGACGACGCGGCCGCCGCGGCGCACGCGGAAGGCGAGGCCACCGGGGCGACGATGGTCCCGGCGTTCGACGACCTCAGAACCGTTGCAGGGCAAGGGACCGTAGCCGTCGAGCTGGTCGAGCAGCTCGGTCAGGCGCCCGACGTCCTGGTGGTTCCGGTCGGCGGTGGCGGGCTGGTGGCAGGTGTCGCGACCTGGCTGACTCAGCGGCATCCCGGCGTACGCATCGTCGGTGTCGAGCCGGCGGGCGCGGCGAGCATGGCCGCAGCGTTGGCCGTCGGTGAGCCGGTGACGTTGCCGCACCTGGACAGCTTCGTGGACGGCGCCGCCGTACGGCGGGTCGGTGAGGTGACGCTGCCGTTGGTCGAGCGGACCGGCGTCGAGATGATGTCGGTGCCCGAGGGTCTGGTGTGCTCGGAGATGCTCGAGCTCTACCAGACGGACGGTTTGATCGCCGAGCCGGCGGGCGCACTCGCGACAGGTGCCTTGGGCAACGGTCTGACCGTGCGACCCGGCGAGACCGTGGTCTGCCTACTGTCCGGTGGGAACAACGACGTCAGCCGGTACGGCGAGATCCTCGAGCGATCGCTCGTCCACGAAGGGCTGAAGCACTACTTCCTGGTGACGTTCCCGCAGGAGCCCGGCGCCCTCCGCCAGTTCCTCGACGAGGCCCTCGGCCCGGACGACGACATCACGCTCTTCGAATACGTCAAACGCAACAACCGCGAAACCGGCGTCGCCCTGGTCGGCATCGAGATCAGCCGGCCCGACGACCTCGAGGGTTTGCTGGCCCGCATGGACGCCGCACCGCTCGAGATCGAACGCATCCACCCGAACTCACCAGAATTCAGGTACCTGATCTGAGCAGCAGCCGACCACCTCAATGGTCAGCGGCTGCCAACAGCTCACACCAGGCCGCGGCGGGCGGCCCAGACTATGGCTTCGATGGCGGTGCTGAAGCCCAGGCGGTCGCAGACCAGGCGGGTACGGCGGCGGACGGTGCGTTCGGAGAGGTCGAGACGCCGGGCTACGCCGTCGACCGGGAGGCCGGTGGCGAGGAGGCGGAGGAGCTGCAGTTCGTCGTGGCTGATCTCGCGGGGTGGGACCCGGCGAGCGAGGGGGCGGAGTTCCTGGGGGAGGACGGTCATGCGGATCACCCTGTTCCGAACATCCGGGACTCGGCGGCGTCCCAGTCGGCCGGTTTGCCCTGCGGCTCGTAGCGCCGCAGGTGATGCGTGGACCGGACCAGCGCGCGCATCGCGCCCAAGTCCGGCAACGGCTCGCCCAGCGCGCGAGCCTGAACCAGAATGTTGCCCAGCGCCGAGGCCTCGACCGGCCCGGCGAGCACAGGCAAGCCACACGCGTCGGCGGTCAACTGGCAGAGCAGTTCGTTCTGCGAGCCGCCACCGATGACATGCAGTACGTCGACCTGCCGGTCCGCGATCGTCTGCGCCTGACGCAACGTCCGGCGGTAGGCGAGCGCGAGACTCTCCAGCACACACCGGACGAGGGCGGCGCGCGACGACGGCGGTTCCTGCCCGGCCGCCCGGCAGTGCTCCTCGATCCGCCGCGGCATGTTGCCGGGGGCAAGGAATTCCGCTGCGTCCGGATCGATCAGTACGGCGAACGGCGGCACCTCGGCCGCCTCACGCAGCAACCGCGGCAGTTTGGTGGTGCCCCAGACCCGCAGGCACTCCTGCAGGATCCACAGGCCCATCACGTTCCGCAGGAACCGGATCCGCCCGTCGACACCACCCTCGTGCGTGAAGTTGGCCGCCCGGGCCTCGTCCGTCAGCACCGGCTGGTCCAGCTCCAGCCCGACCAGCGACCAAGTGCCCGACGAGATGTACGCGAAGTGCTCGCCCTCCGCAGGCACAGCCACGACAGCCGAAGCCGTGTCATGCGACCCGACCGCGATCACCGGCGTCGCGGGATCGAGCCCAGTCTCCTCCGCCACCGCCGGCAACAACGTGCCGATCACATCCCCCGGCTCCCGCAACTGCGGCAGGACCCCCGGCGGCACCCCGACCCGCGCCGCCAGTTGCTCACTCCACTCCCGAGCGCGCACGTCGTACAACTGCGTGGTGGACGCGTTCGTCCGCTCGGCCCCGATCTCCCCGGTCAGCCAGTACCCGAGGAGGTCCGGGATCATCAGCAAGGTTTTTGCCTGGCTGAGGAAGGGCTCGACCACCAATTGGCAGATGGTGTTGAACGGTAGTTGCTGAAGGCCTGTGATGTCGTACAGATCGGCGGCCGGGACCGACGACAGGACGCGTTCCATCACGCCGTCGGTGCGGGCGTCGCGGTAGTGGACCGGGTTGCCCAGGAGGCGACCGGCGTTGTCGAGCAAGCCGTAGTCGACGGCCCACGAGTCGATCCCGACACCGTCCACCGGGCCGGTCGAGCGCAGGCCGTCGAGCATCGAGCGGTGGAGATGCAGGATGTCCCAGTGCAAGGTGTCCCGCACCCGGACCGGGCCGTTCCAGAAGCGATGGACCTCGGTCAGGTGGAGGCGGCCGTCGCCGACCGCGCCCAGCATCACCCGCCCGCTGGACGCGCCCAGATCGACTGCGGCAACACGCTTCATCGGGACACCTGGCGGACATCCAACTCGGTCATGCGACTCCTATCGCAGGAACGCGGCGGCCACGCCGGCATCGACAGGCACGTGCAGACCGGTCGTGTGGGTCAGCTCTCCACCAGTCAGCGCGAATACAGCGGCCGCCACGTGTTCCGGCAGCACCTCCCGCTTGAGCAGCGTCCGCTGCGCGTAGTACGCGCCGAGCTCCGACTCCGGTACGCCGTACACCGCGGCTCGCTGCGCACCCCAGCCCTTCGCGAAGATCCCGGAGCCCCGGACGACGCCGTCCGGGTTCACCCCGTTGACGCGTATCCCGTACCCGCCGAGCTCGGCCGCGAGCAGCCGGACCTGGTGTGCCTGGTCCGCCTTGGCCGCGCCGTACGCGACGTTGTTCGGGCCGGCGAACACCGAGTTCTTACTGGAGATGTAGACGATGTCGCCGCCGAGGCCCTGGTCGATCAGCACCTTCGCGGCCGCCCGGGACACCAGGAACGAGCCCTTCGCCATCACGTCGTGCTGCAGATCCCAGTCGTGCTCGGTGGTCTCCAGCAACGACTTCGAGATCGACAATCCGGCATTGTTGACAATCAGATCGACGCCGCCGAAGGCGAGTACGGCCTCGCGCAGGGCCGCCTCCACCGCCTCGCCCGACGAGACATCGGCGCCCACGGCAACGGCCACGTCGGACGACCCGATCTCCTTCGCCACCGCCTCGGCCGCGGCCAGATCCAGGTCCGCCACCACGACACAGGCGCCCTCGGCCGCCAGCCGCTGAGCGATCGCCTTCCCGATCCCCGACCCGCCACCGGTGACGAACGCGACCCGCGTCGCCAGCGGCTTCGCCTTGGGCATCCGCTGCAGCTTCGCCTCTTCCAGCGCCCAGTACTCGATCCGGAACTTCTCCCGCTCGTCGATCGGCGCGTACGTCGACACGGCCTCAGCGCCCCGCATCACGTCGATCGCGTTGACGTAGAACTCGCCGGCCACCCGCGCGGTCTGCTTGTCCTTGCCGAAACTGAACATCCCGACCCCGGGCACCAGCACGATCGCCGGATCCGCACCCCGCATCGCCGGGCTGTCGGGTTCCGCGTGCCGGTTGTAGTAGGCGGCGTAGTCCTCGCGATAGGCCGCGTGCAGCTCGCGGAGCCGCGCCACCGCATCCTCCAGCGGCGCCGTCGCAGGCAGGTCCAGCACCAACGGCCGGACCTTGGTGCGCAGGAAGTGATCCGGGCAGGAGGTGCCCAACGCGGCCAGCTCGGCCAGCTTCTCCCGCGCGGTGAACTCCAGAACGACCTCAGAGTCGGTGTAGTGACCGACCTGCGGCTTGTCGGTGGATGCCAGGCCCCGGATCACCGGGGAGAGGGCGGCAGCGCGCAGACGGCGCTCTTCCGGAGGTAGTGCCTCGAAGCCTTCGACCACAGCACCGAAGGGTTCGGCGACACCACGGTTGGCCAGGAAGGCTTCCGCCGTACGGATGATCTCCAGCGAGTTGGCCTCGCACTCCGCCGAGGTGTTGCCCCACGCGGTGATGCCGTGACCGCCGAGGACGCAGCCGATCGCCTCCGGGTTCTCCCGCTTGACGGTCGCAATGTCGAGACCGAGCTGGAATCCGGGCCGCCGCCAGGGCACCCAGACCACCCGCTCGCCGAAACACTCCGCGGTCAGCTTCTCGCCGTCGGCCGCGGTCGCCAGCGCGATCCCGGAGTCCGGGTGCAGGTGGTCGACATGCGGAGCGTCGACCAGACCGTGCATCGCGGTGTCGATCGACGGAGCCGCGCCGCCTTTGCCGTGCAGGCAATAGTCGAACGCGGCAACCATCTCGTCCTCGCGGTCGACGCCGGGGTACACGTCGACCAGCGAGTTCAGCCGGTCCAGCCGCAGTACGGCGAGACCCTTCGCCGTCAGCGTGCCGAGGTCGCCACCGGAACCCTTCACCCAGACCAGGTCGACGGGTTGCTGCGTCACCGGGTCGGTCGCCGTCCCCTTCGCCGACGTGTTCCCGCCGGCGTAGTTGGTGTTGCGCGGATCGGCACCGAGTCGGTTGCTCCGCGCAACAAGTTCGGCTGCAGTGTCGGTCATGGTTGTTCAGGCTCCCCATCCGGCTTGCTGACCGTCGGCGCGGTCCTTGACGATCTGTTCGTAATACCCGCTGCGCTGGTAGGCGGCGACCGGATTCGGATCCAGGCCCTGCGACTCGCGCAGGTCGGCGAGCAGCGGACGCACGTCGGTGTTGTAGGCATCCATCAGCGCGGCGTTGGCCTCGAGCACGTCACCCGATCGCTGGGCCGCGCGCAACGCGTCCCGGTCGACCAGCAGCGCCTTCGCGGTGGCCTCCTGGACGTTCATCACCGAGCGGATGATGGCCGGGATCTTCGCCTCGATGTTGTGGCACTGGTCGAGCATGAAGGCGATCCCGCGGTCCGGGTCGAGCGCGTCGCCACGGACGATCTCGTTCATGATCCGGAACAGCTGGAACGGGTCCGCCGCCCCGACCATCAGGTCGTCGTCGGCGTAGAACCGGCTGTTGAAGTCGAACGCGCCCAGCTTCTCGACCCGGAGCAGGAAGGCGACGATGAACTCGATGTTGGTGCCCGGCGCGTGGTGCCCGGTGTCGATGCAGACCGTTGCCTTCGGCCCCAGTTCGAGACAGTGCGCGTACGACGTACCCCAGTCCGGCACGTCCGTGGTGTAGAAGGCCGGCTCGAACAGCTTGTACTCCAGCAGCATCCGCTGGTCGTCGCCGAGCCGGTCGTACACCTCCTTCAGCGCGGTCGCGAGCCGGTCCTGCCGGTCCTGGATGTCGTCCTGGCCCGGGTAGTTGGTGCCGTCGGAGAACCACAGCTTCAAGTCCCTCGACCCGGTCGCGTCCATGATGTCGACACACTCGAGCAGGTGGTCGGTCGCCTTCCGCCGGACCGCGGGGTCCGGGTTGGTGACGCTGCCCAGCTTGTAGTCGTCGTCCTGGAAGACGTTGCTGTTGATCGCGCCGAGCCGGACACCCTGCTCCTTCGCGTACGCCGAGAGCCGCGCGTAGTCGTCCACCTTGTCCCACGGGATGTGCAGCGCGACGCTCGGCGCGACGCCGGTGTACTTGTGCACGACCGCGGCGTCGGCGATCTTCTCCTCCGGTGAGCGCGGCACCCCCGGCTGGCTGAACACCTTGAACCGGGTGCCGGAGTTCCCGAACGCCCACGAGGGCAGTTCGATCTCCTGGCGGCTGAGGGCGGCCTTCACGGCTTCGGTCGTCATGGTTCAGTCCCCTTCAATATCCAACGCAGTCAGGTGGAAGATCTCGGGCAGCAGCAGGAACGACTCGTCCGGCGGGCGGCCGTCAATACCGCTGAAGAACTCGGTCATCTGGGCTTGCCAGCGGGTGTTGACCTCGGTCGCCGCCATCGCCTTCTGCGCGGCCTCCAGGTCGGCGGACTCGACGTACCCGATCAGCAGGCCGTCGTCGCGGAGGAACAGCGAGTAGTTGTGCCAGCCGGAGTCCCGCAGCGCGGTCTGCATGTCCGGCCAGACGTTCCGGTGGCGTTCGACGTACTCGTCCAGGCGGTCGGGTCTGACCTGGAGGCAGAAGCAGTAGCGATTCACAAGGTCGGCCATAGTCACCTCCAACTCGGGGCGGCAGTAGCTGAAAGGTTTCAAGAGGACTGCACGAACGTAAGCGCGGGCCCCTCCAGCCGTCAAGACCTCGCCCACCTGTCGGCGTCCGATCCCGGACCGTTACTGCGGAAACCACCCGAGAACCAGGTAGGCTTCGCCAGCTAAGACGTTTCAAACCGGTCCGTCGCAGGACTCTTGATGCGGGGAGGACGAGCATGCCAGCAGACAGCGCGCCGGAGCAGACCTCCGGCCCCTCCCCTTCCTCCGCTCCCCCCTCCTCCGCAGGAGGAGGTCGGCGGCGGCGCGCCGCTAAGAGGCATGCGGCCGGCGTGAAGGCAGTCGCCGCGGCTGCGGGGGTTTCCCTCGGAACTGTTTCCAATGTGCTCAACCGGCCCGAGGTGGTCAGTCCGTTGACGCGGGCCAAGGTCGAGGCGGCGATGGCCTCGCTGGGGTTCGTGCGGAACGAGTCGGCGCGGCAGCTCCGCGCCGGCAGCAGCCGGATCCTCGCCTACCTGATGCTCGACGCCGGGAACCCGTTCTTCACCGACGTCGCGAAGGGCGTCGAGGAGGCGGCCCGCGCGGCCGGCCTGTCGGTCTTCCTGTGCAACAGCAACGAGGACGCCGACCGCGAGGCCGACTACCTCGACCTGCTCGAACAGCAACGCGTGCAGGGCATCCTGATCACCCCGATCGACCAGAACTCCTCCCGCCTGCGCAAACTCCCCGCCCGCGGTACGCCGGTGGTCGTGGTGGACCGCGCCATCGACGGCGGCGAGCACTGCTCGGTCGCGGTGAACGACGTACTCGGCGGTGAGCTCGCCATCGCCCACCTGCTCGAGCTCGGCCACGAACGGATCGCGTACGTCGGCGGCCCGAACACGATCGGCCAGGTCATCGACCGCCGCGACGGCGCCCGCAGTGCACTGCGCAAGGCCGGCAAACCACCGGAGAACCTGATCGAACTGACCACCGGCGCCCTCACCGTCGCCGAAGGCAGGGGCGCAGGGCAACGACTCGCCGGGCTCCCGGCGGCCCGCCGCCCGACCGCCGCGTTCTGCGCGAACGACCTGCTCGCCCTCGGCCTGCTGCAGCAGTGCGTCAGCCTCGGCCTGCGCGTTCCCGAGGACCTCGCCATCGTCGGGTACGACGACATCGAGTTCGCCGAGGCGGCCGCCGTACCGCTGACGTCGGTCCGTCAGCCGCGGCAGCTACTCGGCCGGACCGCCGCGGAGCTGCTGCTGGACGAGTCGTCCAACCCGGACCACGAACACCAGCGGGTCACGTTCACCCCCGAGCTCGTCGTACGGACCTCGACCCGGGGCACCCTCTGAGCCGCAGATCCACCGACCGGTGGGATGTGTGAGCTTGCGGCGGGTGGTCGACTCCACTGGTCGCGCTATGGTGGCGAGGCGAGTGGTCCACTGGGCGAGGTGAGACATGCGCGTCGCTGGCGGGGGTTTGGTGCGGCGATGGGGCGGCCGCGCTGTCGGCCTGGCGATTACCGGCGTCGGCCTGTACATCGTGGCGCCGAGCCTGCTGTCCCTCTTCGGAACCTGGCCACGCCTCGCGGACGTGGAACCCTGGTGGTTCCCGGTCCTCGCAGTACTGGAGGCCTGCAGCTTCGCCGCACTGTGGTGGCTCGCGAGACTGGCCTTGGCCCAGGAGGCCGGGGACGAGGGGTTACAACCGGTCCATGCGGGGTGGGGCACGATCGCGACGGCGCAACTGGCCGGGAACGCGGCCAGTAAGGTCGTCCCCGGCGGCGCGGCCACCGGCGGTGTCCTCCAAGCGAGGCTCTTGATCCAAGCCGGGCAGCCGGCGGCCGTCGTCGCGTCCGCCTTGACCGCTATCGGCTTGATCACCACCGGCGTGCTGTTGCTGTTGCCCGTGCTCACGGTGCCCGCCGTGCTGATCGGTCCACCGCCCGCTCGGCAGCTCGAGCTCGGCCTCCTGGTCTCGCTGATCATGGCGATCGTCATCGTCGGTCTCGGGCTCACAGCGCTCACCTGGGGCCGGTTCGTTGTGCTGGTCGGTCGTGCGGTCGGTCGCGTTATCCACATCGTCAAGCGCAGTGTGACCGCCGACAGTTGCGCCGCGCTGCTGGTCACGCAGCGGGACCGGGTCGCCGCTGCGTTCAAGGGTCATTGGTGGGTTGCGGCCTTCGCGGCGGCGGCGAACCGCATGTTCGACTACGCCGCGCTCGTGGCAGCGCTGGCGGCGCTCAATGCGCATGCCCGCCCCTCCATGGTGCTCCTGGCCTACGTCGTCGCCCAGGCCCTCGCACTGGTCCCGATCACACCGGGCGGCCTCGGCTTCGTCGACGCAGGTCTCACAGCGCTGCTCGTCCTGATCGGAATCAGCCCGGACACCGCACTCATCGGGACGCTCCTGTACCGGCTCGTCTCCTTCTGGCTGCCGATCCCGTTGGGCCTTCTGGCCTGGACGGGCTGGCGGATCCACCGGCATGTCACCGATCCGTCGAGATCAGAGGCGCCACCTTCCGGGGAAGACGCTTAGAGGTCAGGCGCCGTAGGCGGCGAGGAAGACCTCGGTGGCCTGATCGGCGAGCTTGTCGAGCTCGCCCGGGGCCGGGCGCTCCCGGGTGCCGGCGAACATCGCCCGGTTCATCGGCTTGTACATGACCAGCCCGGCGAACTGGTACGCCGCGAGCGTCGGGTCCTCGAGCTCACGCAGCAAGCCGCGTTCGGTCAGCCGGGTGAGCGCTTCGCCCAGCGCCTCCAGTGACTTCTCGAAACCGCTGGTGAACCAGGCTCCGCACACCTCGGGGAACCGATCGGCTTCGGCGATCACGAGCCGGCGCAACTGGAGGACGCTGGCTGCGGTGAGGCTGTCGAGCAGTCGGCGAGCCAGCGCCTGCAGGCCTTCACGCGCGTCCGCGGCGCCGTCGAGAGTCTCGGCGTACGCCTGGACCAGTCCGTCCATCAGCTGATCGCTGGTGCCGAGGACGATCTCGGCGAACAGGCGTTCCTTGTTCTCGAACTGCTTGTAGACGGTCTGCTTGGAGACGCCGGCCTTCGCGGCGACCTCGTCCATGCTCGCGCCGAGGTACCCGTGCTGGAGGAAGACCTCGGTCGCCGCGGCCAGGATCGCCCGGCGCTTGCGCGGCGTCCGGCCCTCGCCCTCGATCGTGACGGCCTGCTCCGGCTGCCAGACGGCGGCCCGCTGTCGATACTCCACGACGTCCTCCTCTGCGGTCACGGAAATCATACTAGACAGTCCAGTTCTTTTCTGAGTACTGTACGGTCCAGTTCCCACGACCACAGAGGAGAGGACGATGAGCACACTGAAGTCCGCCGACGGCACGACGATCGCCTTCGAGGCGTGGGGCGAGGGGCGGCCGCTGATCATGGTCGACGGCGCCACCGCCTACCGCGCGGTCAACCCGGCGAATGCCGAGGTGGCGAAGCTGCTGAGCGACGAGTTCCGGGTCTACGCCTACGACCGGCGCGGACGTGGTGAGAGCACCGACACCGCGCCGTACACGATCCAGCGGGAGATCGAGGATCTCGCCGCGCTGATCGAGGACGCCGGGCAGCCGGCCATCGTGTTCGGCTGGTCCTCCGGTTCACTCCTGGCCTTGGACGCGGCGGCGGCCGTGCTGCCGATCTCCGCCCTGGCCCTGTTCGAGCCGCCGGTGGTGGTCGACGACTCGCGTCCGCCGCTGCCGTCCGACTACGTCGAGCAACTCGACGCGTTCGTCGCGGCCGGTCAGCGGGACAAGGCGGCGGAGCTGTTCATGACAGCCGCGGCCGGGATGCCATCCGAGTTCGTTGCCGGGATCCGGCAGAGTCCGTACTGGGCGCCGGTCGAGGACGTCGCGCCCACGATCTCGTACGACGGCCGCATCATGGGGACCACGATGTCCGGCAACCCACTGCCCGCGGACCGCTGGGCGGCGATCGACGTACCCGTCCTGGTCATGCACGGCGACAAGACGGCGCCGTGGCTGATCTCGGGTGCGGAAGCGATGGCCGCTCACCTCCGGACCGCGACACTGAAGCCTGTCCCCGGTGAGAACCACAGCACGGAGCCGTCCGTACTCGCTCCCGCCCTGCGCCAGTTCGCACACGAGGTGTGACGGCGCGACCTGTCGTAAATCATCTGCGATCAGCGCTCCCGTTTGGCCTAGGGGTGGTGAGACGCTTTGGGGGTGGACAGGGATGGATTCTGGGGGCTGGTTGAGGATGCGCGCGGTGGGGTGGACGACACCGTGGCGGATCCGGACGGGGTTGCGGACGCGCTGACCAAGGTGCTGGGTGGGCTGGAGGCCGAGGAGATCGCGGGGTTCGGGGTCGAGCTCGCGCGGTTGCAGGTCGAGTCTTTCCGGTGGGATCTGTGGGCGGCGGCGTACCTGATCAACTCGGGGGCCTCGGAGGACGGGTTCGACTCGTTCCGGGGCTGGCTGGTCGCGCAGGGGCGGGAGGTCTGGGAGGCCGCGCTGGCCGAGCCGGACTCGCTCGCCGACGTGGTCGACGAGGACCGGCCGGAAGGCTTCGAGGGATTCGACGGTGAAGGCCTGCTGCATGTCGGCAGTCACGCGTACAAGAACGTGACCGGCGACGAGGCGGCGTACTGGAAGGCGGTCGACGCGGAGGCGCCGGACACGCCGGACCTGCCGGCCGGCAAGGAGATCGACTTCGACGACGAGGACGACCTGGAGACCCACCTGCCCCGGCTGGCCGCGCTCTACCTCGACGCGTAGCGGTTAGGCGGGCTCACCTGACAGGCGTTCAAGCGGGCTCGCCGGACAGGCGTTCGATGGCGGCGCGGAGCCGGCGTCGCCAGCCCGGCTGACCGGCGTCCTGGTCGGCCGCGGCCAGGCTGACCAGATGCTGCGCCATCTCGAACCCCTCCGTGGTGGTCTGTGGTTCCACGTCGGTCAGCGCGGCCTGCGGCTCGTCGTGGTCGAGCTCGATCCGCCGGCTCGTCCACCCGAACCCGTCCGGCACCAGCAACTCCGGCACGAGCGTCTCGTGGCTGAGCGAGGTCAGCTCCTCGTCCCCGTTCCCGATGCTGAAGATCGTCGTACCTCGGCGCCGTACGTCGCTGATCCGCTCGAGCAGCGTCTCCGCCGGATCCTCCTCGGCCACCACGAGCAGCGACTCGCCGCGGCCCGCGTCGCGCAACCGGTCCAGTCCGATCGCCAGGTGCGGCGGTGCGTCCGGCGGCGGCGCCCAGCGGACCAGCGACGGCCGGACGTCGTCGACCCCGGCCCGGTGCAGCTCGTCGTCCAGGTGCGCGGTCAGGTGCCACGGCTCGTCGTCGACCGGCCCGAAGAGCATCAGTCCACCGTTCCGGGTGGTGAACCGCCGCAGTGAGTGCGCGAACTCGGTCGTCCGGCTTCCCAGCTCAGTACCGGTCAGCATCTCCCGGAGGAGTGAGGCCCTGGTCAGATCCACGGCTCAAACCTGACACATGTCCGGGAGCACCGCGAGTCAGGTCAGCCGGTCCGCCTTCGACTGCAGGTAGTTGCGTTCCGGGACACTCGTCGTACGGCGGGCCGCCAGCAGGTAACTCTCGCGCGCGGCGGCCAGATCGCCCGACATCTCCAGCAGGTGCGCGCGGACCGCCTCCAGCCGGTGGTGATCGGTCATGCGATCGTCGGACTCGAGTGGTTCGAGTACGGCGAGACCCTCCTTCGGACCAACGGCCATGGCCACTGCGACCGCGTGATTGAGCTTCACCATCGGGTTGTCGACCATCTGCTCGAGTACGTCGTACAGCGCGACGATCTGCCGCCAGTCCGTGTCATCAGCCCGCTCGGCGGTGTCATGTACCGCGGCGATCGCGGCCTGCACCTGATACGGCCCCAACTGCGTACGGGACAGCGCATCCGTCACCAGCGCCTCACCCTCGACGATGACTGTCTTGTTCCACTTGGACCGGTCCTGCTCGGCCAGCGGGATCAGGGAACCTTCCGCACCGGTCCGAGCCGGCCGACGCGCATCGGTGAGCAGCATGAGCGCCAGCAATCCCGCCACCTCGCCGTCGTCGGGCAGCAGTTTGCGCACGCCCCGCACCAGCCGGATCGCCTCGGTGGTGAGCTCCGCACTGTGCAACGACGTACCGGACGAGGCGGTGTAGCCCTCGTTGAAGATCAGGTAGAGGACGTGCAGTACGGCGCCCATCCGCTCGTCCCGCTCCGCCTCGGGCGGCAGCTCGAACGTACTGCCCGCCTGCTTGATACTGCGCTTCGCCCGGCTGATCCGCTGCGCCATGGTTGCCTCTGGCACCAAGAACGCGGCCGCGATCTGCGCAGTGGTGAGACCGCCGACCGCGCGCAGCGTCAGCGCGATCTGCGAGGCCGGCGACAGCGCCGGGTGGCAGCACAGGAACAGTAGCGTCAGCGTGTCGTCCCGGCCGCCCGGATCGTCGATTTCCGGGCCTCCGGCAACGAATTCCTCGGGCGGGGCGAGCTGGGCCACGTTCTCCTCGCGCCGTCGGCGGGCCGACTCGCTGCGCAGCAGATCGGTCAGCCGGCGCGACCCGACCCGGATCAGCCAGCCGCGCGGGTTGTCCGGCACACCCTCACTCGGCCACTGCTGAGCCGCCGCGAGCAGCGCCTCCTGGACCGCTTCCTCGGCCAGGTCGAAGTGCCCGTAGTGCCGGACCAGCGCGCTCAGCACCTGCGGCGCCTGCTCACGCAGCAGCAGCTCGAAGTCGCCGGACTCGGACCGGCCGGCGGGGTCGCTCACATCTCCAGCCCGGACGCGTCCATCACCGGCCGCACTTCCACGGCGACGTACTCCGCGTCCGGCATCCGGGCCGCGTAGCCGATCGCCTGGTCGATGTCGTCGCACTCGACCAGGTAGAACCCGGCCAGGTGCTCCTTGGCCTCGGCGTACGGTCCGTCGGTGGTGGTTGCGGTGTCGTCACGCACCTGCACGGTCCGGGTGGTGATGGGATCCGCCAGTCCGGCCGCGCTGACCAGAAGGCCCTGCTCAGTGAGCTCACGCGACAGTGATTCGTGCGCCCGGGACAGACCCTCGCGTTGCTCGGCGGACAGGCTCGCCCAGCTCTCGGCGTTGCTGTAGATCAGCAGCATGTACTTCACAGGCACCATCCTGTCCCTCGCGGAGGCCGCTGTGACCCCCTGTCATCCAGTACGTCGGAACAGGGGTGCACAAGTTCGACAGTCCGAGATGTCGAAGTGGTCCCAGTGAACCCGACGTCTCCACCGAGTGACGCTCAGCCCGGGCGTCCCCGCCGTACTGGAGATGTCAGATGGTTACCGAATCGAAGCGCTGGTTCGCACTGGCGCTGCTCTGCCTGACCGGGTTCATGATCATCCTGGACGCGTCGATCGTGCTGGTCGCCGTACCGTCCATCGAGCGTGAGCTGACCTTCTCGACCGGTGGCGTGCAGTGGGTGCCGAGCGGCTATGCGCTGATGTTCGGCGGCCTGCTTCTACTCGGGGGCCGTATCTCCGACCTGCTGGGTAGGCGGCGGGTGTTCATCACCGGACTGCTGCTGTTCGCGGGGTCCTCGCTGCTCTGCGGGTTCGCGTGGAGCGGTGACGCACTGGTCCTCGCGCGGGGGCTGCAGGGCGCGGCGGCCGCCGTGCTGGCGCCGAGTGCGCTGTCGATCGTGATGACCACGTTCCCCGAGGGTCCGGATCGCAACAAGGCGCTCGGGATCTGGGGAGCGACCAGTGGTGTCGGCGGTACGGCGGGGTCCCTCATCGGAGGGCCCGTCACGGACGGACTTGGGTGGCAGTGGATCTTCTTCATCAACGTGCCGGTCTGCCTGCTGGTCGCCGCACTGGCTCCCGTTCTGCTGCTGGACAGCCGTGGAGCGGGCCGCCGCGGTTTCGACGTGGCCGGCGCTGTCACGGTGACCAGCGCGCTCATCGTGCTCGTGTACGCCGTCATCGAAGCGCCCGACTCGGCGATCGGGTGGACTGTCTTGCTGGTGCTGTTGTCGGTCGGTCTGTTCGGGCTGTTCGTGGTCGTGGAGAAGCGGTCCGCCGCACCTCTCGTACCGCTGCGGATCTTCCGCTCGCGCGCGCTGGTCGGCGGCAACCTCATCACGATCGCTTGGGGGCTGGCGGCGTTCGGGCTGAACTTCATCTACACGCAGTACGCCCAACTGGCGCTGGGCGTCTCCGCGATCCGCTACGGCCTCATGTCCGCCGTACTCGCGGCTGCCGCAGTAGTCGGCTCCATGGTCGGACAGCACCTCGTTACCCGAGTGGGGATGCGCAGGGTCGCGTTCGTCTCGCTAGTGCTCGCCGGGGTCGGCACCACCGTGATGACTCAGCTCACCGTGGACTCCGGGTATTTCGAGCTGGCCTTCTGGGGTCTGACGATCTTCGGCGCCGGACTGGGTGCCGGAACGGTCGCAGGGGCCATCGCCGCCCTCAGCGACGTGGCCGGCCCAGACTCCGGGATTGCCTCCGGTCTGCAGAACGCCAGCTTCCAGATCGGTGGTGCAGTAGGCATCGCCGTACTCTCCGCGGTCGCCACAGCCAGTACGACGGGCGCCACGGCGACCGCGCTCACCCACGGCTACCGAGTGGCGTTCATGGCGGTGTGGTTGTTCATCGCGCTGGGTCTGGCGGGCTGCGCACTCCTCCTCGATCGGAAGCGCTCACCGCGGCTCGAGCCAGTGGCGTCGTGACATCAAACGATTGTTGGAGATTCGGAGCCATGCGACTGGGGCACCGGAGTCCCGTGGCTGCCAGCGACCGCCCGGCAGCTCTTAGAAGGAGGCTCCATGCTCATCCTCGGTTTGATCCTGCTGATTCTGGGATTCTTGCTGAGTATTCCGATCCTGTGGACCATCGGCATCGTGTTGCTGGTGGTCGGAGCGGTGCTCTTCCTGCTCGGATCGACAGGCCGGGCCGTCGGCGGACGCCGGCACTGGTACTGATCCACCGCTAGTCCGACCTGACACCAGAACCCCGTGGGCCACTCCGGCCCGCGGGGTTCTGTCGGTCCGGGTCGCTACGGTGAGGCCCATGAAGTACGTCGTGATGATCTTCCGGAGCATCGATCGCACCTGGACCGACGAGGACCAGCAGGCGCTCGGCCGGCTGATGCGGCTCGAGAGCGAGCTCGCGGCCAGCGGCGAGCTGGTCAGTTCCGAGGGCCTGCTGCCGCCCGAGGAGGGCCGGATCGTGCAGATCCGCGACGGCGCGCAAGTCGTCACCGACGGGCCGTTCGGCGAGGCAAAGGAGCAGCTCGCGGGCTTCTACCTGGTCGACGTCGCCGACGACGCGCACGCCCAGGCGATCGCGGCCCGGGTCTCGGCCGCGGTCGGCGATCGGGTCGAGCTCCGCGGCACCCTGGTCTCAGCCTGAGTGCCACGGGAAGTCGGGCGAGCGCTTCCGGGCGAACGCCTCGATTCCCTCCGCGAGCTCACCGGAGGCGATCGTCTCCCGATACCGCGATCGGGCCGCGGCGTCCGCGTCCGCGCCGGCCAGCAGCGCGTTGACCGTCTCCTTGGCCGAGCGGATCGTCAGCTGCGAGCGCGACACCATCGTCTCCGCGAACGCCTCGGCCTCCGCCGCTGGGTCGTCGACGACACGATCCACCAGGCCTTTCAGCTCGGCCTGTTCCGCGGTCAGCAGGTCACCGCTGAAGAGCAGGTACTTCGTTGTCGCGGGACCGACGAGGTCCAGCAGCACCTTGATCGCGGCCGGCGGATAGACCACCCCGATCCGGGCCGGCGTCACCCCGAACGTCGCGTCCCGCGCGGCGAACCGGAAGTCGCAGTTCACCGCGATCTCGAGTCCGCCGCCGATGCAGTGGCCCCGCACCACCGCGATCGTCGGCTTCGGGAACTCCCGTAGCGCGGACTGCGCGCGCAGGTTGAAGGCGCGCAGCTCCGCCATCGGATCGGCCGGATCGTCGCCGGAGATCAGTTCGTGGATGTCCGCTCCGGCCGAGAAGCTCGGTCCTTCGCCGGTGACGAGCAGCACCTTCACCTGGTCGTCGGCGGCCAGCTCCGCGAGCAGTCCGGGCAGCGCCTCCCACATCGCGCGGGTCAACGCGTTCCGCTTCGCGACCCGATCGATCACCAGCCGGGCCACGACTCCACGCTCGACCCGCAACCCCAGCTCATTCACGCCCGCAGTCAACCAGGCAGCCACCCCTCCGCGCCGCCACCTGGATCACACAACCCCACCTTGTGCACCACATCCGCACGCCACGCCCCTCGCCGTACGGACGTGGTGCACCAAGTCGACGCGAGGTATCGGTCGACGTGCGACGGCCGGCGCGAGTGGGCCTGGGATCACGGACGCGCTGTGTCGACCAAGCGTTTGATCTCGGGGTGATCACATCCGGATAGCGGCCTGATCACGACTCAGCCGAGGCTGGTGGACGTTCGTAATGCGTTAAGACTGGGGGGCGATTCGAACCCGCGTCGCGATGTGTGCTTGACTCCTCCGGTCGATAACGTTTTGGTCTCGGCAGATTGGGTTTCCAGAAGTGACTGCAGGACGGCATAGACAGGCGCGGCACCGTCAACCTCGCCCGCAGGTGATCCGCCCAGGTATTGCAAAGGTGGCGATTCCCGGCGCAGCAGTGGCCCTGGTGGCCACCGGTTCGGCGGCCGCGCTCCCCGACCACCACGTCACCTTCGACCCGTCGATCGCCAGCTCGTCCCTGCAGCTGTCGCGCGACACCCAGGTCAGCCGGGACGCGCTGCGACCCCCGTTGAACGTCACCCCGTCGACAGCGGCTCCCAAGCCGAAGACGACCCCGGCGCCCAAGCATCTGAAGAAGCAGGCGCCGATCCCGAAGCCAACCTCGACGCCGACCCGCACCGCGACGCCGCCGAAGGCAACGGGCACGAAGTACACCACCACCGACGTGAACCTCTGGTCCCTCCCGCTGACCGGCGTGCTGCTGGACGTGTTGCCGAAGGGCACCAAGGTCTCCGTCACCGGCAAGGTCGACGGCATCTGGGCCGAGGTCGTCAGCGACAACAAGTCCCGCTGGGTGAAGGCGGTGTACCTGTCCGCCACCAAGCCGGTCGCAACCACCGCTGCCTCAGCCGGCGGAGCGATCTCCCAGGCCGCCTGCAAGGCCGGTTCCTCGGTGGAGAGCGGCTTGACCGAGGACGCGATCCGCGTCCACCGGGCGATCTGCGCCAAGTTCCCGGACATCACGTCGTACGGCGGTCTGCGCTCGGGTGACAGTGGTTCGGAGCACTCGAGCGGGCACGCACTGGACATCATGGTCAGCGGCTCGGAGGGCCAGGAGGTCGCCGACTGGCTGCACGCGAACTACAAGAAGCTCGGTGTCAGCCAGCTGATCTGGCAGCAGCACATCTGGACGGTCCAGCGCAGCAGCGAAGGCTGGCGCGCGATGGAGGACCGCGGCAGCACCACCGCGAACCACTACGACCACGTGCACGTCACCGTCTACGGCAACTCAGGCACGGTCTGAGCAAACCCCGAGACGCCCTGAGCTATCCGGTCCCCTGCCCTCCTGGGGACCGGGTCGCTTGTTCATGGCCGGATGTTCGCGTTGAGGTGGAAGAAGTTCGTCGGGTCGTAGGCCCGCTTGACCTCGCGCAGCCGACGCAGATCCTCCGGCGCGTACGCCGTGTCCGCGCGGCCGGGATCACCGAGGAAGTTCACGAACGTGCGACCCGAGTCCGGTAGCAGACCGTGCATCTCCCGGTCCACGATCAGCGAGTACGACGCTCCGCGGTGACCGACCGGTCCCGCGCCGGGACCCGGATGCGCCATCGCGCCACCCCAGTGCCTGATCTCGACGGTCGGCGCGTCCTCGTCGTCGAAGCCGGTGACCACGTCGATCACGTCGTCGGTCAGGGTGTCGAGGAAGTCGAGGTGCCGGGCGGGTGTGCCGCCCATCGCGGCGTCGCCGTACTCGATCGTGGTCAGCTCGCCGGCCAGCCTGGGACCGGCGACCGCGAACAGTGGCTTCAGCAGGTGCTCGGCCAGCTCGGCGGCACCGGCGTACAGGACCTTGATCGCGACGGCGCGCTGTTCGGTGCCGGGGACCCGGGTCAGGAGGACGGCGGTGCTGAGCTCGTTGGGGATCGTGGTGGTCCAGTCGCGGTAGCGGCGCAGGATCGCGGCCGCTCGGTCGATGCCGTAGTACACGATGCCGGCGTGGACCTGGCGGACCGGGTACAGCCGGAACTCGAGCGAGGTCACGATGCCGAAGTTGCCGGTGCCGCCGCGGATCGCCCAGAACAGGTCGGCGTGGCGCTCGGCGCTCGCCGTGACGAGGCGTCCGTCCGCGGTGACGACCTCGGCGCGGATCACGCTGTCGGCCGCGAACCCGTACTTCCGCGCGAGCCAGCCGACTCCGCCGCCGAGCGTGTACCCGGTGACGCCGACGTCGCGGTGCGAGCCCGACAGCGGCGCCAGGCCGAACTGACCGGCTGCGTCCAGGACCGCACCCCAGCGCGCGCCCGGCGCGACCTTGGCGATCCGACGCTCCGGGTCGACCAGTACGGACGTCATCGGCGTCGTCTTCAGCAGGATCCCGCCGTCGGCCGGAACGCGAGTCCCGTGACCCGTGGCCTGCACCGCGACCGGTACGCCGTACTCCCGTGCCGTCCGCACCGCCGCCTGCACGTCGGTCCGGCTGTAGGCCTCGGCGACCACCAGCGGCCGCGAGTCGACCGTCGGGATCACGGATTTCCGCTGCGCGTCGTACTCCGCCTCACCGGGCAGCCGGACGGCACCGTTGAACCCAGCCCCGAGCAGCCCCGCCACCACGTCACATGCACCCGGTGCAACCGCCTGCGTCGTCATCCGAACCCACTCCCTCACGTATCCGCTCCTGCCCATACGTCGAAGGAAAGAGGCCCCAATCGACACACCCCGGCAAACTTCTCCAGATGACTCACACTGTCGAGGTCACCGACGAGGTCCTCACGAAGCACTACGCCTCGTGGTCCCGCGACGAGCCGGGTCGCGAATGGGCCGCCCTCAACCTGCTCTCTCAGCACGCGCCGAGCTTGGCGCCGATCCCCCTGGACCGGTCCCAACCCGCTTCCCCTGGTCCGTGGTTCTCGATGTCGGTCCTCCCCGGCCAACCCCTCTCCGGGGCGCTCACCCCCAGCCAGCTCGATGCCTTGGGCGACGCCCTCACCACCCTGTGGTCGGTCGATCCCCACGACCTGCCCCCGATCGACACAGCAGCTCTGGTCGACCGCACGCGCACCGCGCTCGCGGTCCTCCGCACAGGCGCCGGTGTGATCGCTGGTGCGGCGACGGCCGCGGCGGTCTGGCTGGACAGCTTTGCCGGGTTCGACCTGCGCGACCCGGTGGTCGGCCATGGCGATCCGAACCTGGCCAACTACCTCTGGGACGGCAGCCGGATCCGCATCGTCGATTTCGAGGACGCGGGACTGGGTGACCGCACGGTCGAGCTCGCCAATCTCATCGAGCATCTGTCCGGACGCGCGACCGACTGGAGTTCCGTCGTACGACGCTTCGACGTCGATCGGGACCGCCTCCGCGAAGCCCGCTGCGTGTGGGCGGCGTTCTGGCTGACGCTGATCGGTCCGGGCGGACCCAGCGCCGACCGGAACCCGCCCGGTACGGCGGAGGCGCAAGCGCGACGGGTGCTCGGGCTGATCAGGCCGGGAGCGGGAGCTCCTTGAGCCGGTCGAGGTCGGCGAGGATGTCCATCTGGGTGATCTTGCCGTCGACGACCGTGACGCCCATGACGCCCATCAGGCGGCCGTTGACGACGGTGATCGCGCCGGGCGTGCCGTTGACCACGGCGACCTCCGTGTACGGCGCCATCCGGGTGAAGAGCAGCGCCTGCTCGACCACCGCCAGGGCACCGCGGACCAGCTTCGACACCGCCGGACCGGAGAAGTCCTCGGTCGCATCCCCGGCGTCGGCCCGCAGTACGACGTCCGGATCGAGCAGCGCGAGCAAAGCCTCGAAGTCACCGCTCCGCGACGCCGCCATGAACGCCTCCACGACCGCCCGCTGCCGCCCCGTGTCGCCGTCACTCACCGGCGCGCCCTGCACCCGCCGCCGGGCCCGGCTGGCCAGCTGCCGCGTCGCGGCCGGCGACTTGTCCACGATCATCGCGATCTCGTCGAAGCTCACCCCGAACATGTCATGCAGGACGAACGCCAGCCGCTCCGCCGGCGACAGCGTCTCCAGTACGACGAGCAGCGCCAGACCGACCGCATCCGCCTGCAGCGCCTCGTCCTCCGGCCCGACCTCCCGACTGACGATCGGGTCCGGGACGAACGTGTCCAGTGAATCCTCCCGCCGCGACTTGCGGCTCCGCAGCATGTCCAGGCAGACCCGCGAGACCACAGTGGTCAGCCACCCGGACAGATTGCCGACGTCACTCACGTCGGACCGGCTCAGCCGCAACCACGCCTCCTGTACGGCGTCCTCGGCCTCGGCGACCGACCCGAGCATCCGGTAGGCGACCGCGCGCAACTGCCCGCGGTTCTGCTCGAACTGGCGCGCTAGCTGATCGTGCTCGTCCACGGGTGCCTTCTCCTGGTCGCGGTCCATCACTACCTAGACGGATCGAAGCACCATGATGTGACAGCCGCCGGCATCGCCCATCATGGGGTCATGAGCGCGACCCGCGGTGACCTGGTGTTCGAGGACGACTTCGAAGCGTCCTCGCTCGACCAATCCGCCTGGTCGCCGTACTACCTGCCGCAGTGGAGTTCCCGTGCGGCGTCAGCTGCGACGTACCGGCTGAGTGACTCCTGTCTGACGCTCAGCATCCCGCCTGACCAGGGACTCTGGTGCTCCGGCGACCACAAACCGGATCTCCGGGTGTCCGGGATCCAATCCGGCAACTACTCCGGTCCGGTCGGCAGCACGATCGGTCAGCAGCCGTACCGAGAGGGTCTCGTCGTCCGCGAGGAGCAGGAAGCGTTCTGGGGCTGGACTCCGAACGGCGGGTACGTCGAACTGCGCGCACGCGCCGACATCAGTCCGCGCTCGATGGTGTCGTTGTGGATGGTCGGGCTCGAGGACCAGCCGGAGCGGTGCGGCGAGATCTGTGTGATGGAGGTGTTCGGCGACACGGTGGTCCCGGGCTCGGCGGCCGTCGGGATGGGCCTGAAGACCATCCGCAACCCGGCCGTGCCGCAGGACTTCGAGGCGGTCCGCCTCCCGTTGGACCTGGCCGACTTCCACACGTACGCCGTCCAGTGGGCCTCGGGTGAGGCGACGTTCTTCGTCGACGGCGCGCCGATCCGCAGTTGCTCAGGCGCCCCGTCGTACCCGGTGCAGTTGATGCTTGCGGTGTTCGACTTCCCCGAGCGGAGCGTCGGTGATGACGGCCGGCTCGTCCCCACCTTCACCGTCGACTACATCCGCGGATGGAACGTTGCGGAGCAGTTGGTCGCGTGACTACAGTTCTGACCATGTTCCTGCGCGCGGGTATGTGGTGGGCCGTCGACTAGACGGCTGCTTCCGCGCGTAACCCACCCGGCCGTCTCCTTCGAGGCGGCCGTTGTGATGTCTCCTCTTGGGCGGCCCAGCACCCTGAGGATTGCCGATGGCAACAACACTCCGGACCTGGTCCGGACTCATCTCCGCGCTCCTGGCCGGCTCCGACCTGACTGCGGCGGACACCGGTTGGGCGATGGACCAACTGGTGCTGGGAGACGCCTCACCGGCCCAGATCTCCGGCTTCCTGATCGCTCTGCGGGCGAAGGGGGAGACCGCCGACGAAATCGCCGGACTGGCCTCGGTACTGCGTTCGCACGCGACGCCGGTGCGGATCGCCGGACCGTTCGTGGACATCGTCGGGACGGGCGGTGATCGGACCGGTGCGGTCAATGTCTCCACCATGGCCGCGGTGGTGGCAGCATCCACCGGCGTCACCGTGGTCAAACACGGCGGTCGGGCTGCATCGTCATCAGCGGGCGGCTCTGCCGACTTGGTGGAGCACCTCGGCGTCTCACTCGACCTGTCGGCGTCTGACGCGGTTCGGGTGGCTGCCGAGGTCGGACTGACCTATCTGTTCGCCCCACGCTTCAACCCGGTCTTGCACCAGGTCGCGGTGGTACGCCGCGAGCTGGCAGTCCCCACCGCGTTCAACGTCCTGGCACCGTTGCTCAACCCCGCCGACCCGAAGCATCAACTAGTAGGCGTCGCCAACCCCCGCATGCTCCCGGTGATCGCACATGCGCTCGCCCAGCAAGGAAAATCCGCCCTCGTGGCCCGAGGTGACGACGGCCTCGACAAGCTGACCACCACCGGGCTTTCGCGGATGTGGGTGGTGTCTGGAGGCTCCGCTCGCGACACGGTCTTCGACCCGCGCTCACTGGGGCTGCGGCCGTCCTCACTGGCCGAGTTGCGTGGTGGCGACGCTGCCTTCAACGCCGGCGTGCTGCGCGGTCTGGTCGACGGTGAGCCCGGGCCGGTGCGGGACGTCGTACTGCTGAATGCTGCGGCTGCACTGGCCACCCTGGAGTTGGAAAACGGCCTGTTGCTTGAACAGTTGGCGGACTGTCTGGAGCGGTGCCGGCAGGCTGTGGACAGTGGCCGGGCCGCGGCGACACTGGAGCGCTGGGCCAGCCATTCGTTAGCGTGCAGGTGATGCGAGAGCTGTTGGACGCCGCACGCGCCGGTGACGAGCACGCCTTCGGACAGCTGGTTGAGCCGTGGCGTGGTGAGCTCCACGCGCACTGCTACCGGATGCTCGGATCCGATGCCGATGCGGAGGACGCCGTACAGGAGACGCTGGTCCGCGCGTGGAGCGGTCTCAGCGGATACGTGGACCGCGGCTCGATCCGGCCATGGCTCTACAAGATCGCCACGAACCGCTGCCTCACGCTGATCGAACGCCGCGGCCGCCGGGAGCTGCCTGTCGACGTGGACGGCTCAGCCGAGGTCCTGTGGCTGGAGCCGTACCCGATGAGTCGGCTGTCGTGGACTGCGTCGCTGAGCCCGGAAGCTCGGGTGCTGGCGTTGGAGTCCGTGGAGCTCGCGTTTGTGGCGTCACTACAACACCTGTCGGCGTTGCAGCGTGCGGTGCTGCTTCTGCGCGAGGTGCTGGCGTTCACTGCTCGTGAGGTGGCGGAACTCCTGGAGACGTCGGTTGCCGCAGTCAACAGTGCACTGCAACGAGCCCGGGCCGTAGTGAGCTCGGTGCCGAGCCAGCAGACCACGCTGCACGCGCTGGGGGAATCCGGTGAACGGGAGCTGGTCCGGCGGTACATGGCCGCGTGGGAGGCGCGTGACGTCGACGCGATCGTCGCGATGCTGGCAGAGGACGCGAAGTACTCGATGCCGCCGCTGCCGGAGTGGTTCGCCGGCCGCGCTGCGATCCGGTCGTTCTTGCTGGACGGGCCGTTGCAGTCGGAGTGGCGCTTCCTGCCGGCCCGTGCGAACGGTCAGCTCGCCTTCGGTACCTACCTGTGGGACGGCTCGCGCTATGTCCCGGGAGGGCTCGACGTGGTCGTGCTCCGCGGGACGGAGATCGCCGAGGTCGTCTCCTACCTGGAGGCGGACTTCCCGTCGTTCGGACTGCCGTCGTCGCTGCCGCGATGAGTTCGCGTCCGGCGCCGGGTTGTAGGGGTGACAGAGCCTCTAATGGATGGACCAGAGATGACTGACGAGCAGGAGATCCGCACGCTGATCGAGGACTGGGTCACTGCGGTGCACACCGGTGACCTGGCCACGGTCCTGGCCGACCACGCGCCGGACATCGTGATGTTCGACGTACCCCCGCCGTACGACGGAGTGCGCGGCCTGGACGCCTACCGCGAGACGTGGCCTGGTTTCTTCGAGTGGCAACGCTCTGGCGCGACGTTCGCCTTGGAGTCGCTGGAGGTGACAGCCGGCTCGGACGTCGCCTTCGCTTTCGCCCTACTCCGCTGCGGCACCCCGGACGAGAATCCTTCGCTGCGGCTGCGCCTCACCATCGGTCTCCGCAGGACCGACGACCGCTGGACCGTCACCCACGAACATCACTCGTTCCCCCACGACGACGTACCACCCGCCGTCGCCACCGCGGACATCCGCCGCATCCTCGACCGCTGGACCGCCGACACCGCGACCCGCGACCTCGACGCCCTGATGGACCCGATCGCGGAGGACGTCGTCTCCTACGAAGTCAACGGCAACTACACCGGCAAGGCAGCAGTCCGCGAAGTCTGCAAGTCCGGGCTGGAATCGACCACCGACCCCATCACCTTCACCACCCCCGACGCGGTGGTGAAAGCCTCCGGCACCCTCGCCATCGCCTGGGGCATTGACCACGTCACCACCGCCGGCGTCGACACCGAGTCCCGCTCCACCCGAGTCTTCACCCACACCCCCCAAGGCTGGCAACTGATCCACCAGCACCTGTCCTACCCGTCAACGAGCTAGCCGCAGGATGGTGTCGAGCACTTTGGCCGGGTCGCGGAGGCTTGGGAGGTGGTCGGCGCCGGGCATCCAGATGAACTCGGCGCCGGGGATCCGGGCGGCTGTCGCGCCGGCGACGGCGGCCAGGATAGGGCGGTCCTTGTCGCCGACCATGACCGCGGTCGGCACCTGAAGCTCGTGCAGGCGGTCGTAGACGGGCGGATCCTCCTTCAGATACTGCCGCTGCTCGAACCACGCCGGTACGGCGGACCGCAGCTGAGCGACCGCGGCGTCGTCATCCCCCGCCGCGGCCCACAACCGTAACCCGAGACGCACCATCCCGTCGACATCCCGAGCCTCCCTCAGAGCGTCGGCCTCGGCGTCGAGCTCCGGCTCGTCGGGCCAGGGGAACCCGGGCACTCCCGGACACAGCAGCGCCAGCCCGACGACCCGTTCGGGCTGCTTGAGCGCCAGTCCGAACGCCGTACCCCCGCCCATCGAGCACCCGGCCAGCTGCACGCGCTCCAGCCCGAGCTGATCCAATACGGCGACCAAGTCCCCGAGCAGCGAGAACTCGGTCGTCGGCGGTGCGGACCGGCCGTAACCGCGGACGTCGTACCGCACCACCCGGTGGCCGGTCAGCCCGGGCATCACGAGATCCCAGACGCGCGAGTCGCCGATCCCGGGGTGCAGCAACACCACAGGCACCCCGTCACCCGCCAGATGCTCTGCCCAGACCTCATCCCGACCGACCGGAATCCTCAGCTCCATACGTCCAGCCTGCCAGCCCGAAGCGCGCCAGGCAGTGCCAGACCCGCTTCAGCGCCTGCTCGTCGTACTCACCAGCCACGTCACCGATCACCCGCGGCGTCAGCACCCCACCGACCGCGATCCGCTCACCCAGCTCGACATACTGCGAACCGCGGAAGTCAGCGTGCTCCCGCAGTACGTCGACCGCGAGCCGGAGCCGCCGACGAGTGCACCCGACGACAGCGCCGCCACATGTTTCAGCGCCCGTTCCGTCAACCCCACGCGAGCTCCAAGCGGAGGATGCCGGTGCGCGTGTGCCAGTGCCGGCCAGCGCGCAGATGAGTCACGAATGCGCGCTGCAAGCTCGCGCCCGACACTCCGCAGGACCCCAGGAGACGCTCGGCGTCATCGGGAAGCCGCACGCCGTCAGGCAACCCACGCACCCAGGCCCGCGCCGCCCCGGTGAACCCCAACCGCTCCGCAGCATCGTCGACATCCACACCCATGTCCCTTCGCCATAGTTCGCCTTCAGTGGGCGGTGATGAGGCGGGCGGCGAGTGCTCCGTAGATGGTTCCGGTGATCTTGTTGAGGATCTGCCGGAAGATGCGGCTGCGGAGCAGAACCCCGCGTAGCCGGCCGGCCAGCAGTCCGATCTGCAGGTCGACCATGAGCCCGACGAGCAGCATCGTTCCACCCAGGACGAACAATTGGCGGGTCACGTTACCAACTGCCGGATCCACGAACTGGGGCAGAAAGACGACGTAGAACACAACAATCTTCGGATTGGCCAGGTTGTTGAGTGCCCCGCGGCCGAACAGGCTCCAGAACCGCTTTCCCTGTCGAACGGGTTCGGTGGCCACGGATTGCTGGCGCGCCCGGAATGCCTGAAGAGCAAGCCACAGCAGATACAGCCCGCCGATCACCTTGATCACCACCAACGCTTGTGGCGCTGCATTAAGCAGTGCAGCAAGCCCGAGTGCCGTCAGAGTCGTGTGGACCAGCATCCCAGCGGCCGCTCCGCAGGCCACCGCCACGCCGGCGCGGGCCCCGCCGGCGACTCCGTTGGCAAGGAGGAAGAGCATTCCGGGACCGGGGATCACCTGCATGACCAGCACGGCCACGAGAAAGCTACTGAACATCGCGATATTCATCGGACGGCTTCGTCCCTGGCGACGCGGTACCGCAAGTGAGTAGCGGCTCCCGCGACCGGCTTTCCGTCTGCGATCAGTTCGGCCCGTATCCCATCGAACAGCCGCGTGCCCTCCCCCATCAGCCGGGGGACGAGATGGATCCACACCTCGTCGAGCAGACCGGCCGTGATCAGCTGCCCACCGACGTCCGCACCCAGCACCACAACGTCCTTGTCCCCCGCGGCAGCTTTGGCACGCCGGGCCGCGGCCTCCAGCCCATCGAAGGCGAACGTCCCTCCGTTGTCGCCGAGAAGGTCCTCCCTGGTCCGGTGGGTGACGACGAAGCTCGGTACGCCGGGCCACGGCGTACCGCCCCACGGAGCCAGACCGAGGTCGAAAGTACGCCGTCCAATGATGGTGGCGCCAACCATCGCGTCCAGCTCCCGGCGGATGGCGCCGTCGATCTCGCCGTCCGGCCCCTCTCCGGAGAAAGCCCATTCGTGCAGCCGTTCGCCGCCGTCCCCCATCGGCTCCTCCGGCCGGATGTTCGGTCCGGCCGAGAATCCGTCCAGGGACATCGATACATCCATGAATACCTTGCTCATCTCGGGTTCCTTTCGCCTTGTCGGGCCTTCTGGCCCTGTTGTGAGAAAGTCGGAGCCCATTGACCCGACTTGACGACTGTGGCCGGGGCAACGCGAGACGGCGATACTTTTAGCCTGACCTAAAACACGCAGCGGAACGCCGGCGAGGAGGCTCGAGTGATCGAGTGGCGGCTACGACCCGAGGACGTGGCCCGGATCAGGTTCGCGTTCTCACCGCTGATGGAGTTGGTGTTCAGCACGGTCGCGCTGCGGGCGCCCGGCGAACATTCGCTGCACCTTTCCTGGGTGCGCGCAACCCGGCCCTTGGTCGCCGATCTCGACCTGACCGAGGTGTTCACGCTCGCTCCGGTGCGCGGATGGATTGCCGACTTCATTTCCTTCACACCATCCGAACCGCAGCCCGACATCGCCGGCGAGTTCGACCGAATCCGGCGTACCGAAGCGCAGCAAGTCATCACCGACATCGGCGACGTGGCGGACGTGCCCGAGGAACTGGCGGACCGGATCCGTGCGGACCCCGAGGCCGCGGCCCTCCGCATCGTCGACACGCTCCAGGCCTACTGGGATGTGGCGCTGGCCCGGCATTGGCCCAGCATCCTGCGACTTCTCGAGGCCGACGTGCTGTGGCGATCACAACGACTGGCCACCGGCGGCTTGCAAGCGCTGTTCGACGACCTGCACGAGACCGTCACCCTCGACGGCGACCGCTTGTCCGTAGCGGATCCCTACGACTGGAGCGGAGAGCTATCGGGGACCGGGCTGACCCTGGTGCCGCTCGCGATGGGATGGCCGTGGGTACGCACGATGACCGGTCGCTTGAAGCCGGGGTACGTCGGCGCGCGCTACCAACCGATGATCGCCTACCCGGTCCGCGGCGTCGCCACCCTGTGGGAGACCACTCCACCGCCCCCGCCCGACGCACTGGCCGCCCTGATCGGCCGAACCCGCGCCGGCATCCTGACCACGCTCGCCGAGCCCGCCACCACCACCGCACTCGCCCGCCGGCTGCGACTCACCCCCGGAGCCATCAGCCAGCACCTGTCGGTCCTGAACGCGAGCGGACTCGTCACCCGGACCCGAGTCGCAGGCACCGTCCTCTACCGCAGAACCACCCGAGGCGACGCCCTCACCGAGTAGCGCCGAGAGCTGAGACGCTCGGCGATTGGTGTCGTATCACCATTAGGGTTGGTGAGATGACGTCAAACGCTGAGGAGTACGCGCCGAGTCCGACCGCGTGGGTCCGGGAAGAGGTCGACAAGGTCACCGAGGCCGGGACCACCGACGTGATCGATGTGCGCGGCCTGAAGGTGGTGCTGCTGACCACACGCGGCGCGAAGTCGGGCAAGATCCGCAAGTCCCCGCTGATGCGCGTCGAGCACGACAGTGTGTACCTCGCCGTCGGGTCGAACAGCGGCGGCCCGAAGAATCCGGTCTGGTACTACAACCTCAAGGCCGACCCGAAGGCCACGGTGCAAGACGGCGAAGTCACCAAGGAGTACGTCGCCCGCGAGCTCGAGGGCGCCGAGTACGAGCTGTGGTGGGACCGGGCCGTCGCCGCGTTCCCCGGCTACGCCGACTACCAGACCATGACCCCCCGCAAGATCCCCCTCTTCGTCCTCGAGCCGCTCGAATAGCCCCTTCCACCTGCCCAGGACGTCTCGACACATCACAAGGCGGAGGGTGTGGGATTCGAACCCACGATGACGGTCACCCGCCATACCGGTTTTCAAGACCGGACAGCATCGGGCCACCGAAGACGCTCCTGACCAGCGCATATGTCCCACATGACATGCAGGAAGCGGGACATGCGGGCACGTATAGGGCAAACACCTTGGTTCGGGTCCGCTAGACCTTCGGCTCATGCTCTTCAGAATCGACAGCACGAGACCGGCCTCAGCGAGGTCGGCACCGCTCTTCGTCGCGTTGCACACTCCGCAGACAAGGCGCAGGACGTGGCCCCACGAGTCGGTTGTCCGGACCTCTGTCAACGGAGCGCCCCTCATTCCTCCCGAAAGATATTCAACAGGCCACCCCACTTGCCCATGTCTGGCGCCAAGAACGGCCAATCGCCGTAAGGGCAGTCCTCGGCGCCGCAGGTGCCGCCGAAGAGCGGCTGGACCCCGGCCCCTACGAGTTCGTCCGCCAATACTGATCTGCCGGGGACTGAACCGCAACCAGCGGCGGCAGCTCCGGCCGACGTCACCCAACGGCGTGCCGGACCGGATCTGGAGCGCCTCATCGCCGACCTGCGAGCGCTCAGCTGACCAGTTCATGAATACCTGGTAAACAAGTGGGTATGCCCCCGAGCGAGCAGCTGGAGATCGAGACCAAGTACGACGTCGGTGACGACACGAGTCTTCCGGCGCTGACCGAGCTGCCGGGAGTCGCGAAGGTGGCGCGACCGGTCAAGCTCAACCTGGAGGCGGTGTACTTCGACACCGCCGGCCTGGACCTGACCGCGAACAAGGTGACATTGCGCCGCCGGACCGGCGGCGAGGACGACGGCTGGCACGTGAAGTTCCCCGTGTCAGGCGGCGAGCGGCTGGAGGTCCATTACCCACTCGGGCGAGCGGTTCGCAAGGTGCCGGTCGCGATCGTCCGCTCGGTGCGGGTGCACGTCCGGGACCACGAGCTGATCCCCGTCGTGACGCTCAACACCAAGCGCACCGTGCATCGCCTCCTGGACGAGAACGGCAAGGTGCTCGCCGAGCTCGCCGACGACCGCGTCACCGCGACCGTCGAGGGTGGCGAGCCGCAGAGCTGGCGGGAGTGGGAGGTCGAGCTCGTCGGTGGGGACCAGGAGTTGCTGGCGGCCGCGGGCGAGGTACTGCGGTCCGCAGGCGCCAAGCCGGCCGCGGCCCCGAGCAAGCTCGCGCGGGCGCTGGGCGACCGGGTCCCGGTGGTTGACTCCTGGGAGCTGCCGAAGAAACCGAAGACCTCGGACGTGTTCCGCGCCTACGCCGGTGCCCAGCTGCAGGCGATCCGCGAGCGAGACCCCGAGGTACGGCGTGATGTCCCGGACTCGATCCACAAGTTCCGGGTGGCGACCCGGCGGCTGCGGTCCGCACTGGCGACGTACCGGCCGGTCGTGGACCGCGCGGCCGGGCACCTGATCCGGGCGGAGCTGAAGTGGCTGGCCGGCGAGCTCGGCGTGGCGCGGGACGCCGAGGTGCAGCGCGAGCACTTCGCCGAGGAGGTCGCGGAGCAGCCGGTCGAACTGGTGATGGGCCGCGTCGCCGGCCGGATCGACGACCATCTGCGCGCGGTTTACAAGGCCGGCCGAGCGGGTGCGCTGGCCGCGCTGGAGAGCGAGCGCTACTTCCGGCTGCTCGAGGCGCTGGACGAGCTGATCGCCAAGCCGCCGCTGACCGATGACGACCGCAAGGCCGCCAAGCAGCTCCCCGAGCTGCTCGACCACGACTGGCGCCGGATGAGCAAGGCCGTCCGTCGCGCCGAGTCGGCCGAGGACAGCGCCGAGCAGGATCATCAGCTCCACGAGGTGCGCAAGGCCGCCAAACGGCTCCGGTACGCCGCCGAGTCCGCCGCACCGGTCCTGGGTGACGAAGCCGCCGGGTTGGCCGCCCGGGCCGAAGAGGTCCAGGAAGTCCTCGGCGAACACCAGGACAGCGTCGTGTCTCGCGACCTCCTCCGCCAACTCGCGATCGAGGTCCACCTCGACGGCGGCAACTCCTTCACCTTCGGCCGTCTCCACGCCGCCGAGGAACTCCGCGGCATCCGCTCCCGCGACGCCTTCTTCGAACTCTGGCCCACCTTGCAGTCCGGCTGAACGACAGACGGACCCGGCAAAGGTGCCGGGCCCGTCTCTCGGGGTGGGGCTGTCAGGCAGGATCGCGTCGATTCCGCAGAGCCTGCCTGACAGGTCTAGTGCTGGACTGTTGCCGCTCACCTTGTGCGACACGAAGGTGATCGAGCGCATTCCACCCACGGCGACGTTGATCACCACGATCACCGCGACGATCGCAGCACCCACGTATGGCGGGGCGCCGGTGGCCGTTTGCACGGCCAGGCCGGCGCCATGCAGTTGGGGGAGCAGGTAGAGCGTGCCGATGCCGACGACCAGGCCGGAGCAGATCCGGCGGACCAGCGGGACTCGAAGCGGGTCTCGGCGAAGTCGGGCAGGGTGTAGGCGCCCGACCGGCGCAGCGGGGCCGCGACCAGGACGAGCAGCATCAGACAGCCGACGATGTAGCCGACCGAGACTGCGCGCGTCGACAGGAGCCGTCTCTGGCCGCCGTCGTGGTCAACGCCACCACGGGCGAGGTGGGCAGCGACTTCGGTGGCGACCCGGTGGCCGAACGTCTCCACCTGTACGCGCACTGGAACTGAGGTCCGGACTGCCAGCATCCCCCTAGCTGACCGCATCTGTGGCTTGTCGGTCCTGCCGAGCAGTCACCAATTCACAAGCCCAAACAGCATCACGCCACCGGTCGTGAGTCGTCGCGAAAGGGGGCGACCAGACCCGCGTACGCACCATGCCTCAGACCCTACGAAGCCGCTAACGCGACGAGCCAATCACTGCTCGATCGCAGCTTCGCCAGCTAGCGATTTGCGAACTTGGTCCTTGCGAGTGCGTACGACCTCACAAACGCGCCGAGCCGCAACGACGGGGTCCTCGTGTTCCCACACGCGTACGACCTCCCACCCAGCTTCACCTAAGGCCGCGTCGGCCCGTCGATCGCGTAGGACGTTGTGCACAAGCTTCTCTCGCCACCATTTGCTGTTCGACTTGGGTTTGAGCCCGTGGTCGGGACAGCTGTGCCAGAAACAGCCGTCGACGTACACCGCGACCCGGAGGCCAACAAAGGCAACGTCGACCTTCCAGCGGTGCTGTCGCAGGGGTCGGTAGTCGACCCTATAGCGGAGGCCCTGCCGATAGAGCTGCCGTCTAAGCGCCACCTCTGGCGCGGTGTCGCGCGTACGTTGGCGTCGGAACCGGTCACGAACCGCCGCGGACGATGGGGCAGGTGGCAGATCCACGGGGCAAGCCTTGCTTCTAACCTCGGATCAGGCAAGCTATGGGCGTGCCGGTACAGGATGACGAACGCGAGCGACAGCTTCTCCAGCTATTCAACTTGCATGTGCCGCCCGACCGCTCACGGGCAGACATCGACGCCTACTTGAAGATGGGCGACGAGCTGATCCCCTTCGAGCTGAAGTCGACCACGTCAGGCTCGGTGTCGACGGTGCGGGATTTCGGACCCGATCACATCATCAAGTGGAAGGATCAGCACTGGATCTTCGGTGTGTACTCGCCCGGCGGCGCAGAGCTCCTCTACTGCCTCTACGCATCGCCTGCAGACATGGCGCCGTGGATCCGGGACAAGGAAAATTACGTGCGCCCAGACGCCATCTTGGAACACTCCGCCTCACGTCTGGTAACCCATGGGGTGTTGGCCGAGATTCTCGGGGTGAAGGACAGTTACACGCTGGACGAGGCTAAATGGATCATGAAGCGCCAATGGTCGGCCAAGCAATACAAGGAAGCGCAAGACCTTCCTGGCGGGCTCTACTCGCCGGACAGGATGCTGGGCATCTTGCAGGCACGTTGCGCCTACGTAATCCGTCGCGGCGCGACCCTCAACAATCCTCACATCGAGAAGTCCTATTTCGATGGTTGGCCGAGAATCGTCGAGGATCACGCGGCGACTCTGCGTCAGATGGTTAGCGACTACTTGGCATCCAAGGCGGCTCCGACCGACGAGGCTACGGCGTAGGCCAACGGGGGCGGCACTGCGTTGCCGATCTGGCCAAGTGCCATGTACGTCGGTCCGACGAATGGCCAGTCCTCGGGGAAACCCTGCATCAGCGCCACGTCACGCACAGACAAGCGGAAGTGGCCGTTGGCCGCCGGGAAGATACGGGCCTTTTCCCTCGTGGCGGCGACGCCGTTCGGCCATATTTCTAGACGCTCGAATCGACGCTGTGCCGAAACACTGTTCAGAATCGACGTCGTATTCCTAGGCCCATTTAGAGTGCTCCGAATAGTGGGACTCAGATCATCGAACCCAATGTCAGGTAATCCGAGTGCTTGACGGATACCCATGCACGCCTGTAACTGACCGGCGTCCGATTCCGGCCAGCAATGCGTAGGGGCCGGCGGCTCGAACTTGGCGGCTGCACGTTTACTGCGGAAGCCAATGAAGAACACTCTCCGCCGAACCTGCGGGACGCCATAGTCCTGTGCCCTTAGCACCATTTGAAAGACTGTGTAGTCCTTCTCCAAGGGCTCGGTGATTTGCTCGCGCACATAAGCGGAGAACTTGGCGCCAGCGAGCGCCGGAACGTTCTCTGCTATGAAGGCGGTTGGCCGGGTGCCTTTGACGGCCCGGACGAACTCGGGCCACATGTCCCGAGGGTCGAGCTTCCCACGTTGCCGTCCGGCATGGGAGAAGGGCTGGCAGGGCGGCCCTCCGTGTAGAACGTCGACCTGGTCCCGCCAGTCCTGCCACCGGACACCGCGGACGTCTCCATCGTCGCCGCCGTACACGTCCCAGTCGGGCTTGGCCTTGACGAGGGTCGCGGCCGCATCTTCAAGGATCTCGAACGAGGCAACATGTCCAAACCCAGCCCGAGCGAAGCCGAGATCGAGGCCCCCTCCGCCACTAAAGAGGGAGAGGGTGTTTACCTCGCGTGCAGGCTGCTCAGGCATCAGCAACTCTGGGTCATAATTCGGCACGTTCACCTGATGTTTGGGCTCAGGTCCGTCACCCCTCAGGCCTGCTGACTTGGCATCGCGGGCCTGTCGAGCGCGGGCCCTGAAGACCTCCCGCTGCTCTTCCGTGAGCTCCCATGGCTCGTGTAATGGGTGCGTAGACGGGATGCGACTGGGGACGACTGCGGGACGCTCAGCCCTACTCACACACATCAGCTCCTACATCGCAACGCTTGGCTAGGGACACAGTATTGGAGGCGTCAGACGTTCTTGTTTATTTCGACTTGAGCCACGCGGACATGGTTGCTCGGAACTCCTTCTTGGGCCGGGCTCGACGAGGCACGCTCACGACATGGCGCTGGAATCTCACTGCTGGTGAGCTCCGAGAGCCGCCTCGATTCGGCTCCGGGCGAGGTCCTCCTGCCCGTCCAGACACTTGGCATAGACGCGCAAGAGCATCTCCAAACTGGATCAGGTCTTCAGAGCCGCCTCGATCCGCTTCCTGGCAACCTCCTCCTGACCGTCCAGGCACTTCGCATAGACCCGCAGGAGCACATCAACGCTGTGCCCTGCCCACTCGGCTACTCGCGGCGGCTCCACGCCGCTCGCCAGCCAGGTGGAGACAGCAGCGTGCCGAAGGTCGTATGGGCGCTTGGCGAGCGGAGATTGCCGGGCGACCTCGACACCGAATACGCGCTCCCGGACTTTGCGCCACATCGTCTGGTAGGTGACCGCCGGTAGCTCGCCTCCTCGTTCAGCCCAGAACAGCCGGCCATCGGTATCTGTGCCGCGCTCGACAAGGTGCCGATGCAGAATCTCGGTCAGTTCGGGAGGGCAAGGCACCGGCCGACTTTCACCCACAGCGCGGTGCTTGAGCTGCCGCTGATCCCGATCCTTCCCAGAGTCTGTCCACCGTGCACCCGCGTACGGGTTTGATTCTTCGATGTGCAGCACTCCCCACCCGGTCGCTGGTAGCGACAGGTTCGACTTCCGAAGGTCAACGGCTTCACCGGGTCGCAGCGCAGAGAAGTACATCACCGCAAAGAAAGCCACCATTCGCGGCCCGCTTCGTGGCATCTCACCGACCGCCTTCAGTAACGCCCTGGCTTGTGTGGGGTTGACGACTGATCGCGGATCGACGGCGCCGGTCGTCTGCTTCGGCGCTGACCACTTGATGGAGCCGATCGGATTGCGTTCGAGGAGCTTTAGTTCGACGGCATAGTCAAGGGCGTTCGACAGGACGGCGCGCTTTCTCGCGGTGACAGTGGCCGCCGCCGGCTTGCCGTCCAACCGGCTGGCCAGCGCATCGAGTGCCGCCCGAATCACTTCCGGCTTGCCGAGAGTCGAGACAGGTTTGCAGTTCTTCTCGACCCACACCAGAACGACCTTCACATCCTTCGGTAGTTCAGCGTTGCGCCGCGTCGTGTTGAATGCCCAGCCATGTAGTGCGGCACGGATTACCTTGTCGTCGGGCTTTCCCCGGCCGCCAGCGAGCATCGCGGCGGTCACTGACACCAACGCGTCGCTCGTGCTGCGTCGAGTCGTTGCGGCAGCCCTCGACCACTTCAGATCGACGTACTTGCAGGCGAAGGTGTACCAACTCACCTCGTCGCGGATTCTGGACTCAGAGACAGGCCGACCGGTGTCGAGGTCGAAAGCCTCACCATCGCGAACCGCGCTAACCAGCTTCGAACGATCGCTGTCTGCGAGGGTGCGCACCTGGAAGTTCTTCTTGAACGGCTGCCCTCCCACTCGCCAGCGGACGGTGTAGCTGAATTTGCCTTTGGCGAGCTTGTTCTTCTGGATTTTTGCGGAGATCCGCACGTCAAAGCTGGTCGCCATCAGGCCGCCTCCTCCCGGCTGTCGAGCCAGCTTTCGAGTTCAGTGCGGCGGACACGGATCTCGCCATTCGGCAGCTTGATGCAGCGCGGTCCGGTGCCCTTGGTGCGCCATTCGTAGAAGGTCGAGCGGGAGATGCCCAGGTCATCGCAAACCTCAGCGACGGTCATCCGGGTCCGGCCGGTAATCGGGGTGGTGGTCATCTGTGAATCTCCTTCGATCAGAGCATCGGTTCGGTCGGTTGGTGGGACAGGTGAGACAGGCTGGCGTGAGCGCTGTCCCACCTCTTCGGGGGTAAAACCGCAGGTCAGAGCGTTGCCAGGACAGGTGGGACAGGTGGGACACATCACGGCAGATCATCTGTCCCGTCCTCTGGGGGTGCGGCGTATCTGCCGTCGCCGACGCGGAGCAGGTGGCCGCGTTTCTCCATCCGTGCACAGGTGCGCCGTACGTTCTGAGCGTCAAGCTCGACAGCGTCAGCGATCTCTTTCGGGCTGGCGCCTTGGTGACCTCGGACGTAGCGCAGGATGGTTGCGCTTGTGTCGTGCACGGTGTGGTCGAGCGCGGGGCCGTCGAGCAGGGTCCAGGCCTGTGTCGTCGGGTCTTGGTGGAGTGCGCGCTTGGTTTCTTCTACGTCGCGGCCGGTGGTGGCCAAGGTGCCGTCGGCTTCGTAGCGTTCGCGTCTGAGGACGTGGACGGTGTCTGCGGCCCCGGCGATGCCGTTGGTGCCGGAGAGTTCTTCGAGGAAGTCTTCGGCGCCCATTTTGCGTACGTGGTGCACCAGGACCACGGCGACTTCGTATCGGTCGGCGATGGTCTTGGCGAGGCCGGTGGCGCGGTAGTCGTCGGCGTAGGCGTTGGACCCGGCGACCTGGCCGCGCACCTTGGCGAACACGTCGATAACGACCATGCGGGCAGTGGGGAAGTAGTCCAGCCATCCCGCGATGTCGGCGCTGCCACCCGCTCCCAGCGCCGGGCAGTCCGTGGCCAGGTGCAGCCCGGACGGTGCAGGCGCGCCGTCGAGGACGGTGCGGATGCGTCGCTGCAGTCGGCGCGGGTTGTCTTCCAGCGCGAGGTACAGCACGGGGCCTACGTCGCACTGGAGAGACCCAAGCGCGAGACCACCGGCGGCGACGGACAGCGCCCAGCACAAGGCGAGCCAGGACTTGCCGACTTTCGGCGCCCCCGCGAGCACCGAGAGTCCTTCGGGCACGATGCCGGGGATCGCCCACGCCGGTTCGGGAAACTCGGTGTCGAGCAGCCGATCAGCGGTCCAAGCGTCGGCGAACGGATGCAGCATCCGTACGTTGTCCTGGCCTGGCTGGACGGGGTTGGCGGTCATCAGGCAGCCACCGCCTGCCCGCCGGTGAGGTCGCCTACGTCGTAGCCGAGCGCTTCGGCGGTCGCGGCGATCAGGTCGCGCGCGGCGGGTGGGGTGACGGCGTTGCCGAGCTGGCGGACTCGTTCGCGCTTGTTGCCGAGCACGACATAGCCGGGGGTGAACGCCATCCCGGCAGCGATCTCGTGCGGCTCCAACATCCGGAACAGGCAGTCCTCGACGGCCGGGGTCGCGTACTCGAGGACCGACTGATGCCCCGCGGTCGTCAGGGTCCGCAGCGCCTCCCCGGCCGGGGTGCACATCTCGGCACCGCCGGTGTTGTGACGCATCACAAGGGCGAACCGGTCGCGGGTGGTGAAAGTGCCGTGCGGGTCGTTTGTCGTCCGGGCGGTCGCGTTGCCGTAGTACGGCATCAACAGGCCGTGGTGGTTGCCTGAGGCAGCGAACGTGTCGAACACCTGCCCGATGCCCTTGGCGGTGTTGTTGGCCCGCAGCGGCACAACGAGCGCTTCGGACTCGGTCGCGGTCCGGGTCCGCATCACGTCCATGACCCCGGTCGCGGCGTCGTTCCAGGTCCCCCCGGCGGGCACCAGCAGGGCGTTCTCGTTGCGCGTCGTCTGGGTCCGCAGTACTGCGGTGACGGGCATGGCCTGTTTGCCGTCGCGGCCTTCCATCGGCACGACCAGCGGCGCTCCCATCCGGGCTTGCCGTTCAAGCGCGTCGGCGATCCGCTGCATCGTCTTGTCGGCTAGTGGGCGGGTCTTGTCGCCGATCCGCTCACCGGGCAGGGTCCAGTCGATCGCGGATGCGGCGGGCAGCCAGCCCGGCTCGACCACGGTGTTGCGGCACGTGACGTGCGGGCAGCGCCACACGTACTGCGCGCGGTAGCGGCCCCACACCTTGTCGGGCTTCTTCCAGGCCTGCATCGCGCGGACCAGCTCGTCACATCCGGGGCAGTACGCCAGCGGCCGGGTCCAGCGGTTCAGGTCTGGGCAGCGGGTCTTCTTCAGGTGCGCCACGACGTACAGGCGGTCGCGGGATTGCGGCGCGGGCTGCCCGCCGGCCTGGGCGTGCATCGAGTTCAGGTAGACGACGTGCAGGCAGTAGCCGAGCGCGTCGAACCCTGCCCGCCACGACGGCCACAGCACCCACTTGGCCGCGTCCACGACGTTCTCCACGATCACGACCGGGTAGCGGTGGTACTCGGTGAACCGCAAAACGTCCCACATCGTCGCCCGCGACCGCTCGGCAGCCTCGTCCGGCAGCGTCTCGCCGAACAGGTCAGGCGTGGCGTCGATGTTGCGTTTGCGGGCCTTGGCGATCGAGTGGTTCGTACACTCCGGTGAGATCCACAGTCCCTGCGTGGACGGGTAGCGGCTCGGCTCGACCTGCGACAGGTCGGCGCAGTCGTGGTCGGTCGTCGGGTGGTTGGTGTTGTGGGTGTCCACTGCGAGCCGCCAATGGTTGGCGGCCATCCGCACGGTCACCCCGGGCACCTGGATCGCGCCGGTGCTCGATCCCCCGGCACCGCAGAACAGGTCGGTCCAGCTCATCGCGAAACTCATCAGGCAGCTACCTTCCGGGGTCGTTTCGCACCGGCACTCAGACCGGAGGTGATTGTCTTGTCGGCTTGGGTTTCGGTGTAGGCGCCTGCCGCGATCTGGGTGGCGGCAGCGGCCGTCAGCGCGGCGCGTATGTCGTCGGCGCTGAGCGCGCCTCCTGCGGCGAGCTGGCCCAGGTTCTGAGCCGCGATGAACAACGCCTTGTTCCGTTCGCCCTCAGGCGCCGTGGCGACGTGGCCGCATTCGGCCGCGATCGCACGATCGAGGTAGGTCGAGTGGCGGCCGGTGCGCAGCTGCACGGGCCCGGCCAGATTGACCGGGGTCGGCGATGGGGTGAGCAGGTGTGTGAGCCAGCCGGCCAGTGGCGCGGGCGTCTCGTCGTACACCAGGTCGTAGCGGTTGCCGTTGACAACCGTCCCGGCGGCCACGACATAGCCACCAGCCGCGCGGGTGTCGACTAGCCAGCCGAGTCCCCGGCCACGCTCACCGTCGGTGTTGCGCAGCTCGACCCCGGACGGAGCCTCGTAGTACAGGTGGAACCCACCACGCCCCGTTCGCACTGTGTAGGTGTCCAGGACCAGCCCTTGACCGGCTTCAGCGGCCACGGTGGCGAACACGTCGTATCCGTGGGTGATCCCCGGCAGGTTCCATCGTTCCGGCGGGGTCTGGCCGGGCTTGGGCTTGTCGAGATCGATCACGACCAGACCTGCGGGTCCGCAGGCGATTGCTACGCCGTGGCGGGCGTGACCGGGCCAGGTCCACCAGCGCGTCAGCCGGTCTTCGTCGGTGGTCGCGGCGCTCTCCCACGCGGGGATGGCGGGCACCTTCGCGCCGGGCGCGAGTGGGAACACCGGCCAGCCGCGCCGGGCCGCGTCGAGCGCTGTGGACAGGTTCGGGATCACGGTTCCTCCAAGTCGTGTGAGGGCGATGCGCGTCGGGTTCGGAGTGGTGTCGGCGGCCGGGCCGGTCAGGTGGTCCACGGCCCGGCCGCCGGGCTAGATGGGTCGGGCGGGGTCAGAAGGGCGGTTCGTCCATGCCCCGGCTCGCCCACGGGTCGCTCGCGCCGGCCCCGTCACCGGCGGGCGCTCCGGCGGTGACGGGCTGGCGGTTCGCGTTGGTGAACGGGTCGTCGGGATTCCCGCTGGTCTTGCTGGCGCGGGTGGTCTTTGTGACCTTGGCGGTCGCGAACGTGAGCGACGGGCCGATCTCGTCAACCTCCAGGTCGATCGAGGTCCGCTTGTCACCTTCGGGGGTCTCCCAGTTCGACTGCCGCAGCCGCCCGGTCGCGATGACGCGCTGGCCGCGCTGGAGAGATTCGGCGGCGTTCTCGGCGACCTGACGCCATGCGGTGGCCCGCAGGAACAGGGTGTCTCCGTCCACGTACTCCCCCGACGCCTTGTCGAAGCGGCGCGGGGTCGAGGCGATCGAGAACCGGGCCAGCGCGGCACCGGACGGGGTGAACCGGAGTTCGGGGTCATCGGTCAGGTTGCCGACGATGGTGATGATCGTTTCGTTGCTCATGGCTCCTACTTGCCTTCCGGTCGAGTGACGGTGCGGGGTTTGCGGGTGGTGTCGAGGGCGTCGAGCCAGGCCGTGACCACGGCCAGGACGTCGATCAGTTCGGCGCGGGTGCGGTGGCTCGGGCCGTCGTAGGTGAGGGTGTTGGCGATCTCGCCGACTTCCTCGACCAGGACCGGCAGCCAGCGCGGCGAGTCCGGCGACAGTGCCTCGATGCTGTTCGGGCCGTGCTTGGCGTGGGCCGCGGCCCGCGCCCGGTACGCCTCGGTCATCAGCTGGAGCGGCTGGTGGCCGGCGAATGCCGTGCGGGTGACGGTGGTGGTCATCGGTGCCACCACCGCACGCGCCCGGCGGCCTTCTCGAACCGCTGCCGGGCCTTGAGCGCGCCGGTGGTTTCGTTGTTGTCGGAGTAGCGGTTCAGGTCGGCCAGCGCGGCGTCGTACTGCTCGCGCGGGCTGAGCTTCTTCTTGGTCTTGGCCATGTCGGTCGGGTCCTCTCGGTATCGCGGGTTGGGCTAGATGGCGTTGCGTTTGGCGCGTTCGGCGTGGTTCCACAGGCGTCGCCCGATGCGGAGTCGGCGGCCGGTGCCTTTGCAGCGGGGGCAGTCGCGCCAGGCCTTGCCGTTGGGGGCGCGCAGCCTGCCGAGTCCCTTGCAGCGTCGGCATCCCCGGAATGGCCAGATGCGGCAGGTGACCAGGTACAGGAAGCTGATCGAGGCGCCGACGACGATCAGCAGGAACGCGCCACCGGCGGTGATCAACGCGGTCAGCGAGACCGCGTCCGGCACGAGGGGGTACAGGGCGGGTCTCACCGGCGACCCCCGCGCGAGTTGGCGGCCAGCGCGTCGCCGGTGAGCCGGTTCTCGCGGCGCCGGGTGCGGGCCAGCCGCTGGCAGTCGGCCTTGAACAGGTACGGGTCGGTGGCGTAGATCTGCGCCTGTCGGTAGGCCGTGGGTTCGGCCGCGCCGGCGGGGTTGTCGGCGATCCAGCAGACCCCGCGGGCACTGTCGCCCAGGTCGGTCGCGTCGGCCCCGGTGTCCCGGGCGGTGGGTCCCAGGACCCGGTCGGCGTGCTCGGGGTCGCGCAACCGGAGCGCGACCCGGGTTTCCATCGCGTCGATCAGGTCGATCGGCAGATAGCCCAGGTACGGGGAACGGACCCCCAGCACGAGACTGACACCGGCCGCGCGACCACGGATGGCTACCCGGACCAGTGCGTCGGTGAACGCCTGGCCGTCGTCGTCGCTGTGCACCCAGCGGATCGCGTCGCCGATCACGACGACGTGGCGCGCCAGCCCGGTCAGGTCCACGTCGATCCCGGCCGCGAGCAGCTTGCGAGGCAGCGCGGTCGGCAAGAGCCTGTGCAGCGCGGGGATGCTGGCGATGTGCAGCAGGTCGAGGCCGGCGGCGGCGATGTCGGCGTTCAGCTTGGCGAGCACCTTCGCGCGCCGGTCGATCTCTGCGGCCAGCTCGGTCAGGTCATCGATCACGACTCGCGCCGTCCGGCCGCCGTGGCCGGCGGTGGTGATGAAGCGGTGCGCCAAGCCCTGCATCGCGGCCAGTTCCCAGTACCCGTCCGGTTCGTAGATGTGGAAGCGGGTGGCGGGGAACCGGGCGTGGTGGAGCGCGACGGTGCGTACGGCGGTGGTGACCAGGGTGCGCGGGTCGCCCACGATCATGGTGTGGCCACGCGGGATGTGCACCGCCCGGCCGGTGGCGTCCACACCGATCGCCACGTCGTCGGTCGGGACGTGGCGCGGCCCGACCTTCGGCGGCAGGGTCCGGCCGAACGGCCCGAACCCGCTCATCGGTTGCGGAGAGTCACTATAGAGGCGATTAAGGATAGCGCGGACGGTGGTGGTGAGAGTGCGCATGAGCGGTCTCCTGTGGCCCTGTGCGGGTCGATCGGGGGTTGGGCTAGCACTAGCGGTTGCGAGGGGGGTCAAAGCGGCTCCTAGGGCCTGTTTTGGGCTGTTTTCGGCATGGCTTCGCGGACCCGTTAGACCCGGCGTTACCGCAGGTCACGGGTGGTTTCGGGTCGCTAGCGGAGGTGCTAGGTCTAGCGGGCCCAGGTGCTAGGAATCCCCGTGATTCCCCGGCCCCGCTAGGCCGTCGCGGGCGTCAGCCGAACGTGGCTGTTGTCAGGGAGTTGTCAGGGCGTTAGGCGCCCACCTCGCCCTCACCAGAGCCATCACGCTGTGTGACCTTTCTGGCTTGTTCGGCGGTGCGGGCCTTGGCCAGGTCGGCGCGGGCGAAGCCGCGCTTGTTGGCGCCCTTGCCGGACTCGTCGGTCAGCCACACCTGCGCGGTCGGGACGCTGTGCGGCTTGAGTGCCGCGGCCAGCTGGGTTGCGTCCCAGCCGCGGTACACCTCGGGTCGCAGGTCGCCCAGCCGGGCGCACACGGTCTCTGACCACACCTTGTCCTCGCCCGGGGCGAGCACGGCGGCGATGTCGTCCAGCAGCGAGAACTGCGGTCTCGCCTCGATGTCCGGGGTCTCGCCGGCCGCGTGCCCGGTGATGGTCCCGGCCTTCTCCCGCAGCGCGCGGGCGCGCTTGATGATCTGCTCAGCGGCGGGACCGTCGATGTAGTAGGACCGGGCCACCTGGTGGGCGTCGGCGTGACCCTTGAGGATGCCGATTCCCTTGTCCTTAAGGGTGAACGCGGCGGCGTTGAGCCCGTTCTTGTACGACGACGTGCCCAGGACCATGTCGTTCTCGGTCTGGCCCATCACCCGCAGGCAGTACCGGATACCCGCGTTCGCCGACACCCCGGTCGGCAGCGAGTCCTTGTCCGGGCGCTGCGTGGCCAGGACCAGCATGATCCCGAGGGCGGGACCCCGCTTGATGATGTCCAGGCACAAGTCCTCGGCTTCGGCGCCGTGGGTCTTGTCGGAGAACAGTTCCTGGCACTCATCGATCGCGACCACGATCGGGTACAGACCCAGGGACCGCTTCGCGGCGATCTCGGGCGTGACCTTGTTCTCCTTGCGCAGATCGACCGGGAGCCGCTTGAGAGCGTGGGCGCGGGACTCCAGTTCCTTGTGTACCTCGCGCAGTCCCGCCATCGTCGCGTCCAGGGACTTGTCGTCACCGGGACCGGAGTGGAACCGGTGCGCGACCTGCTCCAGCGCGTCCAGGTCGCCGGTGCCCTTCAGTTCGTAGACGTACATCTCGACGGTCGGGTCCAGCGCGGCGGCGAGCAGGACCACCCGCAGCGCGAACGTCTTGCCGAACCGCGGCATCGCACCGATCAGCATGTTGCCGAACATCAGCAACAGGTGGACCGGGCGGCCTCGCTGGTCGGTCGCGAACGGGAACGGCTCGAACATCGAGGCCTTGCCCGCCTTGGCCAGCGGCCACGCCACCGGCGGGGTCTTGGCCATGTCCTTGTCCCCCACCCACAAGATGAGGCGGCCCTCGTGCTGGTCCGGGTCCGGGTCGGGCCACACGCAGCCCAGCGGCCGGCGCAGCGCCGACGCGACCGCGGACCGCTTCTCCATGATGTCGGCCGCCGTCACGCCGTGCGGAAGGTCGATGTCGGCCCGCCATCCCGGACCGTCGCGGTGGATCGGGTTCGGGAACGTGATCCCGCGACCGGACTTGACCGCCGCGTTGAGCAGCGAGTTGTTCAGGCTGCCGAGTGCGCGGATGATCATGTCGCTGGTCAGTTCCGGGACCTTGCCCGTGACCACGGCACGACCGATCAGCGGCTTGTCGGCAGTCCCGCCCCGGACCCCCAGCCAGGACGCGGCACCCAGAGCGAGCAGGACCGCGACCGGGACCGGGGCGGCGAAACAGACCACCGCGAGTCCCGCCAGGACCGGGACCGCCGCACCCGCCGACAGCATCAGCCGTGCCTTCTGCCGCTCGGCGGTCCGCTGGGCCAGTTTCATGTGCTCGATCGCGTCGGCCTTGCGGACCGCCTCGGCCCGCAGCGGCCGGGTCTCGGCATCGGTGACCCAGCGGGTGTAGTCGCGCAGCACCCGCGCCCCGCCGCGCGGCACCCGCACCGCGACCCTGCCCGCATACAGCGGTGTCCGGGCCGCGTGGTACTTCGCCTTGTGCTTGGCCATCTCCTTGGCCCACGCGATGGCCGCCGTGCGGGTCGCGGCGTCGGTCAGCCACAGCGGCAGCACGTCGCGGCGGTTGTCGGTGCGGTCCCACGGGAAAAGCCCCGGGACCGTGCCCGGCGCCGGGTCCACCGGCAGCACCGCCGGGGCTTCCTCGCCGTCGTCATCGATCTCGTAGTCGGCAGGCCGCGCGGATGGGACCTCGCGGGCCACCACGTCCTGCACCCGCGGCTCGTCCTGCACCCGCTCGTCCCGTTCCGGCTCGTCCTGGTCCGGGCTGTGGTCGGGCGCGGGCACATCGCGGTGCAGCGGGACGACCTCACCCATGGCGGTGTGCTCGTTGTCGTCGTTGGGCCGCTCGTCGCGGTCCTGGTTTCTGCTGCCGATGAATCGCATCAGGCGGCCTCCTCGCTCGTCTCGTTTTCGCTGTCGGTCTGCGGGTTCTCGGTCGTCGCGGCCGGTGTGATGTCGGCCGCCGCGGTTGGGGTGTTCTCGGTCTTCCAGTCGCGTGCCCACCGGCGCCCCAACGACGGGTCAACATCGGCGACCCGGGCCAGCTCGCCGCCGCTCGGCTCCCGCCCGCCCGCCAGCTCGGCATCCCAGTGCGCGCGGGCCTTGTCCTTGCCGGTCGTCTTGCCGGTCCGCTTCCCGGCCGGGCGCTGTGCGGGCTTCCGCGCGGGCCGCCTGGTCGCCGGGTTCGGCTTCGGGGCGGGCGCCGGCGCAGTGGCCGCGGGTTCGACCGGCGCCGGGTTCGGCGACTCGAGTAGCGGGGTGGCCGGGTCGGTGAGCGGTTCGGTGGCCCGGGTGGGGTTGGCCAGCGCGGCGGCCTGTTCGGCGCGCAGAACGGCTTCGGTGAGCCGGTCGCGCAGCACCGGGCCGGTTTCGGCGGCGCAGTACACCAGCAGTGGCGGCACCGAGTGCAGCACGATCCCGGCCAGGTCGACCCTGTGCAACGACGCCCAGGTGTTCATCGCGTACGTCGCGGCGAACGCGAACCGCTTCGTCCGGCTGATCCACTTGCCAGCGTCGCGGACCTGGTAGCGGGCGGTGACCTGTTCGGCGCGAAGGACCGCGATCAGCACCAGCGACACCATCGGGTCCAGCAGCCAGGCCGCGAACCACGGCAGCGACAACACCGCCGCACCCTGGGCGGCGAACGCCTGGACGTTGACCATCGTGAACGCCAGACCAAGCACGATGCCCAGCCACATCAACACGTCCACCTGCTTGCGGATCGACTCGACCCGCAGCGCGACCACGTCAGGGTGAGTGGACAGCGCCCGGACCTGCGACGCGCTCGCAGCGGTCGCGCGCAACTTGTCCACCCCGGACGGCTTCGCGTTGCTGGGGGCAACCAGTGCCGTGCTCATCGCTGGTCCTCCTCGTGCTCGTCGGTGTCGGTGAGGTTGTAGCCCTGGGCGTTGATGGCCGACTGTGCGGCGGCCAGCAGTTCGGCACCGCCACGGGCACGCTCGGCGGCCTGCATTAGTGCCTCGTGGGCCATCGCGACGCTGGCGGCCGGGTCGCGGTTGCGGTCGTATACGTCGTACTCGGTCAGTGACACCCGCAGCCCTCTGGCAAGCTGTCCGGCCAACTGTGCAAGGCCGAACCCCATGGCTTGCAGGTTGCCGAGAACGTCGTAGGCCAGCGGGGCGGGGATCGTGCGGTAGGTGCCGTGGTTGAGGGCGCGGATCGCCTCGTAGGCATCGTCGGCGTGCTGGATCAGCTTCGCGTCGTTCATCGGTTGCTCCTGGTTCTGCGCGGGCATCAGGCCGTGTCCTCGAAGTCGGCTCGGTCGCAGGTCGAGTCAGCGCCGTCGCGGGCCGGCAGGATTGCCATCACCGGCACCGGGGCGCACGACTCGCAGACCGCGAACACCACACCGGCCACGTCCATTCGGCGGCGGGTCCGGCGCACCGCGCACGCCTCACAGCGGCGCTCGGTGCCCTCGGCAACCCGCATTACGAGGTCTCGTGCCGCGGTGACGTTGTAGCGCTTGCGGTTCATCAGCGTCTCCAGATCGGTTCGGGGTCAGGCCGCGTCCGGGGCGGCGCCGGCGCGGCGGGCTACCTCGTCTTTGCGAGCGTGGCTGGCGGCACGGTGCTCGATCGCGTCGGTGCTGTGAGGGATGAAGCGACCGGCGACGATCCCGCACACCGGCGGCCGGGTCGCCAGGAAGGCGTTGCACTGTTCGAACACCGGGCACGCGGTCCGGCACAGCCGCGCGGCCCGCGTGATGTCGGCAGCGCACGGGTTGTCGTCCGCGTCCCACGTGTGGGGGTCGGTCAGGCACGGCACCGTTACTCCGTCGTCGTAGGCGGCGCGGATCGCGGCGTGCAGCGTACGCTCGGCGCGAGCCTGGGCTTGGCTGTACTCGGGGCCGGGCAGGCCGACCAGGTCGAGGCTGCCGAACTCCTGCCGCACAACGGCCTTCACGTCGTCGCCGTCCGGGGCCGGACCCGGCTCAGGGGCGGGGACCGGCGGACCGGGCAGCACCCGAAGGTGTGGGCGGACAGTGGTGTTGGCGGTGTCGGTGGTGGTCATGCGGCGTCGCCTCCGGTCAGGTCGAACAGACCGAGTTGGTCTGTCGTGGGGTTCGTCGCTTCATCGCTGGCGGCCTCAGCGAGGCGCTTGGCGCCGGTCGCACAGGCAGGGCACATCGCGACCAGCTCGGCGCCGGTGACGGCCTTGGTCAGGGTCACGGTCGGGTCGCTCGGAACCACCGACAGGCGATGCTTCAGGCCGTGATCGACCGGGCAGCGGTGCTCGGACTTGGTGTGCGGCCTACCGCAGTCACCGGTGCACTCGCAGCGCCATCCGGCCTCGCCCAGTACGCGGGACCAGGTGTCGGCACCGACCAGCGGCGGCCAGAACGGGTCATGGATCGGGAACGTCATGCCGCCTCGCCCCCGAAGTCACCAGCGGCCACCAGGACGGCCGGGCGACGGAACGCGGCCAGCTCGATCACCGGGGCCAGCACCGCGGGCTGCGGTGCCGGGTGAGCCGTCGTCAGGTGAGAGTCGGCCGCAGCCAGAGCGGCATCGAAGGTGGCTTCCCGGCCCGTGCACGGCCACACCGCAGGCGAACACAGACAGGTCCACTCCCAGCGTCCAGTTCCGGCACGACGTACCTGGCAGGGACGGTCGATATGCAGCGCGGTCATGACTGCACCGCCTGACTTGCAGACCGGTCGGCGAACCTGATCGCCAACGTCGCCGCCAGGACCGACGACACAGAGCCGCCGATCGCCACCGCGAGGCCGGTGTGGTCGGTGTGGGCTGCGACCGCCATCGGGACGCCGGCCGCGAGCATCAGCGCGGGCAGGTACGACAGCAGCCGCTCGCCGTCCTCGGCGGCCCAGACGAACCGCCACGCGGTCTCGCCGATCTGCATCGTCACCACCAGCAGCGCCAGCAGCCGGAACACGGCGTGACGCGCGCCGAGGTCGATACCCGCGACCATGGCCAGCGGCAGTCCGGCGCATAGCGCGAACAGCACCGCCAGCACCCTGGCCACCACCGGGGCACCCATCACGCCACGCTCCTGCGAACGCGGCGCGCGGTTTCGGCGGTCTGGTCGTGGGACGCACGCGGCGGCGGGGACCAGCTCACGTCGGCCACGGTCACTCGGCCTGGGGTTCGAGCCGAACGCCTCGACGCGGCGCTGAGCCTCCAACCACGCCCGTGCATCCAGGCGGTACCGGCGAGCACCCCACGCACCCTGGCGAACCTCCCAGCCACGGGCGCGGTGCGAGGCGTCAGACGCGGCGTACAGCGCGTCGATCAGGCGGGCGAACACACCGCCGGCCCGGCTCACTGGCCACCGCCACGGTTGAACAGGGCGTCCCCGAGCTTGCCGATCGTGGTTCGCGTGCCGTTCGTGAAGTCCTGCGACGGCTGCTCCAACAGGCCACCGCTGTTCGCGATCGTGATGCCCAGCATCAGGGCAATCAGCGCGACCAGTCCGGCAACGAAGTTCTTCCAACACATCAAGACCAGCGCCGCCAGCAGCACAAGTCCAAAAATCGCCAGCTCCATCAGGTCCTCCGTCCGTCGAGCCCCATAGAGGGGTAGATTTGAATACTGACTGAGTCAGTACTCGATGTCAACGGGTACTGCTGTGGTGACACCGAGTGCTGTTGGGAACTGACTGCAAGACTGCCGTCCGCGTTACCCTCGTGACAGTGCGCACATGGGGGCGCAAATGTGCACACCCCCGACCCCGGCGAGAGGAGGGATCTTGAGGGAGGCTCAACCGAACGAGCGGTTGGCGAGCGTGATGCAAGAGGCCCGCGTCTCGAACAAGGCCCTAGCTCGCGCCATTCGGGAGCTGTCGACCCAGCGCCGACAGCCGCTGGGCACCGACCACACAGCGGTTAGCCGATGGCTCAGCGGCATGACTCCAAGGGGTGCAACGGCGGCCCTCGTCGCCGAAGTACTTGGAGCCAAGTTGGGTCGGAGGTTAGCGCCAGCAGACCTCGGTTTCGCTGGCAGTGTCGCTGTCGATCCCAATCTCGGAATCCAGTACGGAGAGCAGCCCCACGAGGCGGTGACTGCGCTCTCTGCACTTTGGCGAGCAGACCTGGACGAAGCGCGCAGCATTGTTGAGGCGCCTGCCAATTCAGGTGCGTGGTCTGAAGCCTCATTGAACTGGTTGCTTCGCAATGGCACCAATGCCTTGCCCCATCAGGAATCCGGACGCCAGATCGGCGCATCTGATGTTGCGGCGATTAGGGCAACGACAGAGGCCTTCTCACTACTCGACAACAACTTCGGCGGCGGCCATGCGCGACGCGCGCTAATTCAGTACCTGAGGTCGGATGCGGCCCGGATGCTCGTCGGGAAGTATTCCGAGCAAATAGGACGACACCTATTCGATGCCATTGCAGAGGCCACCCTATTGGCCGCTTGGATGTCATATGACGCGGGTATGCACGGCCTCGCTCAGCGGTACTTCATTCAGGCCCTGCGTTTGGCTCAGACGGCCGAGAATACGCTGCTTGCTAGCAGCATCCTGGACGCTATGAGCCATCAGGCAACTTTCCTCGGGCGCGGGAGGGAAGCTGCAAACCTGGCCCGGGCCGCGCGCAACGGCAGCCGGGGGCACGCGACGTCGACTCTGACCGCGCATTTCCATGCGATGGAAGCGAGGGCCTTGGCGATTGGCGGCGATGCGGTCGGCGCACAGCGCTCACTCGGCGAAGCGGTCCGCGTATTCGAGAAACGCCGACCCGGCGACGACCCCGAATGGATCAGCTACTTCAACGACGTGGAGCTAAGCGCAGAATTTAGTCACTGCTTTCGGGACCTACAGCGCTCGTCGGACGCCATCACATATGCCGAGCGGGGGATATCTGGAAGCTCAGCCCGCAGCGACTTTTTCGTGACGATGGTTCTCGCCGCCGGCCACCTGGACGGCGGTGGCAGAAATGCTGACATCGAGGAAGCCTGCCGGGTCGCTAAGTCTGCACTGGAGCTCGGGACACAGGTCCGATCGGCTCGGTGCGCTGAGTACGTGCGGCAGTTCCGATCAGCCCTGAAGCCGTTCGCCACGCACCGCGCCGTTGTTGAACTCAGAGAGGAAGCCGCAGAGCATCCTCTGTGGAATGCGTCTCAGAGCTAGAGCGGCTGCCAGTCACGACGGCTAGCCCCAGTCCTCAGAGCAGCGACTCGCTTAGCTAGCTCACCCGCGGCATGACCATCGGTTTCGGCGTTTCGGGCTAGCCAGGTGACCATCAGGAATTCCCTGGTGTCGCACAAAGTCTCATAACCTGACCAGCCACGTACGTCGTACCCGTACCGAGAAACAAACGAATCGTATTCCTCGCTTGTGTGCCAGCCGTAGCGCTCGAAGAACATCGCCGTTAGGATCAAATCCCATTCCCGAGCGCCAACAGCGAACCCATCCAGATCCGCTAACATCGCGGTCCCCTGGTCATCTACTAGAACATTTCCCACATTCGCGTCACCGTGTATCACGCCAAATGGCAACTCATAGTCCAGTTTGACGTAGGCATCGGATAGCTCTTGACAGCGATTCAGCAGGAACTGCTGATCCGCTAGACTCAGATGCTCTAGCACAGCAAGTCTTTCTTTCGCCCGATCGAATGGGTCATGGGCTGGAAGATCAAGATCTACAGGCGTCGACAATCCATGCAGTGCACGCAGCAAGTCTGCCAGGTCGCTCGTGGTTCCAAACCTAGTTTCGTCGGACGTGGATTCCCAGAACGTCACAACACGATCAGCGGTGATAATCGGCTGTTCAATGCTCAGCGCGCGAACAGCGGGCACAGCATGCTGGGCTAGCCAGCGCGACACGGCTACTTCCCGACGAGCGATGTCCTCCAGCTGATGACTCCGAGCCACCCGCGCGATGATCCCATTTCGGAGACGGTATATCGCATTCGAGCCGATCCGAATCAGCTCCGCGTCCGCGCAGTCGAATCTGGCAATTGCACATGCTTCCCGCAGAGTCACCTCAGCGCTGATCTCGTCGAGAGGCAATGACTTCGCTTTCACCACTACGCCGGCTCCATTCGTTGTCACTCCGACTGTTCGGCGCTCCCAGGCGCCGGCCGTCCGCCAATGCCTGGCCGCGGGCGGGCTTCGTGCCATTCAATGATCCGAGCAGGCTTCCAAATATGGGTCCTGCCGACCGTCATGTCAGGCTCTGGCATTTGGCCACGCAACCGATACGAACTCACTGTGCCAACCCGCAGCCCCAGATACGCGGCAACGTCACTCGTTGTCCACCACTCGGCATCTGGGTCCGGTCCTGACTCTGTCACGTCGCCCATTGTGTCGGACGGGGCTCCCCGAAGCCGAATACGGCAGGCCGCTTTCGAGACGCCCCAGGGCCAGACTCCGGCCTACTGCGAGGTTCGTGGCGGGTCAGTCGAGGGGCCGCAGTCGGTCCGCTGGGGACCAGTACCAGGCGTGGGGTTCGTTCCGCTTAATCCGGAATTCCAGTCCATACCAGCCGCTGGGTTCTCGCACCCACGGCGTACAGCAGTCCTTCTTCAGTGCGGCGGGCGATGATACGAATCTCTACCCGCCGGGGAGGATCGAGCCGTCGGACGTGGGCCGCCGGTCGCGGACCAGACTCGGTGTAGAAGATCGATAGCTCTGCCGCGTGTTTGACGGCGTCGGTCGGGTCGAGGCCCGTCACCACCCATGTGCCGTCGAGGTTGTCCCAGATCCCTCGATCGCGGTCAGCCAGCTCCACAGACCGATCCTCGAAGCGCATCGCTGTCACCTGTCGCTGTCACCTGCCGTTCGAACACATGTTCGCACGGCGCTGCAGTCACGACTAGCCGGGGGATAGGTCCGGACAGCTGTCCCATCTGTCCCAGCTGTCCCGGCAACGCTCTGACCTGCGGTTTTGTCGCTGATCGGGTGGGACACACCAGGTGTGGGCTGTCCCACCTGTCCCAGGTCCCAACGCTCACCAGTCTTGCCCCCCACCCCGACCCGGTATGTTCCAGCCCTCCCGACGACGCGAGGCCAGACAGAGAAGGCGCTACGTTCAGGTTTGGGCATTTGGGCGGGCAGTGGGCGCTGCCGGGAACAGTCGCCGATGTGTCCGGTGACTACGGCGTAGCACCACCGCGATCAAGTTTATGTGTCAAGGAAATCCCACTCTTCGCCTAGCACCCAGCGGAGGGCGGAGAGCTTGCCATTGACGAATCCCCACTCCCAGTCGCCCCAAGGACCCAGGTTCTCGCGACCGCGTCGGTCCTCAACCCTGAGCATCGCATCGCGCATCGCCTGTTCAATCTCGGGCTGTAGCGGCTCGCGTCTACCTTCCTCGACCCTCTCTTCCAAGATGAGCTTGCGGACGTACCAGACCTTGTCAAAGAACTCCTCCTCAGCGGCGAGAATCTCCGCTGTCGTTCGCATGTGCTCCGGAATGATGCCATGGGAGGCCATGAGTTCTGGATTGTCGATCAGCATTCGCTTTAGCTGAGGCTTCTCCCAGTGTCGAATGCGAAACGGTGGCCGCCGATTGCGTGTGTACTGGCTCAGCCAGTCCTTCGCGGGGTTAGAGAGATAGCCTGACGCGATCACTAACACAACCGCGGGTTTCTCAGCCTCGGCCCAGGTCAGCAGACCTTGGAGAGCCTCCGGAGGAACTCCGCGCTTGTAATGCTTGCAGTCCACGAACCACGTTTCTAGGTACGTGTGGCCATCCACGTCGTTGCGCTCAAGCTGTGCCACAAGATCGCGGCCGCGGTCGGCAGGACTGGCCTTCTTGTCGGTGCCCTTGCGCCAGTCGACGTTCACGAAGCCAAGCTCACCGAGGAGATCGAAGCAGAACTCCTCGAAGTCGGTCGGGTCGAGGTTGTCGAACGAGATCGAACCCACCGGTGAACTAGGTGCGGCTCCTTCATCTTCGAGGAACTGTGAGTCGGTCATGCTGGACATGCTGCCGCCGGTGCCATGGCAACGGTAGGTCCAGCACCACCCATTTCCCACTATCGCGGGGCTAGCTCTGGGCTGCTTGGACGATGTCGCCTATGGCACCCAAAGCCACGCCCGCGAGGATGAAGAGCCACCCCCAGATCTGCTCCACCAGGCCGCCAACCGCGATGTTCTCTGACTTACCTGCTACCTCCGTGATGCGCGCTTGCGTGCGGCGATCCAGCGCCGACACCGACTCAACTCGCGCCTCTCGCTCGTCCGCGATCGCCTCTTGGGCGTCTTGTCCAGTTGCATGGGCTCGTTGGAGCCGGCGGTGTACCTCTTCAGCGAACCCTTGCGGATCGTCCACGATCGAGGGGAGGGGGCCGAAGGACACCCTGCCAGTGGCCCGGGAGGTCATTCTCATTGAACTCATAGCCACGCCCTGGACGACTTTCGCCCTGCCCTTGATGTGCAGCACCTGGCGGCCCCATCGATCTGCAGCGGCAGCGGAACGACGAACTGCCAATAGCGACGACCGACGGAACGCAGAACCGAGGGTCTCATCGTGCACGAACTCTTTCCACGTTCGATCAAAACCATGAAAAGCGAGCGCGAGGCCGACTAACTCGAACAATCCAGCAAGGCAATATAGAACGATCACATGCACCAGCCTGCCTCACAGCAGCTGGTCCAACCAGAGCTTGCGGAACACTGTCCGGCTGTCCCGGCTGTCCCGGCAACTCTCTGACCTGCGGTTTTATCGTGGGTCAGCCGGGACACCTACCGAGCCAGGGTGTCCCGGCTGTCCCGGGCGTCGTACTACACGAACTCCTCGGGCACCATGCCTACATGAACACTGCGAACGCTGTCGGCCTCATACTGTCTGTCTGCGGCGGACGCTGGAACTGGTGGCCATCGCAATTGCTGGTCTCTCAGTTGCGCGCGCCTTCGGTCGGATTAACCACCGGGTAGAGCTGGTGCGTTCTACAGCAGCCGACCACCAGCGCGCGATCGCAACTCTGGCAGACAACGACACAGATGGCCGACGAGCTGCCGAAAACAGTCTGAAGGATGCTCGGCGACTGGCCGGCGTCGGGCCGGACACGTCCTGGGACGACATCGCCTACATGAAGACCTTGATCACTCACGCCATTGCAGAGGACGCTCGGTCTGGGCTCATCGCAACCGTCTGGTTGATCGGGCTTGGCGTCCTGCTGAGCACTGCAGGATCGGCTGTAAGCGCGTTCGGTTAGGCCGAGCGAGCCGACTCGGCTAGCGGCGGCGCTGTTACATGGCCGATGACCTTAGCCAGGGCCTCCGTGGATCCTCGGAAGCCAGCGGGCTGAACCGAACGAGTTCTTCGGGGTTGCGAAGCGCCTAGAGAATCCCAGCCGCAAGCGGTCCGCTACCCGGGACGCGGCCTCAGGAACGGTCAACGAACTCACTCCGAATTTGTCGTCAACGAATACGCGGACCGGACGATCCGGTTGAACCCACAAGTCCGATAGACCATCTAGGTCCGCCCGGGACGTGCGACGGTACGGCTCAAGGTTCCAGCGAGCGTTGGGCAGCGCGAACGCGATGGTTGGCACCACGTCATCCTTTGCGAATCGGGTGCGCGATGGGTTTGACGGATGCCTGTGGTAAAGGACAACCTCTTGACCAAGGTCGTCGGTTACCAGAGCGCTGAGTATGTTGAACTGTCGCCCATGTCGGAGGTCGTCGAACACGTCCTGGGAGAGTTCGTCCAGCATCCTGAGTTGGAGACCGGCCAACTCCAATTCGGAACGGAGTCGAGTCATGAAGTCGCCGAGGCAATTGCGATACCAATCAAAGTAGTTGTCGCCGCGACGCGCTACCAACTGGTCGAACAATTGCTTGAAGGTCTTCGGATGCTGCAGTTCGGCTACATAGCGCTCGATGGTCTCCAAAAAGAGACCAGTGAGGGGCATGATGTCACCGCCCTCGTCACTGTGCGCTAAAGCCGCGATGTATCGGCTCCTCTGCGAACGTGCCTTCACGATCGCCGGTGGCAGGCCGTCTTGGCCAAGCATCACGTTCGCGATCAGCCGGGCTACCCGACCGTTCCCATCCTGGAATGGGTGCACGTGCGTGAACCAGGCGTGCCCGACGGCCGCGCGCAGGACCGCAAGGTCATCGTCGACTGCCTGCTGACTCCAGTCCGCGAATTGTGACATCGCAAAGTCGATGTCGTAGGTCGGAAACGGGATGTGTTCAGCCCCGGCGATACGAGCGTCGAACTGTCGGTACCGACCGGCGAACCAAGAACCAGCCATGACGACGCCGTGCAGCGATCGAACATCCGACTGGGACAGGCCACGGACCGCGCCACCGATATAGCGCAGAGCCAGAACTCGGGCGGTCTCAAGGCCGACCGCTGCGAACACTCGTTCGTCCTGCCGGAGCAATTCCGGCAAGAGATTGACATTGAGGTCCCGGAGCACGTCCTGTCCCGCGGTCGACTCAATCGCCTCGACAGTGCCGGCCAGGTCAGGTCCCTCGAACTCAATACTGTTGCTCTCGAACACAGACCAGTAGCCGTGTGCACGGTCCATCTCGCGGACGAGTCCAATTCGGTGCGCCTGCTCAAGTGCGACACGCAGCCCGTCGCGGGCTTTGCGAAGCCGCATGCGCATCTCATCGAGCGAATCGTTTGCTTCGCTCGGCAACGAGTAGGGAGTGCCCTTCAGCACTGATACGTCGCTCACGGACTCCCCTCCGGTCAGTCGGTCAAGCCAGCGGGATCCGGTGGCCTTCCGAGGCGGGCCGTCCCATACCGTCAGGCTGGGCCAGGGTCCGCGAGGGTGACCTCACCGGATCTAGAAAGGAGTCTGACACGAAGCGGCTTCACCAGGCGGCCGCTATCCACAAGCCGCCTACCGAGTCGGCAGCCCGAAGGATTGGCGGGCGGCCTGCCGTTCGGAGAACGCATCGATTTCGGCGCGCGTCAGCGGCCGCAGGGCTGAAGCCGGCGCCCAGCGACCACCGTCGCTGGGATCCCGCTCAAGGTAGGTCACGAGGCCGTGCCAGCCGTCAGCCTCGCGTGCCCACATGTTCAACAAGGAGTCTCTGCCCGCCTGGCGGTCACATGCAGCTCCACGGGCGTAGGCGTGTCCAGATAGCGTGCACACGCGTCCGGCCGCTCGGCATCGCCCTCATACCGCAGGCTCAGGATGGCGGCATGCGAGCTCGCGGCTGGATCCGCCAGGCGCTGCGCTACCCATTGCCCGGCGAGGCTGTCCCAGACCCCGTGGCCGAACTGCGGTAGCGGCGCGTCAGTGTCGAACCTTTCCTCGTAGCGCATCCGAACCTCCCGATCGCTCATCTGTTTGAATCTAATGCTGTCGGAGATCGGCGATCGAGGGATCCTGGGCTGGCTCTTCGTCGCAACCCTGGTCACAGCCCGACGCCTAACGCTCTTCGCACACTTGCGGCATCGTCACCCCCGTATGTTCCAGCCATCCGACCGCGGGAGCGGCTGGAACATACGGGGATTTTGGTGCTGCCAAGTGCCCAAGGCGCGGGCACGTATAGGGCACGCTCCCGGCGGCGCGGGCACGTATAGGGCACGAATGGCCGGTCAGAACCGGTAGCGGCCGGATACACCCGGACACGCTCGGACAGTCGCCGGTGGCGCCTGTCGCCCACGTTTCCGCAGGTCAGAGGGTTGTTTCGAGAGTCTGGAGGCGGAGGGTGTGGGATTCGAACCCACGATGACGGTCACCCGCCATACCGGTTTTCAAGACCAGCGCACTCGGCCACTATGCGAACCCTCCAGGCGACGTGGTCGCCGATCGTCGAGGATAGCGCAGCCGGTCGGGCCGGAACTGGAGTGCGGGGGCGGGTGCCGGCCGGTAGGGTCTGGGCAGGCGGACGGGCCGCCTGGGGTACGGACGGAGGTGAGAGCAATGTCTCGGTCGTTCGAGGACATGGCACACACCGTCCGGTCGGCGCGCTGACCAGCAGCTGACCGGACCATCCGGCCGGTTGCCGAGCAGCCGACCGGGTCTACCGCCGGCGTAGCGCCGGCAGTTCCGGTTGTTCCGTCATGCCCTCTGGAGCTCTCGCATGCCTTCCTTCGGTACGTTCCTGCTGCCGTCCGATCTCGGATCCGACTTCCGCAAGATCTGGCCGGCCTCGATCATCTCCAACCTCGGCGACGGCGCCATGCTCGCCGCCGGCCCGTTGCTCGTCGCCTCGATCACGAGTGAACCGGCCGCGGTCGGCGCCGCCGCGTTCGTCCAGCAATTGCCCTGGCTGCTGTTCGCCCTGTTCAGCGGCGCCCTCGTCGACCGGCTCGATCGCCGGCTGATGATCGTTGCCGCCGACACCTTTCGCGCAGTGGTGCTCGCCGGACTCGGCGCCGCCGTACTGCTCGGGTCGTCGCCACTCTGGGCGATCTACCTGGCCCTGTTCTTGTTGGGTACGGCGGAAACCCTCGCCGACAACGCATCCGGCGCGTTGCTGGTGAGCGCCGTACCCAAGGCCCACCTCGGCAAGGCCAACGCGCGGCTGTTCGCCAGTGGGACCGTTCTGCAACAGCTTGGCGGCCCACCGCTCGGCGCACTGCTGTTCGCGGTCGGGGCCGGGGTCCCACTGGTCTTCGACGCAGTCACGTTCGCCGCCGCGGCCGCCCTGGTCGCGCGGGTCGCCGTACGGCCGCCACTGCCGGAGTCATCGGGTACGGCGATCTGGAGCGAAGTACGCGAGGGAGTGCGCTGGCTGTGGCACCACGCCGGCGTACGAACGCTCGCGTGCTCGATCCTGGTCATGAACATCACCTTCTGCGCGGCCTTCGCAACCTGGGTGCTGTTCGCCCGGGAGCGGCTCGGTCTGAGTGAGACGCAGTTCGGACTGCTCATGTCAGTCGGCGCAATCGGAGCCGTCTTCGGCATGCCGGCGTACCACCTGCTGGAGCCGCGTGTCGGCTCACTGACTCTGCTGCGCGCCGGTCTGGTGATCGAGACGACGGTCCATCTAGTACTCGCGCTCACCCGGAGCCCGTGGGTCGCAGCACTGACCATGGCTGTGTTTGGCGTCCATGCGGTGGTGTGGGGCATCGTGTCGACCACTGCACGGCAACTGGCGACACCAGAGCCGCTAATGGGCCGAGTGAACAGCGTCTACCTGCTGGCCTCAGTCGGTGGCGCCGCGATCGGTTCGGCGCTGGGCGGCGTACTGGCCCAGCGGTTCGGACTGGCCGCGCCGTTCGGCATAGCGTTCGTCGCAATGGTGCTGATGACGGCCGTCGCCTGGCGGCCGCTACGGCATGTCTCGGTACGGCGGGTGCCCGCAGCGGACTGAAATCCGCTGGAGGCTATCGGCAACCGCTTGCTATGTTCGTGGTCGCCGAGTCGATGCGATGGGAGCGCTGAGTCATGCCCGCAGCCACATCCCTCGGCCTCCCGAACGTCCGTGGGCGCCAACCGCTGCTGGTCGCGCTGGCCATCGACTCGTTCGGTGGCGGCTGCGCGGGTCCGCTCCTGCTCCTCTACTTCATCAAGGTCGCCGACATCCCGCTCGGAACAGCCGGACTGCTGCTGACCGTCGCGACGCTCTTCTCGATCACCGCACCGGCCGCAGTAGGGATGGTGATCGACAGAGTCGGGCCGCGGAACCTGGTGATCGGCGCTCAGTACGCGCAGGGCCTCGCGTTCACCGGCTTCTTCTTCGGGCGATCGGAGTGGTTGCTGTTTCTCTGCGCACTCGTCATGACGACCGGTCAGCGAACGTTCTGGTCGGCGATCTTCAGTCTGCTGGCGGACATCGCGGACGAGGGCGACCGCGACAGGTGGTTCGGTCTGGGCGGCATGATGCAGGCGGGAGGGTTCGCCCTCGGTGGACTGGCGGCCGGTGCCCTGCTGGCCATAGGCGGCGACGCGCCGTTCCTGGTCGCCATGGCAATCAACGCGGTGACCTTCTTCGTGGCCGGTCTGCTCCTGCTGCGGCTGCACCCGTCGCACCACAAAGAGGCCGCCAAGGACACCGGTCCAGCACCACTCCTGCGCAAGGACAAGCCGTTCCTGGTCCTCATCGGTGCCAACACCCTGCTGGCGCTGTGCATGATGACGATGGGTGTCGGACTACCCGTTTACATCGCTGAGGCACTGCCTGTGCCCAAGTGGCTGGTCGGCGTCCTGCTGGCCGCGACTTCCGTCGTACTGGCGACCGGTCAGACGCTCGTAGTACGGCACACCGAGCGGCGACGCCGTACCTATGTCATGGTCGTGGCCGGCGTGGCCTGGGCGGCGTGGGGCTTGCTGATGGCATCGCTGCTGCACATCCCTGACGGATTCGTGGTGCCCGTGCTAGTCCTGGCCACGGCGTGCTTCGCGTTCGGCGACGTACTGCACGCAGCGACCAACAACGCAGTGTCGGCGGCAGTGGCGCCGGTGGTCGGGCGCGGGAAGTACCTGTCCTACTGGCAGTACTCCTTCACCTTCGCCAGCGTTCTGGCTCCGGCCTTCTTCGCTCAGCTCTTCGAGCTCCATCACGAGCTGCCCTGGCTGGCGGTGTCCGTCGTCGCCCTCGTCGCCGGCGCTGCCATCTTCGCCCTCGACCGCGCGGTCCCCCACCTCGCAACCCAGCGCGCCTAGCTGCGCAGGTGGACGCAGACCGGAGCTAGCGTTGCGGTGTGATGCCGGAGTGGACCACTGTGGCGATCGTCGGCGGCGGGCCGGCCGGTCTGATGCTCGGCGCCCTCTTGGCCCGGCAGGGCGTGAGCGTCACCGTGCTCGAGAAGCACGCCGACTTCCTCCGCGACTTCCGCGGCGACACAGTGCACCCGTCGACCATCGAACTGATGCACGAACTCGGCTGGGCCGACGAATTCCTCGCCCTGCCGCATCGACGCATGGACCGAGTCACCATGGGCACGCCGGACGGCCCAGTGACCATCGCCGACTTCCGCCACCTCCCCGTCCGATCGCCGTACGTCGCGTTCATGCCCCAATGGGACTTTCTCAACTTCCTCGCCCGGAAGGCCTGTGAGTACGACGCCTTCCACCTACTCCGGCGTACCACCGCGACCGACCTGATCACCGTGGCCGGCCAGGTGATCGGCGTACGCGCGGAAACGGCAGCAGGCCCACTCAAGCTGCGTGCCGAACTAGTCGTGTCCGCGGAAGGCCGCGACTCCGTCCTGCGAGACATCGCCGGGTTGACGTCGGTCGCGGTAGCGCCGGGTGTCGACGTGTTCTGGTTCCGCGTCTCACGCCGTACCGATGAGTCGGTGCCGTTCTTCCAGAGTGGTCGCGGCGGATCACTGGTGGCCGTAGACCGCGGCACCTATTGGCAGTTGGCGTACGCATTCCCCAAGGGCCGAGCCGACGCCATCAGAGCCGACGGCATCCAGCCCTTCCGCGACCGCATCGCCGCACTCCTGCCGTTGCTAGCCAACCGCCTGGACGAGGTGAGGAGTTTCGACGACGTCCACCTGCTCAGCGTCCGAATGGACCGCCTGACGCAGTGGTACCGCCCAGGCCTCCTCTTCATCGGCGACGCCGCCCACGCCATGTCACCAGCCGGCGGAGTAGGCATCAACCTGGCAATCCAGGACGCCGTAGCCAGCGCCAACCTCCTCGCCCCCGCACTACACCGCGGCCGTGTCACCACCCACACCCTCCGCAGGATCCAACGCCGCCGCACCCTCCCGACGCTCGCAACCCAACGCTTCCAAGCCGCCGCCACGAAAGCCCTGTACGCCGCCTCCACGTCAGCCGATCGCACGACACCAAAGTTCCTCGGGGCAGTCCGGTCACTCCCACCCCTAACCCGCCTGACCGGCCGCTTCATCGGCCTAGGCATCCGCCCAGAACACGTGAAGTAGCCCTCCTCACCCCACCCCGCGCAGCCCCGCACGCGCGACCGCCGGGCGGCCAACTTGTCGGGGTATTTGACTCGTCAGGATGGATTGCATCTGATCGAACATCTGTTCTAATGTTTGCAGCGTTCGCGGTTCTCCACCCCGGATCGTCCGGTTGACCGAGCCTCCCACCTCCGATGTGGACGGCCGCCGGACGCCGCCGCCCGGGTTGTGAGGACCCGGGCAGTGGAGAATCCGCTCACCAACCGGGATACAGCTGAGGAAGATGAGGTGATGCTCAACGGAAGGACAGCTGATGCTGCTCGAAGACCGCGGCCGCCGACCGGTCGTGCCCGAATCCGCTTATGTCGCCCCATCGGCCGTGCTCTGTGGAGCCGTCGTGCTGGCCGAGGGCAGCAGAGTTCTGCACGGTGCGGTGCTGACGGCGGAGAACGGCGAGGTCCGTCTCGGTGAGAACAGTGTGGTGATGGAGAACGCCCTGGTACGCGGCCGGGCAGACCATCCCGCCCTGCTCGGCGACGCGGTCCTGGTAGGTCCCCATGCACACGTCAACGGCGCCACGGTCGAGGACGAAGTCTTCATCGCCACGGGCGCCGCGTTGTTCCCTGGTTCCGTCGCCGGCGCGGGCGCGGAGCTCCGGATCAACAGCGTGCTGCACGTGAACTCGCGCCTGGAACCGGGCACGGTCCTCCCGATCGGCTGGATCGCGGCCGGCAACCCAGCCCAGCTCTTCTCACCCGACCGGCACGAGGAGCTCTGGGAAATCCAACGCGACCTGGACTTCCCCGGCACCGTCTACGGCGTCCCCCGCGGCACCCCCATGCGCGACATCATGTCCCGCCAATCCACCTACTACGGCGCCCACAAATCCGACCATCCCATCGACCCGTAACCTCGCCGACAAAGCAGAAATCAATCAATCCGTCAGGTCGCGCAGTACCTTCACAAACGCATCGGTGACATCGGCCGGCCGTACGGCGATCCGCAGCCAATCCGGCCCGAGCCCGGGAAACGTATCGCCGCGCCGGATCGCAAACCCCTTGTCCCGCAGGGATTCCCGCAGTACGGCGCCCCCTTCGACATGCACGAGTACGAACGGTCCCCGCGCCACGCCGTACGTCGACAGCCCACTCACCGAACGAAGATTGTCAAGCAGATGGACACGTTGCCGATCGATGTCCAACGCCGCGTTTGTCGCCTCGGACAAGGCACGCTCGTTGCTGCAGGCAATCGCCGCCGAAAGTGCAGGAGTGGACACCGGCCAGTGCGGCTGGACGGCGGCCAGTTGCTCGATCAATCCGGGTGCCGCGAGGACGTACCCGATGCGCAGCCCCGCCAGTCCCCAGGTCTTGGTCAGGCTGCGGATCACCACGAGGCCCGGGATCGACGCGCCGGCGAGCGACTCGGGCTCGCCCGGTACGGCGTCGATGAACGCCTCGTCGACGACAAGGATCCGGTCGGGCCGCGCGAGTTCGCGCAGGTCGTCCGCCCGGTGGAGTACGGACGTCGGGTTGGTCGGATTGCCGATGACAACGAGATCGGCGTCGGCCGGCACCGCGCGTGGATCGAGCACGAACCCGTCTTTTGGCCGCAGGATCACCCGGTCGACCAGATGCCCGGCGGATCGCAACGCCGCCTCGGGTTCGGTGAACTGTGGATGAACCACCACCGCATGCCGCGGCCGGAACGCCCGTGCGATCAGCACGAACGCCTCGGCGGCCCCCGCGGTCAGCAGGACCCGATCCGGCGCTACGCCGTGCCGTACGGCGACCGCCGCCACCGCCGCGTCCTGCCGCGGGTACGACGCGAGGTCGCTCAGACTGCTCGTGATCTCGTCGACCAACCACGCCGGCGGTGTCCCCGCCCGCACGTTGACCGCGAGATCGACCAGCCCGTCGCCGACCTCGAGGTCGCCGTGATGCTCCAGATCAAACCCATCCAGCACCCCTGGAGGCTAACCGCTCGGCCGCGATCAGATACGGCCTAGTCCGCGCCTCGGGCGTCAGCGCGGGGTGACTGTGTAGCGGCGGTTCTGGAGCGAGGGGTTCCGCTTGCGTACGTCGGCCAGCCGCTCAGCCGAGACCTCCGCGACCGCATGCCCATCCGACTCGCCTACTGACACCACCGCGATGCCCTGTGGATCGATGACCTGGCTGAGGCCGCAGTACTTCTTCCCGTTCTGCGCGGCGGCCGCCACATAACAGGTGTTCTCCACAGCCCGCGCCGTAAGCAGAGTGGTCCAGTGGTGCTCCTTCAACGGGCCACGGACCCAGGCGGCTGGTACGACGAGCACCTGAGCGCCGGCGTCGACCAGAGCGCGGGACAGCTCGGGGAAGCGCAGGTCGTAGCAAGTCATCAGGCCCAGGGACATGCCGCCGACGCGAACTACCACCGGTGCGACATCACCCGCGGTCAGCTGATCCGATTCCTTGTAGCCGAACGCGTCGTACAGGTGGATCTTCCGGTAGGCGCCGAGCAGCGATCCGTCCGCACCGACCGCCAGAAGCGTGTTGTAGGGACGGTGCTGGTCGCAGCTGCGTTCGAACATGCCCGCCACGATCGCCACACCGTGTTCGAGCGCACACTTCCGCAGCGTGTCCACGAATTCCCCGTCCAAGGCCTCCGCGGCCTGGGCCACCGAGCCGCCTTCGACCGCGAAGTCGGACATCATCGCTTCCGGGAGGACGACGAGATCCGGCCGACCCTGGGCCGCGTCGGCGACGACGCGGGTCACCCGGTCGCGATTGGCGGCCTTGTCGTTGCTGCTGGCGGTCTGCACCACGGCGATCTTCACCCCTCCATGGTGCCGCAGATCCGGGCTTGAACCTCGCGCGACGTCAGGACCTAGTGCCTCGCCAAGAAACGTCGAGGTCGTTACCGCACTTGCCTTCCGCCCGGGTCAATTTCAGGGGTGAACCTCGCAGCTGCACCCTTCTACCCACCGCATCCCGGGGGTGAAGGGACCAGATCAGGGGTGAACCCCGCACCTGGCCGCCGGGTCCGGCTTCGGGGTGGTGGTCACTCCGGACTACCTCCCCAACCTGGCTTGACGCGGCACTAGTGTCGAGGGAGGGCGCAAGCGGCGAGAAGAGTTGGTCCAGAAGGACTGACCCGGCGAGACTGCTGTCGTGGAGTTCGACGCGGTGGTGCTTGCTGGGGGCGGGTCGACGCGGTTCGGCGGCGTGGACAAGGCGATGTTGGTGCTGGACGGAGTCACACTGCTCGATCGGGTGCTGACGGCAACTGCCGACGCGGTGTCGACCGTGGTGGTCGGCCCGGTCCGCACCACCTGCCGCCCGGTCGACTGGACTCTTGAGGATCCACCGTCCGGTGGTCCGGTGGCAGGGATCGCGGCCGGGCTGAGCCACGGCACCGCTCCGGTCGTTGTCCTGTTGAGCTGCGACCTCCCCTGGCTGACAAAGGACGACGTCGCTCAACTCGTATCCGGACTAGGCGACCACGACGGCTACGGCCTACGCGACACAGACGCCCGCGAGCAGCAACTCGCGGCCGTTTACCGCCGCGCCGCGCTGACCGACGCGATCACGCGGATCGGAGACCCTCGTGACAAGTCGGTACGGCGAACGCTCGCCGGCCTCGACCTCGCCTGGTCCGACCCGACCCGGGCCGGCGACGATGTCGACACCTGGGCAGACTTCGACGACTGAAAGACGACTGAAAACCGCTGGACGCGGCTCCTAGCGTGAGGCTGTGGATATCGCAGCGATGGTCGCCAAAGCCGGCCCGGACAGCGAGGTCGCCGAAGTCGTCCAGCGAACCGGTGGACAGCTGAGCACAGTCTTCGAGGTACGACGAACCAACGCCGACCCCCTGATCGTCAAGGTCTACGCACCCGAGTGGGCCTGGAAGCAGTCCAAGGAAGTACACGTCTACGGCCTGCTGGCCGACGATCTGGACGGCTCGATCCCACGGGTCGTCCACGCCGAGCCGGCCGGTGAACACGACGCCTTCACCATCCTGACCAAGCTCGATGGCATACCACTGTCCGAGACCGATCCGCCCGACTGGCGAGCGACGTACGTCGAACTCGGCCAACTGCTCGCCCGTGTCCACCGCATCCCGCAGCCGGCGTACGGATATGTCACCGACCGGATCCTCGATCCACTGCCGGACAACGACCAGTACATGCGGAGGCAGTTCACCAAGAAGCTCGACGAGTTCGCCGGGGATCCAGGATTGCACGAAGCAATCCGCGCGTACGTCGACGAGCACAGCGGACTGTTCGCCGCGAACCACGCCGCAGTCCTGTGCCACAACGACTTCCACGAGGGCAACATCCTCGTGGATCCGGAGACCTGGCGCGTCACCGGCTTCATCGACGTCGAGAACGTGATCGCGGCCGACCCACTCATCGACCTCGCGAAGACGGCGTCGTACTCGATCCGCGGCAACGCCGACAAGCTCACCGGTCTGATCGACGGGTACGGCGCGCTGCCGCAGGACTGGGAGGACCGGATCCTGCTGTACCGGGTCTACCACTCGCTCGAACTGTGGGACTGGTTCAAGTCCATCGGCGAGACCACTCATCTCGACAGCATCGCCGCCGAGCTTGCTGAGCTGGTGAATCGCTGAGGGTACGGTGTGCAGCATGCGAGCTGTCGTGTGTGAGGGTGCCGGCGGGATCGAGGTCCTGACGGTCGGCGAGATCGAGGATCCGCAGCCGGCCGTGGACGAGGTTGTCATCGACGTGGCCGCGGCCGGTGTGAACCGGGCCGATCTGATGCAGCGGCAGGGGTTCTATCCACCCCCGCCCGGCGCGCCGGGGACGATCGGGCTCGAGGTGTCCGGCACGATCTCCGCGGTCGGCGCGGACGTCGAGGGCTGGTCGGTCGGCGACGAGTGCTGCGCGCTGCTCGCGGGTGGTGGGTACGCCGAGAAGGTCGCCGTACCGGTGCCACAGGTGATGCCCGTGCCCGACGGGCTCGACCTGGTCAGTGCCGCCGCACTGCCAGAGGTGGTCGCGACGGTCTGGTCGAACGTGTTCATGACCGCGCACCTCAAGTCCGGCGAGACGCTGCTGGTGCACGGGGGTTCGTCCGGCATCGGCTCGATGGCGATCCAGCTCGGGGTCGCGCACGGCGCGCGGGTGCTGACCACGGTCGGCAGCAAGGACAAGATGGAGTTCTGCGCCCAGCTCGGCGCGGACGTCGCGATCAACTACAAGGAAGCCGAGTGGGCGTCGGTCGTCCAGGAGGCGACCGGCAACGCCGGGGCCGACGTGATCCTCGACATCGTGGGCGCGAAGTACCTGACCGACAACGTCAAGACCCTCGCGTACGACGGGCGCCTGGTGGTGATCGGGATGCAGGGCGGCACCAAGGGCGAACTGGACCTCGGCCGGCTGATGAGCCGCCGCGGCTCAATCACCGGCACCGGCCTCCGCGTCCGTTCGGTGGCGGAGAAGGGGCGCATCCTCGCCGAGGTCGTCGGCCACGTCTGGCCTCTGATCGCCGAGAAGAAGGTCCGCCCCATCATCCACGCCATCTACCCGCTGGCCGAGGTCGCCCGCGCCCACCAAGACCTCGAACAGTCCAATCACCTGGGCAAGATCCTGCTGACGCTCTAGCTCGTCGGCAGGTTGGTGGCCAGCCAGGCTGGGTCGGGCTCGACCAGTTGAATGACGTCGAGCCAGGTGCCTTCGGGGTCGCGGACGAAGAAGTGCCGCTGGCCGAAGACCTCGGTCACCGGCTCGGTCTCCAACCGAACACCGGCCTCGGTGAGCGCGGCGGCGATCTTGTCCACGTCGTCGACGATGAAGCCGAAGAAGCTCGTGCTCTCGGGGGCTATCAGAGCCCGGCCCGGCTGTTCCTGATCGGGATTCTCGCGGCGGCGACGGTGGTCACACTGCTCGGCGTGGCGATCTCGGTGTCGTTGTCGGCCGCCGAGGGCCGTGCGGATCTCGCGACCCTCGCCGCGATCGGTGCGCAACCGCGCCGGCGGCGGTCCCTGGCGGCGGCCCAGGCGTGGGTGCTCGGGCAGCTCGGTTGCGTGCTGGGCGTCGGCGTCGGCGCGCTCTACGGTTACACAGCCCACGCGGCCTTCGGATCACCGCATTTCATGGTGCCGTGGACCGAGATCGCAGGCATCGTGATCGTCGTACCGCTGTTCGCCGGGCTGCTGGCCTGGCTGATGACGCGATCGCGCCTGCCGATGGTCAGCCGGATCGACTAGCTCGTGCGGGCGATGTCCGGGTAGGCCACGGCGTACGGCGGTGTGCTGGTGACTCTCCACTGACCGCAGGCACACCGCTGGTATACGACCAGGCCTTCACTGACCTGATGGGAGGACACCGCACTCCAGCGGTGCCGATGGACGTCGAGGTCGGCTGTCATGGGATCCATCGTGATGTAATGCCATTATGCATCTCAACCCTTACGGCGCCGACGCGGTTCTGCTCGCGGTCAACCTGGTCACCCGGCCGGCGACCACCCCCGAGGAACTGGCCGAGCGCTGTGAGGAAAGCGGGGTCGAGAGCCGCCTGGTCCGTGAGCGACGCGTCACCGCCGCGGACCTGGCGGCCGTTCGCGTCGCGCTCGACGAGTGGCTCGCGGTCGTGGACGCGAAGGACGAGCAGACCCGCGTCGATCTGATCAACGCGATGCTGGCCAAGTACACCGAGCATCCGCGCCTGACCAACCACGCCGGCGACGGCTGGCACATGCACTACCGGCCCGACAAGGTCCCGGTCGGCCGGCTCGTCGCGACACTGATCAGCACGGGTACGGCGCTCCACCTGGCGGGCCGTGGCATCAGCCGGCTCGGCCGCTGCGCCGCGGAGGGCTGCGGCAAGGTGTACGCCGACCTTTCACGAACCGGCCGTCAGCGCTATTGCAGCCCCGCCTGCGCCAACCGGGATGCCGTCCGACGGCATCGCGCCCGCGCATCCTAGGGCCACCAGGCGGGTCGTAGGTTCAGTCGACCGGCCTAGGATGGGCAGATGACCGAGAGCAGCAACGAGGGCCAGGGAGTTCCGATGACCGGGGCGCGGACCGAGGACGGCAAGGTGCTGATCGTCGGGCCGGACGGAATGGCTGTCGAGGGGCCGCCGCGCTCCAACCGTGGCGACGACGACGAGCACGACGAACCGCGGTCGGTGACCGAACTGGTCGAGCAGCCGGCCAAGGTGATGCGGGTCGCGAACATGATCCGCAACCTGCTCGAGGAGGTGAAGTCCGCCCCTCTCGACGAGGCATCGCGGCAGCGGCTGAAGGCGATCCACGAGGCGTCCATCAAGGAGCTCGAGTCCGGCCTGGCGCCGGAGCTGGTCGAGGAGCTCGAGCGACTCAGCCTCGACTTCACCGACGACAGCACGCCGACCGACGCCGAGCTCCGGATCGCGCAGGCGCAGCTGGTCGGCTGGCTGGAAGGTTTGTTCCACGGCATCCAGACGGCGCTGTTCGCCCAGCAGATGGCGGCTCGCCAGCAGCTGGAGCAGATGCGGCGCGCACTGCCCGGTGGCCAGCAGCTGCCGCCCGAAGACGGCCCCAGCTTCCCGGGTGCGCCGCAGGCGGGCACCACCGACGGCCCGGGCAGCGGCGGGATGTATCTGTAAACGCCTTATTTCAAAGGCTGAAACAACTCTTCGAGGACGGCGGCGACGCCGTCCTCGTCGTTTGCCGGGCACACCACGTCGACGACGGCCAGTACCTCGGCATGCGCGTTGGCCACGCCGTACGACGTACCGGCCCAGGCGAGCATCGGCAGATCGTTGATCGAGTCGCCGAAGGCGATCGTCGCAGCGGCCGGGATCCCTTGTTCGGCAGCGAAATCGGCCAGCATCGCGGCCTTCGAGACACCGGTGGCGGAGATCTCCACCAACCCGTGACCACCGCTGTGACTCGCGGTCACCCGATCGCCCACCACCGGACCGATCCGGGCGAGCAGTTCGTCGGACTGCCAGCTCGGATGGCGGACCAGCAGCTTCGCAGCCGGCTCGGACAGCAGCACCTCGACAGCAGCGACCAGTGTGTCTTCGGGCTTCGGCCAGCGATTGAGGTAGTCCGGTTCCTGTCCGTAGCGGTTCGATCGCTCGATGGCGAACTGTACGTCGGGGATCTCCGACCGGATCGCCCGCGCGACGTCGAGCGCGACGCCCGGCTCGATCAACCGGGTCCGGATCGCCTTGCGGCGCACGACGTCGTACAGAATGGCGCCGTTGGCAACTATTGCGACACCGTGATCGCCGACCAGGTCGGACAGGTCGTGCAACCAGCGGGGTGGCCTGGCAGTGACCATCACGAAGACACTTCCGGCGCGCTGCGCGGCGAGCACCGCCGCGCGGGTACGCGCCGAGATGGTTCCGTCACTGCGGACAAGCGTTCCGTCGAGGTCGGTGGCGATCAGGCGAGGGAGTTCGGCGGCGGTCACACAGCTACCGTATCCAGCGGGCCCCACTACTCCTGCGACCACGTCCGGCGCAACCCATCTGACCACGGTTTCAGACGTTTCTGACCTTTCTGATTGAGCTTTTGACAACGTCATCAGACCGTTACGGCAGGATGCTGCAAAGGCAGCAAGTTCCCCTGCGCAGCGCAGGGAGCACATGATTTCATGCGGTGGTCTGGCGGGGAACCGTGGGCGATTCGGCCGCGTCGTAAGCCTGTTCTGGATCAGCGCGACTGATGCAGCCCCACCACCGGAAGCACACAGAAACGTCGAAGAACTGATGCGGAATTGGCTGCAACCAAAACCGCAGCAGCGGCGTCAACAGTTATGGATCGGTGCGTCCCGCGCCCGGGACGACACGGTGGGTCGGCAACAAAGTTCGCCGATCCATCAGCTAGTGGATTCGTATGGCCGAACGTCGTTCACCGTTCGTTCACTCGGGTCCTAATACTTGGGGAGCCTTGATGATCGTCAACAGCGCCCAATCTAGCGGGGCCGGGGGGCAGCAGCTCCCGAGCGGCTGTCGACACGGCTTCCATCAGGGAAGGGGCGATGACCGGCTGCATCGCCCGACCGGAGATTTTCCAGCACCGCCTGATGGAAGAGCCGCCGCCCGCGTCCGCCACCCGTCGCACCCGGGAGCGGTACGAACAGCTCGTCCGCGAGGCAAAGGCCTTGTGTGCCTCGTGCCCGTTGTTCACCGACTGCTTGTACAGCGCCGTTGCTGAGCACGACGTGAGCGGGTTCGTCGCCGGAACCACTGCCGCACAACGGCGTTCGATCCGCAACCTGCTCGACGTCGAGGTCCAGGCCGACGACTTCGACCAGCTCGCCGGGGCCCGTGGCACCCGCCGGCCGGTCAGCCACGAAGAGGTGCTGCGGCTGCGGACCCAGTACCCGAACGACAGCCTGGAGTCCCTGGCCATGCGGCTGGGTTGCTCGCTGTCGACGGTGAAGCGTCACCTGCGCCGCGCCCGCCGCGGGCAGAGCCCGGCCGCCAAGACGCCACGGCCGCGGCCGAAGGTCGGCGCCGTGCTCGACGCATTCGACACGGTCATCGACCACCAGCACAGCCAGCCACGCCGGACCGGCAGCAGCCGCGTCGCCTGATCCGATACTCGGCCCGCCAGCGGACTATCGGATACTGACAGCAAAGGCCCGGAATCCCTGAGTAGACAGGGGTTCCGGGCCTTTCGGTTGCTCTGGGCATCTGTCAAGACTTTCGGGGCTGATCGAAAGGCTTGCCCGCGGCAGGCCCTCGGGCGGATCGTCGATGCTGTGGGTCAGAACCAGCGGTTGAGTACGGCGGCGACGCCGTCGTCCTGCACCGACTTGGTCACCTCGTCGGCCGCGGCCTTGACCTCGTCCGGTGCGGACCCCATCGAGATGCCGCGACCGGCGTACGTCAGCATCTCGATGTCGTTGCGTCCGTCCCCGATCGCGACCAGGCCGGACGGATCGAGATCGTACTGCGCCAGCGCCACCTTCAGCCCGGTCGATTTGTCGACACCCTCGGGTGCGATGTCCAGCCACGCCGTCCAGCCGACGAAGTAGCTCACACCGTGCAGACCAAGGCGTTCCGCCAGGTGGACGAAGTCCGCTTCGGACTGCTCCGGGTCGCGGATGATCAACCGAGTCACGGGCTCCGGTGCGAGCTGGTCGTCGCTGACCACGCGGATCCTGGCCCCGACGCCGAGATCGCCCTCCGGGAAGGGCTCGGTGACCAGGTAGCTGCCGTCGTACTCCTCGACCGCCATCCGGGCGTTCGGCGCGTACTTGCGAACCGAGGCGATCACGGTCGTCGGATCGAAGGTCCGCTCGTCCACGACCTTCCCGTCCGGGAACCGCAGCGTGCGCGCACCGTTGCTACAGACAACGAATCCGCCGGCCGGCAGGCCGAACCGCTCGGCCACGGGCTTGGTGGTCGACCAGGCCCGGCCGGTCGCCAGGATCACCGGCACCTGGGCGGCAGTCCGGCGTACGGCGTCGACGACCGCGGGCGACAGCCCTTCGTCGTGGTCGATCAGCGTGCCATCGATGTCCAGGGCAACGGCCGTCGGCCGCGGGCCCTGTGTCATTTGGCAACCGGTTCGAGAACCTCGCGGCCGCCGACGTACGGGCGCAGTGCGGTTGGCACGCGGACCGAGCCGTCGGCCAGCTGGTGCGTCTCCAGGATGGCGACGATCCAGCGGGTGGTGGCCAGCGTGCCGTTCAGCGTCGCGACCGGCTGCGTCTTGCCGTCGGCGTCGCGGTGCCGGATGTTCAGCCGGCGGGCCTGGAAGTCCGTGCAGTTCGACGTCGAGGTGAGCTCGCGGTAGCGCCCCTGCGTCGGCACCCACGCCTCGCAGTCGAACTTCCGGTACGCCGAGACGCCGAGGTCACCGGTCGCGGTGTCGATCACCCGGTAGCACAGCTCCATCTTGTCGAGCATCTCCTTCTCCCAGCCGAGCAGCCGCTGGTGTTCGGCGTCCGCCTCGTCCAGGCTGCAGTAGGAGAACATCTCGACCTTGTCGAACTGGTGGACACGGATGATCCCGCGGGTGTCCTTCCCGTGCGACCCGGCCTCCTTGCGGTAGCAGGACGACCAGCCGGCGTACCGGATCGGGCCGCCGGACAGGTCGAGGATCTCGTCCATGTGGTAGCCGGCCAGGGCGACCTCCGACGTACCGGTCAGGTACAGCTCGGGGTCCTCGAGCCGGTAGACGTCGTCGTGCGCCGACAGGTAGCCGGTGCCGCCCATCACCTCGGGCTTGACCAATGTCGGCGTGATCATCGGGGTGAAGCCGTACTCGACCGCCTGCTGGATCGCCAGCTGCAGCATGCCGAGCTGGAGCAGCATGCCGGCGCCCTTGAGGAAGTAGAACCGCGAGCCGGAGATCTTCGCGCCGCGTTCCATGTCGATCGCGCCGAGCAGTTCGCCCAGCTCGAGGTGGTCGCGGGGCTCGAAGCCCTCGGCGGCGAAGTCGCGCGGCTTGCCGATCTCCTCGACCAGGACGAAGTCGTCCTCGCCGCCGACGGGGGCCTGGTCCGAGACCAGGTTCGGCAGGGCGCGGGAGAGGTCGTCGAAGCGGTTCCCGGCCTCGTTCGCGGCGGCTTCGTTGGCCTTCACCTCGGCGGCCAGCGCCTTGGTCCGCTCCAGCAGCGCGGTCCGCTCGTCGCCCTTGGCCTGGGCGACCTGCTTGCCGAGCGTCTTCTGCTCGGCCCGGAGCGCCTCGAAGGCGGAGATGGACGATCGACGCTCACTGTCGGCCACCAGGATCTGGTCGACCAGGTCCGTACTTTCGCCGCGCTTGGTCAGGGCCGCACGCACGATATCTGGGTTCTCACGGAGCAGTTTCGCGTCAATCACACCCTGAGGGTATCGGGGCGTGTCAGAACCGGCGAAGCCTATTCGGGATGATGTGGTGGCAGGACGCGATCATCGAGGGGGATCGGAGCGGGCCATGAACCACCATCCACCCAGTTCGCTAGGCCGTGCGCTGACGGTCGTCCTGGGTGCGCTGCCGTTCACCGTGATCACGCTGCTCGTCTTCAAGGACTGGCCTCCGCTGCAGCGCTGGGACCAGTCCGTCGCCGCCCGGGCCGCCGCGTACGGCGCCGGCCACGAGACCGTGATCGACTTCTGGCAGGTCGTCGGCGCGGTGGTTCTGCCCTGGACCTCACGGGCGGTGATCGTGGTGGTCGCGGCGTACCTGTGGCGCCGCCGGGCTCGCGTGCTGGCCTTCTGGCTGCTGGTGTCCGCCGGCGCGGAGCTCGTCCTGGTTCAGTCGGTCGAGTACATCTTCGAGCGGCCCCGGCCGGCCCAGATACTGGTCGAGAGCGACGGCTGGTCGTACGTCTCGGGCCACGCGACCGCTGCGTTCGTGATGGCGGGCGCGCTGGGCGTCGTTCTGCCGTCGGTCCGGGGCTGGCGGCGCCGGTTCCGCCTGCTGGTGATGCTGCCGGCGATCGCGGTGGTGTGGATCGCGTCCGCCGACCAGATCGCTCTGAACGCGCACTACGTGTCGGACGTGCTCGGTGGATGGGCGCTCGGCCTGGCGATCCTGACCGCCACGTCGATCGGATTCGGTCTCCGGCCCGGGTTGCGGCGACGGCGTCGTCGTACGCCCTCGGACGGCAGCGGTACGACGATCCCGCCCCGGGCGGCCGTGATCGTGAACCCGATCAAGGTCGGCGACGGCGTGGCGTTCCGGCGGAAGGTGACCCGGGCGCTGTCGGTTCGCGGGTACGACGACCCGCTGTGGCTGGAGACGCGCGAGGACGACGCCGGGAACGCGATGGCCAAGCGCGCGATCGAGAACGAGTCGGATCTGGTGCTGATCGCCGGCGGCGACGGTACGGTCCGCGTGGTCTGCGCGGCGCTGGCCTACACCGGGATCCCGGTCGGGGTGATCCCGGCCGGCACCGGCAACCTGCTGGCCCGGAACCTGCACATCCCGCTCGACCTGGACGACGCGCTGGAGCGGATCCTGGACGGCCGTGACCGCAGGATCGACCTGGTCAGTGTGCGCGGCGACGAACTGGACACCGACCGGTTCGCGGTGATGGCCGGGCTCGGGCTGGACGCGGCGATCATCTCCGATGCGCCTCCGCACCTCAAGAAGCAGATCGGCTGGACCGCCTACCTGGTGTCGGCGGCGAAGAACATCAACCATCCGTCGGTGCGGGTGAAGCTGACGATCGACGACGCGGAGCCGATCGAGCGGCGGGTGCGGACGGTCGTGATCGGGAACGTCGGCATGCTGCAGGCGAACATCCCGCTGCTGCCGGACGCGCGGCCGGACGACGGGCTGCTCGACGTCGTGGTGATCGCCCCACGCCGGGTGACGCAGTGGCCGATCGTCGTCTGGCGGCTGATGACGCGGACGAACCGGACGGACATGTATCTGGAGCGGTTCACCGGGCGGAGAGTGGAGATCACCGCCGCTGTCGACGTACAGCGCCAACTGGACGGGGACCCGATCGGGCCCGGGCGTTTCCTGTCCGCCGAGATCGAACCGGGCGCGCTGACCGCCCGAGTGCCCAAGCGTCGTTAGTCAGTCTGCTCGGATTCCTTGCGCAGGTTCTCGATCGCCTCTTCCTCCTCGGGCGACAGCTTGGCCTCGCTCGCGAACGCCCTGACCTCCTTGGCGTACGTGCGCGCATCGGCCCGGCTGTTGATCGACGTCAGGACGACCCCGTCGCCCTTGTCGTCCAGCAGTGCCATCGACCAGGACAACTTCCCGCCGGTGTCGCCGAACGCGTCGTACCGGACCACCGCCAGATGCTTCAGGGTCTCGCGCAGTTCGCCGCGGGTGACCTCGATCTCCTTGCCCAGCTTGCGGAGCTCGGACCTGACCGTCCCCGGCTTGGACTCCGGCTGTTGCGGCTCCGGCTCGGGTGCCGGGGCCGAGTCGACCTTGGCCGGCTTGGACGCACCGGACTGAGTTCGCAGGGCCTGGATGGCGAACACCAGGGCGAGCACCGCCACGAACAGGGCGGCGATCCCGAATGCACCGGCTAACGTCGAAGACACGCACTGCAGCCTAAGGCATCGGACGGTATGCCTGAGTATTCAGGCGGTTGCACAGCGTGTGCGTCTGGACCGGAGGAAGTGTTGTCCGCGCAGGCCACGTAGATTCTCGGCGTGACTCATTTGCCAGACCAAGGTCCCCAGCCGGGCGTCCACGACTTGGGATACGCCAGGCTCGACACCGATCGGCTGGAGCGGACCGGCGACGCCGAGGTGGTCTACGGCGCCGGTAAGACGCCCTCCCAGGTCGTCGAACTGCTGCGGACTCTGCACGCCACGCATCCCGATCACGCCGTACTGGCCACCCGGCTGACGGTCGAGGCCCAGGAGGCAGTTGCCGCCGCTCTGCCGGCCGCCGTGATCGATCCGGTCGGTCGTACGGCGGTCCTCGGTGAGCCGCCTGTCCTGCGCGGGACTGTCGCCGTGGTGTCGGCCGGTACGTCGGACGCCCCGGTGGCAGCCGAGGCGGCGACGACGGCTCGGGTCTTCGGCGCCGAGGTCGACCTGGTGACCGACGTGGGTGTCGCGGGGCTGCACCGGATCATGGGGGTGCGGGAGCGTCTCGACGCCGCGGACTGCCTGATCGTCGTCGCGGGCATGGAGGGTGCGCTGCCCAGCGTGGTCGGCGGACTCGTCGGCGTACCGTTGGTCGCAGTACCGACCTCAGTCGGATACGGCGCCTCGTTCGGTGGGCTGGCGGCTTTGCTCGGGATGCTCAACTCGTGTGCGCCCGGTGTGACAGTGGTGAACATCGACAACGGCTTCGGCGCCGGGGTCTTCGCCGCTCGCGTCGCCCGCCGTTCCGCACCTCACGAGTCCAAGGAGACCGAGTGAGAATCGCCTGGATCGACTGTTCGGCGGGTGCCTCGGGCGACATGCTGCTCGGGGCGTTCCTGGACGCGGGCGCTGATCTCGCGGTGGTCAACGCCGCGGTGGCCGCCGTCGACGCGTCCCTGTCGGTGACCGTCGCCCCGACGGCCCGGCACCAGATCGCCGCGACCAAGGCGACGGTCCAGGTCAACGGCACCCCGCACCCGGAGAACATCCCGGACGCCGGCCACGGACATGGTCACGGCCATGGAGATGAGGCTGGACACGGGCATGGGCACGAGGCTGGGGATGAGGCAGGACGCGGGCATCAGGTGACTCGGGCGTGGGCTGACGTTCGGCAACTGCTCGAGCAGGCCGCACTGAGCGACGCCGTTCGGGCCCGCGCCCTGGACACCTTCGCCCGGCTGGCCCGGGCCGAGGGTGCCGCGCACGGCGTGACACCCGACGAGGTGCACTTCCACGAGGTCGGCGCGCTCGACGCGATCGCGGACATCGTCGGCGTCGCGGCCGCGTCGATTTCGCTCGACCTCGACCGGATCGTGGTCTCGACCATCTCCCTCGGCGGCGGTGGCCAGGTTCGCGGTCAGCACGGCGGGATTCCGGTGCCCGGGCCCGCGGTCCTGGCCCTGCTGTCCGAGGCCGAAGCACCGGTCGTCGGCGGCGCAGCGCCGTACGAGATGACTACGCCGACCGGCGCGGCCCTGCTGGCCGCGATGGCGAACGAGTTCGGCCAGCTGCCGTCGATGCGGATCGAGCGGACCGGCGTCGGCGCGGGCGGCCGCGATCCGGTCGAGGTGCCGAACGTCGTCCGCGTGGTGGTGGGCGAGTCGGTCGAGCATCCGGCCACCGAACTCGTCTACGAGACCAACGTCGACGACCTCGACCCGCGGATCTGGCCGCAGGTCCTCGCCCGGCTGATGGAGGCCGGCGCGGCCGACGCGTGGCTGACACCGATCCTGATGAAGAAGGGACGGCCGGCCCACACGCTGTCGGTCCTCGTCGGCAGCGCGAACGCCGAGGTGGTCCGCTCGGTGATCCTGGCCGAGACGTCGGCGATCGGCCTGCGGGAGTTCAGCATTCGCAAGCACGCCGCGGATCGCGAGTTCGCCAGCGTCGACGTCGACGGCCAGCGCATCCACGTCAAGATCGCCCGGTACGGCGGCCAGGTGGTCAACGTCCAGCCCGAGTACGACGACGTGGCCGCAGCCGCGGCAGTCCTGAAGAAGCCCGTCAAAACCGTTCTGGCCAAGGCGATCGCCGCCGGCCACGACCTCTGGAGCTGACGCCGGCTAGTGGGCTTCGGCCTTCTCCTGGAGGGCTTTCTGTTTGCGGCGGGGCCAGTCGTACGGCCACCACTGCGCTCCGCCGCGGCGCGCCCAGACGATCAGGCCGATCAGGACCGCCAGCTCGACGGCCGGGCAGATCGTGTCGCGCAGCCGTGCGCTGAACCACTCGAGGGAGTCGGACAGGCTCGCGGCCACCTGGCGTGCGTTCGGATCCCGGCCGGGGACATAGGCGATCGCGAGCATCGTCGTCCGGATCACCATCAGCCCGTCCACCTTGGACGCGGCGACCGCGGCCAGCGCGACCCAGGCGATCAAGTCGTACCAGGGCAGTGAGTACATCGCGGTGAGGATCCACGCAATGGCGTAGATCGCGGTGTAACGGATCGCGGCCGGAGTCGGATCGTCCGGATGCGTCTGCGGCACGATCGACTTCGGAAAGACCTGCGTCAGCAGGATCGCGACCACGATCAGCCCAACCCACGCGAGGATCGCGAGGACCGTCCGGACCAGCCCGTTCGGCAGGAACAGGGTGAAGAAGCTCAGCAGGACCTTGTGTGGCGTGCCGGTCGAGATGAACGACGTCTGCGAGCGCGCCTGCTGGAACGCCTGCAGCCCGACGATCGCGTACAGACCACCCATCGCGAGCGCACCGCCGCCACAGAAGATCAGAGCCTTCCGCCGATCGGCCCGCAGCGACCACAGCATCGCGACCCCGACCAGTCCGATGGACAGCTTCGTGCAGCCGGCCACCCCAAGCAGGATGCCCGCCCAGAACACGTGCCGCCGGAACAGCACCAGCGCGATCACCGCGAACATCACCGCGATCGCGTCGTTGTGCGCGCCGGCCAGGACCGTCCACAGGATCAGCGGGTTCGCCAGGCCGAGCATGATCACGCGGCGGCGGTTCGGCAGGTTGGGGCCGACCAGCTTGAGCAGCAGCAGTCCGGTGACGATCAGGCTGATCGCGACGGACAACTGCAGCATCCACACGGTCAGCTGCATCGAGTCGCCGCCGATCAGCGACGCGATCCACTGGATCCAGGTCGCGATCGGGCCGTACACGCTCTTCGCGCCCTGCCAGGGCCGCTCGGTCGCCGCGATGACAGGGTCGTAGCCGAGCCGGATCGTGTCTGCCGGCGCGGTCGTGTACGGGTTGCCGCCGAGCGACATGATCCGCCCGTACGCCGCGTAGATCAGCACGTCGCCGGAGGCCATCGGCGGGACCAGGGTGATGGCCGCCGTCGTACCGATGCCTAGGGCAACCAATCGGTCGACCCGCGGGGACCAGCCGTGTTTCAGGGCCCTGGTGGCGAGGAAGACGCCGTACCCGCCGAGCAGGATGGCGACGTAGATCATCACCGTGACGAGCCAGTCGTTCGGCTTCGAGTTGAACCAGTACGACGGAAGCCAGGCGTGCCGGTTGGTCAGGGTCAGCACGACCACCGACGGACCGAGCAGGCCGGCCGCGACGATCAGCGCCGCACAGGCCAGGTAGAGCGCGACGGCGCGACGGCCGTAGCGGTTCGCCAACTGCGGATCGGCAGTGGGGGTGTCGGGCGTGTCGCCAGTGCTCATTGCACTGTCTTCCGCGGGAACAGGCTGCGCAGCGACGGGCCGCCGCCGTCCGCGGGCAGAGCGCTGCGCGCGGCGAGGGCACGACGGACGTGCAGGTATTGCTTCGCGCGATGGAGCTGCCCGCGCAGATCCGTCCCGGTGGCCCGGTGCCGGACCTCGATCGGAACCTCGAGAATGCGGAAACCCTTGCGGCCGAGATCGATGCTCAGCGCGGTCTCGACCCCGAACCCGGCGGCCAGCGGTACGGCGGAGTCGAACGCGGCCCGGGTCAGGCAGCGTTGCCCCGACAGTGGCTGCTCCGGAGCCCAGCCGGTCGCTTCCTCGATGCCGGCCCGGGCCAGCTTGACGACGAACCCGTGGCCGCCGGCCTTGGACCCGTCGGCGCGCAACTGCACCGGCAGCGTACCGATGGTCATGTCGGCTTGGCCGGTCTGGACCGGCTCGATCAGCGGCGCCGCCGCGGTCGCGGAGTCGGTCAGGTCGGCGTCGAGGAACAACAGGTGCCGCGGCCGGGCACCGTCGCGCTCCGCGGCCGCCGCCGCTCCGGTCTCCATCGCCGCTGCCTTCCCCCGGTTCCGCTCGTGCCGGACGACGACTGCTCCGGCCCGCTCGGCGGCTTGCCCCGTACCGTCGGCCGAGCCGTCGTCCACGACCACGACCAGGTCGACCCCGATGATCTTGTGCACCGCATCCACGGTCGCCGCGATCCGCGCCGCCTCGTCCTTCGCCGGGATCACACAGGCGACGGCACGCTGATAAGGCTCGGAAGGCAGATCATGACCGGACACAGCACGTCAGCCTAGTTCCTCCACAGCCGATCGACCTCGTCAGCGCCCACCCGCTGTGGATATCTCGTTCTTTCGAACGACCCTGTGGAAAACCGTCGGGGGTGGGCGCCGATCGCGGCATCTTCTCTGGCGACAGCTTTCATCGCCGATCGGAGGGGTTCGGATGACCAGTTCAGGTGCTTCAGGAGCGCACGCGGTCGAAGAGCAGGCACACAGCGCCCGACTCGGTCGGCGTCGAGTCGGCCAGTCGCCACGACGAGCCCGGCAGCCCGTCCTCGAACAGGCGGGCCCCGCCGCCGACCAGCTCGGGCGCGAGCGTGATGCTCAGCTGGTCGACCTCGTCGGCGGCCAGCAGCGCCTTGATCACGCTGCCGCTGGCCAGCACGATGATGTCCCCGCCCTCCTCGGCCCGCAGTTGCTTGACGACGTCGGCCGGGTCGGCGTCGACGACCCGCGAGTTCTGCCACGGCGCCTCGGTCAGCGTCGTCGAGAAGACGACCTTCTCCGTCTCGTTCATCCACTTGGACACCGCCCGGTCCTGCGGCGCCGCGTTCTCGTCGTCGGCCACCGCCGGCCAGAAGCCGCCGAAGCATTCGTAGTTCTTCCGGCCGAGCAGGATCGTGGTCGCCGGCGACGTCACCCGGATCATGTGATCGCGGGACGCCTCGGTGATCGCGTGCGGGACGATCCAGCTCATGTCGTAATCGCCACCGGCGCCGTTCACCCGTCCGTCGAGCGAGAGCGTGGTGTTGGCGGTCACCTTGCGGGTCATCTCGGTTCCTCTTCCGATCCGGTCGCCCTGATGGCGTCCTCACACCAGAAATCCTGTCGCCACACCCCGCCCCGAACATCTGCCACCTGGCCGATATCCCCGTCCGCCGGGCCGATCCACCTTCGTCACCCACTCCACCCTGGGCGATCCCGGCTCCATCGGCCACCACCTGGCGAGAAGTTGGCGGTTGGCGCATATTGTCGGACAATCAGACAGGTCGAGCGACATTCCGCCTACGCGCGGCGGGCTGCCGTAGCGTGGTTGGCACGACCGGACGAAAGGGCAGGCGCATGACCGAGGCTCGAGCAGTCGACAGGGCGTACGGCGTCGACAGTGAGGTCGGACCGCTGCGGACGGTGATGCTGCACCGCCCCGGGAACGAGCTCCGCCGGCTCACCCCGCGGAACAACGACAAACTGCTGTTCGACGGCATCCCGTGGGTCGGCCGGGCGCAGGAGGAGCACGACGCCTTCGCCCAGGCGCTGCGAGACCGCGACGTCGAGGTGCTGTACCTCGGCGAGCTGCTCACCGAGGCACTCACGGATCCGGAGGCGCGAGTACGAGCGGTGACCGGCACCACCGAGGACCTCCGGCTCGGCGACACCCTGCGCGACTACCTCCGGGCGTCGCTGGCCGGCCTGGACCCGGCACAGCTCGCCGAGGCTCTGATGGCCGGCGTCCGCAACGACGAAGTCCGCGTGGGCGGGCTGGTCACGTCGTTGCTGGCCCACGAGGACTTCCTGATCGACCCGCTGCCGAACCTGCTCTTCACCCGCGACTCCAGCGTCTGGATCCGGGACTCGGTCGCCGTAACCTCGCTCGCAATGCCGGCCCGGGCGCGCGAGACGCAGCTGACCGAGTTGATCTACGCGTTCCATCCGCGGTTCGCAGGCGCCGACAAGGTGTACGACCACCAGCTCGAGCACGTCGAGGGCGGTGATGTCCTCGCTCTTGGGCCTGGCGTACTCGCGGTCGGGGTCGGGGAGCGGACCACGCCGGCGGGTGTGGAGCGGCTGGCCCGGCGGGTGTTCGCGAAGGATCTGGCCCATACGGTGCTCGCGGTGCCGATCGCTCAGCAGCGGGCCACGATGCACCTCGACACCGTCTGCACGATGGTCGACGTCGACGCCGTACTGATGTACCCGAACATGGCCGAGGAGATGCGTGCGCTCGCGGTCACAACCGATGGCGATGAGCTGCACGTTGCGGAGCCCGAGCCGTTCCTGGTGGCGGCGGCGAAGGCACTCGGGATCGACACGCTCCGGCGGATCGACACCGGTCTGGACCCGGTCACCGCCGAACGCGAGCAGTGGGACGACGGGAACAACACCCTCGCGCTGGCGCCGCGCGTGTGCATCGCCTACGAGCGGACAGTGGAGACCAACGCGCGCCTGGAACAGTCCGGGATCGAGGTCATCCGCATCTCCGGCTCCGAGCTGGGCTCCGGCCGCGGCGGACCCCGCTGCATGTCATGCCCCGTCCTCCGCGCCTCACTCGGCGGCTCCTGACCTGCACCTGAACGTTTGCTCCACCACCCAAGTGAGCCCTACGACACGCGCAGTGAAATCGGGGCTTGTGGCCGACACCCATCCTGAGTACTCTTCATGGCTAGGCCCAGGCCCTGTTGCTCCCCCGTCAGCAGGACTTGGGCCGTCCACGTTCCTAGCCCGGCTCGCAGGTGCACACCCCCTCCCGGCCTAGACCACTCTCAGTAACTCCCCACCCGACTGCCCCAAGGCACCGGGTGTTCGTGTCGCCACCACGCCGACACCCACCACACCCACTCGGACCCCACCCGGCGCCCCCAGCCACCCCGTGCGCACGCGCCTCCACCACGCCCACCCCCGGCCCACCCGGCGCCCCCAGCCACCCCGTGTGCACGCGCCTCCACCACGCCCACCCCCGGCCCACCCGGCGCCCCCAGCCACCCCGTGTGCACGCGCCTCCACCACGCCCACCCCCGGCCCACCCGGCTCGCAAGCCGGTGCGGGAGTGCCTCCACCACGCCCACTCGGGGCCAAACCCACCCCACCTTCAGGCCGGCGCTAGTGGGAGCAGCCGGCGTGTGGTGGAGCAGCCGACGAGCTCCCGGGCGCGTGGTACGGCGAGTCGTGGATTGAGGTCTGTTGGAGGCGAGATTTCTCGCCGATTTTCACGACTCCACGACTCCACGCCTCTGGCGCGCATCGCCGGTGGCCGGGCGGGCGGGATCGGGCGGGCTGCTCGCATGTGGGCGGGGTCGGGGCGGGCGCTCGTACGTCGGCGGGATCGCGGGCGGGCGCTCGTACGTGGGCGGGGTTGGGGGGATCGTGCGTGGGCGGGGTTGGGGAGCAGTTGATGCGCGAACACCCGGGTGCTTGGGGCACCCGGGTGTTCGAGGTGGTGGAAGGCGCCGCCGGCGCCGGGGGTCAGCGGATGGTTAGTTGGCGGCTGGAGAGGCCGGCTCGGGCTGCGCGTTCCTCGGTGGTGAGGGGGGCCTCGGTGGTGAGGGCCTTCTCCAGGGCTACGGCGAAGTCGGCGGCGGGCTTTTCGACGTCGGCGGCTTCGGTGTCGGCGGGGAGTTCCCAGACGGGCGCGAGGACGCCGAGAGCGCGGAAGGAACCGATCAGGCGGCTGCCTTCGGTGAGGGCGGAGGAGCCGGCCGCGTGCAGGCGGGCAAGGGCGTCGAGCAGGGTGTCCTCGCTGTGGGGCATCACCCAGCGCAGGTACCGGCGGTCACCGATCTGCGTCCAGTACGCCGCCTCGACCGACTCCAGCCGTACGGTCGGGGCAGCGGCCGCGTTGGCCCGCTCCAGCCCCGCGGCGACCTCGCCGGTCGGGTCCTCGACGTTCTCGCCGACCCAGAAGTCGAAGCCTTCGTGCACCTTGACCTCGATCGGCTTCGAGGTGTCGATCAGGTCCTGCAGCCGTGGGCCGTCCGTCATCAGGTCGCCGAGCTGGATCGGGTTGCCCGGCTCGGTGTCCAGCGCGGCGGTGATCGCGTGGCCGAGGTCGCGGGACGGATCACCCGACGATGCGTGCGTCTGCAGGCCGATCCAGATCGTCTCGTCGTCACGGACCAGGCCCGGCATCGCCATCGGCAGCAGGGTGACCAGGTTGACCACCTTGCCCGCGTGGTCCCCGGTCAGCTCGATCTCCGCCGTGCCGGAGGGGACGATCTCGCGGAACGCGATCAGGTCACACTCCGACGGCAGTCCCTCGAACGGCCGCACCACGAAGGTGTCCGCCGCCTGCGCGCGGTCCTTGCCGTGGCACTGCTTGAACCGCTTGCCCGAACCACACGGGCACGGTTCCCGCGGCCCGACATCCACCAGGTCGGCCGGGTCGAGGGTGACGGTCGTCGTGTTCTTCGCGCGCTGCCGCGACTTCTTTCCCATAGGCGCAGTCTTGCAGCCCACCGCACCAGACAGCCAACCCGATCAGGTCAGGACGATCGCGCGGACGATCAGTTCGGGATGATCGCGTGGACGGTGCGGTGATTGGCGGCGGTGCGCACGTCCCAGCTCGACGTGAGCACGTCGACGATCCGCAGGCCGCGGCCGCCGACCGACTCGGGGTGGGTGTCGCTGATGGCCTGCGGTTCGGTGTCGCCACGGCCGTCGGTCACCTCGACGTGGATGCCCGCCTTGTCGATCCACCAGGCCGCGCGGACCTCGCCGGGGGGCAGCGCCGGGGCGTACCGGATCGCGTTGGACAGCAGTTCGGACAGCACCAATTGAGCGTCGTCAGAGAGGGTTTCGGCGACCCGGTACCGCTCCAGGTAAGCGGCCAGACGGCGGCGGGCATCCGCGACTGCGGATACTTTGTGCGGCAAGACGACGTCCACGATGCTGACGTCGGCAGGCAAGGTCGCTGAGGACAAGCAGGGTCTCCTCGATGATCGGATCAGCCACACTGACATCTGCCCACGTTGCCGCCCTGGAAAACCACCGCAGGTATTCCGTTACATAGTCACAGCGCACGCCACGCCTAAACCCCAAGAAACCGTGACGAAATCGACGGAAATGAACGTTGCAATAACCCCCCGCATTCACACAACTACGTATCTGGATCTGCGTGACACACGCCACACAACACACAGCCGATGTGTAACAAACTTCGTGTGCACCTGCGACGTCCTACCTCGTCACGCCGCCGGGGCGCGGCGTCAGGACTGACGGCGATCGCGGCGTCTCGGTGGGTAGGTGTACGTCGGAACCGGAGCCTTGGCGGGTTCCGCGAGGGTCTTCAGCGTGGCCTCGGGCCGGTCGGTGATGATCGCGTCGACCTCGATATCGCGGCAGTGCCGGACGTCCGCGTCGGCGTTGACGGTCCACACGTGGACCTGATGCCCGTGCTTGTGCGCGCGATCGACGTACTCGGGGTGTGCGGTGACGATCTCCAGGCTGGGACCGGCGTACGAGACCCCGGTCGGGAGGGAGCCGTCGCGGAAGCGCAGCGGAACGCGGTCCATCAGCAGGACCGTCCGCAGACCGGGCGCCAGCACCCGCATCCGGCGCAGGGACAGCCAGGAGAAGCTCATCACCCGGACCGGGGACTCCGTGCCGATCTTCGGATGCGCCCACCCGTAGCGGTCAAGGGCCTCGATCAGCCGGCGCTCGACCAGACCGGCGTACCGGGTCGGGTGCTTGGTCTCGATGGCCAGCTCGAGTGGTCGGCCGGCGTCCCGGACGGTGGCGAGGAGCTCGTCGAGGGTGAGCACCTTCCGCATGTCAGGACTCGGCAGCTCGGCCTCGTCGTCGAGCTCCGCCCACGGGTTCTTCCAGGAGCCCCAGTCGAACGCCTCGAGCTCCTCGAGACTCATCGTGGACAGCACGCCGCGACCGTTGGACGTGCGCTCGATGCGGCGGTCGTGGACACAGACCAGATATCCGTCGGCGGTGAGCCGAACGTCGCATTCGAGACCGTCTGCTCCCGCGTCGACCGCCCGGCGGTACGCCGCGAGCGTGTGTTCGGGACTGACATCACTAGCGCCACGATGGGCCACCACGCTTGGGCCGCTCCCACCGAGGAAGTTCTGTCCCATGTGGACAACTCTGTCACGCGCCCAAGTGAGGAAGTCACGGAGGCTCGCCGAATAATGGAAAACGGTTACTCGTCGCAGGCCCACGAGCGAGGATGGATCGCATGGAGATGCGCGCGATCGTACTGGACGGGCCCGGTGAGCCCGAGGGCATGCGGGTACGGCGGATCGCCGTACCCGAGCCTGAGACCGGGTGGGTGCGGATCAAGGTGGAGGCGTTCGGGCTGAACCGGTCCGAGTACCACCTGCGGGCCGGGCTGGCGACGAACGCGCGGTTCCCGGTGATCCCGGGGATCGAGGCGACCGGGACGGTGGACGCGGCGCCGGGCGGTGAGTTCGAGCCTGGGCAGCAGGTAGTGGCGATGATGGGCGGGATGGGCCGCCGGTTCGACGGTGGGTACGCCGAGTACACCGTCGTACCGGCGTCGTCCGTCATCCCGGTGACGACGGGCCTCGACTGGGCCACGCTCGGCGCGTTGCCGGAGATGCTGCAGACGGCACACGGTTCGCTGCACACCGGGCTGGCGATCGAGCCCGGGCAGACGCTGCTCGTGCGCGGCGGTACGTCGTCCGTCGGGGTGGCGGCCGCCGTACTGGCGAAGGAGCACGGGCTGACCGTGTTCTCGACGACGCGGAATCCGGACCGCGCACAGGTGTTGCGCGATCTCGGCGTCGATCACCCGATTGTTGACGATGGCAACGTTGCGGAGAAGGTCCGGGAAATCCTGCCCGGCGGGGTGAACGCGGCCCTCGAACTCGTCGGGACAAATGTCCTGCCGGACACCCTGAAGGCGATCGCGGTGCACGGCACAGTGTGTTTCACCGGAATGCTCAGCGACAACTGGACGGTCCCCGACTTCTACCCGATCGGCTATCTACCGAACGGGGTCCGGCTGACGGCGTACGGCGGCGAGAGCAGCGACCTGCCGCCCGCGGTCTTCCAGCGGTACGTCGATCTGGTGGCGGAGGGGAAGCTGCCGATCCGCATCGATCGGGTGTTCGGCATGGAGGAGATCGGCGAGGCGCACCGCATCATGCAGGACGGCAAAGCCGTTGGGAAGCTGGTGGTCCGGGTCAACTGAGCCGGGAGTGGTGCTGGGGCCTGCCACCTGACAGGCCCCAGCACCGGATCAAGCGGTGGCCTCCTGCAACGCGGCCCGGCTGGCGGGACGGGCCAGGCCGTAGTGGTCGCGCAACGTGGTGCCCGTGTACTCGGTCCGGAAGAGCCCGCGGGCCTGGAGGATCGGGATCACCTGGTCCACGAAGGTGCTGAGCCCGGACGGCAGGACGGGCGGCATGATGTTGAAGCCGTCGGCGGCGCCGGCCTCGAACCAGTCCTGGATGGCGTCCGCCACCTGTTCCGGCGTACCGCTGAAGGTACGGTGACCGCGGCCGCCGCCCAGCCGGCCGATCAGCTCGCGGACCGTCAGCTTCTCGCGCCGGGCCAGCGTGACGATCAGCGTGTACCGGCTCTTCGCGCCCTCGATCTCGTCCTCGTCGGGGAGATCGGCGGGCAGTTGCTCGTCGAACGGCAGGTCCTCCGGCTTGACCTTCAACGTCTTCGCCAGCGTCAGCCGGGCGTAGTCGGGCCGGATCAGCGAGTCCAGCTCACGCTCCAGCCGCTGCGCCTCCTCGACCGTCCCACCGATCACCGGCACGATCCCCGGCAGGATCTTGATCGTCGACGGATCACGCCCGAGCGCGGCCGTCCGTGCCTTCAGATCCTGGTAGAACGCCTGCGCGTCCTCGAGCGTCTGCTGCGCGGTGAAGACCGCCTCGGCGTACCGCGCCGCCAGGCCCTTGCCGTCCTCCGACGATCCGGCCTGCACGATCAGCGGATGCCCCTGCGGCGACCGCGGCAGGTTCAGCGGACCGCGCACCTGGAAGTACCGCCCGACATGGTCGATCGGCACCACGCGGTCGTTCACAGCCCACACGCCGGTCGACTTGTCCGCGATCGCCGCGTCGTCCTGCCACGAGTCCCACAGCTGGTAGGCGACCTCGAGGAACTCCGCCGCACGCTCGTACCGCTCCGCATGCGCCGGCTGGTCAGCCAGATTGAAGTTGCGAGCCGCGTCGGGACCGGCCGTGGTCACCACGTTCCACCCCGCCCGGCCGCCACTCACGTGGTCGACGCTGGCGAACCGGCGGGCCAGGTTGTACGGCTCGTTGTACGTCGTCGACGCGGTGGCGATCAGCCCGATCCGTGAGGTCACGGCGGCGAGCGCGGTCAACACCACAGTGGGCTCCAGCGATCCGGCCGGACGACGGCCCACGTCACCGAGGAGCACTGGCGAGTCCGCGAAGAACACCGAGTCGAAGAGACCTCGCTCCGCGATCCGCGCCAGCTCCTGATAGTGCTCCACGGACGTGTTCGCGAACGGGTTGCTCTCCGGTAACCGCCACGACGCCTCGTGATGCCCGGTGCTCATCAGGAACGCGTTCAGATGCAACTGCCTGCTCACAGCGAAACCCCCAATGCGTCGAGAAGCCGCGACCGGACCGCGGCGAATCCTGGATCGGCCGGACTGCGCGGCGTGCTCAGCGAGATCAGTTCCTCGGCGACGAGCTTGCCCTCGTCGAGCACGATCACCCGGTCGGCCAGCACGATCGCCTCGTCGACGTCGTGCGTGACCAGCAGTACGGCGGGCTGATGCGCGGCGCACAGCTTCCGGAGCAGCACATGCATCTTCAGCCGGGTCAGCGCGTCCAGCGCCCCGAACGGCTCGTCCGCGAGCAGCAACTCCGGCTCCCGCACCAGCGACCGCGCCAACGCGACCCTCTGCTGCTCACCACCGGACAACTCATTGGGCCACGCCTTCTCACGGCCGGCGAGCCCAACCTCCGACAGACTTTCCCGGCCCCGCGCAGCAGCCCCGGACAGCCCGAGTACGACATTCTCCAACACCCTTGCCCAGGGCAACAACCGGGAATCCTGGAAGACAACCGACACCTGCGCCGGTACGACGACCTCGCCCGAGCCGGCCACATCCGGGTCCAGCCCGGCCAGCGCCCGCAGCAACGTGCTCTTCCCGGACCCGCTCTTTCCCAGCAAGGCAACGAACTCACCCGGCGCGATGTCCAGGTCGACCCCGTCCAGTACGGCGCGATCGTCGTACCGGCGGACCAGATCCCGGACCTGGACGGCGGCAGTTAGGAGGCTAGGGTGCGGCGCCATGTCAGGGCCCTCCTCTGGATCAGGCGGACGGCCGCGTCGGACAGCAGGCCGAGGGTGCCGTACAGGACCAGGCCGACGATGATGATGTCGGTCTGTCCGTACGTCCGGGCCAGCTCCATCATGTAGCCGATACCGCTGGTGGAATTGATCTGCTCGACGACGACCAGCGACAGCCACGCGCCGGTGACCGCGAACCGCAGCCCGAGCAGGAACCCGGGCAGCGCGCCCGGCAGGACCACCCGCCGGATGAAGTCCCAGCGCGACAGCCCGACGGTCTGCGCGAGTTCGACGTACCGGCTGTCGATCGTTCGGAGGCCGTTGTGGGTGTGGATGTAGATCGGCACGAACACCCCGAGCAGGATGGTGACGACCTTCATCGACTCACCGATACCGAGCCAGAGGATCAGCAGCGGCAGCAACGCCAGCGACGGGATGGCTCGCTTGATCTGAATCGGACCGTCCAGCAGTGCCTCGCCGAGACGGGACAGTCCGGAGAGCAGCGCGAGTGCGACGCCCAGCACGATGCCGAGAGCGAGTCCGATCAGCGCGCGCTGGGTGGACGTCCACAGGTTCGACTGGAGGCGACCGTCGGCGATCAGGTCGCCGGCCGTGGTCACCACGGTCCACGGCGCGGACAGCACCCGCTGATCGATCCAGCCTGTCGCCGACCCGATGCTCCAGATCACCAGCAGCAGCACCGGTCCGATGGCCCCACCGAACCTGATCGGCTTGCCCAGTCCGAGGCGACGACGCCGTACGACGGGCGCGACCGAATCGGCTGTACGCAGTCCAGGTAGTGTCGTGGCACTCATTTGGTGGCTCCCTTGATCGCATCGGCCGCGACACTCTGGAACCGCAGGTCATAGAGGTCCTTGGCCTGGATCACCGGGTTGCCGGTCTCCTTGGCGAGCAACTCGATGGTCTCCTGCTGCCGCTGGATCGCGTCACTCCAGTCCGCGCTGATGTCCGGGTGACCGGCGTTGTCGACCAGCCACTGACCGTCGGACTCGGTGAGTCCCTGGTCCTTCACGTAGTACCCCTGGATCCACTCCTTGGGGTGTTTGTCGATCCAGTCCTGCGCGACGCCCCAGGCCGCGACGTACGCGCGGATCGCGGCCGCCTTCGCCGGGTTCTCGAGCGACTCGGTCACCACGTACAGGTGGCCGGCGTCGTCGCGGAGGCCGTGCGGGATCGTGGTCCCGCCGTCCTTTCCGTACTTGGCCAGGTAGCGCTTGATCTGGACGCCGCCGATCGGGGCGACGTCGACCTGCTTCGCGGCCAGGGCGTTCGTGTACACGTCGCCGGTGCTGGGTAGCTCGACCAGCTTCACATCGTCCTTTGTCAGGCCGGCCTTCTTGAGCACCTTGAGGACGAGCGCGCCCTGCGCCTGGCCCGGGCTGTACGCGATCTTCTTGCCCCGCAGGTCCGGCAGCGTCTTCACGTTCGCGCCGGGCGCGATCCCCAGCTGGTAGATCGGATGGTTGAGTGGGTCCTGGCGGAACTTGGAGGCGACGATCTTGACGTGCAGCCCGGTCCAGGTCGCGTGGATCGACGGGATCTCCGCGACCGAGCCGACGTCCAGCGCGTGTGCGCGGAACGCCTCGGTGGTCTGCGGACCGCCGCTCAGGTTGGCGAACTGGACGAACTTCGACACCTTGTCGAGCTGTCCGGACAGCTTCAGGGCCACCTCGGTGGCCGGGTCGCCGACGACGATCTTGGTGCCGTCCGGCACGGTGCTCGGCAGCGCGGCGTCGAGCGCGAGCTTCGCGCCGCCGTCGTTGCCGGCCTGGGCGGCGCCGCCGCAGCCGGTGACCAAGGCGGCAATCGCGGCGGCCGCGGCCAGAACCTTGTGGGTCTTAAGCATGATGTGCCTTCGAATGGGTCGTGACGTAGCGGCCGTCGTGGTACAGCAACGGGTCGTGCTCACGTCGTTCGGTATGGGTGGCGAGGCGGGCGACGACCAGGTGATGGTCGCCCACGGCGAAGCGGTGCTCGACCTGCGCGCGCAGGTAGCTGGGCGCCTCGTCGAGCACCGGTTCGCCGGTGTGCAGCCGGGACCAGCGGGTCGGCTCGGCGAAGCGGTCGATGCCACTGGTGGCGAACCGGCCGGCGATCGCCTGCTGGTCGGCGGACAGGAAGTTGATCACCAGGCTGTCGGCGGTGCTGACGGTCGGCCAGCTGGACGCGCTGGTGGCGATCGCGAACGACACCAGCGGTGGCAGCAGGCTGACCGAGACCAGTGAGGTCGCGGTGAACCCGGCCGGGCCGTGGCCGGCGTCCGCGGTGATCACCACGACACCGGCGGCGTGGCGACGGAACACGGACCGGAACACGTCGGCGTCGACGATCCGCTCCTCGAGGCGGTCCGGGACGACGGACAGCGGCGGACGATCGGACGGGTTGATCGCATGGACTGACATGTCTCTCCCTCGGATACGGGGGCAGGGACGACCGGCAGCGGGCAGCAGGAAGCACCACGACCGGGCGGGGTGTGGGAGGCGCAGGCTCAGACAGGCCTCGTACGGCGGGAGTCCGCCGGGGCAACGCGGGCAGCAGCGGTCACCGACAGGTGGCGCTCGCCGTCCGCAGAAGATCGATGACGCGACGGCGGGTGAGGAGTGTCGTCGTCATGTCAGCTACCTTCTCATCAATGTCTACTGGAGAACTAGACAATCTCGCGATCCGGGACAGCCGTCCGAAACTGACCATCCGCTGGGACGACACGCCGCCAGGTTGCCCTCACACTCCCGGCCGTGCCTGCGTTCTACTTGCGTGATGGCTCGGGAGAAGGTCGTACTGCCGCCGTTCCAGGCGCTGATCGACGCGCACTGGCGCGACGTGGCCCGGCTGGCGCGTGCGATGGCCGGGCCGGTGGACGGCGACGACGCGGCCCAACGCGCCTGGGAGAAGGCGTACGCCGCCTACCCCGACCTCACGTCGGCGAAGAACCTCCGCAGCTGGCTCCTCACCATCACGGCCCGGTGCGCGACCGACGTACACCGTGCACGCAAACCGCAGCGCCCCTTGGACGAGGCTGCACCGGTCGCCGTCGACGGCCCGGAGGCCGCGGACTGGCCGGACCCCGACCTCTGGCGCGCGGTCAACGAGCTGCCGGAGCGGCAACGCTTCGCGATCACGCTCAAATACGTCGGCGACCTGGACCACCACGGCGTGGCCGCCGCCCTCGACACCACGCCTGCCGCGTCGCGCCGACTCGTCAGCGACGCCCTCGCGGCACTGCGCAGCAAACTCGGAGTAAACGATGACTGACCTCGAGAGCCGGCTGACCCGGCTCACCACCCCAGACCTGACCCCACCGATCCTTCCGGACGCCGACGTCGCCTACACCCTGCACGACACCCCGATCGGCACGATGCTGCTCGCCGTCGCACACGGCCGGGTGGTGGCCAGCTCTTTCGGCGACGAGGAGACCATGACCACCCGTCTCGCCCGGGCGGTGTCCCCGCGCGTACTCCGCCAGCCCCGTGCGCTGGACGACGTACGACGGCAACTCGACGAATACCTGGACGGCCGTCGGCACGCCTTCGACCTGAAGGTCGATCTGGCACTGGCGACTCCGTTCCAGCGACTCGTGCTCACCGATCTGCCGAAGCACACCCGCTACGGCACGACGACGACGTACGGCGCGGTCGCCGGGGAGATCCACAAGCCCAAGGCGGCTCGGGCGGTGGGTACCGCACTCGGCGCGAACCCGGTCTGCGTCGTCCTGCCCTGCCACCGGGTGATCGGCTCGAACGGCGCGCTCACCGGGTACGCCGGCGGACTGGACGCGAAGCGTTTTTTGCTGAATCTCGAAGCAAAAGACTGAGTTTTCTTCAGCCGGCCAGGAAGCATTTACACTCGACAGCCAAAGGAGCAGATCCCCAGTGTGGAGTGGGGATCTGCTTCTTGTTTCCCTTACCTGCAAAGGCTGCTTCTGACGCGTCAGTCAGTGGCGGGCTGGTGGATCTCCAGAATGAGCCGGCGACGGCCGCCCCAGTCCCGCTTGTAGACCTTGTAGTCCTCGATTCCAGCCGCAGCGCAGAGCCGGCCGTAACTGATCTCGTCGTGGATGAAGTGCACGCTGCTGGTGCCGAAGTGCTCGGTGGTGACGATCCGGTGCTCCGGGCCCTGACGCATCCCGTTCGCGATCTCCGCCGCCGTCGCCGGTCCCCAGGCCGGGCCTTCGATGATCGCGATGCCGCCCGGCTTCAGCACCCGGGAGATCTCACAGATGGTGGACACCTGCTCGTCCTCGGCGAACAGCTCGTGGAACGCGGTCCACAGGCAGATCACCGCGTCGAACGCGTCCCACTTGTACGGCAGGTCCGTCATCGACCCGACCGCCCAGTCGATCGACAGCTCCTCCTCGGTCGCCTTCGCCCGGCCGGCCTCGATCAGGTTCGGCGAGATGTCCAGCGCGCGGACGACCTTGCCGGCCTTGCGCAGCGGCACCGCGATCCGGCCGTAGCCGCAGCACAGGTCGAGCACCGATTCGCGCCCGGCCAGCAGTTCCTCGACAGCCTTGACGGTCGCCGCGTCCCGCTCGGGCGTGGTCCGCGCGGCCAGGCCGTCGGCCCCGAGTTCGGCGTACTCGGCCCGGCTGCGCAGTGCGGAGTTCAGCATGGGCGCAAGTATCCCGGTTACTCCGGGTCAGTTGTCCAGCGGTCGGCGCCCTACCCGGCCGAGCACGACCGCAGCCAGCATCGAGACGACGATCGAGGTGACCGTCGCACCCAGCCAGGTCGGCACCGGCTGGTGGTTGAACACCCACTGCTGGACGTCGGTCCAGAACGGCGACCAACGGCTCACTGTGCCGGGGTTGACCACCTGGTAGGCGACGAATCCGATCAGCCACGCCACGGCCGGTTGCCACCGGAAGCGCGCCGTACCCGAGACGTCCCAGTTCATCTTGCTGACCAGGAAGAAGTCCGCGATCGCGGCCGCGAACAGTGGGACGAAGACCGAGCCGATCAGGAAGAGGAACTGCGTGTAGTTGCCTAGGTCAACCATCAGTGCGAGGCCGGTGGCGAGTACGCCGATCGCGACCGAGATCCAGCGCCGGTCGACGTGGCCGATCAGGTTGTGCGTTGCCATCGTGGTCGAGTAGACGTTCGCATACGCCTCGTCGACCTCGTCCACCAATAGGACCAACAGTGCGATCGCGCCGGCGGGCAGGACGACGAGCGCGGTGATCACGTCCTCGCTGTTGGTCTGCAAAGTCGCGACCGCGAACACACCGAGTGCGTAGTACGCGATCGCCGCCAGGCCGTAGCCGAGCGACGAGCCGGCGAACGCGGCCTTGTTGGTGCGCGAGTGCCGGGTGTAGTCGGCGGCCAGCGGGGCGAACGAGACCACGCCCGCGGCGGCCAGGTCGACGGCCGGCCAGAAGCCCAAGACGTTGTCCTGCGGCAGGTCGTGCACCGGCTTGCTGAGCACCTGCACGAACAGGTACACCGACGCGATCAGCACCAGCCAGACCATGAACTTCCGCAGCAGCTTCACACTGCCGAGCGGCCGGACCGCCATCGTCGTCGCGATCACCCCGGCCAGCAGGACGAACACCCAGCGCCAGCGCTCACTCGTCACCGCGACCGCGGCCTGCGAGATGATGATGATCTCCATCGTGGCCCAGCCGACGTTCTGCGCGATGTTCAGCACGGTCGGCGCCATCGAACCGCGTCGGCCGAACACACCGCGCAGGCACGTCATCGCCGGCGCCCCGGTCTGCGAACCGAACACCGCCGCCCCACCGAGCACCAACGCGCCGATCCCACAGCCGACGACGACCGCGAGCAGGCCCTGCCACAGCGAGCCCGTGGACGCCGCCACCAGCGCACCGGTGACCGGCCCGAACAAGGAGATGCCGAAGTTCCCCCAGAGGGCGAACTGGTCGAGGAATCCGAGCGTCCGCGGGGCGTCCGTGGTCAGGACGAGCGGCGCCTCGATATCGCTAGCAGGACGAACAGCAGTATTGGTCATGATGACCCGCTCCCTACGCCGGCATTACCCGGTCAGGTTCAGGCGGTCGGCGACCCAGCTGTCGCCCTCTCAGCCCGCGCGTACGGTGCGAGCTCCCGCAAAGGTTGTTAGCGCGTCAACGATAGCGCTTCACTCACTTTCGGGCAGGGTGGCGGCTCGCTGGATGAGAGCGGCCACCTCGGGACCGTTGGTCAGCACCGGCATGTGCGAGCCGGACTCCAGGGTGCGAGCCTCGCCGTGGCTCAGCTCCGCCAGCCGCTCGACCCACTCGGCCGGCGAGATCAGATCGTGCTTGCCGCGCACGATGACCACCGGCACCCGCACCTGGGTGATGATCGCGGCCAGGTCGTGGTGCCGGGCGGCTTCCGCGGCGCGGGCGATCGAGGAGAGCGTCGTACGCGCGTACTGCGGGGTGACAACCCGAATCAGGCGGGGTGCTTCCGGCACGGCCGACCCCAGCCAGCGGACCGTCCGGTCAACCCAGCTCGACATCCGGGCGTCTCCTGTCGGCGCCACGAGCACCAGCGCATGGACGAGCTCGGGGTCGATGATCGCGGTCTCGACCACGATCTGGCAGCTCGCCGAGTGTCCGACCAGGACCGACCGCTCGCGGATCTTGTCGGCCAGTGCCACGCCGAGCGCGCGTGGATGCAGATCTTCGCGGGCTCCGGCCGGTTCGCCGTACCCGGGAAGAGTGACGACGAGGTACGGCGTGGTCAGGTGCTCGACCGTTTTGGCGTACGACTCCGGCCCGAGACCGAGGCCCGGGACCAGGACGACGGGTGCGCTCACTCCCAGGGCGCTTTGACCGGCGGGCCCTGGACGACCGGGTTGCTGACCTCGGGCTTCAGCTCGCGGTACCCGATGGCCAGACCGGCCGCGAGGATCAGCAGACCGGTGCCGCCCCAGCCGTACGCCTTGGGCAGCCGGTCGATCGTCTCGTCGATGGCGCCCAGGCCGGTGGACAGGACGATGATCAGCCAGATCAGGATCGGGATCGCGGACACCGCGACCAGCAGGAGACCACCGAGCTCGACCGGGTCGGGCTGGCGCCCGGCCTTGCGGCGGGCGAGCACATCCCGGATCCACATCCCGAGCGCGACGCCGCCGACCACGATCAGCAGCAGCTGGCCGATGGTGTCGATCACGTCGGTGCGGAGCGGGTGGTTCAGCGGTGAGCCGGGAGCCTGGGAGATCTCGCGCAGGGCGACCCGCTGGACGGACACGACGAGCAGTCCGTAGACGGCCGCGATCAGTGCGGCCAGTCCGACCACCCGGGCGGCACGCGGGTCGCGGGGCGCGACCGGCTCCTCCCGTCCGTACGTCGGGAGCTCGTGCTGCTGCGGATGCGCCGCGGGACCGTAGGGGCTCCCGGGGCGGAAGTTCGGTGGCTGGGTGTACGTCGGGCCCTGGCTCTGCGGCGGACCGGCGTACTGCGGCTGGCTCTGTTGTTGATCGGGCCGGCCTTGTGGCTGGCCCGGCTGGCCTTGAGGTTGGCCGGGCTGGGAGCCGTAGGGCTGCGGCTGGGCGTAGGGGCCGGGCTGCGGGTCCGTGTATGGGCCCACGCCGTAGGTCCCACCGCCGTACGGCGTGGGACGGGCGTAGTGGTGCTCCTCACCGGACTGGTCGGGCTCGTCGCCCCGGCCGTACGTCGGGAAATCCTGTGACGACATCGCTGCTCCCTCCCCTCCGACTCAGCTTCTCACGAACGGATGCTTCGCTCAGGTCGCTTTGATCGTGGGCCAGGCGTTCGGCAGGCAGCCGGCCAGGCCCTTGGTCTGCTGCATCATCACCGGCGCGGGGGTCTTCGCCTTGGTGCAGGTCGAGTGGCCGTGGCCGAGCGCGTGCCCGACCTCGTGGTTGACCAGGTAGCTGCGGTACAGCGAGACGTCGCCGTTGTACGCCGGGATCGCGTACATCCACCGTTTGGCGTTCAGCACGACCCGGTCCTCGACCCGGCAGGACACCTCACCGCCGGTGTCGAGCGGCAGACAGAGCTTGTCGGTCAGCGCCGGCGTGGCCAGGATGATGCGCAGGTCGGCGTCGACCTTGTCGGTCCGCTCGAAGCTGACCGGGTGAACCGCCTGCCAGCCGCGTGGATCGGTCAGCGTCTTGTGGATGATCGCCGCAACCACGGCACCGTTGACCGACAGTCCCTGCTCGATCTCGACCCGATAGGTCAGCTTGTCCCGGACCCCGGTCGCCTTGTTGAACCCGGGCACCACGGCAAGCTTGCCGCTGGACACGGTGACATTCGGCTTCGCGCCCTTGGGCTGCCGCGTCAAACTCGGTGCCGGCCGCAACGGAGTGGTGAACTTCTGCGTAGGCGTCGGAACCGGCGTGGGCGTGCTGACCGGCACCTCGGTCACAGGCGCACTCACCCCGGACACCACATCAGCCGCCAGACTCCGCCGGTTGGCCACATCCGGATGCATCACCACCACAGTCCCCAGCACGGCCAACGCAGTCACCGAAAACCACTGCACCTTGTGGGACTTCCGCCGGCTGTGCCGCCCACCCCGCTGACGCACAGACGCGTCGCCGCGCTGGCCAGTCCGCCGGGTGGTCATGACAATCGACCCTACCGACTCACCGGTCCCCCACGATAGGTCAGTTTCGTAAACGACCGGCTAGGGCGTCACGACAAGCTTCCCGATGGCTTCGTTGCTTTCCATGTAGTGGTGAGCCTCAACAATCTCGTCCAGGCCGAAGACCCGGTCGACGTTGGGTCGATAGACGCCGGCCTCGATCTCATGCACGACCCGCTGCAGCACGGTCGCGCCCGCCTCGCCCTTCACGTTGTCGCTGTGGAAAGCCGTGAGCTTGGTCCCGGACGGAATCATCGCTATGGCTTCGAAGTCCGGGATCAACCACCCACTGAGCGAGCCCGCGACACACACCGTCCCGCCGCGACGGACCAGGTGCAGCGAGTCGACCGCAGTACTCGCTCCGACGAGGTCCAGAACATAGTCCGGACCCTCCGGCCAAACCGCGTGCATGGTCGCCAGCGATCCACCGCCGTCGACGAGTACGTGGTCGACACCGGCCGCAGTCAACGCCTCGACCTTGTCTTGCCGCCGGGTCGTCGCCGCGGTCTCGACACCGTAGCCGGACGCGATCGACGCGGCCGCCATCCCGACGGACGAGGTCCCGCCGCGGATCAGCAGCTTGCCGCCGGACTCGATCCCCAACGTGTCCAGTGAGCCATGTGCGGTCAGGTACGTCTCGGGAAGCGCGGCAAAGACGTCCCACGGCAATGCGGTGGTGACTGGCATCAGCAGGGAGTTCGGCAACAGTGCGTACTCCGCGTAGCCGCCGTCGAACTGCCGGCCCATCTCACCCATCACCGCCGCGACAGTCGTCCCATCCGGCAACCTGGGATCGGTCGAGGCCGCCACGACTCCCACACATTCGATCCCGAGCACCCGCGGGAACGTCACGCTCGGGGAGTGCCCCTGCCGGGTCCGGAGCTCCGACCGGTTCAAGCCCGCGCCCATCACCCGCACCAGACTCCAGCCCTCCCGGACTGCTGGCACCGGCAGCTCACGGATCTCCAGGACCTCCGGGCCACCCGCCCTGACACAGACCGCCGCGCGCATCGTCGTACTCATGCATTCACTGTCGCCAGCAGGCAGTGTGGCGGGCCACCGATAGAATGCCATCCGATGCCCGTTCGTCGCCAAGTCGCCCGATCCTCCCAGCTGTGGCCGTCCGGAGGCGTGCACCTCTGGCCGTCCGGGGGAACGAGCTCCGTGCAGTCCCATTCGCGCGGACATCTGGTGTACGCCGCCCGCGGCGTGCTCTCGGTGCACACAGATCGTGGCACCTCGATCGTGCCGGCCAATCGAGTCGCCTGGACTCCCGCTGGTTTCACGCACTACCACCGCGCCCACGGCAACACCGACATGCGGATCCTGTTCCTCCCGGCATCTCTGGCCCGGCTCGTACCAGCCCATCCCGCCGTGTTCACGGTCTCCGACCTCGCCCGCGAGATCCTGCTGAACCTCACCGGTCCACGCAACTACGACCCCGCCGTACCCGCCTACGACCGGGCCGCGCGCGCCCGCGTCCGCCGCGTCCTGGTCGACGAGCTCCACGAAGCACAGGAGCAGCCACTACACCTGCCGGAACCACAAGACGATCGACTGCAGGCGCTCGCCCAACTGCTGTACGACGACCCCGCGGACAACACCCCGCTTGCCGAGCTCGGCCGAACCATCGGAGCCAGCCCCCGCACCCTCAGCCGCCTCCTCCACAACGAACTCGGCATGACCTTCTACGAATGGCGCACCCAACTACGCATCCACCAGGCCCTCGTCCTCCTCGCCGACGGCCACAGCACCACCCACGTAGCCCACGCCTGCGGCTGGTCCAACCCCAGCACCTTCATCACCGCCTTCACCACCCTCCTAGGCACCACCCCAGGCCGCTACCAAACCAACCCCCGGCACCCCACCTAGGCGGTGCGGGTGCGGAGGAATTTGCCGAAGTGGGGGACGGTGAAGGCCACCGTGCCGCGTTCGGCGGAGAAGACCAGGCCTTTCTTGATGAGGCCGTCGCGGGCGGGGGAGAGGGATTGGGGTTTGCGGTTGAGGGTGCTGGCTACTTCGGCGGTGGGGACGGAGCCGTCGTCGACGCCGATGCCTAGTTCGGCCATGGCGCGCATGTACTCGCGTTCCGCGGGCGTCGCGCGTTCGTAGCGGGAGCCGAAGAAGCCGACGGTGAGTTCGGCGGAGGCCTCGGGGGCGGCGACCGCGACGTCCTTGATCGTGATCGGGGAGGTCGGGGCGTGGTCCCAGGTGGAGTGGGCGAAGGCCTGGACGAAGTAGGGGTACCCGTCGGTCTGGGCGTACAGCTCGTCCAGCGCCTCCTCATCGTACAGAACACCCTCGCTCTCCGCCGGCACCATCAGCGCCCGGTCGCACGCTTCCCGCGCCAACCGGTCCACGCGGATGTATCGGAAGAGCCGCTCGGAGTACGACTTGCTGGCGGACAGTACGGCGGGCAGATGCGGCAACCCGGCGCCCACGACGACCAACGGCGCACTCTGCTGCGAGATCTCGTGACAAGCGGCGCACAGCGCGGACAGGTCGTCCGCACTGATGTCCTGCATCTCGTCGATGAACAGCCCGACCCCCACCGACAGATCACCGGCCAGATCGGCCGCATCGGTGAAGAGCTCGATCAGGTCCATCTCGAGATCACCCGAATCGGCTCGCCCCTTCGCCGCGGCCACGTCGACCGGCGGGTGCCAGCGGATCCCCTTCCGGTCGTTCGCCGCCGTCCGCAGCGCGAAGGCCTTCAGTACGGCGCTGAACTGGTCGACCCGCTCGTCATCACGGTGCCGGTGTCCCAGCTCCCGCATCGCGGTGTGCAGCGCCTGCGCGATCGGCAGCCGGACGCTCTGGTCCGGCCGGGCCTCGATCTTCCCCGTGCCCCACGCGCGCTTGATGGCCTGGCTGCGCAAAGTGTTGAGCAGCACGGTCTTACCCACGCCACGGAGCCCGCTCAGGACCAGACTCCGCTCCGGCCTGCCTGCCGCGACCCGTTCGAGCACCACCTCGAACTGCCGCACCTCGGTGTCGCGTCCGGCCAGCTCAGGCGGCCGCTGACCGGCGCCGGGCGCATAGGGATTCCGGATCGGATCCATGCTGTCACTGTATGAGCCCGTCTAGCGTTTTCCTTAGATTTCGCTAGCCACCGCGAGAGCGTGTCGCGAGCCTTGTCTACGGCTTTCTAGTGAAAGAACTAGATTTCGATAGACGCGTCCAGAGAGCGCGTCAGCTGTCGGCACACTAGGGTGCGGCCATGGAGTGGGCTGGTCAGGCGGGCGCGTTGTACGAGCGCGTGCATCAGCAGTACGTCGGTGGTGCGCGCAAACTCGAGGCCCTGATCGACGAGCTGATCGGCGAAGAGGAAGGCATCAACTACCTGAGCGCGACCGCCCGCGCGAAGGATCCGGAGTCGTTCCTGGCGAAGGCGGCCAAACCGCATCCCGACGACCCGACCAGGCCGAAGTACGACGACCCGCTGAACCAGATCACCGACCTGGTGGCGGCCCGGGTGATCACGTTCCTGGTCGAGGCCGTGGACCGGGTGTGCGAGGTGATCGAGGCCGAGTTCGAGATCGTCGAGCACACCGACATGGGCGCGCACACCCGCGCGCAGGGGGTGTTCGGGTACGCGAGCAAGCACTACCTGGTCCGGCTGAACGCGCATCGCCGGGAGCTGCCGGAGTACGCCGTACTGAAGAACCTGACCATGGAGATCCAGGTCCGGACCGCGGTTCAGCACGCGTGGGCCGAGTTCGAGCACGACATCCGGTACAAGCTGGACATCCCGGCGGAGCGCAAGGCGGAGTTCGACCGGCGGTTCCTGCTGGCGGCGGCGTTGATGGAACTGGTCGACAACGAGTTCACCGAGATCGACCGGCTCTACCGCGAACTCGCGGCCGCCGAGCCGGACAAGACCCCGCGTGACCTCACCACGGCGACCCTGACGTCGTACCTGACCCGTCGCTACCCGGACGCGCCGCACGCCAAGACGAACCACTACGCCTGGATGCTCGGCATCCTCGGCCGGCTCGGCGTCGCCACCGAGGAGCAACTGACCGACCTCCTCACCGGCATCGACAGCGCCGCGGTGCAGGTAGCGATGACCCACCGCTTCCCCGCCGGCACGGTACGACGCCTCGACGACGACCTGCTCGCCGCCGAAGGAACGGCGTACGTCGAGCTGTTCCCCGACGAGGAGCGCCGGCAGAAGATCCTCCGCGGCCGGCTCAAAGCCCTCGGCCGCGCCGGACTCATCGAGCCCTGACGAGGTCCTCCGCAACAGCTTCCGCCGTACGACGGGCCCACTTGCCGGTCGTGATCAGTCCGAGCACGAGGACCAGGAAGCCGCAGCCCGCGATGATGTACCAGCACAGCACAGCGGCATCGACGAAGCCGGTCTCGAGCGGGCCGACCAGCCGAGCGGTCAGGACCGTGCCGGCGATCGCGACGCCGAGGGACGCGCCGACCTGGCGACTCGTGGAGGCGATCGCGGCCGCGACGCCGGCCTGGGAGAGCGGCATCCCGGAGACCGCGGCGTTCGTGATCGGCGCGTTCAGCATCCCGAAACCGAGGCCGAAGATCAGATAGCCGGCCAGCAGCACGACGGTCGAGGTGGTGAGGTCGAGCCGCGACAGCAGCAGCCCGGAGACCGTGAGCCCGATCCCGGCAACGACCAGCGGCAGCCGCGGTCCTCGATGTCCGACCAGCCAGCCGGACAGCGGCGCGAACACCACCGTCATCGCCGCCATCGGCAGCGTCAGCAAGCCGGCGTGCAACGCGGAGAACCCGCGCACCGACTGCAGATACAGCGAGTTCAGGAACAGGAACCCGGACAACGCCGAGAACCCGCAGACCGCGATCAGCGTCGCGCCCGAGAACGGCGCGCTCCGGAAGAACCGCGGCTCGAGCAGCGGTTCCTCCCGGCGACGCTCGTACAAGACCAGCGACACCAACGCCGCCACGCAGAGGACGAAGCACCCGATGATCAGCGCCGAGCCCCACCCGGCCGACTGCCCCTCGATGATCCCGTACACCAGGCTGCCGAGCACCACGACGACGAGCACCTGCCCGACCGGATCGATCGGCCGCGGCACCGCCGCCCTCGACTCGGGCACGAAGAACGCAGTCATCAGTACGGCGGCCACTGTGACCGGCACGTTGATCCAGAAGATGTACCGCCAGCCCGCCGCGTCGACGAGGGCACCACCGACCAACGGGCCGACCGCCAGGCTCAGCCCGACCACGCCGCCCCAGACCCCGATCGCCTGAGCGCGCTCACGCGGGTTGGTGAACGTGTTGGTGATGATCGACATCGCGACCGGGTTCAGCATCGATCCGCCGACCGCCTGCACCATCCGGAACACGATCAGCAGGTCGACGGTCGGCGCGAATCCGCACAGCAGCGACCCGATCCCGAAGATCACCAGCCCGGCCTGGAACGTCCGCCGCCGTCCGACCCGGTCCGCGGTCGAACCGGACACCAACAGCAGGCAGGCGATCACCAGCGTGTAGGCGTCGATGGTCCACTGCAGCTCGGTCACCGACGCGCCCAGCTCGACCCGGATGGACGGCAGCGCCAGGTTCACGATGGTGGAGTCCAGCCCGACGATGAACAGGCTGGAGCAACAGATGCCGAGAATCAACAGCCGCCGCCCTCGCGTCAGCTCCGCCACCCGGCTCCCTCCGATCATCTGTTGAAGACTTTACTACCGCCGCCGGAAACGATTCCCCCGGCGTCCGACCACTGGTGAAAAGGGTTGGCGGACTGTCGGCGGGCCCGCCTAGGCTTGATCCATACGCCTGGTCAGGTGCCTCTTTCTCAACCCTTCTACGCCTCTTGCGAGACGTCATGTCCCTGCGCCTCATTCCATTCGCCGACCCGGGTGTGCCGGACACCCGGTCGGGTCTCCGACTCATTCTCTGGCTGGAGCACCAGCAACTGCGCGGGCAGGCCCTCGCAGTGTTCTGGGGACTCCTGTATTTCGGCGGAATCGCCGCCGCTCCGGTCGCCGTCGGTCTCGCCGTCCAGGCGGTGATCGACCTGTCCTGGCCGAAGCTGATCCTGGCCGGCGTGCTGCTGCTCGCGTTCGGCGCGGCCAAGGCCGGTGCCGACTCGTTCTTCCACCGCGCCGTGGTGACCAACTGGATCAGTACGGCGTCGCGCCTGCAGCAACTGCTGTTCCGCAAGGCCGCGGAGCTGGGCTCGCTGCTGACCCGCCGGATCGCCGCCGGCGAGGTGGTCGCCGTGAGTAGCGGCGACGTCGAGAAGATCGGCTGGTTCGTCGAGGTGCTCGGCCGGTTCGCGGCCGCTCTGCTGACCTGCTTCGCCGTCGTGATCGGTCTGCTGTTCTACGAACCGTCGCTCGGTCTCGTGGTCGCCGTCGCCGTACCGGTGCTGGCGTTCTCGATCGTGCCGCTGATGGGTCCGGCCGAGCGTCGTGCGGACGCGCAGCGGGCCAAGGGCGGCCGGGCCACCGAGCTGGCCGCCGACACCGTCGCCGGTCTGCGTGTGCTGCGGGGTATCGGTGGTGAGCAGCTGTTCCTGGACCGCTACCGCACCGCATCGCAGGACTACCGGGCCAGTGCGGTCCGCAGTGCCCGGATGTGGTCGCTGATCGCGGCTCTCCAGGTGCTGCTGTTCGGGATCTTCCTGGTGGTCGTCGTGTGGCTGGGCGTCCGGCTGGTGATGTCCGGACAGATCTCGGTCGGCGAGCTCGTCACGACGTACGGGTTCGTCACCTTCATGCTGGTGCCGCTGCACACGTTCGAGGAGACAGCGAGCGCGTTCATCTTCTCGAAGGTGTCGGCCCGCCGGGCCGCGCGCGTGCTGTCGCTGCAGCGGACCGACGAGACCAAGGGCACTGGCGAGGCCCAGCTGCCCGACGGTGACCTGCTCGACCCGGTGTCCGGTCTGCACGTCCCGACCGGCAGCTTCACCGCGGTCGTCTGTGGCGACCCGGACGCGGGCGGCCGGCTGGCGGACCGTCTGGGTGGTCACAGCCCGACGGCCGAGGACGGCGAGGCCTCTGTGCTGCTCGACGGGGTCGCGCTGGACGACCTCCCGTTGGAGTCCGCGCGGACCGTCGTACTCGTGCAGGACAAGGACCCGGTGCTGCTGTCGGGGACGGTGCGCGAGCTGTTCGACGTGCCGGCGAGTGGCGCGGTCTCTCCGGAGATTGCGCTCGACGCAGCGCAGTGCACGGACATTCTCGACGTACTGCGGCAGACGCTGCCGGCCGGTGAGTCGGACGCGATGAAGGCCCTGCTGACCGAGCGTGGACGGTCCCTGTCCGGTGGGCAGCGGCAGCGGGTCGCTCTGGCCCGCTCGCTGTACGTCGACCCGCCGGTGCTGGTGCTGGACGAGCCGACCAGTGCGGTGGACGCGCACACCGAGGCCCGGATCGCCGACGGCCTGCGGCTGCTGCGCGCCGGCCGGACCACTGTGGTGTTTACCTCCAGCCCGCTGATGCTGGACCGCGCGGAGCGAGTGGTCTTCGTTCCGGAGGGCCGTGTCGACGCGGTCGGCACCCACCACGAGCTGGTGCTCACCAACCCGCGCTACCGCGCGGTTGTGACCCGTGAAGACGAACCAACCTTCGAGGAGTTGGCGTGAGGAGCCGGATTCTGAACTCGCTTCGCTCGTCCAGGAGCCCTCTGTACGACCCGGCGGCGCCGCAGGAAGCGGCCCGGCTGCCGGTGGCGGGCAGCGCGACCGTGCGCGCCTACCTGAAGACACTGTTCCGCCGGCACCGCCGCGCGTTCGGCTGGCTGACACTGGTGAACGCGGTGGCGGCGCTGAGCGGGATGGTCGGGCCCTGGCTGCTCGGCAACGTGGTGGAGAAGCTGTCGCAGGGCAGCACCGATGTTCAGCTGCCGTCCGTGGTGCTCGGGTTCGTCATCGCCCTGCTGGTGCAGACGGTGTTCGTCCGGCTCACCCGGCTGCGCGGCGCGGTGCTCGGCGAGGAGATGCTCGCCGACCTGCGTGAGGACTTCCTGGTCCGCGCGGTCGGGCTGCCGCCTGGTGTCCTGGAGCGGGCCGGCACCGGCGACCTGCTGTCCCGGATCACCACCGACATCGACCGGCTCTCGCACGCGATGCGGGACGCAGTGCCGCAGCTGACCATCGCGGTGATCTGGGGGTCGCTGCTGATCGGCGCGCTGATCGTGACCGCGCCCGTGTTGGCGGTGGCCGTGGTGATCGCGGCGCCCATCCTGATCATCGGTGGCCGCTGGTACTTCCGCCGCGCGCCATCGGGGTACCGGTCGGAAGCCGCCGGGTACGCCGCGGTGGCCTCGGGGCTGGCCGAGACCGTCGACGCCGGCCGGACCGTGGAGTCGCACCGGCTCGGCGACCGCCGGATCAAGCTGGGCGACACCCGCATCGGTCAGTGGGTCGCCTGGGAGCGGTACACGCTCTACCTGCGGATGATCCTGTTCCCGGTGATCAACATGACCCACACGGTCGCGCTGGCCGCCGTACTGGTCATCGGTGGCGGGTTCGCCATCCAGGGCTGGCTCACCGTCGGCGCACTCACCACTGGTGCGCTGTACGTCCAGATGCTGGTCGAGCCGGTCAACATGATGATCCGCTGGTACGACGAACTCCAGGTGGCGCAGGTGTCACTGGCCCGGCTGGTCGGGGTCCGTGAGATCGAAGCGGCCGCCGCCGAGGGAGACGCCGAGCCGGAGGGCCGGACTGTGCTGGCCGACGACGTGCGGTTCGGCTATCTGGAGGGCCGGGACGTGCTGCACGGTGTGACGCTGACTGTGCAGCCGGGCGCGCGGGTTGCGCTCGTAGGCCCTTCTGGAGCAGGGAAATCGACGCTGGGCCGGTTGCTGGCAGGCATCTACTCGCCACGGCTCGGTGACATCACCTTGGGTGGCGCCGCCCTGGACCAGATGTCGGCCGAGCAGGTCCGGAGTCACGTTGCTCTGGTCAACCAGGAGCACCACGTGTTCGTGGGCAGTGTCCGGGACAACCTGCGGTTGGCCCGGCCGGAGTCCACCGATGCCGACCTGTGGGCCGCGCTGCGCTCGGTCGACGCCGACGGATGGGTCGCCGGGTTCGACGACGGGCTGGACACCGAGGTGGGATCCGGTGGGATCTCGCTGACTCCGGCTCAGGCACAGCAGGTCGCCCTGGCCCGGCTGGTGCTGGCCGACCCGCACACGCTGGTCCTGGACGAGGCGACCTCGTTGATGGACCCGCGGGCCGCCCGGCACCTGGAGCGGTCGTTGGCCGGCGTGCTGGCCGGCCGGACCGTGGTGGCGATCGCGCACCGGTTGCACACCGCCCACGACGCGGACGTGATCGCGGTCGTGGAGGACGGCCGGATCGTCGAGCTGGGCGGACACGACGAACTGGTCGATGCCCAGGGCCCGTACGCGGCGCTCTGGCATTCCTGGCACGGCGAGCGCTGACGCGGCGCCGGGGGCAGACCGCAGGGGCTGCCCCCGGTGACCGCCACCCATGTGAGGATGGGACGGTGCTGACAACGCTGTTCTCGCTGACGTCCACGATGGCACTCGACGTGAACGACGAGGGACGCCTGCTCGTCCTCTACGACGGCACCGGCGTCCGCCAGGTCAACGAGATCGCTCCCGACGGGACGTGGCGAGCGCTCACTGACCTCGGCGACACCTGCCGCAGGGCGCGGTTCGTGCCCGGCAGCCGGCAGGTGGTCGTCGAGCACGACAGCGGCGGCGACGAACGTGGCCAGCTGTCGATACTCGACCTCGACGACCCCGGCCTGCCTACACTCACGCCACTCGTCCACGACCCGGCGTACAACCACCATCTGGTGGACGCCAAGCCCGACCGGATCCTGTTCACCACGAACCGGCGCAACGGCGTCGACTTCGACCTGGTCGGCCGCGACCTGTCGACCGGTACGGAGAAGGCCCTGTACGACGGCGGTGGCTGGGTGATGGCGGTCAGCCCTTCTCCGGATGACCAATGGGTCGTGCTGTCCCTGGCCAGCGCACCGGCGAACTCCATGCAGCTGCTGCTGGTCGACACGGCCACGCAGGCCGTCACCGAGCTGACCCCGGCCGACGCCCACAACGACCAGACGGCGGTCTCGTGGCTGCCGGACTCCAGCGCGTTCCTGGTATCGAGCAACGCAGACCGGGACCGGATGGCGGTACGCCGCTATGACCTGGCCGACGCTGTGTGGAGCGACGTACTCGTGGATGACGCCCGCGACCTGGCCGGCTGGGTCTCACCTGACGGCGAGCACCTGTTGGTCGGCGTACTGGAGGACGGCGAGGTTTCGCTGGCGCTGCACCGGCTGGACGGCTCGGCGACCGCGCCACTGGACCTGCCCTCGGGCGGCTGCGCCGCGTTGACGATGGCGACGCCGGATCCGCTCTGGTCCGCGGACGGCTCGTTCGCGGCGATCACCTACAACTCACCGGTCACGCCGCCCACGGTGTTCCGGTACACCCCGTCGACCGGCGAGGTCGTGGAGCTGCGGTCGCCGGGTCAGGCGGAGCCTCCGGCCGAGCTCGAGCACCCGGAGAGCCTGCGGGTGCCGTCGTTCGACGGGGAGCAGGTGCCGGTGTTCGTGTTCCGGCCGACCGGTCCGGACCTGGGTTCCACCGTGGTCCACGTGCACGGTGGTCCGGAGGGCGCGGCGATGCGCCTGTGGAGCCCGATCATCTCGTCGCTCGCCGCCGACGGCCACACGGTCGTCGTACCGAATGTCCGCGGCTCGGCGGGATACGGCAAGCGCTGGTACTCCCTCGACGATCGGGAGCTGCGGCTCGACTCGGTGAAGGACCTGGCCGCGATCCACAGCTGGCTCCCGACGATCGGCGCCGACCCGCAGCACGCCGCGTTGTGGGGTGGTTCGTACGGCGGCTACATGGTGCTGGCCGGGGTCGCGTTCCAGCCGGACCTGTGGGCGGCCGGTGTGGACATCGTCGGGATCGCCTCACTGGTGACCTTTCTGGAGAACACCTCGGACTACCGCCGGGCCATGCGGGAGCGCGAGTACGGCTATCTCGCGACCGACCGGGACTTCCTGGAGTCCGCGAGCCCACTGAGCCGGGTCGACGACATCCGGGCGCCGCTGTTCGTCATCCACGGCGCCAACGACCCACGGGTGCCGCTATCGGAGGCTGAGCAGATCACCGAGGCGCTGACCAAGCGCGACGTACCGTGCAAGCTCCTGGTCTACCCGGATGAGGGCCACGGCCTCGCCAAGCTGAAGAACCGGCTGGACGCCTACCCGCAGGCCTTCACCTTCCTGCGAGACCACTTGGGGTGAGTGTCCCCGCGGTCGCGTCCAGCCGCACGGGCAGTCCGAGCGGTACGGCGAGGTTCAACGCCTCATGCCCGATCGCCGCACCCTCCACGATCGGTACGCCGAGTGGCTCGAGCCGCTCGTGGACCACGTCGTCGATCGGATCGGCCGCTTCACTGAAGTCCCCGAGCACCACACCGGTGACCTCGTCGAACCACCCGGACCGCAGCAACTGGGTGAGCAACCGGTCCACCCGATACCCCTCCTCGTTGACGTCCTCCAGGACGACGACACCCGCCGGCGCCGCGTAGGTCGGCGTACCGAGGCTCGACGCCAGCAACGCCAGATTGCCGCCCCGCAGCCGCCCTTCGGCCACGCCATCGACCACCGTGCGGGCTCCAACAGGCGCGAGCAGGTCAGTCACACTCTCCGGCTCGAACAGCAACGCACGCAGCCGCTCCCGTCCCTCCGGAACACCCAACTGCTCCACTCCGGCGGCCATCGGTCCGTGGATCGTGACCAGGCCCCGGGCGTTCAGCGGCTCGTGCAGTGCGCTGATGTCGCTGAATCCGATGAACCACTTCGGCACCGCCGCCAACTCGTCGAAGTCGACGTACTCGAGCATCCGCTGCACGCCGTACCCACCCCGCGCACAGAACACCGCGGTGAAGCGGGAGTCCAGCCAGGCGGTCCGCAAGTCCTCGGCCCGGGCCTTGTCCTCCGCCGCGAGGTAGCTCAACCGCTCGTGCCCTGCCAGCACCGAAGGCATCACCTCGACCTCGAGCCCCCACCCCTTCAGGTGCTCGACCCCGATGTCGAGCCGTTGCGCATCCACCCGTCCGGACGGCGCCACCACAGCAACCCGATCACCACTCCGCAGCCGCTGCGGCACCACCACGTCAGTCACGCCGCAGAACGCTACCAATCGACCTTGATGGTGGTGGTCTTGGAGACTCCGTTGACGGTGACGCCGAGCTGGGCGGTGCCGGGACGGAGTGCGGTCAGCTGACCGGTCGCCGGGTCGTACGACGCGACCGCCCAGAACGGCGCGGTCCCGGCCGGGCCGATGTGGAGCTGCTGCGAGCCCCACCAGTCCGAGGAGACCGGGAACGCCACCGGGACCCGGCGGTTGTCCTGGACGACGGTCGCCGAGGCGGCTGCCGTCTGACCGCGCTGGAGGGACGCCGGAGCGGTGAGCTCGAGCGAGTCCACGTGCGGCCGTAGCTCGACCTGGAACCAGGACCGCTCGGGTGCCGACCACTTGCGCTCGCCGGCCGGGGCCGCGGTCGCCTTGGGGTCGATCCCGACCAGGGCCCAGCCGGTGAAGCCGCCGGCGTCCGGAGCAGCGGCCGGGCTCTTACCCGAGTTGCCGGTCAGCGGCAGCAGGACGCCGTCCGTCCGGGTGGCCGCGAACGTCCCGGCATGCGCCGCCATGTACGCCGCACCCTTGCCGGTCGAGGCCCGGAACCCGGCCAGCCACTGGACGATCATGGCGGCTTCCTTGCGGTCGCCGAGCTGCGAGTTCTGCGTCGGCGACGGATCGTCGATCGGGTGATGCGCCATCACCACCACGTTGCGGATCGTCTTGTTCGTCGCCGCGTCGTCCAGCTGCTTGCGCAGGTCGAGGATCTGGTCGAACCCGCCCGCCCGGAGCGATCCCAGCGACGAGTCGCGCAGGATGAACCGCGTGCCCTTGTGATCGAACGTGCTGGTCGGCGACCCGAACACCTTGGTCCACTCGGACAGGTCACCCGGCCCGTAGGTCTCGTGGTTGCCCGGCACGTAGTGCACCGGCACCTTGCCGGCGACCTCCTCGTCGATGATCTGCTTGGCCAGCGCGATGTCCGGCCCGAACGCGCGGTCGACGAAGTCGCCGTTGATGACCAGGAAGTCCGGGTTCTGCGCGAGCGCCTCGCGGATCGTCCGCCGGGCTTGCTTGACGTAGTCCGAGTTCGGGTCGTCGGAGGTGAACTGCGCGTCCGACATCACCGCGAACCGCCACCGGCCGCCGCCGGTCGCCGTCCCGTCGGTCACCACCATCGGGTCGATCACCTTCGCGGGCGGCTCCATCGTCACGGGCGGCGCGCTGCGCACGGTCAGGTCGTCGATGATGATCCGGCCCGAGTACTGCCGGGTCGGCACGGTCTCCACCACATAGATCCGCCAGAACCGCAGCGGCATCGTCAGCCCGGGCGGGATGTCGGCCTCGACGTACTTCCAGCCGGTCCAGTCGACCGCGGCCGCGAGGTTGAGCGTCTGGGCGGTGCCGCCGGCGGCGTCGTACGCGTTCGCCCGCAGCCACGCGCCCTTGCCGTCGCCGTACACCCATGCGCCGAGCTTCTGCGGCTGCCCCGGCAGCGTCTGCTGCGGAGTCTGCGAGAGGTACGCCGCCCGCGTCGCCGTACTGCCCGTGAGTGAGTAGTCGAGCGCGATCGCCTGGCCACCGTCATGACCCTCGGCCGCCGACCGCGACGCCGTCGCCGCCCCGACCGGTACGGCGTTCGCCGCCCACTTGCTCAGGTCGTCGACCTCGTCCACGACCGTACTGGCCAGCCCCGCCGTGACACTGAGCTGCGTCGACAGGTTGCCGACCGTTGCGGTGATCACGGTCGAGACCGCTTCGTTGCTCAGGGCATTCACGTCAAACCCGTTGCCGCGCGCAACCACATTCACGACCGCGGGGTCGTAGGTCAGCTTGACGTCGCGCGGTTCGATCCAGGTCGAGAAGCCGTCGGCGTCGTACCCGTCAACCTCGAAGAAGCCCTTGGCCGTTGCGTCGGACAACGACACCTGCCGGGTCGACGGCGCCAAGCGGGTCGGCGGACCGAGCACTGTCATCGGGAACCTTCCGTTCGCCGTACCGCGGGCTGCCGTGATCACCGCGTCGCCTGCCTTCCGACCGACCACCACACCATGCTGGTCGACCCGGACATTGCTCCCACCGAACCAGTACGGCGTACCCGTCGCCGGCGCGTACGTCTCGTCGTGACCGGTGGCGGTGAGGACCCGGCTGAGGCCGGTGAGGACGCGGGAGCTGCGGGAGATGTCGGTGTCCGGCTCCTCGGCCGCGGTGCCCACCGCCTCGACGCGGAAGCCCTTCAGCTTGCCGGAACCCTTCACCGGCAGCAGGCCGAGGCCGTTCGGGATCAGCCGCTCGCCACCGTCGGACGGGTCGTTCACGACCTGCGGCGCCGCCTTGCCGGGCGTCCGGGCCAGCATCGTCGACGAGCCGCCGCCGTCCAGGTTGAGCGCGTCGTCGGCCCCGAGGCCGATCATCAGCTGACCCATCTCCTTCAGCGACAGGCCGCGAGAGCCGGTCGCCCGGCCATCGACGGTGAGCAGGATCATCCGGCTGCCGTCGGCGTCGAACCCGATCGCGGTCCGCGGCGCGAGGTCGGCGTCCGGCACGTCGTCGGGAACCTTGCCGTCCTTCGCGAGCTGGGTGTTGCCGCTGATGCCGACCGCGACATCCGCCGCGTCGGGGCGCAGGCCGTATTGCACGTCGACCTTGTCGCCCACCTCGAACGCGGTCAGCGCGTCGGCGCCGGCCTCGCGGCCGATCAGCGCCTGCTCGTTCGCGGCCAGCGGGGTGGTGCCCGGAGTGGTGGCCGACGAGACGACCACACCGTCGCGAAGGATCACCTCGCGGACGGTCGGCAGGCCGTCCACGGTCCTGGTCCGGGCCGCGTCGCCCCACTCCGGGGTGTAGAGGCCGATGCCGCCTTCAGAGACGGCCGGCGAATTGAGGTTGGTCAACTCGAGCTTGCTCGCGTCGTCGTCGGTCGCCGTACCTTGCAGGAAGAGCTGGGCGATCGTGCCGAGTCCGTCCTTGCCGATCACCGCGGTGTCGTTGTGGCCGGCGGCCGGGGCGTTGATCAGCCGGCCGGACCGCTCGACCCCGACGCCGAGCGGCGCGGTGGTGTCGTTGATGTCGAAGAAGTCGCCGTTGACCCCGGCGATCGCGCCCTTGCGGGCCAGCTGTTGGCTCAGCGGCGTACCGCCGGAGACCTTGCCGGTGTTGACGTAGTCGACGGTGACGCCGTGCTTGTCCAGGTCGGTGGCGAGAATGTCGCCGCGCAACCAGCCGCGGGCGTCGAGGCGCTCGAAGGCGGTGTAGTTGACGCCGGGCGCGACCGGGCTGTCCTGCCGGCTGGTCACCAGCCCTTCGCCGGCCGGGGCGATCGCGAGGTCGGAGATGTCCGAGCTCGACGACGAAGGCCGCTGCGCCTCGACCGGCTGCGGGCCGGGCACAGGCTGCGCGAACGCCGGGTTCAGCGCGGCGCCGGCGAGCAGACCGCCGATGCCGAGCGTGGTGGCGAGTGGACGGAAGAGCGACACGACAGCCTCCCCAGCGTGGACGGACGCGGCCATCCGACGCTGTGCGCTCTACCGCCGCATGAGACACAGGTGTACGCCGGTCAACCGACCGGTGACAAAGTAACGCCTCCAGGGCCTGATCGGAAGGTTTTCTCCTCGAACGATCAGCGCCGGGTGACGAACCCGGTCTCGTACGCGACCACCACCGCCTGGACGCGATCGCGGACGCCAAGCTTGGTCAGGACCCGGGCGACGTGGGTCTTCACGGTCGTCTCGGCCACCACCAGCTCGGCCGCGATCTCCGCGTTCGACAGCCCGCGGGCGATGAGCCGCAGTACGTCGAGCTCGCGGTCGGTCAGCGCGGCCAGCTCCGGGGGCAGCTCTTGCGGCTGGACCGGCTCGACGAAGCGCTCGACCAGCCGCTGGGTGATCGCCGGCTCGATCAGCGAGTCGCCGGTGGCCGCGGCGCGCACAGCCGCGATCAGCCGCGTCGACGGGGAGTCCTTGAGCAGGAAGCCGGCCGCGCCGGCCCGCAACGCCCGGTAGATGTACTCGTTCTGGTCGAACGTGGTGAGGACGATGATCGTCGGCGCGTTCGGGTGCCGCCGGATCTCCTCGGTGGCCGACAGGCCGTCGAGTCCGGGCATCCGGATGTCCATCAGGATCACGTCGGGCTCGACCAGTTGGGCCTGCCGGATCGCCTCGGTTCCGGTGTCGGCCTCTGCCACCACCTCGATGTCGCCCTCGGCCTCCAGGATCACCCGGAAGCCGGTGCGAACCAGGGTCTGGTCGTCGGCGACGAGCACGCGGATCTTTTCGGGCACACCGAGATTGTGCCCGACCGTTCGGGCGGGTCATCCCTGCGGTGCGTGGGTCATCCCTGCGGAGGACAGCGGCGCCTGACAATCGTCCTCGCGCCAGACGTGGACGACGGATGCCGGGACCTACCGTCGCGGCATCAGGGTCAATCAGGGTGGCCCGGAACGAAGGGAAGACCAATGAACGGAATCTTCAGGGGAATCCGGCCGCTCGACTATGTCCTGGCCGGCCTCATGACCGCCGCCGGTGTGTTCATCATGCTCGAGAACGTCACGGCGTCGAGCTCGGACGGCCTGCCGCACCCCTTGTCGTCGACCTCGTGGCTGATGGTGCCGGCCTTCCTGCTCGTCACGCTGCCGATCCTGTGGCGTCGGCGCAATATCCTCGCGGTCGTCGCAGTCACCGCGGTCGCCACTCTCGCCCACGTGCTCGCGTTCGGCTGGATCACTCGCTGCGGCGTCGAGCTCCCGCTGGCGTTCGCCCTGGCGTACGCCGTCGCCCGGTTCGCCGGCTCCTGGCGGAACCAGGCGCTCGGCCTCGTCGGCATCGTCGTCACGCAGCTCGTCATGCTCGCCAGGGACGCGTCGATCGACACCATCGCGGGCGGTCTGGCGGTGGCGCTTCCGCTCACCGCGCTCTTCTACGGCATCGGCCTCTTCGTGCAGAATCGGGTCACCAGGCAGTCTGCGGGCGTCGCGCCGGTCACCGAGCGTTCGGCCGCCTGAGCGGGTCTGCTGCGAGTAGGAGTTTGCGATGGATGAGGTCTTCCGCGGCATCAAGGTCCGGGACTGGGTCCTGGCGGGAGGCCTCACCGCGCTCGGCGTCCTCCTGATGTGGGAGGACGTCCGGATGACCGGCGACCAGGTCCGTGCAGCCATCGCGGAGGGGTCGATGGTTCACCTGACGAGTTCTCGGTCGCCCTGGATGATCGTGGTGTTCCTGGGCGCCACGATTCCGGTGCTCTGGTGGCGGCGCAACATCATCGCCGTCACCACCACCGCCGTCGTGGTAATGGCGCTGCACGACGTCGTCTTCGGCTGGGTGACCCGCTGCGGCGCCGGTCTCCCGCTGGCCTTCGTACTGGCGTTCCTCGGGGCACTCGGGTCCGAGCGCACGACGGCGTGGATCGTCGGCGCACTCGGTGCCTTGCTGACCGTGCTCGTGTTGGTCGTGGACGCCACCACCGGTCCGAGCGCCATACTGCTGGCTCTACCGGTTCTGCTGGTTGTCTTCGGCGTCGGCCTGGCCGCCCGGCACCGAACCGCTTTGAACCGGGAGCTCGAGATTCGTGAAGCGGAGCTGCGTCAGTTGCGCGACGAGCGTGCCGCGCTCGACGTCGCGGACGACCGGGCGCGGCTGTCCCAGCAGCTCGATGGGTTGCTGCAAGAGCGGCTCAGTCAGCTGACGACGGCTGCTGAGTCCGCCGACAGCCTCCCGCCCGCCGAGGCGAAGGTCGTGCTCGAGTCCATCGAGTCGCGCAGCCGGCAGACCCTGGACGATATGCGTGAGATCGTCGGTCTGCTGCGCGGCGATGACGTTGCGCTGGCGCCCGTACCGACCGTCGCTCATCTCGACACGCTGCTCGCCCGGCTTCGCACCACACACTCGCGGCTGACCGTGACGGGAGACCCCCGAGTGCTGCCGGCAACGGTCGAGCTGTCGGCGTACCGGATCGTCGAGCACCTGATCACCGCGCTCGCCGACCATGCCGACGCCCCGATCGAGGTCGGGGTGAGATTCGAGACCGACGCCCTCGAGATCCGCGTGAACGGGCTGGTGGACAAGAGCGCGGACCTGAAGGCGGCCGTCGCCCGGGCCAGGGAGCGCGCCAAGCTGCTCGGTGGCTCGGTCGACGTGAAGGTCGCCCGTGGCCGGGCGGGCGCCGTGGCCCAGTTGCCCGTCCTCGGCTGATCCGAAGGGGCGGGCGTGCACAGACTCGAGCAGGTGGGGATCGTCGTCCTCGACGCCATCGTGGTCGCGCTGCCGACGGCGTTGCACGGCTGGCCGACCACGGTCGCGGGGAACGTGTTCACCGCCGTGCTGCTGGCGAGTGGACTCACGCTGCTGTGGTGGCGTGACCACCCTCGTCTGGTCGCCATCTCAGGTGGCGCGATGTGGCTGTTCCTCGCGCTGCTCGGCGACTACGGCTGGTTCCCCGACACCGCCTTCGCGATCATGGTGCTGCTTGCGACGGTGACAGCACTGGCCTGGTCCGGCCGGGCCGCCTGGGTGGCCGGGGGCGCGTTGGCGGCGTACCTGTTCGTGCTCTGGCTTGTCCTCGGCAGCACCAGTTGGGTCGCGTTGGGGATGTTCAGTGTGCCCGGCTTCTTCGCCGGCACCATCCTGCGGCTTCGCCAGGAGGCCGCGGACGAGCTTGCCCAGCGCGGCCGGGAGCTGGAGGAGGAGCGCGAACTCTTCGCCGAGCTGGCCGTCCGCCACGAGCGGGCGCGCATCGCGTCGGAGCTGCACGACATCGTCGGCCACGCGATCAGCGTCATGGTCATCCAGGCCGCGGCCGGGCAGCGACTGCTCGAACAGGATCCGGTCCGGGCCAAGCAGGCCTTCTCCGCCATCGCGGAGTCGGCGCGGCGGGGCCATGACGACCTGCAGCGGCTCGTCGAGCTGCTCGGCGGAACCGAGGTCGCCGAGCCGGATCTGTCCCTGATCGAGGAGGTGGTGACGCGGGCCGCTCGGGGTGGGCTGGACGTGTCCTGCCGGTTCGAGGGCGAACGCGACGGCTTGGCCGCCCCGACCGCCCATGTCGCCTTCCGTGTCGTCCAGGAGAGCTTGACGAACGCTCTCCGCTACGCACCGGGCGCCGCCGTACGCGTGCTGGTCAACGGGTCAGGTCGCGAGGTGACCGTGAGCATCGAGAACGACCACTCGATCCAGGAGCGGCCGGGTCTGGCCGGTACGGGTCGCGGGCTGGTCGGCCTGCGGGAACGGGTGCAGGAGCTGGGTGGCCGGCTGGTCACCGGACCGATCCCCGGCGGCGGGTGGCTGGTCGAGGCCACCCTGCCGGACGGTCGCCGCGGTGGCGATCGCGGGAGCTGACCGGCCGGCGCTCGGGTTCTGGATCGCCCTGGATGACCGGGCGGCCGCCGAACCCGACGCCGATGCCGGGAGTCGTCAGGAGGTGCTGACCGGGCGGCCCATGGTCTGCCAGGCGTGCATGCCACCGTCGAGGTTGATCGCCTCGCGGCCGAGCTGGTTCAGGAACTGGGTCGCCATCCCGGACCGGCCGCCGACCGCGCAGACGCAGAGCACCTTCTGGTCCAGCGGCACCTCGCCGACCCGCTCCTGCAGTTCCCCGAGCGGGATGTGGTTGGCACCCTCGATGTGCCCGCGGTCCCACTCGTCCGGCTCGCGCACATCGAGCACGAACGCCTCCGCCAGCAACACGTCGTCGAGATCGGCGACGACGACCGAGGGAATCTCCTGGTTCTGGAACATGCGACCAAGCATGTCAGATCAGCAGCCTCCCTCCGTAGGTTCCGCCGAGGAGGATGGGGAATGCGATTGCCCGCTGTGCGGGATATCGCATTGACACCGGCCGCCGGATTGCGGACCGTGGCTCGAAGGAGGCGCGGCCGTGGCACTGATACAGGGGATCCCGGGGGAATTCGAGCCGCAGCCCTGGGGCGAGGCAATTCTGCGGAGTCGCGAACTGCTGCTGCTCCGGATCGCCCGCCGGCCACCCGACCACGAGGTCCGCCTGCCCGGCCTGGCCACCACCCCGCTGCACGTCGTCGAGGACCGCACCGGCAAGGCTTTGACCTGGCGGCACGACGGCGACGACCTGATCGTCCGGCTGCCCGACTCAGGCGAACCGCCGCTCGTCCGGGTCGCCCTGCAGGGCAAGCTCCGCATCGTCCCGCCGGACACCGTCACCGCCAACGCCGACGGCGTCTGGGACGTCACCCCGACCGGCACCACGGCCCACCTGGTCGCCCGCCGCTCCGCGGACGTCGCCGTACGCTTCCTCGGCCCGATGGACCCGGACGCCCAGCAGCACATCCGGCTGGCCGGCCGGAGGTACGTCGTCTCCGGTCATCAACTGCTGCGGTCGACGATCGGCCCGTTCCCGATGCCGGCCCGACGCGTGCTTCCACTCCTTGTCCCCACCGGCGTACGACGGATGCTCGTCGCGCCGGTCGGCACCGTGCTGGCCTCGATCCACCCGGGGACCGCCGGCGAGCTCACCGTCCTGGTGACGAACTTCGGCCGCGGGCGGGCGCGTGGTGAGGTCGTGCTCCCGCTGCCGCCCGGGTGGACCGCCACCGACCGCGCGTGGACGTTCGACGATCTCGCCGCGGGCCGGTCGATCGGCTGGGCGACTCGCCTCGCCGGACCGCCAGGTGCCCACGAACTGCAGCTCCGCCTCGAGGCCGGCCGCCGCTCGGCGTCGTCACCATACGTCATCCACCTGTGACTGATTGAACTCTCGGCCCGCTCACCAAGAGTCATGGGTCGGACAGGACTAACGGCCCTGTTGGCGGTCACGGCAGAGTCTCAGCACCACCCACCCAACGCACAACAGGTACCGCAAAGCCCGCCGCCAGGTGGATATCCGCCGCCACCGAAGAAGACGCACAAGTTCCGGAACTTCGTCGTCTTCCCGTTTCTCGGGCTGATCGCCCTGATCGTCATCATGGCAGCCGCCGGCGGCGGGGGTGACAGCACGAACCCGAACACCGCGACCGGTGGCGAGGCGACCGGCACGGCGACCACCAAGCCGTCCGCCCAGCCGTCCACAACGGAGCAGTCCGAGCCCGAGGACCGCAACGCACCGCGGGTGGTGACTCCGGGCAAGGCGTTCGTGCTCGGCAACCACCGGCTGAACACCGGCTGGAAGCTCACCTACCAGGAGTACCTCGGGACACAGCTCGTCGGATCGTTGACCAACGTCGGCGACGACACCAGTACTGCCTTCTTCCACGTGAAGTTCCTGAAGGGCAGCACCGTGCTCGCCAATTTCCAGTGCGCGAGCGACGATCTCGAGGTCGGCCAGGCCGAGCAGATCGAGTGCTACAACTCGGTGACCAGCACCAAGCGCCTGACTGGCTGGGACAAGGTCACGGCCGAGGCCGACTTCTGACCGGCCGCCGGCGTTGGTGAAACTACTTGAGCAGCTTGGACAGGCGGCGGTCGGCCAGCGGCTTGCCGCCTGTCTGGCAGGTGGCGCAGTACTGCAGCGAGGAGTCGGCGAAGCTCACCTCGCGGACGATGTCACCGCAGACCGGGCACTTCTCGCCCTTGCGTCCGTGCACCCGCAGACCGGACTTCTTCTCCGACTTCAGATCCTGTACGGCGAGGCCGGCGGAGCGATCCACCGCGTCCTGGAGGGTCTCGCGCATCGCGTCGTACAGGGTCTTCAGCTCGTCCTCGGAGAGGTTGGAGGCCGGCTTGAACGGGCTCATCTTCGCGACGTGCAGGATCTCGTCGGAGTACGCGTTGCCGATGCCGGCGATGACCGACTGGTTCCGCAGGACGCCCTTCAGCTGGACCCGGCCCTCCCGCTTCAGGATGGCGCCGAAGTCCTCCAGCGACAGCGTGAACGGATCCGGCCCGAGCCGCGCGATCCCCGGCACCTCGGCCGGGTCGCGGACGACGTACACCGCGAGCTTCTTCTGCGTGCCCGCCTCGGTCAGGTCGAAACCGGAGCCGTCGTCCAGCACCGTCCGCAGCGCGATCGGGCCCTTCCCGGGCCGGATCAGCGTCGTCGACTGCTCCTCTTTCCACCGCAGCCATCCGGCCCGCGCCAGGTGGATCACCAGGTGCACGCCCTGCGCGGAGATGTCCAGGAACTTCCCGTGCCGCTGCACGTCGTCGATCAGCAACCCGACCAGCGCCGAGATCGGCGGATCGTAGGTTTTCAGCGCGCTGATCGCCGTGATGTCGGCGCGCACGAACGCCTGCCCGACGGCTCGCTCCCGCAGGAACCCCGCCAGCGACTCGACCTCCGGCAACTCAGGCACCACCCCAGTGTGCCAAAAGCCAGGGACACTTTCCCGGGTTTCTCCGGCGGATCACCTATGGAACTGGGTTGGGCCGGGCGGATACCGTCGGTGGCAACAGAGCAGGGAGGTCCCCCATGGGATTCGTGAAGACGCTGGTGAAGGGTGCCGTCGTCGCCAAGCTGGTGCAGGTCGCGCAGCGTGAGCTGAGCAAGCCGGAGAACCAGCAGAAGATCAAGGAAGCCTTCCAGAAGGTTCAGCAGAAGCGCGCTCACTGAGCGGGTTTGTGCGCCTGCAGGGTGTAGGTGGCGGCGAGACGATTCGGGTTCTCCGTCAGCCGCCACTCGCCCGCGGCGTCCTCGGTCATCAGGCCGGGCAGGGCGTTCCAGGGCGCACTGTCGTGCTCGGTGAGTGAGTCGAACGTCAGCCCGGCGCCCTGGACCGCGGTGATGATCTCGGCCAGGCCGTGGTTCCACTCGTGCGTCAGGTTCGCGGTGAACACCGCGTCGGTTGCGACGTACGTCCCGCCCTCGTCCCAGACGATCGGCTCGGGCGTCTCGAAGTACGGGTGCCTCAGCACGGGCTCCTCGAGGCCTTCACCGGCCAGCGCCCACAGCATCGGGTGGCCCTCGCGGACGAAAAGCCGCCCACCGGGCTCGAGCAGTCCGGCGACCGTGTCCGCCCAGCGCTGGATGTCGGGGAGCCAGCACAGCGCGCCGATCCCGGTGTAGACCAGGTCGTACGACGACGCGCCGAGCACCTCGACCGCGTCGTACACATCAGCCACGTGGAAGTCCGCGGTCAGCCCGAGTCGATCGGCCAGTGACTGCGCCTGCTCGACCGCGGGCGCCGAGAAGTCGAGTCCGCTCATCCGCGCCCCGAGCCGCGCGAGGGACACCGTGTCAGTGCCGATGTGGCACTGCAGATGCACCCCGCGCAGCCCGGCGATATCGCCCAGCCGGGGGACGTCGAACCGGACCACCCCGCTGAGGTACGACGGATCCTGCTCGAACGACGCCACCCGGTAGTCCGGCGACGCCACATGCGCCGGGACCCGCTCGTCCCAGCTGGCCCGATTCACGTCCCGGTAGTCGGTCACGGTTCGAACTGTCGCACACCGCGACCGCGGCCCAGAACAGATTTACTGGAACGCCGTGGTCCAGATCCGCGCCTTGTAGAACTGCGCCCCCGACCGGGTCCGGTCCGGCGAGGCGGAGAAGCGGACCGTCTTGTTCGCCCAGTCCCTCGGCTGCGTGCCGTCACCGCGGATCGACACGACCTCCCCAGAGGAATGCTTCACGTACGACTTCACCCGCGACTCCGACGAGATCTTCCGGGTCCGGAACGACCCGCCGTCGGTCAGCAGCTCGTACACACCCTTGGTCGACGTGATCAGCATCTTCTGGTGGTTGGTGTAGTCCGGCTGCAGGTCGTGGCCCAGGTTTCCACTGCCCAGGCTGAAGTGGGCGGCGTACTTGAGCCGGGTGTTCCGCTTGCTGCCCATCACGGCGTAGTGGCTGAACCGGTTCTTCCCCACCACCCAGAGCAGCTCGTACGTCGGGTCCCACAGCACGCCGTGCGCACCTGGGTAATCCACGGTCTGCACCTTGGCCAGACTGCCTAGGCTGCCGACACTGCTCGGCGCGTACAGCGTCAGCTTGCCGTCGGAGCTTGCCACGATCACCGAGCCGTTCCCCGGCACGCGCTCGATCGCGTGCGGATTCCCGCCCGGCGTCGCACTCCAGGCCACGTCGTTCAGCTCGGTGTTCTTCTCACTTCCGATGTTCACGATCCCGGCCTTGCCGCCGGACGCGGCCATCAGCGCGATCCAGCCCTGCGCCGCGGTCTCGCGGATCTTGACGTCGGACAGGTTCGACCAGGCTCCGCCGCCAGGGCTGAAGCTCCAGTGCACATTGGCGTCCGAGAACGCCTTGTTCTTGGGGAAGACGAGGACCTTGTTCTTGGTCTGCTCGGTAGTCGCGACGTAGTAGTTCGCTGCCACCGCCGCCTGTGCGTCCTGCTGCCCCAGTAGCGTGATCGCCGGCGCGCCTACGGCCGCCGCGGCCAGCCCCTGCAGGAACGTCCTCCGGTGCATTCAGATCCTCCTCAGGTTGGTAAGCCCTTTCAGTCGGTACTGACGCCACCGACGGTCCCGGGGTTCCCTCCCACAAGGAGACCGCCCGGGGCAGGAGCCCCGGGCGGTCTTGGTATGACTCAGGCCGCGTGGCGGCCGTGGTGGGTGGTGAGGCGAGCGCGACGGATCGCGGGCACGGTCCCCGCGGTCGAGGCGGGCTTGTGGTTGAAGGGCTCGGCTGCGCCACCGAGGGCGAGCAGGTCGAGCTTGGTCCGGGCCTTGTCGCGGTCGTCAGCGATCCAGGTGCCCTCCGCACCGGCGGTCAGACCGGTGGAGTGGCGCTTGTTGCTGATCTCCAGAGCCGCGATCACGGCCAGCACGAGTACTGCGAGAACGATGTATCCGGTCATGGCAGTAATCATGCTACCAACTAGATCCAGCCACCATTGGCACTATTGACATACTTCCACAAATTACTGCCATACTGGCTGCATGCTCCGAAAGATCGCGGTCGTCCTGATGGAGGACGTCGCCATGTTCGAGTTCGGCGTGGTGTCAGAGGTGTTCGGGATCGACCGGACCGACGACGGTGTGCCCGCGTTCGACTTCAAAGTGTGTTCGACCAAGCCCGGTGAGCCACTGCGGAGTAGCAGTCACTCCTCGGTGATCGCGCCGTACGGGCTGGAGGAGCTCGAGGACGCCGACCTGGTCGCACTGCCGGCGACGACCTGGCGGGAGGAGTACGACGAGCGCATCCTCGACGCACTCCGCCAGGCCGAGGCCCGCGGGGCGATCCTGCTGACGGTCTGCTCGGGCGCGTTCGTGCTCGCCAAGGCGGGTCTGCTGGACGGACGGCCGTGTACGACGCACTGGCGCTACGAGAAGCTGTTCCAGGAGCAGTTCCCCCTGGCCAAGCTGGACGCGGACGTGCTGTTCGTCGACGACGGCAACATCATCACGAGCGCCGGCACCGCGGCCGGCATCGACGCCTGCCTGCACCTGGTCCGCCGCGAGCTCGGCAGCGCGGTCGCGACCCGGATCGCCCGCCGGATGGTGGTCCCGCCGCAGCGCGACGGCGGCCAGCGGCAGTACGTCGAGGTCCCGGTGCCGGAGTCGTCCGGGGAGAGCCTGCAGCCGGTGCGCGACTGGATGGTCGACAACCTGACCATCGAGCACACCGTGCCCGCACTGGCCCGGCGGGCGCAGATGTCGGAGCGGACCTTCGCCCGGCGGTTCGTCGCCGAGACCGGGACGACCCCGGTGAAGTGGGTCACCACGCAGCGCGTCCTGCGCGCCCGCACGCTCCTCGAGCAGACCCGGATGGGTATCGAGCAGATCGCGACCGAGTCGGGATTCGGGACGGCGGCTCTGCTGCGGCATCACTTCCGTAGGGTGGTGGGCGTGCCACCACAGGACTATCGCCGTACGTTCCAGACCGCCAGCTGATGGTCGCCTACCGCACCGCCGTCGCGGCCGATGCCGACGACGTGATGAAATTCTGGGCCACCGCCGCTGAGGACTCACACCGCCCGCCGGACTCGGCCGACGCCGTCCTGCGGCTGATCGCACGCGATCCGGAGGCGCTGCTCCTTGCCGTCGACAACAATGTGGTCGTCGGCTCGATCATCGTCGGCTGGGACGGCTGGCGCTGTCATCTCTACCGCCTCGCCGTCGCGCCGACCCATCGCCGCCAGGGCATCGGCCGCGAACTGGTCGCGCGAGCCGAGGCCCGATTCACGGCGTACGGCGGGACCCGCGCCGACGCGATGGTCCTCGACGACAACCCCCAGGCCCACCGCGTCTGGTCAACCGCCGGGTATGCACCCCAGCCCGAATGGTCCCGCTGGGTCAAGCCGCTCCCGTGACCCACCACCACTCCCGACCTAGCGCCTCGCCGACGCACAGTTGAGGTTGTTACCGCACTTGGCTTTCCACGCGGGGCAATTTCCAGGGAGAACCTCGCAGCTGCACCCTTCGCCCTACCGCATACCCGGGGTGAAGGGACCAGATCAGGGGTGAACCCCGCACCTGGCCGCCGGGGCCGGCGGCCGAGCGCCGTTGCGCAACCCACATACTTGACATCGGATACCCGCGGTCTAATACTCGATTTCGAGTACTTGAGATCGGGGAGGGTGTCGTGGCGAAGCGAAAGGTGGGGAATCCCCTGGCGTTCGCCGTGCTCGGGAGTCTGGGCGAGCGGCCGATGCACCCGTACGAGATCTCGACGATGCTCCGGGCCCGCGGCAAGGACCAGAGCATCAAGGTGAACTACGGCTCGCTCTACTCCGTCGTCGGCGCCCTGGAGAAGCACGGCTTCATCGAGGCGCTGGAGACCGTCCGGGAGGGCAACCGCCCGGAGCGCACGGTGTACCAGATCACCACCGCCGGCCAGGCCGAGTTCTCCGACTGGCTGGCCGAGCTGATCGGGACGCCGACGCGCGAGTTCCACCCGCTCGAGGCCGGCCTGGCCTACCTGCCCGGCCTGCCACCCGACCGCGTGCTCGAACTCCTCGACCAGCGCCTGACCACGATCGACGGCGAGATCCAGGAGCTGACCGAGCTGCACGATCAGATGGACTCCGTGGAGTTCCCCCGCATCTTCTGGATCGAGTCCGAGTTCCGGCTGAAGCTGCTCGAGGCCGAGTCGGCGTACGTCCACCAGCTCGCCGCGGAGATCCGCTCGGACGCACTCGGCGGCTCCGCGTTCTGGCGTTTGGCCTGGAAACACTTCGAGGAGGACGGCATCACCCCGACCGAGCAACTGAAGGATCCGGTCAAGTACTTCGGCACGGACTTCGCCTGGATGAAGGCGATCCCGCCGGAAGGTCAGTAAATAAACGGCCCTCGACCACGGTGCGGCAACACCAGGGTCAAGGGCCGCGGTTCCTCGAGTCGGTCCGAAGACCTGGCACCCAAGGCGCAATCACAGGATAGGCCAGGCAGGACCGGCTCCCAGCACCCACAAAGGGAGTCACCTGATGGCTACGCATGCCCTCGAAGCGGTCGACCTGGTCAAGACGTATCCGGCCGGCCGGAAGAAACCACCGCTCCGCGCGCTCGACGGTCTCACGTTCAGCGTCCCCGACGGCGTCGTCCTCGGCCTGCTCGGCCCGAACGGCGCCGGCAAGTCCACCACGGTCAAGATCCTCACCACGCTCTCCCAGGCCGACTCCGGCCGGGCGCGCGTCGCGGGGTACGACGTTGTCGGCCGGCAGGAAGAGGTACGACGCTCGATCGGCTATGTATCGCAGAAGTCCAGCTCCGACCCGATGGCGACCGGCCTCGAGAACCTCGTCCTCAGCGGCCGGATCTACGGCCTGTCGCGGCCATCAGCGACGCGGCGCGCGACCGAGTTGCTGGAGCGGTTCGACCTGACCGAGGCCGGCGATCGCCAGGTCAAAACCTACTCCGGTGGCATGCAGCGCAAGCTCGACGTGGCGCTCGGCCTGGTCCACCGGCCGCGGGTACTGTTCCTCGACGAGCCGACCACCGGCCTCGACCCGGAGGCGCGCGCCGACCTGTGGAACGAGGTCGGCCGGCTGTCCGGCGACGAAGGCCTGACCGTGCTGCTCACCACGCACTACCTGGAGGAGGCGGACCGGCTGGCCGGTCAACTCGCCATCGTCGACCACGGCAAGATCGTTGCCGAGGGCACCCCGGAGGCCTTGAAGGCCGAGCTCCGGGGCGACTCGGTGCACGTCGAACTGGTCGATCCGGACCTCAACGGGAGTGTCCGCACGCTGCTCGGACAGCTGTCCGGCATCGGCACGATCGTTGTCGAGGGCAACGTGCTGCGACTCCGGGTCGACCACGGTGCGACCGCGGTTCCCGCCGTACTGGGAGCCCTTGAAGACAAGGCGATTCCGGTCACCGCGGTGACTGTTTCACGGCCGTCGCTGGATGATGTGTACCTGCGCTACACCGGCCGCTCGTTCCGGGAAGCCTCGGCGGAAAGGGAGGCCGCGTGATGGCCACTTTGACGGCAACGCGTCCGGTTGCGGCCCAGCGCCGTACCGGATTTCTTGCGCATACTCGCTTCATCACGGGCCGTTGGCTGCGGGCGTCGTACCGGCAGCCGGCATTGATCGCGTTCACGCTGATCCAGCCGGCGATCTGGCTGCTGCTGTTCGGCCAGCTCTTCAAGGGCGTGGTGAACATCCCGGGCTTCAGCGACTCGTCGTACATCGCCTTCCTCACGCCCGGCATCGTGATGATGACCGCGCTGATGACGAGCGGCTGGAACGGTACGACGTTCATCGCCGACATGGAGCGCGGGGTGATGGACCGGTTGCTCGCGTCGCCGGTCAGCCGGGGCGCGCTGATGGCCGGGCAGTTGATCAGCAACGCGACCACGACGCTGATCCAGACCATCCTGGTGTTCGCGATCGGCATCGCCGCCGGCGCGCGGTACCACGGCGGTGCGGCCGGCTACCTGGTGACGATCGGGGTGTCGGTGCTGGTCGGGATCGCGTTCGGCTCGCTGTCCAACGCGGTCGCGCTGCTGACCCGGCAGCAGGAGGCGCTGATCGGGATCTCGCAGTTCGTCTCGCTGCCGCTCACCTTCATGTCGTCGATCATGATCGACCCGGCGGTGGCGCCGCACTGGGTCAACGTGGCGGCTCGCTTCAACCCCGTCGACTGGGCCGCCATCGCCGCCCGCCAAGCCCTGGCCGCCGACCCGGACTGGTCGTCGGTAGTCCGGCACAGCGCCTACCTGCTCGCGTTCACCCTGGTCGTCGGCTGGGTCTCGACGCGCGCCTTCCGCACCTATCAGCGCTCGGTCTGAGCTTGGCCCCGGACCTGCACCACTCAACAATCGTCGTCTCGGCCTGATCCGAGCTGCCGACTGAGCGTAAGCCGCCGAGGTTGCGTGCAATTGATGAGTGGTGCAGGTCCGCTACCCGAGCGCTTCGGCGTACCAGGGCTTGATGACGTTGTCGATCAAGGCGAGGCGCTGGTCGAAGGGGATGAAGGCGGACTTCATCGCGTTGATGGCGAACCAGCGGAAGTCGTCGAGGCTGTAATCGAAGGCTTCCGCGAGCAACGCCAGCTCCCGGCTCATCGACGTACCACTCATCAACCGGTTGTCCGTGTTCACCGTGACCCGGAAGCGGAGCTTGGCGAGCACGCCGATCGGGTGGTCGGCGATCGACTCGGCCGCGCCGGTCTGCAGGTTGGAGCTCGGGCACATCTCCAGCGGGATCCGCTGGTCCCGGACGTACGCCGCGAGTCGCCCGAGCTCGGCCTTCTCACCGGCCTCGTCGTACGTGATGTCGTCGATGATCCGTACGCCGTGACCCAGCCGGTCGGCGCCACACCACTGGATCGCCTGCCAGATCGACGGCAGACCGAACGCCTCGCCGGCGTGGATGGTGAAGTGCGCGTTCTCGCGCTGCAGGTATTCGAACGCGTCCAGGTGCCGGGTGGGCGGGTACCCGGCCTCCGCACCGGCGATGTCGAACCCGACCACGCCCGCGTCGCGGTACGCGACCGCCAGCTCGGCGATCTCCATCGACCGGGCCTTGTGCCGCATCGCGGTCAGCAACTGCCGAGCCACGATCGGCCGCTCCGCGGTCGCCATCCCGTGCTCGAACCCTTCCCGGACCGCGTCCACCACCTGCTCGAGTGTCAACCCGGCAGTCAGATGCTGCTCCGGCGCGTATCGCACCTCGGCGTACACCACTCCATCCGCGGCCAGATCCTGCACACACTCACTGGCGACCCGCGTGATCGCCTCCGCGTTCTGCATCACCGCCACCGTGTGATCGAACGTCTCCAGATACCGCTCCAACGACCCCGAATCCGCCGACTCGACGAACCACTCCGCCAACTCCCCCGCATCCCCCCGCGGCAACCGATGCCCGATCTCCCGCGCCAACTCCACAACCGTCCCCGCCCGCAACCCACCATCCAAATGGTCATGCAACAAAGCCTTGGGCGCTGCCTTCAACTGCTCCGGGGTGATCATGCCGCCATCTTCGCAGTCGCCCACCAACCTCAAGCACATCTGCCGGAACAAGAAGCAGGTCGTCGTCGAGTACGCCTTGAAGGGGTTCAAGGCGCCCATCGGAGTGGCGGAGTGGACGAGCGCGATCAACAGGTCGTTGCCCGAGGAGTTCCAGTCCGCACTGCCGAGCGTTGCCGAGTTGGAGGCCGAACTTGCCTCCGGGGCGGAGGAGAACTGACCGACGGGCGCCCGCGGTCCGCAGGGCGATTCCCGGGTGGGAATTGAGGATGGGTGGGGGTGGACGCACCGTTGGGGGGGTGGAAACGATGAAGAGCTATCACATCCAGTACGGCGGCGGGCTCGAGAGTTTGCGGTTGCGCGAACACCCCGTGCCGGAGCCCGGGCCGACCGAGGTGCTGGTGCGGATCCGGGCGAACTCGCTCAGCTCACGCGAGCTGAACATCCTGCGCGGCCGCTATCCGCTTCCGGTGGCTGATGACATCATCGCGGCGTCCGACGGGGCCGGTGAGGTGGTCGCGGTGGGTGGCGAGGTCGACCGCTTCCAGGTCGGGGATCGGGTGATGGGCGTCGTGTTCCAGCGGTGGTTCGACGGGCGCTTCGACCTTGCTCGCGCCGACCAGCTGGGCGGGTCGCTCAACGGTCTGCTGACGGAGTACGCCGTACTCGACCAGGAAGGCGTCGTTCCGATCCCCGATCACCTCACGTACGAAGAGGCGGCGACGCTGCCGTGTGTGGCAGTCACCGCGTGGAACGCCCTGGTCGGCGGGCAGGGTCTGGTGCCTGGCGAGCAAGTCCTGACGCTGGGTTCGGGTGGTGTGTCTCTGTTCGCGGTGCAGTTTGCCAAGCTGCTCGGTGCTCGAGTGGTCGCGACCGCCGGCACCGATGAGAAGGCCGCGCGACTGACCGGACTTGGTGCCGACGCCGTGATTAACCACACCACCTCGCCTGACTGGGCGAAGCAGGTCCGTGAACTGACCGACGGTCGCGGCGTCGACCACCTGGTCGACGTGGCCGGCTGCGCGCTACTGCTACCGGCGGCGAGATCGCCTTCGTCGGCTCACTCAGCGGCGCCGACCCCATCGACGCCCGCCTTCTCTTCACATCCTCCGTGACCCTCCGCCCGATCGCCCTGGGCCACCGCGCCCACTTCCAGGCAATGAACAAGGCCATCGCCACAGCCGCCCTGCACCCAGTCATCGACCGGGTCTTCCCCTTCGATCAAACCCCCGCCGCCTTCGCCTACTACGCCAACGGCGGCGGCTTCGGCAAAATCGTCATCTCCCACACCGCCTGACCCTCACCCTCTCCAGCCGCCCCGCACCACACAGCACGAACGGGCGGAGATCCGCCGCGGTCCACGTGCCAGCGGTCACCCACGCCCCCGGCCTCGGCCGCAACTCGCCCAGCTCAACCCCGCGTCCAGTCCAACCCGCATCCGTGTTCCGGGTGGCCGGGTTGGGCGAGGCGGAGCCGCTGCGAGACGCCCGCCCGACCCGGCTCACGTCCACCCCGCGTCCTGTTCAGCCCAACCCGCATCCGCACACCCGATCCGGCCGACGTCCACCCCGCGGTCCGACTCGCATCCGCCCCGGGGCCTCCGTCCGCGCTGAGCCGAGAGCTGCTTGAGTCGGCTCGGTTCGCAGGGGTGGCGGGTGGTCAGACGGCGTGGATTCGGAAGACGGGGACGCCCGGGGCGATGTGGTGGAGGACCTCGTCGGGGGAGTTCTTGTCGACGTCGCCGCCGAAGAAGGTGCCGACCTCCCAGGCCCACTTCTTGAGGTAGAGCCGGAGCATCGGGGTCTTGTCGGCGTCGGCGATCTCCTCGGCGCGGAAGGTTTCGACCTTGCGGCCGAGTTGGAGGCGGGCCTCCTTGGTGGCGCGGAGGTTCTTCACCCACTGGGTGTGGCCGCGGGGGGCGACCAGGTAGCGCTCGCCGTCGAGGATCAGGAGGTTGACCGGCGTGCTGCGCCACTCGCCGGACTTGCGGCCGCGGACCGAGAGGACCCGGCTGCCCATCAGGCTCACGCCGAGCTTGGTCATGCGGGCGACGATCCGGTTGAAGACCCGCATGCTGCCCTCGGCCGCGGTGATCACGCGCTTGCTGTCGTAGGTCTGCTTGTACTCCGGCATCGTCGTGCCCCTTCTTCGCTTCGAGAGCGGTGCTCTCTGTTGAGATCAGTGAACACGGAAGCAGTGCTCCTTGTCAAGAGCACTGCTCTCGAATCTGTGGCAGACTGGGTTCATGAACGCTGGACGCACCGCACGCGAGAGAGCCAGGGCCGAGCTGACCGACGAGATCAAGGCGGTCGCCCGGCGGCAGCTCGCGACGGTCGGAGCGGAAGGGCTGTCGCTGCGGGCGGTCTCCCGGGAGCTCGGGATGGTGTCGTCGGCGCTCTACCGGTACTTCCCGAGCCGCGACGACTTGCTGACAGTGCTGATCATCGACGCGTACGACGCTCTCGGCGAAGCGGCCGAAGCAGCGGCGATCAAATCAGGAGCGTCGTTCGCAGTCGGCGGATCGACCCCGGACGCGGAGCCGCCGGACGGAGGGCTGGCGCCGGCCCCGGGGTCGTGGGATCCGTTGCAGACCTGGGTGGCTGTGTTCAGCGCCGTTCGGGACTGGGCTCGCTCGAATCCACAGCAGTACGCCCTGATCTACGGGTCGCCGGTGCTGGGCTATCAGGCACCGCAGACGACGGTTCAGCCCGCCATCCGAGTGCCCATCCTGATGCTCGGGATTCTCCAGCAAGCGCATGCGGAGGGCCGGCTTGCGCCGCTCGACGATGCTCCTGAGCCGGACGGCGTACTCGCCGGCCAAGTCGCCGTGCTGGTCGGGTTGGCGCCTGGTGTGCCACCCAGCGTGCTGCTCCGGATGGTGATCGTCTGGACGCAACTGTTCGGGATGATCAACTTCGAGTTGTTCGGTCAGCTGGTCGGATCGATGGACCCGGCGGACGAGTTCTTCGCCTCGGCGACCCGGCAGATGGCCGCGTTCGTCGGTGTCAGCTGACGACCTTCCTGCACGCCGCGGCGGCTGTCAGCTGAACGCCTTCGGAAGCGGAAGGACGACGGCGCGCGCGACCCGGCGGACGTAGTCTTCGCGCGGGATCGAGACCGCGCCGAGGGTGGCCAGGTGGTCGGTGACCCATTGGATGTCGAACACGCGCTCGGCGGCGTACTCGTCATCCAGCAGCTCGATCAGGCCGGCGACAGCAGCCTTCGAACCATCGGTCTTGTGATGGAACATCGACTCCCCGGCGAACAGCCCGCCGATCGACACGCCGTACAGACCGCCTGCGAGCTCGTCGCCGTCCCAGGCCTCGACCGAGTGCACCCAGCCGAGCCGGTGGAGTTCGGTGTACGACGCGATGATGTCCCGGTCGATCCAGGACCCGGGCCGGCGCGGATCGGCACACGCGCGGATGACCTGATCGAACGCCGTGTTCACCCGGATCTCGAACTTGCTCCGGGCCCGCCGCACCGACCGCGACGGCCGGTAGCCGGCCACCTCGATCACCCCGCGATCGACCGGCGACCACCACAGCAGCGAGGCTCCGTGGTCCGGCATCGGGAACAGACCCCGCCGGTACGCCGCCAGCACGGTCCCCGGCGCCAGGTCGGCACCACCCGCGACCACGTCGCTCGCCCCGGCAACCCCGACCGGCGGAAACTCCCACACAGAAGCAGCAGGCTCGACAGGCACACCCCCATCCTGGACCACACCCCACCACTCCACCGTCGAGGGGACATCCCGAGCTGGCGGGACCGCCCCGGCCCGAGGCGACACTCCGCGGTCGAGGGAACACTCCGCGGTCGGGGGGACACGCGAAGAGCTAGGGGACTCCCGGGGTTTCTCCCGAGTGGCGGGGTACCGGAAGCCACGTAGAGTTGAAGCACGCCCAGGCTTCCGGACGCGGGGGAGGGCGGGAAGGAGCACCGTGGCCGGAGTAGCCAGGTTCGTCGCCAGCAGTCTCGCCCCCGCCGCGCAGCGGTTCGCCCCGCAGGCCGCGGCGGGTGTGCTGCGCCAGATTCTCGAAGTCGCGATCGACGGGTACCAGCGGTTCCCCGGCGCCGAGAGGATCGCGGAGAGCAAGCTGGCCCGGTGCGGCGGCGACCCGCAGCTCGCCATCGACGCGGTGATCGACCAGCACATCCGGCTGGCCGGCGTCCAGGGCTTCGCCACCGGCCTCGGCGGCCTCATCACCCTCCCGGTCGCACTGCCCGCGAACCTGACCGGCATCGCGATCGTCCAGGCGCGGATGGTCGCCGCGATCGCGCACCTGCGCGGCTACGACCTGGACGACCCGCGCGTCCGCACCGCGGTCATCACCTGCCTGCTCGGTGAGGAGGGCATCGCCGACCGGCTGAAGAAGTCCAGTCTGGTGTCGTCGCCGATGGCGATCGCGACCGCGCCGGTGTTCGACCCGGAGCTGGATCGCCAGGTCTCCGGCGAGGTGGTCGGCGAACTGATCGCCCGGATCAGCGGCAAGAAGATGGCCCTCACCGTCACCCGCCGGGTTCCGCTGCTCGGCGGCGCGGTCGGCGGCTGCGTCGACGGCTGGTCGACGTACCGCGTCGGTCAGTACGCCGACAAGAGCCTGGTCCGCCGGATCCGGCGCCCGATCGAGCCGTGATCGCCGTACGCCGGAGCGCGCTGACGGCTGTGGAAGGGTGATCGCAGCGTGGTAGCGCCGTTCTGGGGGCCGATGCTGGACTGCCCGGACCCGCTGCCGCTGGCTGAGTTCTACCAGCGGGTGGCCGGCGGGGAGCTGGCGGTCGTCGACGAGGCGTTCGTGGAGCTGAGGTTCGACACGTTCAGCCTCGGCTTCCAGCGTGACCTCAACTACCGGGCGCCGACGTGGCCGGACCCGCGCGTACCGCAGCAGACCCACCTGGATTTCATGGCCGAGGATCTGGACGCGGAGCAGGCCCGAGTGATCGCGGCCGGTGGGACGCCGACTGCCTTCCAGCCGCAGCCGTCCGTCTTCCGCGTCTTCCTCGACCCGGCCGGTCACCCGTTCTGCCTGACCACGTGGCGTACGCCGAGTGGTCCACCCGAATCACGCTGACGCTTCGGCCCGCTCCAGGCTGCGCCGCGTCAACGGAAGACGAGTCCGGGTCTCCTCATCCGCAGGGGTCTCGATGAACAGGATCAGATCCGGATGCGCGGGCAACGCGAACTCGGTGACGGTGAAATGGAGCTCGCCCGCGGCCGGGTGGATCACGTGCCGCGGCCGCGGCGTGCAGGCGGCGACCTCGTGCCGTGACCACAGCTGGGCGAACTCAGGACTGAGCGCCTGCAGCCGCTCCAGGTCCGTCTCCCAGTCCGGGTCGCCGAGGTGTTCGCCGTACGCCGATCGCAGCCGGCCGACGAGGTACGGGAGCTCGGTGTCGTAGTTCAGCAACTGCTGCCGGGCGGTCGGCTCGGTGGCGATGCACCACAGCAGGTTCTTGTGGATGCAGGGCAGTTGGTGCCAGTCGTGGAAGAGGTCGCTGAACGCTGCGTTCGTACGGACGATGTCGAACCGGGTGTTGGTGATCACCGCGGGCAGCGGATCTAGTGCGTCGAGGATCTCGGCGAAGACGTTCTCGTTCGCGCACGCTGTCACCCGAGGTGGTCGCACCGGCGTCGCCTCGGCCAGGCGGTAGAGATGCTCACGCTCGATCGAGTTGAGCCGCAGCGTCGAGGCGACCGCATCCAGCACCTGACCGCTCGCGTTGATCGGTCGCCCCTGCTCGAGCCAGGTGTACCAGGTCACTCCGACCCCAGCGAGCTGAGCCAACTCCTCCCGCCGCAGTCCCGGCGTACGACGCCTCCCGCCGGCGGGCAGGCCGACATCCTCGGGGGACACCCGCGCACGCCGCGCCTTCAGGAATTCCCCGAGCTCAGCCCGGTGAGTACTCACGCCACCATCATGACGACCCCCACCGACAGATTTCAGCCGGCGAGAGCTTGCACCACTCGGCTAGGGGACGGCTTGCCCAGCTGCTCGGCCATCCAGACGCTGGTGGTGACGAGCTTCTCCAGGTCGACGCCGGTCTCGATGCCGAGGCCGTCGAGGTGCCAGAGGAGGTCTTCGGTGGCGAGGTTGCCGGTTGCGCTCTCGGCGTACGGGCAACCGCCGAGGCCGCCGGCGGAGCTGTCGACCGTCGTGACGCCTGCGCGGAATGCGGTGAGGGTGTTGGCGAGAGCCTGGCCGTAGGTGTCGTGGAAGTGCACAGCCAGCTTGTCGACCCCAACCCCGGCGGAGCCGAAGGCCGTGATCAGTGCGGTCACCTGGCCGGGCGTCGCGACGCCGATCGTGTCGCCGAGGGACAGCTCGTGGCAGCCGAGGTCGACCAGCCGCGCGCCGACCTTCACCACCTGATCGATCGGTACGTCGCCCTCCCACGGGTCGCCGTAACACATCGACACGTAGCCGCGGACCGTCAGCCCTTCGGCCAGTGCGCGCTGGATCGTTGGGGTGAACATCGCGAACTGGTCGTCGAGGGTTGAGTTCAGGTTCTTCGCCGCGAAGGTCTCGGTCGCGCTGGCGAAGATCGCGATCTCGTGGACACCGGCGGCGAGGGCACGGTCCAGGCCGCGTTCGTTCGGCACCAGAACCGGGGCTCGCACGCTTGCCGGCATGTCGAGCTGGTCGAGCAGTTCGGCGGCGTCCGCGAGCTGCGGGACCCACTTCGGGTGCACGAAGCTCGTCGTCTCGATCGTCGTCAGGCCGGCGTCGATCAGCCGCCGGATGAACTCGGCCTTCACCGCGACGTCGACGATGGCTGACTCGTTCTGCAGCCCGTCCCGTGGTCCGACCTCGTAGATCGTCACCCGGTCGGGCAGGCCGTCGGCCTTCACCAGTTGCGGTTTCCGCATCGTGCCGCCTCCGTGCGTCTGAGCCTGACACGGGATCTCCGCGACAATGGCTCGTGATGACAACTCTGGCTGACATTCTGCGCGGCATCGAACGTGGCGTCTTCCCCACCCCGGATCTCGGCGTCACCGTCGTACCGGCGCCGTCGCCGCGCGAGACCTGCGTCGTCGCGCTGACCGGGCACATCGTGATCGCCGCGGACGTCGACCCGGCCTGGGTCGCCGAACGCGTCCCGGCCGGCGACCTCTCCGCGCCGACCAATCCGCCGTTCCTCTCGGCCCTCGAGGAGTTCACCGGCCGCCGGGTGAACGCGATCGACGCGATGCTGCTCGCGCCCGCGCTCAAAGATCCGGCCGATCGCGTCGCGGCCACCACAGGTGTGACCGAACTCACCAATCACGACCACCCTCGCGTCGAGCGCGCGTGGCGCTACCGCGACGACGTCCGGGTGTACGGCGACGAGTACGGCGGACTCGTGCTCACCGGGCGAGGTCTGGCCGGCCGCCTCGAGTGTGCGATCGAAGTACCCGAGGAATCCCGCGGCAAAGGCCACGGACGCCGGCTCGCGTCAGCCGCTCGTGCGCTCATCCCGCCGGACGCACACATCTGGGCGCAGGTCACGCCAGGCAACGCGGCCTCGTTCCGGACGTTCTTGGCCGCGGGCTACAAACCCGTAGGCTCCGAAGCGCTGCTGGTCAAGTGACCGCTCCGTGAACACCCGGCGGATTGTTGCTGACGGCACCTAGTCCACACCTGTGGACAAACCTGGGGAAACCGGGCGTCACGCCGTACGGCGATGGTAGGTGTGCGGCTCGTCGGCGTAGAAGTTGCCGCGGTAGAGGCCGTGGATGATCTCGGCTTCGTAGCCGTCGAGTTCGGGCATGCCGAGGTCGCGGGCGATCTCGAGTTCGGCGTGGGCGTTGTACGGGATGCGGACGAACTGGATCGAGAACGGCGCCGGATCGGGTGAGTCCGGGACACCCTCGAGGATCGCGTAGACCGGGGTCGGATCCTCCAGGCTGTTGCCGACCGAGCCGATGTTGAACAAGGTCCGGCCGAGGTCGACCTCGTAGAACGGATCGTGGGTGTCGGCATACCCGACCACGGTCGGGACCGGGCCCTCTCCGGTGGCCGGCGTGTTCTCGAACATCCCGACGTACTCCGCCTCGTCGTGATCGAACCGGACCCGCCGGTGAACACTCGTCGACGACGCGTGGAAGAGCCGGATCTGGCGGCCGCTCAGCAGGAAGTCATGGCAGAACGGAAGCCCGCGCAGCCAGGCCCACTGGTCCTCTCGCAACTCCTTCTTCCACCACCGCAGGCCTTCGCTGTCGTGCTCGCGATCGGGATCCGGCAGGAAGTCGTCCCAGTTGCCGAGGATGTTCACCTCGCAGACCTCGCGACAGCGATCCACCACCGCCTGTCCGCGCGGCCCCTTCCCGACATAGTCGCCGAGATTGAAGATCCGCTCGATCCCCCGCCCCTCGATATCCGCGAGCACCGCCTCCAGCGCGGTCAGATTCCCGTGCACATCCGAAATCAACGCAATCCGCTCGAGACCCATGCGCCACATCCTTCCATCCCGCCGGGCTCCACCGACAACGAATTCCAGCCGTCGCAGGGCCTGTGGATAACTTCTGCGGCGATCGGCCGATCTTTGCCAGCCTTGTGTTCGTGAGGTTTCCAGCCGACAGATCGGGGAGCGGAATGAGTGAGAACGAAGACAAGTCACCCTTCGGGGCGGGGTTCGCCGCCGCGTGCATCGTGGTCGGAGCCGTGCTGGTCTGCGGCATCCTCCTCCTCGTCAGCGGGCCGAACCACTCCGACGCATCAACGGGTACGACGCACTCCTCGGCCGCCGGCGACCCGGGGGCACCCGTGAGCTCACCGACCGATGGTCAGACTGCCGGTGCTCGGCCTGCGACCCCGTCGAGCAACGGTTCGGGTCAGGCGGCCGCCGACGGTCGGAACGGCTGTGGCCCATCAGCTGGGGATCAAGCAGTCCCCACCAAGGCGCCGGTTGCCGACAGCTGGGAGGTCAGCCATCGGGTCGTCGTCCCACGGTCGACCGCCCACGGACCAACCAGGACCGACGCCGACGGCTTCCGGCGGTGCTTCGCCCATTCGCCGACCGGTGCGGTCTACGCCGCCTACAACGTCGTCGCCGCGCTCGCCGACCAACGGCAAGCGATCCCGACCGTTCAGAAGCTCATGGTCCCCGGGCCCAACACCGACGCACTGCTTCAAGAGCTACGGAGGGAGACGCCGACTGACGAGGCTGCCACCCAGCTGGCCGGCTTCCGGGTCCTGGACGCCGATCACGATCGGGTCACCATCATGCTCGCGGTCCCGGTCGAATCGGAGTACATCAGCCTCACCCTCACGCTGATCTGGTACGCCGGCGACTGGCGGGTCCAATCGCCATTGCCCGGCAACCCGGTCGGCGCGCCGTTCTCCCAACACCGTGATCTTGACGACTTCGTGGCTTGGAGTGGTGTCTGATGTGTGGACCGACGAATGTCGCCTGTCACATCGGCGAGGGATTCCAGGCGGTCGCCGCCAACGGTCTCAAGGCGCTGACGAAGGCCATCGGCGAGGCTGCGATGGAGGCCATGAACGGCGTGGCGACCTTCTGGATCAAGCAGCCGACCCCCACGCTGGTCGTCGGCGCCGACGGCAAGTCTCCCCAGAACAGCGAGATGGTGGCCTTCCTGCAGGGCAACGTCCTTGAGATCGCGGCGATCACCTTCGCGCTGGCGGTCCTGGTGGCCGGCATCCGGACCGCCTGGGAGCAGCGCGCGCAACCGCTCCAACAGTTGCTAAAGGCAACGCTTGTGTTCGTGGTCGTCAGCGCGGCGGGCGCGGCGACCCTGCAGCTGCTCTCCGAGTACTCGGACTGGTTCGCGGAGACGATCATCACGTCGGTGCTCCCCGAGGATTCGGCTCTCGGCCCCGCGATGGGCGGACTGGTGCTGCGAGGCAGTCTGGGTCCGATCACCGGCGACCAGACCGCCAGCCTGATGACGATGCTGATCGGGATGTTCGTCATCATCGGCGGCCTGGTCCAGGTCGTCCTGATGGTGATCCGGTCGGCGATGCTGATCCTGCTCGCGGGCACTTTTCCGCTCGCGGCCGCCGCGACCAACACCGAGATCGGCAAGGCCTGGTTCAAGAAGTACTGCGGCTGGGCGCTCGCCTTCGTCGCGTACAAGCCGGCCGCGGCACTCATCTACGCCGCCGCGATGAAGATGAACCAGATCGGAGTCGGGGGCTCCGGCAACACCTTCGTACAGACCGCCACCGGTCTGATGATGCTGTTCCTCGCGATCTTCGCCTTGCCGGCCCTGCTGCGCTTCATGGTCCCCGTGACGGCGGCGGTGGCCGGCGGTAGCGCAGGTATGGGCACGGCGGCCGCCGACCCCGGTGGCATGGCCACCGGTGCCATCAACATCGGTCGGTCGGCCATGGGACGGTTCGGTGGAGCGGGCGGCTCATCGGGTGGTGGAGGTGCGTCCGGGGCGATCGCGGCCGGCCCAGCAGGTGCGGGTCTGGCCGTAGCCGGTGCGGCTGTCAACGGGGGCAAGAAGCTGGCCGGTGGGGTGGCGGGTGCGGCCGCGCATTCGGCTGGTGAAGCAGGAGGCGGGTCGGTCACGCCGACCTCGTCGTTCGGTCCGATGTCCCGCGGCGGGTCCGGCGTGCGGTCATCGGGTTCGTCCGCCTCGCGGTCGTCGGGTTCGTCCGGTTCGAATGCGGCGAGCTCGAGGTCGAACTCCGGGACTTCCGCGTCTGCCACACCGGAGCGAACCCCCGAACCCGCGGGTCCGAACGGTGCCTGGTAGGTGTCGAACCGCACCGCACTAGACCGGATTTCTCCGCTGTTGATCGAGCAGTCCACAGGCCTTTCCGCACACGCCGGTGGCGCCGAGTTACGCTCAGGTGGTTTGCGGTTGGGGGTCGGTCTGTAGCCGAAAGGTCACCCCGTGTAGCGAAGTGACCTAGTCAGCTAATAGAGTCCGCGCATGACCATCGCGCCTTCGCTTTGCTCGCCCCTAGCGCTCGCCGATGCAGAACCCACTCGCGCCTCGGAACCTTGGGAAAGCGATGTGATCTCGGCCTATGGCCTGCTGCGTGAAGCAGCGGCCGAGCTGGATCATCTGATGCGCCACTCCCTGAAGCGCAGTGGACTGCAAATGGCAATGTTCGAACTGTTGCTGCGGCTCGCCCGCAGCCACGGGGAGAAGCAGCGTCTCACGTCCCTCGCCCGGGAGTTGACCGTCACCACCGGCGGCATCACCCGGCTGGTGGACCGCGCCGAGAATCTCGGCCTGGTGCGCCGGGAGCCGTGTCCCGACGACGCCCGCGGCTCGTTCGCGGTGCTGACCGAGGAGGGGAAGCGGCGGCTGCGCGAAGCACTGCCGGACCACCTCCTCGAGATCGACAGCCTCTGGATGTCCCAGCTGGCCGACGAGCGGGACCTCGTCCTCGGCAAGCTCCGCCGGGTCCGGGACAACGCCCGCCGCTGGCCGAACGGCCGCCCGGGCCTGGGGCCGATCTCACCCGACCGGATCTGAACCACAGCGACAACCTGAAAATCGGATACACAGCATTACCCGCTACTAACGGTTGGGGCGCTCGGCTGGTGTCGAGCGCCCCGGCGCGTAATGGTTGAGAGGTGAAGCAACCAACCGGCCAGGTGCGCACGGACACCCCCGACCGACGTACCGGCGGACCCGGAGACGGTGGCCCGCCAACTGGGCGAGAATTGAGCCGCTGGCGGCATGCGACGCGGTGGCGGGGCGCTGTCGCCGGCGTGCTTTCGGCGTTGGCCGGACTGGCGGCGGGGAGCGTGGCGGCGGGCCTGCTCGGCACCTCGCAGACACCCGTGGTCGCGATCGGGTCGGCGTTCATCGACCGGACACCGCCGTGGCTGAAGGATCTCGCCATCTCGTGGTTCGGCACCAACGACAAGAACGCGCTGCGGGTCGGCATCCTGATCGTCGTCCTGGCACTGGCCGCGACCGGCGGCGTTCTCGCCGTACGGCGCTATTGGGCCGGCGCACTGATCATCGTCGTACTGACCGGGGTGGCCGTGATCGCGGCGTTGACCCGGGCGGACTCGGGGCAGACCGGGTTCCTGCCGTCGGCAGTCGCCGGGATCACGGCGTTGCTCATCCTGCGGCTGTTCAGCAAGCGGCTCGAGCCACTGATCGACTTCCCCGATGACGGCGTCACCCGCCGGGGGTTCCTGCAGTTGTCGGCCGGGGTCGCACTCGGGTCGGCGGCAGTCGGTCTGCTGGGCCGAGTGGTCAGCGGAAATCGTGCGGCCGTCGCGGACGCGCGGAAGCGCCTGAAACTGCCCCAGCCGCCGACCCTCGCTCCACCGACCGGTGTGCAAGCCGACGGCGCCACCCCGTGGGCCACGCCGAACGACGACTTCTATCGCATCGACACCGCCCTCTCGGTGCCGCAGATCCTGCCGACGGACTGGAAGCTGCGCATCCACGGCATGGTCGACAACGAGATCCAGCTGACCTTCGACGACCTGCTGAAGCGCCAGGTGCTGCACAAGTGGGTGACGCTGACCTGTGTGAGCAACGAGGTCGGCGGTGACCTGATCGGCAACGCACTCTGGTCCGGCGTACTCCTCAAGGACCTCTTGCAGGAAGCCGGACCGTCCACGGACGCTGATGCGATCAAGTCGACATCGAAGGACGGATTCACCGCAGGTACGCCGCTCAGCACGCTGCTCGACGATCGGCAGGCGATGCTCGCGTTCGCGATGAACGGTCAGCCGCTGCCGGTCGAGCACGGTTTCCCGGTGCGGATCGTCGTACCCGGGCTGTATGGCTATGTGTCGGCGACGAAGTGGCTGGTGGACATCGAGGTGACCCGGTTCGACCAGTTCGAGGCGTACTGGACACCGCGTGGGTGGTCGGAGCTCGGCCCGATCAAGTTGTCGTCGCGGATCGACGTACCGTTCGGCAAGAAGGTGACCGCAGGTCCGGTGACCGTGGCCGGGGTCGCGTGGGACCAGCACGTCGGGGTGTCCAAGGTCGAGGTACGCGTCGATGGGGGCCCTTGGCAACAAGCGACGCTGGCGACGGACGCGTCGATCGACACCTGGCGGCAGTGGCACTGGACCTGGAATGCGCCGCATGGCACGCATCTGCTGCAGGTACGGGCCTTCGACGAGAAGGGCAACCCTCAGATCGAGGCGTCGGCTCCGCCCGCTCCGAACGGCTCGACCGGCCTGCACACCGTCAGCGTGAAGGTCGACTGACCGCGCCAGCTGGAACTTGCGCTCTAGGTGTTCATGAAGGCGGTGGTGCGGGAGAGCAGTTGGGTGGTGGTGGGTTGGTCGAAGTAGGTGATGAGGGCTTCGTAGGCGCCGGATTCGGCGGCGGAGGGGTCTACGACGTAGCCGTAGTAGCCGTCGGTGTAGCCGACGACGCGGGTGACGGGGTGGGTGCTGTCGGCTTGCAGGCAGGCGCCGTGGACGGCGAAGAGTTCGACGGGGAGGTTGACCCAGCAGACGTCGCCCATCGTCACGACGCTGATGGGCAGCTCGAGGGAGTCCGGTAACGGGACGGCTGCCATCCGCGCTTGGCCGCGGGCGCCGTCGAGCCGGGTCTGGGCGATCCGGCCGGAGGGATCGTCTTGGCCATTGGCCCGGCCCTCGGCCGCGACGACGAGTCGGGCGGCCTCGGCGGCCGACGGGATCTCGCGCACCTTGAGGTCCAGCGTCGTACGGCGAATTGCCGGTGCCGACTGTGGGAGCGCCAGGCCAGGCCCGGCCAGCGCTTCGCGGACCCGTGAGGCGAGCAGACCGCCGAGCCGGGCGACCTCGGCGGCCCCGCGCCCCTGCCGAGTGAAGCGGGGACTCACATCACCGGCGGCACCCTGCAGGAACCCGACCACCGCGGGAGCGAGCGCGGCGCGGGCAGCGCCCGGCCAGTCGGCGGAATACCGCAGGTTTTCCGGACCATAGGTGGTCGGATGGCAGGCGAAGTCCAGCAGAACCGCCTCGAGTGAGCCCCCTGGCGAGTGGATCGCGAGGATGCCGGCGGTGTTGTCGTGCGGACCGCTCCGACGGTGCCGATTGGTCCCGACACCGATCACCTCGACCGACCGCCACGACGCCGTCACCGGCCGGCGCGCGAGACACACCGCGCGGACCGTGGACGTCAACGCGTCGACCAGATCCCACTCGCGCTCGGCCGGGATGACCGGATGGATCTCGCCGGTCCAACCGGACGGACCGGAATGCGTGTGCGAAGCGGACACCACCACATGCGACGCCGGGATACCCGCCGCTGCGCCGGCCGCGACAGCCAGCTCGGTAGTCAGGTCCTTGCCGACGGCAATCGCGTCCAGCGTCAGCCACAGCACACCGGGCTCGTCCGCCGTACTCAGCCAGATGATCGTGGCCCGGAGTGGATCCGCGGTTCCGGTCGCGAGGTCGGTGCGGGCGGCGTAGCCGTCCAGCCGGTGGCCCGGTGGCGGGGTGACATCCAGGGATGTCGCGGCCAAGAGGAGTTCGGTCACGTCGGGCTCCAGCGTTCATACCGGCTTTGATCTGGCAGGGGCAGGCGAGTCGGTGTTGTGTACCAAGACAACCAGGTATTCGTTCCACGTGCCCAGACACGGAGCGGACTACCGCCGCGCGGGAATCGCGCTGACCAGGCGGGCGGTGATGTCCGTGGGGTCGGTGATCGCGTGGCCGACGACGACGGCGTACGCGCCCGCGTCGCAGACGGCACGGACGTCCTCGGTGGTGCGGATCCGGCCCTCGGCAACGACCGGGCAGTCCAACCTCGCTGCGAGCCGGCGGACCAGTTCGACATCAGGTCCGGTCGGCGTAGGACCCGTGGTGTAGCCCGACAGAGTGGTCGCGACCAGGTCGGCGCCCGCGTCCCGGGCGGCCACGCCGGCGTCGAGGCTGTCCACGTCCGCCAGCACAGGTACGCCGAGTTCGTCATGGATCCGGCGGATCTGCCGATCGAGCGGCTGTCCGTCGGGCCGCGGCCGGAGTGTGCCGTCGAGCGCGACGATGTCGGTGCCGGCCGCGACGACGCCGGCCGCGGCCTCGTACGTCGGGGTGATGAACACACCGACCGGGTTGCCGAGCTTGTGCAGACCGATGATCGGCAGGCTGGTCACGGCCCGGATCGCGGCGATGTCGGCCGGCCCGTTGGCCCGGATCGCACCGGCTCCACCGGCCTCGGCAGCCTGGGCCATCAGCGACATCGCGGCCGGGGAGTCGAGCGGGTTCCCGGGTGCTGCCTGGCAGGACACCACCATGGTGCCGGGGGCGAGAGCTGTCATCGACGGTGCGTCACGATCAGGTCGGCGTACGTTCCGACCGGCCCGGTCGCCAACCGCTCCGCGCCGTCGAGCGAGTTGCCGACGGCCGGGGTCAGCTGCGCTCTGGGCGACAACGCCGTACGGACCGGAGTCAGTAGCTGCTCGCCTGCGCCGTCGAAGAGCCCGCCGACACACGCAACCGGAACAGGGCCTTCGCCGGCCAGTTGCGCCACGGCCGCACTGACAGTCTCGGCGATGTCGCCGGCCGCGCGTACGACGAGATCGTGCGCGACCGGATCACCCTCGGCGGCACACCGCAGCACCTCGGGAGCGAAGCGGGCGACATCGTCGACCAGCGTCGAGGACCGGTAGAGAGTGACCGGATCGAGGGCGGTGTCCGCGAGCTTGGTCACCGGGCCGCGGCCGTCACGGGAACGCTGGACCGCGACCAGGCCGGCGCGGCCGATCGCGAACGCGCTCCCCGCGTCGCCGAACAGGTACCCATGCCCGTCGAGCTTGCGCCAGGTGCCGTCCCGGTCCACCGCGAGGCAGACCAATCCGGTGCCTGCGGCAACCACCACGCCGTACCCGTCGGGCAGGGCGCCGGCGTGCGCGGTCACCATGTCCTGGGCCAGTCGCACCTCGTCGGCATCGAGCAGTGCGCCGACCTCCGCGGCGAACGCCTCCGCCGCGCCGGGTGCGGGCGGGTACCCGGTCAGGCCCAGAGCAACCACCTCGACCGGCCCGTTGACACCTGCCTCGGCCGCGGCGTCGCTGATGGCCGCCAGCATGCGTCGGGGAGCGTCCGGGCCGTGGGTGTACCCGGGCCCTCTGCCGGTACGGCGCGACGGGAGGGCTCGGAGTCTGAGGGCGGACTGTCCGCTGTCGATCGCAATGCGGGTCACCGGTTCACTCTTTCCCACGAAGCGCGGCCGGTAAAGCACCTCGGGCAGACCACTCGGGCGGATCGCACCGAACACTGTGGCAGGCTGGCAGGAATCCTCGGGAGGGATCAGGTATGCGCTTCGGACTCAAGGTCAACCCGGCAGGCTGGGACGACGCGTCGTCCTGGGCGGGCATCGCGGAAGACGCCGGCTTCGACGGGCTGTGGACCGGCGACAACCTGCGCAACCCGCGCGATCCCGCCATCGCGGTGCACGACGGGCCGACCATCATCGCCGGCTGGGCCGCGACCACGCGACGGATCCGGGTCGGCCTGCTGATCGCGAACCTGGTGTTCCGGCACCCGACCGTCCTGGCCAAGCAGGCGACCACGCTCGATCACGTGTCGGGCGGCCGGTTCGATCTCGGCATCGGCTCCGGCGTCTGGCCGACCGACCACGGCATGGCCGGTACGCCGATCTGGACCGCGCGGGAGCGGACCGAGCGGCTGGCCGAGTTCGTGGCGATCGTCGACCGGCTGTTGTCGGGAGACGTGGCCGATCACGCCGGGCCGTACTACCCGTACTCACTGGCCGCGATGACACCTGGGACGGTGCAGGAACGGCTGCCGCTGATCATCGCGGCCAACGCGCCCCGCGCCCTCGCGATCGTCGCGGCGCACGGCGACGGGTGGGTGACGTTCCCGGGTGCGGCGACCGAGGAGGAGTTCTACGCGAAGTCCGTCGAGCGCGTGCGGGCCCTGGACGCGGCCCTCGACGGCCGGAGGATCCGGCGACTCCTGCTCGCCTACGGGCAGATCGATCCGTGGGCGTCGGAGGACGGGTTCGCCCGGCTGGTCGAGCGCTATCAGGGCATCGGCTTCGACGAACTGGTCGTCTACGCGCCGAAGGACCACGAGCGCGCCGTCTTCGACAAGGTGGCGAACCGGCTCGACCACTACCGCTAGTCCTCGATGTTGGACATGACGTGCTTGATGCGGGTGTAGTCCTCGAGGCCGTACATGGACAGGTCCTTGCCGTAACCGGAGTGCTTGAAGCCGCCGTGCGGCATCTCGGCGACGATCGGGATGTGGGTGTTGATCCAGACGCAGCCGAAGTCGAGGCGTCGGGCCATCCGCAGCGCGCGGCTGTGGTCGCGGGTGAAGACCGAAGAGGCCAGGCCGTACTCGACCCCGTTGGCCCAGCGCAGCGCCTCGTCCTCGTCGGTGAATCGCTGGACCGTGATCACCGGGCCGAAGATCTCCTGCTGGATCGCGTCGTCGTTCTGCCGGAGTCCTGAGACAACGGTCGGCGCGTAGAAGTAGCCGCGTTCGCCGACGGCCGCGCCACCGGTGCGGACGGTCGCGTGGTCGGGCAGGTTGTGGATGAAGTCGCTGACCCGGTGCAACTGGGCTTCGTTGTTCAGTGCGCCGTACGCCGCGTCCGGATCGTCGGGCTGGCCGGTGTGGGTGTGGTTGGCCCGCTCGGTCAGGGCGTCGACGAAGTCGTCGTGGATGCCTGGACCGGCCAGCACCCGGGTCGCGGCCGTGCAGTCCTGGCCCGCGTTGAAGTAGCCCGCGTCAGCGATTGCCTGCGCAGCCTTCGCCAGGTCGGCGTCGTCGAAGACGACCACCGGCGCCTTGCCACCGAGCTCGAGGTGGGTGCGCTTGAGCTGCCGGGCCGCGGCCGACGCGACCTCCATCCCGGCCCGGACCGAACCGGTGATCGCGACCAACTGCGGGATCTCGTGGTCGACCAGCGCGCGCCCGGTGTCGCGGTCGCCGCAGACCACGTTGAGCACCCCTGGCGGCAGGAACTCGTTGCACAGCTCGGCGAGCAGCACGGTCGACGCCGGTGTGGTGTCGCTCGGTTTCAGCACCACCGTGTTCCCGGCGGCCAGGGCGGGCGCGATCTTCCAGATCGCCATCATCAGCGGGTAGTTCCACGGCGTCACCTGACCGACGACACCGATCGGCTCCCGCCGGATCCAGGACGTGTGACCGGCCATGTACTCGCCCGCCGATCTGCCCTCCAGCACCCGGGCCGCGCCGGCGAAGAACCGCAGCTGATCCACACACGGCGGCACCTCGTCGGTGGCCGTGATGGACAGCGGCTTGCCCGTGTTCCGGCTCTCCACCGCGATGAACTCGTCCGCCCGCCGCTCCATCGCGTCCGCGATCCGCAGCAACGCCAACTGCCGCTCGGCCGGCGTCGTGTCCCGCCAGGTCTCGAAAGCCCGCGCGGCCGCGGTCATCGCCTGGTCGACATCCTCCGGTCCGGACAACGGCGCCCGCGTGTAGACGTCACCGGTCGCCGGCGCGATCACGCCGTACGTCGCGCCACTCAGCGCGCCCACCGGCTTGCCGTCGACGATGTTGGTGAGGGTCTGGTCCATGACGGTCCTATCTGCTCGATTCTTCGCCGAAGACGCACTCGCCCTCAACGTAGGTGGCCCGCACCCGGGCTTGCGCGATCTCGTCCGGCGGTCCGGCGAACGGGTCGCGGTCGAGAATCGCCAGGTCCGCCAGCGCCCCGGCCTCGATCCGGCCGGTCTCGTCGGCGTGGTTCACCCACGCGCTGCCCGAGGTGTACGCCGCCAGCGCGGCAGCCAGGTCCAGCGCCTGCTCGGGGAGGAATGCGTCGGCCGCGCGGTCGTCCCTGCGATTCACCGCGACGTGTACGGCGGCCAACGGGTACGGGCTCGATACCGGCCAGTCCGATCCGGCGGCGAGCCGGGCACCCGACCGGGCCAGGGCACCGAACGGGTACTGCCGAGCCGTCCGCTCCGGCCCGAGGAACGGAATGGTCAGGTCGACCATCTGCGGTTCGTACACCGCCCACAGCGCCTGCAGGTTCGCGGCCACCCCCAGCTTCGCGAACCGGCCGACGTCATCGGGATGAATCACCTGCAGATGAGCGATGTGGTGTCGTAAGTCGCCGTCGCCGTTCTCGGTCAGCGCCGTCTCGAACGCATCGAGCGCCTCCCGGACCGCCCGGTCGCCGATCGCGTGCACGTGAACCTGGAACCCTTCCGCGTCGAGCCGCGTGACGTGCTGCCGCAACTCGGCCGGATCCACGAACGACAGGCCGGCGTTGGCGGTCCGGCAACCACAGCCGTCGAAGTACGGCTCGAGCATCCCGGCCGTGAAGTTCTCCGCCACACCGTCCTGCATGATCTTCACGCTGCCGGCCCGGAACCGCGGGTAGTTCAGGGAGTCTCGCCGTACGACGAGGTCCGGGATCTGGTCGGCGCCACGGTCCCGCTGCCACCACAGCGCGCCGACGACCCGTGCCGTCAGGCGGCCTTCACGGGCGAGTTCGACGTACGCCGGAGTCGCGTCACCCATGTTCGCGTAGGCACCGAGGATCGCGTCCTGCCAGCCGGTGATGCCGAGGGAGTGCAGATACGCCTGCGCGTCCATCAGGGCCGCGACCAGCTCGACGTGCGTGGTCGGCGGGAGCAGCCGGCCGACCAGGTCCATCGCACCCTCGTGCAGGGTGCCGGTCGGCGATCCGTCCGGGCCGCGCTCGATCCGGCCGTCGGGCGGGTCCGGCGTACGCGCGTCGATCCCGGCCAGCGCGAGCGCCCGGGAGTTGGCCCAGGCGCCGTGGTGGTCCGCGTTCACCAGGAAGGCCGGACGTTCGCCGGTGACTGGGTCGAGGTCGGCCGCGGCCGGCGCGGCGCTCGGGAAGTCGGGCTGGTGCCAGCCGCCGCCGAGGATCCACGGGACGTCCGGGTGCTGTACGGCGTACCGCGCGATCGTCTCCTGGTACGCCGCCAGCCCGGAGACGGGCGCGAGATCGCAGCGGGCGCGTTGGAGACCGCCCTGCACTGGGTGGATGTGGGCGTCAACGAATCCGGGGAGCAACAAGCCGCCGGCCAGGTCGATCACCGTGGTGTGCGCACCACGCAGCTCGCCGAGGTCGGGACCGATCGCGGCAATCCGGCCGGAGCGGACCGCGATGGCCAGGCCGGGCCGGTACCGCAGCCCGTCGAAGACCGAGCCGTTGACGAACAGCGTGTCCACCCCGCCGACCTCCCGCTGTGCTTGGTATTGCGACCCCATCGACTGATTCCGCATCAGATGCCGATCTGAACTGCCGACATCGACACACTATCGGCTCGCTGGGAACGAAATCACTTGCCCGAACGCATTTTTCCAGGCACGATGGGCGGGCAACGGCCAGCCTGAGACGAGGGAACCACCATGTCGTCCGACACGCTCGACGACGCCGACTTCGCCCACCTGCAGCAGTCGGCTCGCGATCACCTGTGGATGCACTTCACCCGCTTGTCGAGCTACCAGACCGGCGAGGTGCCGGTCATCGTCCGCGGTGACGGCGCCTACATCTACGACGCCCGCGGCAAGCGCTACCTGGACGGTCTGGCCGGACTGTTCGTCAGCCAACTGGGCCACGGGCGGACCGAGCTCGCCGAGGCGGCGGCCAAGCAGGCCTCCGAGCTGGCGTTCTTCCCGCTCTGGTCGTACGCGCATCCCAAGTCGATCGAGCTGGCCGAGCGGGTCGCGGGCTATGCGCCGGGGGACCTCAACCGGGTCTTCTTCACCAGCGGCGGCGGCGAGGCCGTCGAGACCGCCTGGAAACTGGCCAAGCAGTACTTCAAGCTGACGGGCAAGCCCGGTAAGCACAAGGTGATCAGTCGTACGATCGCCTACCACGGCACCTCTCAGGGTGCACTGTCCATCACCGGGCTGCCGGAGCTGAAGGCGCCGTTCGAGCCTTTGGTGCCTTCGACCTTCCGGGTCCCGAACACGAACATCTACCGCGCCCCGATCCACGGCGACGACCCGGCCGCGTTCGGCCGTTGGGCCGCCGACCAGATCGCGGTCGCGATCGAGAACGAGGGCGCCGACACCGTCGCCGCCGTCTTCCTCGAACCGGTGCAGAACGCGGGCGGTTGCTTCCCGCCACCACCCGGGTACTTCGAGCGGGTCCGCGAGATCTGCGACGAGTACGACGTACTGCTCGTCAGCGACGAGGTGATCTGCGCGTTCGGCCGGCTCGGGCACATGTTCGGCGCCGAGCGGTACGGCTACCAGCCGGACATGATCACCTGCGCGAAGGGCATCACCTCCGGCTATTCACCGCTCGGTGCGATGATCGCGACCGACCGGCTGATCGAGCCGTTCCTGCACGGCGACACCACGTTCGCCCATGGCTACACCTTCGGTGGCCACCCTGTATCCGCCGCGGTCGCGCTGACCAATCTGGACATCTTCGAGCGCGAAGGCATCAACGAGCACGTCCGGAGCCGGGAGGGGGATTTCCGGGCGACACTCGAGAAGCTGCTTGACCTGCCCTTGGTCGGCGACGTCCGCGGTGCTGGGTACTTCTACGGGATCGAACTGGTCAAGGACAAGGCGACCAAGGAGACGTTCGACGACGACGAGTCGGAACGCCTGCTCCGCGGCTTCCTCTCCAAAGCCCTCTTCGACGCCGGCCTCTACTGCCGTGCCGACGACCGTGGCGACCCCGTCATCCAGCTCTCTCCACCCCTGATCTGCGACCAGCCCCACTTCGACGAAATGGAACAGATCATCCGAGCCGTCCTCATCGAGGCCGAGTCAAAGCTGTAAGGGTCGTCGGACCACCTCTCAGGGGTTTCTACACCTCCTGGGGGCGTGAACACGAAATAACGGCTCTTCTGCTCCATGTGTGAGTGGTGGCCGGGCCTGCCATGTCGTGGTCGGCGGGCCGACCCGGGTCCGGTGACCTCGGACAGGTAGTGGGGACATCGGACACGGCACAGCCTGTCCGAGGCGCCCAGGCGGTGTCCCATCCCGGGGACCGGTAACGGTCCCACCACCGGCAGGACGAACCCGGCCAGTCACCGCACTTGCCCGCCGGTGCCGGCTGGTCGGGCGCGGACGGTTGGCAGCCCGGGCGTGTGGACGGTGGCGTGCGGGAGTGCGGACGGTGGCCGGGGGTGGGCAGCTCGACAGGACGTCTCGGCCCTGGCCTCTGCCGGGGCGGGCGGGGCCAGGCGTGAATGCCTTGTCGGACGAGCACCCTGGACCGACACGTCCTGTCCAGCTTGCACACCCCCAGCCGACCTCGCCCACACATCCAGGAGAAGAGCCGAAATAGCCTGTGCTGACCCACCAGGTCCTGTCCTGGCCCCGCCATCGGGCCGGCCGCAGCCGGCAAATCTGACTGCGGGTACATCTTCTGCGGCTGGTTTTCGGCCGGATGTCGCGTTCAGCGCGTGCCGATCGTCAGAGAGCTGAGGGCAGACAGCCTGGCTGCGGAGGAGGCGGAGAGTGCCGTGCCGGATGACGACAAGAAGCGAGCAGCGCACCGGGCTCTGGTGGATCGAGTCCTGAGCGGAGAGGGCAGGGCATCTGCGGACCAGCGAGCACGTGCCTTCAGGAACGACGGGCTGGCCTCGCCGTTGGATGCCCTGATCGCCAAGGTCGCCGACAGGCCCGCGCAGGTCACCGACGAGGACCTGGCTGCGGCCAAGGCGTCGGGCTGCACCGAGGATCAGCTTTTCGAGCTCGTGGTCTGTGCCGCGGTCGGCCAGGCTGCCCGGCAGTACGAAGCCGGACTGGCCGCCCTCGCCGAAGCGACCGGTCAACGGGAGGCCTGATCATGCGTCTCGGCATCCTCAACCACGGTTACGGGCCAGGCACCAAGATGCTCTTCGCCGTTATCCGGCTGTTCTCCCGGCACCCGGTACCGGACGCCGCCAAGCTGGTCTTCTACCGGCCCGACTTCTACGGCGCCCGAGCCAAGGAGTTCACCCACGAGGCGATGCGCGGACCATCCGCCTGGTCGGTCGGCGACCGCGAACTGATGGCGGCCTACGTGTCCAAGGTGAACGACTCCGCGTTCTGCATCAGCGCCCACACCGCAACCGCCTCCCAGGCCTACCAGGACGGCCCGCGAGTCGCGGCGGTCCTGGCCGACCCGGACTCGCCTCCCGTCGAGGAGCCACTCCGCTCAACGTTGCGGATGCTGGGCAAGCTGACCCGCGAGGGAAAGGTCGACGCCGAAGACATGCGCGAAGTACTGACCGCCGGCGCCACACCCCAGCAGATCGAGGACGCACTAGCCGTCTGCGCTGCCTTCAACACCACCGACCGCCTGGCCGACACCTTCGCCTTCGAACTACTCACGCCCGAAGGCTTCAACGCCGGAGCCAAGTACCTCCTCAAACGCGGCTACCGGTAACCACCGAAGGGGAGTTGCGCGTAGTCCATTGGGCGACCGTATAACGGCGTCTGTAGCTGGCTCTGCGAGGCGGTACGCGTACCGACGAACGGGTAGTGGTGCTGGCGTCGAGCGGCCGATGGTCCTCCGCCCGCCTGACTGGTGGCTGCGGCCGGCACTACTACCCGCTCGTCGGTACACACACCCGCACGTCGAGGCAAGGCGAAGCAGCCCAAGCGGAGCCGGGTCGTATTGGCTAGTAGCGTGTCGCTACTTAGTTCTGGGGGTCTGGTTGGGAGGTTTGGGATCGGCAGATCTTCCT